>JANMNH010000015.1:0-4282 GCA_031373745.1 Hyphomicrobium sp. | reverse complement strand
CGCAGCCTGTCGATTCTCAGATTTCTGGCGATCGTAAAAATCCAGGTTGTCGCACTTCCACGGTCATCCGAGTAAAGACCAGCCTTGCGCCAGACTGTTAACAGGGTTTCTTGAGCCAGTTCTTCGGCCGTGTTGGCGTCCGTGCCTTGTCGCATCATGTAAGCTTTAACGCGGGGGGCATACATCTCGAAGAGTTCCCGGAACGCCTCGACGTCGCCACTGGCTGCTACACGATGGAGGAAATGGGCCATTGATGTGGGGCTCGGCAGGGTCCTGTACCGGCTCAGTGTCCGGCTATTGACGTGATGTGCGAACATAGCGGAACCTCTGCGAACCTGCCAGTGATACGACCAGTGCCAACAAATGGATCGTTGGGCGGCGCTTTAGGGCGTCGAACACGCTAGCCCTGTGCCAGGCGAAGCAGCAAAAAGGAGCGCGAAATATGGGAATTGCCGAGATCGCGATCATGCTGGCTGCTTTGGTGGTGGCGGCAACCCTGGCTCGACTCATGGGAATTGCGGCGGTGCTCGGCTACGTGGCAGCCGGAATTCTCCTCGGCCCCTTCAGCCTCGGCGTCGTTTTTACCGCCCACGACGCGAACGAAATTCGCGAGGTTGCGGAGTTTGGCGTTGTGCTGCTTCTGTTCCTTATTGGGCTGGAACTTCGCCCGAAGCGGCTTTGGTCCATGAGGCAAGCTATTTTTGGCGCAGGTTCCGCGCAGGTCGTGTTGACGGCCGCCGTGCTCGGCGCAATTGCAACCGTGCTCGGGTTCAATTGGAAGTCTGCGCTCTTTGCCGGTGCCGCCTTGGCGCTGTCGTCCACGGCCTTCGCATTGCAGATACTGGAAGAGAACAAGGAACTTGCGACTCGGCATGGCCGACTCGGATTTGCGGTGCTTCTATTTCAAGATCTTGCGGCAATCCCGTTGATCGCGCTCGCGCCGTTTCTTGCCGTCTCGGCGGCAACTGCGACGGCCGAGATCGACTACGTGGCATTCGGCAAGGCACTTGCCACCATCGCGGCTGTCATCATCGTGGGCCGCTACATGCTCGATTTTTTGCTGCGTCTCGTTGCACTCTCAAAAGTGAAAGAAGCCATGACTGCCGCGGCGCTCCTCACCGTCGTCGGCGTTACGCTGGTGATGCAGCAAGTTGGCTTATCGGCGTCGCTCGGCGCATTTCTCGCGGGCGCGCTTTTGGCCGAGAGCAGTTACCGGCATCAACTTGAGGCGGATATTGCGCCCATCGAAGGCTTGCTGCTGGGCATGTTTTTTACCGCGATCGGTATGTCGCTCAATCTCAAACTGCTCCTGTCGCAACCAGCTTTGATCGCCACGCTGACGATTGCTCTGATGCTGATCAAAGCGGCTATTCTGTTTGGAATCGGGCGCTGGCAGGGGCTAGAATCGGGGCCGTCGCGGCGACTTGCTTTAGCGCTGGCACAGGGCGGAGAATTTGCGTTTGTCCTTTTGTCCGTCGGCCAGGCCTCGGGCGTACTCGGCAAGGCACCAGCAGAATTGCTCGCGGTTATAGTCACCCTGTCGATGGCTTTGACGCCGTTCTTGTTGATGCTGGAACGCCGACTCTTTCAGCGCAAGTCGCAAGCGGCGTCCGCATTCGACGCCATGCCCGATCAAGACGCCCATGTCGTCATCGCAGGGTTCGGGCGTTTTGGACAGATCGTGGCGCGTGTCTTGCGCGCCAAAGGCATTGCTTTTACCGCGCTCGACATTTCCGCCGAGCAAATCGAAACGGTAAAAGGTTTCGGGAGCAAGGCGTTCTTCGGCGATGCCAGCCGGCCTGAAGTTCTCGATGCCGCGCAAACCGGTAAAGCGAAGGCCTTCGTTCTCGCAATCGACGATATTGACGCGTCAATGCGGACCGCTGAAATCGTCAAGGCGCGTTACCCCGGCGTGCCTATTTTTGCCCGTGCGCGCAATCGAACCCACGCGCATCGATTGCTCGATCTCGGGATCACGGCGATCCAGCGCGAAACATTTCTCTCGTCGCTCGAAATGACAAAGCAGGTCTTGCTGGGGCTCGGTTACTCGGACCGCGTTGCCGCGCGCGCAGTCCAGACTTTCCGGGTGCACGATGAGCGGCGCTTGGTTGAGGACTATAAGATTTCCTCCGACTTGGAAAAGCTGCAAGAAAAGGCGCAAAGTGATCGTTTGCGCCTCGAGAAGCTTTTTGCCGAGGACGCGGCAGAAGAGGCCCGGCAAGCGCAAATCGCTTCACGTTCGCAGGATGTGAAATTGTAAGACGAGGCGGTGATTTTGGCCACTTTAGCGGCCAAATCGCCTGTGGCGGTCCCTTGCTTTCCGCGCGGGGCGGCGATTTGCTATCCAACAAGGGCCCCGCAGGCATAGACGGGGCTGAAAACCCCCGGTAAATGTCGCCCCAATCATTGCAACCGGGCGCGGCTGACCGCGCTCTGAAACCCGGATTTTTCATACAATGAGTAAGTCGGAAACGAAGACGCCACCCGCGACGGCGGCGAACCTCAAGGATATGGCCAATGCCATCCGAGCCCTTTCCATGGATGGGGTTCAAAAGGCAAACTCGGGCCATCCCGGAATGCCGATGGGTATGGCCGACGTCGCGACGGTACTCTTCACCGAAGCACTGAATTTTGACGCCGGCGATCCGGCGTGGTCCAATCGGGATCGTTTCGTTCTGTCGGCCGGGCACGGTTCGATGCTGCTTTACTCGCTTCTTCATCTGACCGGCTATCCGGGCATGACGATGGACGAGTTGCGCAATTTCCGTCAACTCGGATCGAAAACGGCCGGCCATCCCGAATACGGCCATGCAGCCGGTATCGAGACGACGACCGGACCGCTCGGGCAAGGTCTTGGCAACGCCGTCGGCATGGCGATTTCAGAGCGACTGCTCGCCGCGCGCGTTGGAAACGATCTCGTCGATCACAACATCTATGCCATTGCCGGCGACGGCTGCCTCATGGAAGGCATCAGTCACGAGGCGATTTCTCTTGCCGGCCATCTGAAGCTCGGCAAGCTCATCGTCTTTTGGGACGACAATTCGATCTCGATCGATGGCGCGACAAGTCTTGCGGTCTCCGACGATCAGGTGCAGCGTTTCGAGGCTTCAGGCTGGAATACGATCCGCGTCGATGGTCACGACACGAAGGCGATTTCCGCCGCAATCAAAAAGGCCAAAGCCGATCCGTCGAAGCCATGGCTCATCGCCTGCAAGACCATCATCGGCTACGGTGCCCCCAACAAGCAGGGCAAGTCTTCGACGCATGGCGAACCCTTGGGCGCCGACGAAATCGCCGGTGCGCGCGAGAAACTCGGCTGGCCCTATCCGGCGTTTGAGGTTCCGGAACACGTTTTGAGTGCTTGGCGTGCGGCAGGGGCCCGTGGTGCCAAGGCAAATGCGGATTGGAAAAAGCGGCTTGCCAAAGCGCATCCTTCCGCCAAAGCGCTGATCAACGGCCGCGACGCGGCTGCTGCAGCAAAGACGGCTTTTGCCGAAGCCAAAGCGTTGTTCGCCACTGATACCACCAAACGCGCTACCCGCGTGTGGTCGCAAATGACGCTCGAGCGGATTGTGCCAGTGTTGCCCGAACTGCTCGGCGGCTCGGCCGATCTCACGCCGTCGAACGGAACGCGCACGAAACACCACACGTCTATTACGCCTGAAGATTTCGCCGCCAATTATCTGCATTACGGCGTGCGCGAACACGGCATGGCCGCTGCCATGAACGGTATCGCGCTTGCCGGATCGTTTATTCCGTATGGCGCAACGTTCCTGGTTTTCACCGACTATTGCCGCCCCTCGATCCGCTTGTCGGCGCTCATGAAGCAGCGCGTCATCTATGTCATGACGCACGATTCCATCGGCCTTGGCGAAGACGGCCCAACACATCAGCCGGTCGAGCACATCGCCTCGTTGCGAGCGATGCCGAACGTCAACGTGTTCCGTCCCTGCGACGGCGTCGAGACGGCGGAGTGCTGGGAGCTGGCGTTGCAGGACACCGATACGCCGTCCATTCTAGCCTTGTCGCGTCAAGCCGTTCCGAACCTGCGTACCGCGCCGGGCAAAGACAATTTGTCAGGCAAGGGCGCTTATGTGCTCAAGGATCCTGGCACGGCGCGCGATGTGACGCTCATCTCGACGGGTTCAGAAGTTGGCCTCGCCTTTGAAGCCGCAGATGCGCTTGCAAAGGACGGATTGAAGGTCGCTGTCGTATCGATGCCGTCGTTCGAATATTTCGCGGTACAGGACGAGGCTGATCAGATGGACGTGCTGGGTGAAGC
>JANMNH010000121.1:0-15312 GCA_031373745.1 Hyphomicrobium sp. | reverse complement strand
TGGTTGGGCCGGTATCGGTCTTGCTGCTGGCCTCACGAACCCGACCGATGGTCTGGGCGCAGTCGGTGGCTACGCTGGCCTCTCGAACTACACACGCCTCGGTGGCTCGCTCACCGTATTCACGCTGCCATAATCTGACAGCTTGAGTTTGCGACAGGCCGACGCGGGGCAACCCGCGTCGGCTTACTTGTAAGTGGGTCTAGCTATAGACTAGAGAACGGAGCCTTAGGTTTCAGAAACCAAGAACCTGTCGCGCAATGCCTGCTGCGTCCAAGCTGCCGGCTTCTGCGTAATACACTTATCAAAAAGGTTTCGACTTCCTGTCTTCAAGAACCGGCCGGCAGCGCCGGGATGATACGGGAAGCGCTAAAGCGAACGAGCAACAAGAGAGAGGAAACGCGTGAACAAGTTTGGCATCAGATTGGCGGTAGCGGCGGTTGCCTGTTCCGCGCTGAGCCTCGCAGCGTGCGGGGCTGAAGAACCGAAAAAAGCAGAAGACAAACCTGCCGCGCCGGCGGCGGCTGCGACTCCTGCTGAAGCGGCACCAGCGCCTGCCGCTGCAGCGCCTGCTGCCGAGAAGCCCGCCGAGGCTGCGGCACCCGCCGCAAAACCGGCCGAACCTGCGGCCGCCGCCGCGGCAGCCCCTGCCGGCGGCAATCCCGTTGGAGACTTGGCCAAGACCGTGGACGGCATCGCCTTCAAGGATGGGCGCTATCGCACCAAAGACGGCAATCCAGTTCCCGTCGTCACCAAGGACTATCAAGTCGATTGGGCTACATGGCAGGGCTTCCGCCGCTATCACGACGCATGCCACGTCTGCCACGGCCCCAATGCCCTTGGAAGTACGTTTGCGCCGTCGCTCGCTGAGTCGCTGAAGACCATGGACTACGAAACGTTCTACGGCACAGTCGTTGGCGGACGCATTCGCGAAACGAGCGGCACGACCTACGTGATGCCGGCCTTCGGCGAGGACCGCAACATCATGTGCTACCTCGACGACATCTACACCTACGTCAAGGCGCGTTCGAACAACACGGTGGACCCCAAGACGGGTCTTCCCGCCGGCCGCCCGAACGGCCGCGAGGACATCTCTGCCGAAGCCAAGCAAAAGGCGGCCGACTGCACAGACGCAAAGTAAGCTTTGGCTTTGCCACGGCGTGGTGCGCGTCCTTGTCGGCGATAATAGTGGGGTGGCCCGAGCAGGGCCGCCCCCTTTTGGTCTTGGAGGCGGCAACTTAACTTATTGGGCGGTTGATGCGGGCCTTTTAGCGCCCATTGCAGCCCGAAATGCCAAAGATGACGCGCGGGTCACGAAAAATTTCCCGGTTTTTCGGGAAAAAATCTGGTCGAAGAGCCGCCGCAGCCGTACTAGGTCTCAAGCCGAATGTTTATGTAACAATCACGTTGCCATCGCATGGAAGGTTGAACGACCTGATGAAGAAAACTTTCGCACTCCTCGCCGTTGCCGCAGCCGGTTTTGCCGCGCCCGCCCGCGCAGCCGACGTGCCAACGGCCAATCTCGTCAACAAACAACAGTTGCGCGTCTGCGCCGACCCGTCCGACCTGCCATCATCCAACGAAAAGGGCGAGGGCTTTGAGAACAAAATCGCCGACCTCATTGCCGAGGAATTGAAGATACCCGTGGTCTACACATGGTTCCCGAAAGCCACCGGCTTTATCCGTATGACGCTCGCCGCCAAAAAGTGCGACCTCGTCATCGGCTGGGGCCAGGGCGACGACATGGTTTTGAACACCAACGCGATCTACCGCTCGACCGCGGCCCTCGTCTACAAAGCCGGCGCCGGGCTCGACGGTGTCGATACGCTTGCCGACCCGCGGCTGAAGGGTAAGAAGATCGGCGTGGTTCAGGGCTCGCCCGGCGGAAACTACGTCGCGAAACACGGACTGATGGGCAACATCAAGGGCTATCGTTTGATGGTCGACCGGCGCCACGACAATCCGGCCGAAGAGATGATGAACGACATCCGCTCCGGCGAAATCGACGTTGGTGTCGAGTGGGGCCCGCTCGCTGCTTACTGGGCGGCTCGCGGCGGCGAGAAGCTCGTCGTGACGCCTTTGCTTAAAGAATCGGGCGCAGGAAAAATCGCCTTCCGTATTACGATGGGCGTTCGCAATGGCGACGCGGAATGGAAGCGCAGATTGAACGAGATTATTGCCAAGCGGCAGGGCGACATAGACAAGATCTTGCTCGACTACGGCTTGCCTCTTCTGGTCGATGACGACACCAAGATGGATATCATCACCAGCCCGCGCCCGAACGGCGGCGTCGCACCGCCCGAAAAAGCCGAAGCGCCGCGGGCGCCGCGCGTCGATGTTCCGGTTCCGGCAAGTGCGGCCGGTGCACAACGCTAAGCGTCCGGAAGACAATTCGTTTTCAAAGCTTGGGCGGCGTCATATAAGCAGGCGCCGCCCATTCTGGTAACTGGCGGCAGACGACCGGCGAAAAGACTAGAATACTCCCGCCCCGAACATGCCCGCGCAAGGAATTCAAATGCTGAAGACATCGAATGCCTGGCTCATGCTGCTCGCGGTTCTGGCAATATCTGGAACGTTCGAAGCGCGTGCGGAACCGGAACAGGCGGTCAAGGATATCGTCGGAACCGCGCCGCCAGCCGGCCAGCCCAAACCGCCCGAACCCGATAACTACCGGACCGACGAGTACCGCAAGCCGGTACCAGCGACCCTTAAAGGGGCGACGGTGTTGTCGCCGGAACAGGCAAGCGAGCTTTGGACCAAGAAGGCCGCGACGTTCATCGATGTTTACCCGCGCGCGCCGAAGCCGCCCAATCTGCCCACTGGCACCTATTGGCGCGAACCGGCGCATCATTCGATCGAAGGGGCCCTTTGGCTCGCCAACGCCGGTTACGGCGTTCTATCGCCGCAAGCCGAGGACTATTTCAAAAGCCATCTCGAGAAAATTTCGGGCAGCGACAAGGCGAAGCCCGTGGTGTTCTTTTGCCTGCGCGATTGCTGGATGAGCTGGAACGCGGCCAAGCGCGCCCTCACTTACGGCTACACCAACGTCATGTGGTATCCCGACGGCACGGATGCCTGGCAAGAGATGGGTCTTCCCGTCATCGACGTCAAACCAGAGCCGTAGATTTGAAGCGCCAATTGGGTACGGCGATCAGCTCTTCATGTTTGATCGGATGGCGCGCGCCACGGCACCTGCGCGTTCTTCCATGAGCTGCGGGATTTCGCAGGCGATTGGGATGCTCGCCTGGCGCTCCTGGAAGATGCGGATCTCCCAATCGTATTTCTCTTCGGCGCTAACCGGTTGATTGACTTCGCCGGCCGGCATTGTCTGTTGCTTGCCCGGATCTGCCGTTTTGATGGACGTGCCCTTGGCTTCGATCTCTTTGGCGCGTTCGAGCTGGCGCTTATGGAATCGTTCAATCCCCGCCATAACGATTTTGCGGTCATCGTTGATGCGCGACAGAGCAGCAGCGAACAGTTCGGTTAATTTGCCGTCGCGCTCGGCTTCCGGCAGGCCGTCGGCGTATTTCTTGATGGCGGCTTCGATCTCTTCGACGGTCAAGCGCCTGGAAATGACGAATTGCGAGAGCTTGCGCACGGTGTCGTCGTCACGCCAGGTGGTCAACGCAGCGTCGATGGCTGGGCCGTCCCAGATGGTTGCTGGAGAAATCTCGGGCACTTTGCGGGCGATGCACGGCCAATCCCGCTTGTCGGCATCCTTATGAAGCGTGTCGTTCTGCACCGTATCTTTGCCAACGAGCTCTGCCGCTCGCGCTTCAAGCGCGAACAGAGTGAAGCTCGCCATACAGGCGAACGCTGCAAATTTAAAGGTTGGCGACGTCAATCGAAGTGTCATTCGTGTCCTCATGCGCTTCCGCCTGGGCCGCCACGGCGGGCGATCAGGCCTTTTGACGGGTTATAGGCGAATACGGCGGCGGCTAGGAAGAAGATCGTGCAGCCCAGCACCACAAGAAGCGAAACAACGTCAATCTGCCCGTAAAAGGCGAAGCGAATGAGTTCGACGGCGTAGCTGAAAGGGTTAAAGCGGCAGATCTCGAATAAGAGCGGGCTCGCTTCCCGGATGCGCCACAAGGGGTAGAGGGCGCTTGAAGCAAAAAACATCGGGAAGATCACGAAGTTCATGACGCCCGCGAAATTCTCGAGCTGCTTGATGACCGACGACATGAAGAGCGCCAGCGAACCAAGCATGAGGCCTGCAAGAACGAGTGCGGGGAGAATTGTGAAATAGCCGGCCATGCCCTGGAACCACTGAGGCAGGGAGAAGAGCACCGTCTGGATAGGTTCGGTCGCGCTGCCAATGATGCTTCCGAGCCATCCCGGTGGATCGTACATCGTGAACAGCTGCACTTCGCCGAAGGGCGATGGCCTGATTTCCCAGAACCAGGCAACGAAGAGGAAGGCGTAGACTTGCAGCAAAGCAACGGCGACGCCGCCCAAAAGTTTGGACAACAGCAGGAATGAGCGCGGGAACGGGCTGACGAGCAGCGTGCGCATGGCGCCCGTCTCGCGGTCGTAGACCATGGAGAGCGACGATTGCATGGCGTTGAACAGCAGGATCATGGCGATCAAGCCAGGGGTAATGAACTCCTCATAGAGAACATACGATTGGTAAGGCGGGATGATCGACACGCCGAGAGTCTGACGGAAGCCGGCGGCAAAAATGAACAACCAGATGAGAGGCCTAACGAGCGCCGAAAAGAAGCGTTCGCGCTGATGCAGGTAGCGCAGCACCTCGCGCCAGACGATGCCGGAGAAGCAGGCGGCATAGGCAGAAAGGCCAAGGCGGCGCGCGCCGGTTGCCATGGCGGTCGAATGCGTCGCAACACTTGTTTTCAAGACGTCCGTGGTCATCAGGCCGCCTCCTCGGCTCGCGTGCCGGTTATTGCGCGGAAGGCCGCGTTGACCGAGTCCGTTTTGGTCGAGCCTAAGAATTGCGGCACGCCTCCGTCGTAAAGAACGCGGCCCTTGTGAAGGACGACGACGTGATCGGCCGGTTTTACCTCATCCATTAAATGCGTGGCCCAAAGTACGCCGAGCCGTTCTTTCGCCACCAGATCGCGCACGATTTTGACGACGCTCTCGCGCGAGCCGACGTCGAGCCCGACGGTCGCTTCGTCGAGCAGCAGCAGATCGGGCCGGTGCATGAGAGACCGGGCGATTTCAACCCGCCGCGCTTGGCCCCCCGACATGGAGCGCACCTTGTCGCGCGCACGATCGGCTAGGCCCACAACTTCGAGCGCTTGGATAGCTCGTTCGGTCGCGGCCTTCGCGCCCATGCCATGCAACGCCGCGTGGTACTTCAGGTTTTGGATGAGGCTCAAATCGCTGTCCAATGTGCGGCTTTGAAAGACGACACCCAAGCGCTGCAAAGCCGACGTCGGTTTGCGCCGCACGTCGAAGCCTCGGATCAGGATTTCCCCCGAAACGTTGTCGTAGAGCCGCGTGACAAGCGAGAACAATGTAGATTTTCCAGCGCCGTTCAAACCGAGCAGAACGACGAACGCGCCCTGCGGCACCGTCAGCGACACGTTTTGCAGCACCGTCTTGTCGCCGAAGGCGTGGCTGACCCCGTTAACGACAAGCGCTGGCGTTGCGAGGTCGGAGGCCGGTTTTGCTGCCACAGAGGCGTTCATTTAGAAATGTACTTTTCGGTTTGGCTGTTGTTCGGGGGCTCAATCTTGGCTAATGACCACGCCCCACGGGTAGCGGCCGGTTTTTATCGACTTCAGTGCCTTGCCGCTTTCAACGTCGATAACGGTCACGTCGTTGGAGGCGCCGTTGGTGGATAGCAGCATCTTATCATCTGGCGTCAAATACAGCTGCCACACGCGCTGGCCGACAAGGATGTATTTCTCGACCTTGAGGGTCGCGACATCGATCACGGCGACGCGGTTAGCTGGACCAAGCGCAACAAATGCCTTTTTGCCGTCCTTGGTCAGACGGATGCCGACTGGCTGAATGGCTTCCTTTGCGACACCTTGAATTTCAAATGATATTTTACCAATGACTTTGCGGTCGGCAGGATTGAGAACGGTGACCGTGCCGCCAATTTCCGACGACACCCAAAGCTGCGTTCCGTCCGTGTTAAAAATGGCCACGCGCGGACGGTTGTCGACGAGGACGTTGTCGAAGGCTTTGTGCGTTTCGGTATCGATGAAGTGCGCCATGTTCGTCGTTTCCGACGTATTGACCAGCACTTTGCCGTCCGGGCTCATGCCCATGCCTTCAGGTTCGACGCCGACGGGGATGTCGGAGATGATGCCGCCTGTCTCGACATCCACAACCGTGACGAGGTTATCGTCTTCATTGGCGACATAGAGCGTCTTGCCGCTCGGATGCAAAATCAAGAGCTCCGGGTCTGGCCCGGAGGGGAGCGATTTCACATACTCGAACGTCTTGGCGTCGTAAACTTGTATGATATTATCGTCGCTCGTGCACACGATGATCCATTTTCCGTCTTTCGACAGGATGATGCCGCGCGGGCGTTGCCCGACCTTAATGGTCTTGATCACCTCGAGCTTGGTGGTGTCGATAACCGTGATCGAGTTGTCCTTTTCGTTGGACACATAGGCCGTGAAGGCGCTGGCGTGAGGCGCGGTTGCAGCGATTGCTCCGATTGCCACGGCGCCTGCCACAGCCAGTTTGAATGCGTGCATTACTTTCCTCCGGTATTTGCTCTATGCCGGCGCTTCGCGGCGATTGCTTGCGGCGCCTTCACTTCGCATACGCTTTGCATTTGGTTTCGGGTCTATCCAATCCGAGCGTGTCGAGTTCGGTCAGCTGATGCAGGAAGCCTTGCTGGGGCGAAATGCTGACCAAGAGCTTCGGCGTCGTCACGATCAGCGGCTGGCGCAACTGCCCGTTCCAAGCGCGGTACGTCGTCTTGACGCCCTTGAAGGCTGCGACCTCGAATTCGGGGGAATGAATGTAGGCGTTGAGATCGGCGAATTTATTGGTGTTCTTGCGGGTTGCGGCTTCGCCAATGGTGCGGATAGCGACCCAGGCATCGTAGTCGAGCGTGCGCATGTGGCGGTTGGATTGCCTCTTGAAACGGTTTTGAAACTGCGTTCCGCCCCATAACTCAAGCGCCGGGTGCCAGCTTGCGGCGGTTAAACCGGCGGTCCCTGCAACAAGGCGCGGCGACCAGGTGCGGTAGGCGATATAGTCGCCAAACAGTTGGCCTTCGTCGGCCACCATAACGACGTCGTGCTCTTTCGCGCCTTGCGTGAAACTGGGAATTTGCTGTTGGACCTGTTCGAAGCCGCCATCCGCGCGACGGCTGCCCGAATCGTAGGTGAACTCGCGTTCTTCGACGATCTTCGCGCCAAAGCGCTTGGCAGACCGTTTGATGGCGTCGGCAAAAAGTTTGTCTTCGGGTTGAGGCCCCGAGATCAGGAACCAGTTGGTCCATTTTTTCCAGAGAAAGTATTGCCCAAGCGCATCCGCGAGCATCGTGCGGGTGGGCGGCGTGTGCAGCACGTTGGCGCGGCAGTTTTCTTCGCGCAAGTTATCGTCGGCGGATCCGACGTTGAGAACGAGAGCGTCCTTGCCGGCAAGAGCGTCGGCCAGTTTCAGCAAATCGGGGCCTTCCATATCGGCGAGGATAAAGCTCGTTCCAGCGCTAACTTTTTCTGCTGCCGCCGCTAAAAGCTCGTCGGCCTTTGCGCTTTCGACGACAGCAAGCGTGAAACTCTGATTGACGAATTTGCCGGTGGTATTGTTATCGGCGGCGCCGAGTTTTGCGCCTGCTATGCCGTCGTCGGGCGGCGCAATATCCAGGAGTGAGAGAGGCGGACTCTTAGCTCGGATCTGCTTTAGATAGAGAATTGGGATTTGCAGGACGTCTTTGCCCGCGGCCGGCGCGGGTGACGCGGCATCACTTGGGGCCGCCGGGGCGGGCGTTACCGGTTCATCTGCCGCCATTGCCCGCGTCACGAGCAACTGTGGCAAGTGAGGCATCTGCAGCAGGAACCCGCATAGCAACACAATTGCCGGGACTAGGGCCGCGCGAGGCCTCAGCGTGCAGGTGGAACAGAACGTCGAACGCAATGGCCGCCTCTTAGTGCCGCAACGGGTCTCAATTTCGGGCTACAGACCCGAAGTGTTACTATATAGCTGTAAGAGGGGCGGGAGGCCGGTGTTGTCAAGATGGCCGCTGACTACTCGCGCTATTGTGACCGGTGTTGATAATCTCTGCAGCCGCGGCACCCTTGCAATCCGGGGGGGGCATAGGGCACGTAACAGTGCAACAGTGCCGCTCTCCTGGCCTGCCGCAGCGCTTCTGACGGACGGGCCCGACAGTGATAAACACCCTTCGCTTGACACTCATAAGTCTCGTATTTGGCTTCGCGGCACCCGTTGCTGCGGCGCAAAAAACGGCAGTTTTTCCCTTTGATATCAGAGATGCGGAGCAGGAAGGCGAAGTTGTCCCGGAGCTGAAGACCGAGGACCTTCGGCGCCTTAAAGTGGTCGCCGACGAATTGAAACTGCTGTTGAGCAAAGATAGCCGCTACGAAGTTGTCGATTTGTCATCGCATGCGGCCGACATAGAAAAAGCGGCCCCCTTCAACAAGTGCGACGGCTGCGAAGTTGAAATCGCCAAGAAGGCAGGCGCCGACCTCGCTGTATCGGGCTTCGCAGATAAGTTATCGGACGCCTTGATTAGCCTCCAACTCTTCGTTCGCGACGTCAAAACCGGCGAAATAAAGCGTGCCATGTCGGCCGAAATCCGCGGCAACACTGACGAACTGTGGCTGCACGGGGTCCGCTGGCTATGGCGCAACCGCTTCAATCCCGAGGAGAAGAAGAATTGACCGTCAATCGCAGGCAGACATTGGCCGTCGCCGGGAGCTTGGCATTGACATCGCTCTGGCCTGATCCGGCCCGCGCGCAAAAAGGCATGCTCGTGCGTTTGACGTCCGTCAGGTTTGGATCGGTCAGTTGGCTCATCGAAACGATCCGCAACGAAGGCCTCGACAAGAAATACGGCATCGACCTCCAGGTCGTTGAGGTGGCAAACAACAGTGCCGCTCCGATCGCGCTTCTCTCCGGGGAGGCCGACATCATCATCAGCGACTGGACTTGGGCCATGCGCCAGCGATCCAAGGGGCAGGACTATAAGTTTGCCTCGTATTCGTCGGCACTTGGCAGCCTCATGGTGCCGAAAAATAGTTCCATCAAGACGCTCGCCGATCTTGAGGGCAAGAAAATCGGCGTGGCGGGTTCCGGCATCGACAAGAGCTGGATATTGCTTAGGGCCTACTCGCGCAAACTGTTGGGTAAAGACAAGGATATCGCCAAGACATCGGACACCATCTTTGGTGCCGCGCCGCTCATCACTGAGGAATTCCGGAGCGGCCGCCTGGACGCGTGCCTCAATTTCTGGACCTATGCTGCGCGACTAGAAGGCGAGGGCGCACGCGAGATCATTCGCATGTCGGACATCATTAAGGCGTTGGACATCGACCCGCCGCCGCCGCTCGTCGGGTTTATCTGGTCGGAAAAGGCAGTCAATAAGAACGCAGTGCCGATCGACTTGTTTCTTTCGGCCGTCAACGATGCAAACGCTTTGCTGGCAAAATCCGACAAAGCCTGGATCCGGCTTCGCCATCTTGTCAAACCGGCCACAGAAGATGAATTTAACGCCCTCAAGGCTTATTTCCGTTCTGGGATCACGGAGCCCTGGGGCCCGGCCGAAACCGCCGCTGCAGAAAAGCTGACGAACCTATTGATTGAACTCGGAGACGAAGAACTCGTTGGCGATGGCACCCGTTTTGACCCAAACCTCTTCCACATCAAAGCTGGCTAAGCCGGCGCCACAATGGTTTGCGGCCGCTGAGAGGCTCACCTGGGTGGTGATGTCGTTCGCCGCGTTCGGGCTTTTGTGGCAGCTTGTGGCCATGATTGCCGCCGACGGCCGTCTCTTTCCTGGCCCCGTTGCAGTCTTTCAGAGCATGCTCGGCCTCGCGAAATCCGGCGCGCTCTGGTCAAACATCATCGTGACCCTTGAGCGGCTGCTCTACGCTTTCACGGCTGCCATGATCATCGGCTCGGTCATCGGTATTCTGCTTGGCATGTTCCCGCGGGCCGATAAGTTTTTCGATCCCTGGCTGATCCTGTTCCTCAACCTGCCGGCCATTGTAACAATCACCCTCTGCTTGATTTGGGGCGGCATGAACCAAACGGCAATCGTGACGGCGGTCGCGCTAAACAAGATTCCGAACACGGCCGTCACCATGCGCGAAGGTACGCGCAGCCTGTCACGCGATCTGAACGAGATGGCACAGATCTATAATTTCGGCTGGTGGAAAACGCTGCGTCACGTAACGATCCCGCAGTTGGCGCCATTTTTTGCCGCTGCCGCGCGTGCCGGTTTGGCGTTGATCTGGAAGATCGTGCTCGTGGTTGAAGCCTTCGGCGGCAATGGGCGCGGCGTCGGCTATCAGATTTTCATCGCGTTTCAGGAATTCGATGTGGCGACCATTCTCGCCTACGCGCTGGCCTTTATCATTCTCGTGCAGATCATCGAGTCTGTGCTGCTGCAGCCGCTACTTGCCAGGGTGAACAGATGGCGGCGATAGAAAAAGGTGCGTCGGGCGCAGCCCGACCGAAGCACGGCGCGACGATCCACGTCGATGTGCGCCGCAAAATCTTTCCAGCCATCGCCGATCGAGACGCGCAGCTCGTGTTGAGCAATGTGTCGTTCGATGTTGCTCCGCGCGAATTTCTCGTACTGACGGGGCCTTCCGGCTGCGGCAAGAGCACGCTGCTGAACATTATCGCCGGACTCGACAAGGACTTCGAAGGCCGCATTGATCTCGGCACAGCCAGAGATCAGATGACGTTCATATTTCAGGCGCCGCGCCTTTTGCCCTGGCGCACTGTTTACGATAACATCGCACTCGTCATCCCGGATGGCGATCCGCGTCACGGCAAAATCCCCGAAATGGTCGCCCGCGTCGGCTTGACGGAAGCGGCCAATGCCTATCCCGAGCGCATTTCGCTTGGCATGCAGCGCCGTGCGGCGCTCGCGCGCGGGTTCATTCTGGAGCCGCAAATCCTGCTCATGGACGAACCCTTCGTGTCGCTCGACGATCCGACCGCCCAGAGCCTGCGCGCGCTCCTGATGGAACTCGTTAACCGCCAGCCGACAACCGTTATTTTCGTGACCCACGACCGTGCCGAGGCAATTCAACTCGGCACCCGCATCTTGCGCTTAGCGCCGGGACAGGCGAGTGTCGCGCAGGATGTGACGGTCTCGCTCACACCCGAGCAGCGCCGCGACAGGGGTGCCGTTTTGGGCGAGCAGAACCGCATATTCGGTTCGGCCTAGCGGACACCAGACAGGGTCAATTGATGTTGAGGCTTTCAAGCCGCCGCCACCCGGCTTTTCTCGCGAGCGTGCGCAATGCCGATGAGGCAAGAGCGGCGCTTGCAGGCGGCGCAGATATTCTCGATTGCAAAGATCCGGCACTTGGTGCGCTGGGTGCCGTTTCGCCGGCGGTCATTCGCGAGATTTTGGCGGCCGCCGGTCCAAACGTTACGGTCAGTGCCACAATCGGCGATCTGCCGAATGATGCCATGTGCGTCGTCAGGGCGGCCGAAGCGGTGGCTGCAACCGGTGTCCACATCGTCAAGTGGGGTGTCTTTGAAATGACCTGGGCCACCCAAGTCATCGATGCGCTGAAGCGTGCGGAACTCAAGGGCGCGCATCTCTTCGCGGTGCTGATGGCCGATCGCAATCCGGAACTTTCTCTACTCTCGCATCTTGCTGCGGCCCGCTTTGCCGGCGTAATGCTCGATACCGCGGAAAAGTCGAGCGGGTCACTGACTGAGATACTGAGTGCCGCTGAAATCAACTCGTTCGTCGCACAGGCACGTAACCTTGGCCTGTTGTCCGGACTTGCCGGATCGCTGCGCGTTGCCGATATCGAGACGTTGTCGATCTGTCGTCCTGACGTCGTCGGATTTCGCGGAGCGCTGTGCACGAGCGGCCGTACAGGCGAACTTGTTACGGCCAATGTAGATCGCGTTGCTAAAGCCATAGACGCGGCCGCACACAGCGTGCGCGCCAATCGTCCATCCAGGATTGTCGCATGAGCACAAAAGACAAATCAAAGCTGGTCAAGGCAAAGGCGCCGGAGGCCCAATCAGCGAAGATAGCCCAGAGCGTCAAGGCGGCCAAGAGTGCAACGCGCGAAATCGGCGACACGATCTTTGTCAAAGACTTCATTGTCGATTGCAATGTCGGCGTCTATGCTGAAGAACAGGGCGTCACGCAAAAAATTTCGTTCACGGTCGAAGCCCGCTTGGCGCCGCACGTCTTCAGCGCCAAGGACAAAATGGCCGAGGTGCCGTCGTATGCCGATATCATCGACTCGATTGTCGAACTTGCGCGCGGCGGGCATATCAACTTGGTCGAGACATTCGCGGAACGCATTGCGGCGGGATGTTTGATCGATCCGATGATTGTTGCCGTGCGCGTGCGCCTCGAAAAGCTCGAACGCGGTCCGCGCCGCGGCGTCGAAATTATCCGCCCCGCCACCAAAGCCGCAGCACGCGAGTTCGGCCGTGGCTGACGTGCAGCCGTATTCAGGCGAACGGCTTATCATCAAGGTCGGCGGCAGCTTGGCCGAGACAGGCCGCCTGAACGAAGTCTTGGCTTTGATTGCGCAAGCGCGCCGCCCCGTGATCGTCGTGCCGGGCGGAGGGCAATTTGCCGAGAAAGTCCGCGACCTTCAAAATGCACTGCGCTTCGACGACGCCTCCGCCCATCGCCTCGCCATGCTCGGTATGCATCAAATGGCGGAGCTCTATTTCAAACTTGAACCGCGACTGGCGCCCGCCGATAGCATCGAGGGCATCGCGCGCATTCTCGCCATCGGCCAAATCCCGGTTTGGCTGCCGCTGCAAATGTGTCAGGACGATCCTGACATTCCGGCCGACTGGTCGATCACGTCCGACGGCCTCGCAGCAAGGCTCGCCGAGCGCATGGGCGGATTGCCACTCGTGCTTTTGAAATCCATCGAAGTGGATGCAACCGAGACGCCCGAGCAGCTTGCCGAGGGCGGCGTGGTTGACGCGGCATTTCCAGGGATCGTGGCACGCAGTAACCTCGATTGGCGCATTCTGGGCCCCAGCCAAATGCAGAATCTAAGGGTCCTTTTGGAGCTTAGCGAGGGCGCGCCCGCCAAATCTTAAGTGCCGCCCCGGATCGCAGTCGACGCCGGGGAACGAGCGTGCTACGCGCCTTTTCATGGATTACGAAGCAGATCTCAAAGGCGTGGCTCGGCCGCGTTTCGGGTGGGCGTTAACGGGCTCCGGGCACTTCTTCAAAGAGAGCCTGGACATCATGCGCACGTTGCCGAACCTCGACGTGTTCGTCTCCAAAGCGGCCGCCGAAGTCATCCGCATGTACAAGCAGGACCTGGAACTTGGCGCGGACGTGCGCATTTTCAAAGATACGACCGCGAGCGCGGCCCCCGTCGGCGCGTTTTATTACGGCGTTTATCATACGCTCATCATGGCGCCCGCGACCTCAAATACTGTGGCAAAATGTGTTGCCGGCATATCCGACAATCTTGCGACCAACGTTTTCGCTCAGGCCGGGAAATGCCGCGTGCCCACAATCGTTTTCGCGTGCGACACCGCGCCCGAGATGGACACCGAAGCGCCCAAAGGAATGGTCAAAGTCTATCCGCGCCGCATCGATCTCGAAAACACCGAAAAGCTCAAAACCTTCGACGACACAACCGTGGTCGAAAGCGTTGCAGATTTGCAGAAGGCCGTTGCAGCTAGGCTCAAATGGCTAAAAAACCAAAAGATAAGCTCCTCTTTCTGACAGGAAAGCTGGCTGAAGGCCGCCTTAAAAGCACAGTCGGGAAGACGAAGCTCAAGGCTGACGCGTGGTCCGTCAATAATATCGGCATCAAGGTTGCCGCCTTGATGACGGAACCCATCGTGCGCAACCGCTTGAAGGGCCCGCTTGATGCAACGCGCGTTATCGTGCCGGGGCGTACGCGCATGGATCTGAAAAGCCTTGCCGCGCACTACGGCGTGCCCTTCGAGCGCGGTCCCGACGAACTCGCGGACCTGCCGCAATATCTTGGCCACGGCGGCAAGCCGCCCGATTTCTCCAAGCATGATCTGCGCATTTTCGCCGAGTCGGTCGATGCCACGCAGTTGACGGTTGAACAGATGCTGATGCGCGCCGGCGAACAAAAATCGAAAGGCGCCGACGTTATCGACATTGGGTGCCAGCCGGAGACGCCGTTTCCGCATTTAGAAGAGTTGGTCGCGGCACTTGTCAAAGCCAAATATAAAGTCAGCGTCGATAGCGGCAACGTCGAAGAACTCGCGCGGGCTGCGAAGGCCGGCGCGCATTACGTCTTGAGCCTTGACGAGACGACGCTTGACGCTGTCAATGGAACGAAATGCGTCCCCATTCTAGTGCCGAAGCCCCATGGCGATTTGAAATCTCTTCTCCGCGCCATCGACGCCGCCAAGAAAAAGAAGATCAAGCACATCGCCGACCCGATTTTGGACCCCATCCATTTCGGTTTCACCCAATCGATCCTGCGCTACGCCGAGTTACGCCGGTTGCGCCCGGACGTCGAAATTCTCATGGGGACGGGCAATCTCACGGAGCTCACTGACGCCGACAGTCAGGGGTTGACCGCGATGCTGCTCGCGATCTGTTCTGAATTGCGCATTCAAAACGTGCTACTGGTGCAGGTCTCTCCGCACACGCGCCGGACCATAGAAGAACATGATACCGCGCGCCGGCTGATGTTTCGTGCGCGCGCGGACGACAGCCTGCCTAAAGGCTACGGCGGCATGATGCTCGCCCTCCATGATCTTGTCCCCAACCCCATGAGCGCGAATGAGATCGCGGATGCCGCCGCCGACATCAAAGACGGGAATTTTCGCATTCAAACCAGCGAAGACGGCGTGCATATCTATAACCGCGACGGGCATCATGTTTCGCGCGATCCTTTCGAACTCTTTCCCAATCTCGGCGTCGAGGCGGACGGCGCGCACGCGTTCTATTTGGGTTATGAATTGGCGAAGGCCGAGATCGCCCTGCAACTTGGTAAGCGCTACGCCCAGGATAACCCGTTGGATTGGGGCGCGGCAGCCGACAAGAAAAGCGAGGACTTGACGCGGCACGCACCCGAGGGTGCAACCCTCAAAGCAAAAGAGCTGGGTGCAACCCTCAAAGCAAAAGAGCTGGGTGCAACCCTCAAAGCAAAAGAGCTGGGTGCAACGCTGAAGGAAAAAAAAGGCGCCGACGGC
>JANMNH010000120.1:0-3662 GCA_031373745.1 Hyphomicrobium sp. | reverse complement strand
CAACGAAACCATGATGGCCGACTTAATGAAGCCGGGCGAGCGCCGCCTCATAGCGCGCGGCGGCAACGGCGGCTTTGGCAACGCGCATTTCAAAAGCGCAACCAACCAATCGCCGACCCACGCCAACCCAGGTTTGCCCGGCCAGGAACTCACAATCTGGCTGCATCTCAAGTTGATCGCGGATGCCGGTCTCGTCGGCCTACCGAACGCCGGCAAATCGACGTTCCTCGCCGCCGTCTCCGCCGCCAAGCCGAAAATCGCCAACTATCCCTTCACAACGCTGCATCCCAACCTAGGCGTGGTGCGCGCGGGAGAAAGCAGCTTCGTGCTGGCCGATATTCCGGGGCTGATCGAAGGGGCACACGAGGGTGCCGGCCTCGGCGATAAATTATTAGGCCATGTCGAACGCTGCCGGGTCTTGCTGCATCTCGTCGATGCGACGGAAGAAGACGTCGGAACGGCTTACACAACCGTGCGCCGCGAACTCAAGGCTTACAGCGCAGAACTTGCCAAGAAGAAAGAGATTGTCGCGCTCTCCAAATGCGATGCGCTTGACGCTGAGACCATCGAAGCCAAATTCGCGGAACTTAAAAAAGCCACGCGCAAGACGCCGCTCATTCTCTCTGCCGTCTCCGGCCAAGGCGTGAAGGACGCGCTCTTTGCCCTCTTTCGCGAAGTCAACCGCGCAGGAGGCGATGACGACGCGGACGGCACCGAACCTGATGCGCCCTGGAGGCCGTAGGGATTTTCGCCGTCATCCCGGCGTCGCGTGAGCGACGATGGCAGCGCCATCGCAGGCCGGGACCCAAGCAAGCCTCAACAGAATGAACGAAGCGGTGTGTGTTGACCGCTCCTCGCGGACTTCTCGTGTCTTCGCGCTGATGCTTGCTTGTGTCCCGCCTGCGCGGCCGAAGCCGCTGCGGCGTGGCGAAGGCCCGGCCTGGCGTTGCTTCGCAACGATCGCTCACGCGACGCCGGGATGACGTTGCTGGGTTCTACTTTTGCGCGTGGGGGCTGAGAGCTGAGCCTAGTTTCGCGGATCATTTTCGTTGAGGAAGTGATCTACCCACTGTCGACAGATTTTGACGTTGTTTTGTGCCGCAGGATCGTGGTTGAGCGCCATAAGCAGCGCATCCCATCGTGGGACATTCTGCAATTGCGCCGCCGTGTAGGCCAAGTGCGCTCGCGCATCAAGGAAAAGCAACCAGAGTACACTTTTCTCTGCCGATTCACATCCTACGGGGGCTGCGCTATCACCCCTAAGTTCGCGGTCTTTCTGGTTGCAGAAGAAAATTGAGACGCCAGGGCAAGCTCTAATGGATTGAGCAGCGCGCGTGTTGTGTCCTTGGGCGCGCAAGCAAGCCTGAAACGGTGAGAGCCCGCCTCTTCGGCCCTGCGTATAAGTCGCGCGCGCGCCGGCGTTTTCAAAAACCCATTGAATGTTGGTGCGTGCCTCATCCCGATTGCAGTCGGACATCCCTCCGAATGCAAGATTGCAACAATATTCGGTGGCGCCTCTTAGCGCTTTCTCTTTTTCCCAACATTGATCACCGCCGCTATATTGCTGACGATAGGCCTGCAATTGGAATGGCTGGCAACCGAGCCTCGTCTCAGCCGGTGCCGACGCCGTGCAGGCTATAAGTGTCGCAAAATGCGCGACCATTCTGAGAAGTTCTCTGGCCGTCTGCATGGGAGCTACCATTTATCGATGGGTTATTTCGAGAGGCAGACTTCAACGACGCACTCGTACATGAAAAATGCTGCGGCGGATGGAAAGCTGGGCTTGCCCTTGAGCGGCATTTGGAAAGACGGACTTATGGGATCGTTGACTTCTTCATTTTGGCCAGCCGTGACATAGCCGCGAAGTCTAACTCGCTGCTTCAGGGAATTGGACTTGGCATCGTCAACGACTTTCGCCAAGCAGAGCTGCGCATTGCGAACCTCTATTACGGTTCTTGTCAGGCCAGCATCACCTGCGGCTACGCTGTCGAACACCTTGCAAGCGTCGCCCTTTGGCCACTTTTTGTAGATCGCCTTACAATTGCGACCGTCGTAGGTTCCCTGAAGTACCCCGCACCAGTACTTGCTAGTTTCAATGACATGGCTGCTCTGAGCCGCTGTAGGTTGCACACTAGATATGAAAGCTACAGCTGCAAAAATGACCCTGAACTGCATTCCGATACTCCAATACGGGTTCTCGATGCGACGCATGTAGTGAAGCCGCAGAGTCACAATCTCTGGCTCTCGTAGGCTGGCCACTCAATCGGTTCTGCATTCGCCGTCTGCTGTGCAACGACCCTTCCAGCAAAATGTGCTGCGGCCGCAGTAATCACTAATTCCAATCGGTGCACAGCCTCCGTCTCGATAGCCTTCACTACCTAGTTTGCAGCAGTGACTTGTGGCCCCGGAGCCCGATGCCCAGCAATTCGACCCTGCAGCACAGGCACCGCCACCCCTGCAGCAAGAGGCCCCAAGATCATAGCAAAGACCGTCATCGCACTGGCCTTGCCCAAACCCGCAGTCCGCTAATGCAGTGGATGGCAACTGGACTACGGCAAACATAGCGATCGCTACCAATGAAGCCCTCAACATGAGACGCTACCTTACCTTGACACATCCCTTAATTTTATAGCCTGCCACCAGAAAAAATCACCGCTGGTCAAATCGGTCGCTTCCGCCCTCGGCAGCTGGCCGTATCGGTGACACTACCAATAACCGGTCGAACCGCAAGCTTCTGGCGGATTGCGCTGTCAATCACCCTCTTGGCCCTAAACAGACACCTGCCCGCCGCCCAAGCCTTGCTGGGCTACGCCAAGACGCTTCGGGGACGCGAGATGTGGGATAATTCCGTCACACCCCCCCCTACTCCCCATCCACCCTCTGAAACCCATCCCTATTCGGCATTTTGATTTTTGCCAATGACGCGGCCGTCAATTCGTCCTTCTCGCCAATAATCCCATTCGCGTGCAGCAGATACGCTGTCACCGCGTAGAGCTGATCCGCATTCAACGATCCAGGCGCAGACGGCGGCATGGAGCGGCGCGTAAAATCAAACAGCGTCGTCGCGTAGGGCCAATACGATCCAATCGTTTTCGACCGGTCGTCCTTGTGCGGCGGCTTGGGCTCGCCAACGAGTTCCTCGGCCGTCGCGCCGCGCCCGCCCTCGCCGTGGCAGCTCGCGCATTGAGATTCAAAAATTGATTTGCCTTCAACCGCCGTGCCGCGTCCTTGCGGCAAGCCCCGGCCATCTGGAAAAATCGTCAAATCCCACTTCGCGATGTCTTCAGCGCTCATCGGCGTACCGAGCTTTGGCGCCTTCGACGTCTCGCCAGCGAACGCTGCGCCACCCGCACACAGCACCAAAGCAAGCACCAGAAACTCACGCATAAACATGGGTGACCTTGCCATCTTCATCAATGCCCCAGGCAACGATGGCGTTGTAATGGAAATACCCATCGCGCCCGCGTTCCGACACAAGCACGTCGCGCTCGGGCTGCACGTATCCCGTCTCATCTGTCGCCCGGCTTTTCAAGACGGCCGGTCCCCCGTCCCACGCCCAGGCTGAGCGAAATCGCGTGAAGCAACGCGACAGCACCGGCTCTTGCAGTGCGGCTTCTCCCCACGACTTCCCGCCATCGGCCGAGACTTCAACTTTGGTAATC
>JANMNH010000100.1:0-9675 GCA_031373745.1 Hyphomicrobium sp. | reverse complement strand
GCCTGGTATTTCCGCTTTGACGGCGGCATTGGCAGCATCGGAACGCCTTTGCTTTCCGAAACCGGTCTCGACATCGGCGATCGGGATGGTCCGGCAGCAGTGCTTCCGGCGACGGGGCCCGACTACCGCGCCACGAAGCCGGATTGGTTCAGCAGCGACTTCAGTACGTTCGCGACCGTCGGCGGTGGTGCGGGATACAACTTCAGCAACGGCTTCCGCATCGATGCGACCATTGAAAAGCGCTTCAAAGACGACGTGACCCTCAATGGCACCGATTCGTGGGATACGCACGCTTTGTGCCCTGCTACCGGGTGCTGGGCACCGGTTGCCAACTCGACCACAAATTTTCAAATCACCGATACGACCAAGATCGACGCCACGGTGTGGATGGTCAACGCGTATTACGACCTCTTTTCAAATCGCGGGTTCACGCCCTACATCGGCGCGGGCATCGGTTTCGCTTGGAACCAGTTGAACCGCCATCACGAAAGCACGTACTCGGTTTGCAATACCTTAGGCGATCCGACGTGCGCGGCGTCAACTGTCACGACCGAAAGCGCCTCAGCCAGCGCCGACAAGCTCTCGTTTGCAGCCGCCGCGATGGCGGGCATCAGCTATGACGTCAGCGAGATCACGACGGTCGATCTCGGTTACCGGTATCTCTATATCGCCGGCAGCGACGTCGCACTCGATATTAACGACGATATTTCGCGCGTCGAAATCGGCGACCAGCACGTCCACCAGTTCCGTGCCGGCCTGCGCTTCAACGTGAACTAAGCGCAAAAGCGAACTCCGAAAGAATCAAAGGGCGGATCCGCAAGGGTTCGCCCATTTTCTATTGCGGCCTTGCTTGACGCGCTGACCACCTGGCCGTAGACCCGGCGGAGGCCCGCTTGGATTATTTCTGGCCCGGATCAAGAACCATGACACGCCAATCGAAGCCCAGTGAGCGGCCCGAAAATCCCAACTTCTCTTCCGGGCCCTGCAGCAAGCGGCCTGGATGGTCGCCGGCTGCATTGACAGGCGCATTTACCGGCCGCTCGCACCGCGCAACGCAAGGCAAGGCGCGGCTCAAATCCGTTATCGAAAAAACGAAAGAGATCCTAGCCTTGCCGCCAGGACACGAGGTGGCAATCGTCGCGGGTTCGGACACGGGCGCATTCGAGATGGCCATGTGGAACCTTTTGGGCGCACGCGGCGTCGATGTTTTCGCGTGGGAAATCTTTGGCCGCATCTGGCTCAAGGATGCGCTCGAACATTTGAAACTTTCGGACTTGCGCACATTTGAAGCCGATTGGGGGCGGCTGCCGGATTTATCGAAGGCCGACTTCTCGCGCGACGTGATCTTCACGTGGAATGGCACGACGAGCGGTGTGCGCTTGCCCAATGCGGATTGGATTCCGGCTGACCGCCAGGGATTGACCTTTTGCGATGCGACCTCGGCGGTATTCGCGCAGGACATCGATTTTGCGAAGATAGATGTGCTGACTTTCTCCTGGCAGAAGGTGCTCGGCGGAGAAGCAGCCCACGGCATGCTGATCCTGTCGCCGCGCGCATTCGAACGGCTTCAATCGCATCAGCCCTCGTGGCCCATTCCTAAAATCTTGCGGCTCAAGGGACCCAACGGAATATTGTACGACGCCTTCGAAGGCGTGACCATCAACACGCCGTCGATGCTCTGCGTCGAGGACTATGCCGATGCGCTCGGGTGGGTTGAGACTATTGGCGGGCTTCGTGCAGTGATCGCGCGCGCCGATGCCAATGCCGCCGTCATATACGATTGGGTGAAACGCACGCCTTGGATCGAGGTTCTGGCTGCCGATCCGGCAACGCGCTCGAACACGTCCGTTTGTCTGCGATTTGCAGACGCCGGCTACAATTCTCGCGCCGAGAAAGACAAGCTCGCATTCGTCCAGGCGCTGGTTGATTTGCTCGATTCCGAAGGCGTGGCCTACGACATCAATGCTTATCGCGGCGCGCCGGCCGGATTGCGGATTTGGTGCGGCGCGACCGTTGAGGCACGCGATTTGGCGCGTCTGACGCATTGGCTCGATTGGGCTTATAACGAGGTCAAGTCCGGTAAAGCATCGTGAATTCTTGCCGCCGTGGTTAATCCGGCGCCCTGTCAAGGCCTTATAAAGCGATAAAAAACCGGTCATCATCCAAAGGACTGCGAAATCCCGGCCGTCTCAATTGCATCGGCTTCGTTTGCTGATATCAGACAATCTGAAATCTTAGAGAAGGCGCTGCCGCCATGCGTATTGTTTTGACTGCGTCCGCACTGCTTCTATTTTCAGCGAGCAGCCAAGCTTTCGAAGTAACAGCCACGTCCCGCGTCGACTCCGTGACGGTTTTTCTCTCAGGCGCCGAAGTGACGCGCATGGGAAAGGTGAAGCTTGAGAAGGGCGAGCACACGATTACGATTACAGATGTGCCGGCGAGCGCGGTGCCGGGGTCCATCCGGGTCGAAGGCAAGGCAACGGGCAAGCTCGATATCGGATCTGTCGATACACGCAGAACGTATCTGGCCCGCGCCGATTCTCAGGCGGCAGATCTTGAACGCAAGAAACTCGAAGAGGACATCGAAGCGCTGCGCGATCAGAAAGCCGCAATCGAAGCGCAAGTCCAGGCTGCCGAAACACAGAAAACATTGATCGGAAATCTCGCGCAACTCCCCGTGCGGCCGGCGCCGGGCACTCCTCAGAACGGCGTTGCGGAAGATTGGCAGCGCGTCCTCTCAATCATCTCTCAAGGAACAGCGGACGCCAGCCGGGCCCAAATCGAAGCGCAGGCCAAGATCCGCGACTTGGACCACAAAATCGAAGATCTCGAGAATAGGCTATCGGCGTTGGTACCAGCCAAGACCGATCAGACAGAAGTGAAAGTTCACGTTGAGGCGGCCTCACCCCTCGAAGCCGATTTGACAATTCGCTACCAAGTGGCCAACGCCGGATGGACACCCCTCTACGATGTCCGATTGCAGACGGGCACCAAGACGGCGCCATCAAAGCTCGACCTCGTGCGGCGCGCATCGATTTCCCAGAAGTCGGGGGAAAATTGGGACGGGGTCGCGATTCAGTTATCGACCGCGCGCCCGTCAGCGGGTGCGGCCGCACCCGAATTGTCGCCGATGACGGTCGATTTTGAGCCGGAATTCAAACCCGTCCCAACGGCTGCCGCCGCACCGCGCGTAAAACGTATGGATATGGCGCGGGAAAAGGCAGATGCCGAAGTGGCGCAGGATGCTCTGGGCGGGCCTGTCGCCGGAGCGCCTGCTGCGCCGCCGCCGCCCGAACCGATTGAAGAACGCCAGGCCGCCGTCACGATTGCGCCGTTTGAAGCGATGTTCGCAGTCCCCGGCCGTGTCGCGGTTGCGGGCACGGGAGAAGCCAAACGCGTCGTGCTCGCGAGCGAACAGATCGAACCGGCGCTCTCCTGCCGCACCGTGCCGAAAATCGATCCCAAAGCTTACCTCTATGCGAAGCTCACGCTCGCCAAAGGAACGCCGCTCCTCCCGGGGCAAGTTTATCTCTTCCGCGACGGCACTTTCGTTGGAACGAGCAACATTCCCTTGTTGTCGCCGGGCGAAGATCACGATCTTGGATTTGGGCTCGACGATCAGGTCAAGGTGCGCCACGCAGTCGTTGAGGAAAAGCGCGGCGAGACGGGTTTGATTTCAACTTCGCGGACGGATCTGCGCAGCTATCGCGTGACAGTCAAGAACATGCACGAGCGCGCCATCAATCTCGTCGTCATGGATCAAATACCCGCATCGCTCAACCAGGACATCAAGGTCGAGTATTCGGGAAAACTGCAGCCGACCAAAACCAATGTTGAAGACAAGCGCGGCGTCATGACATTCGAATCGAAGGTGGAGCCGGACGAGGAAAAAGTCTTCGATTACGGCTACCGCATCACGTGGCCGGCGGCGAAGTCCGTTATCTATGGCCAGTGAGAGACGAGCGTGGCCTGGGCGTGCCCAAGCTTTTATGCGTGCCGGGCCTAGCTTCGTGCGTCAAAGGTGACCGGGCGGCGGCTAGCGCACGTGTTTGCGCTTGCTCGCGGCGATTCTAGGCTATAACCGGACAAGTGAATTTTGATGGGCCCTGGCCAATGCCGGGGCTTCTTCACGAGCAGGGGTCGGAACATGGCCAACGTGGTAGTGGTCGGCGCCCAATGGGGCGACGAAGGCAAGGGTAAGATCGTCGATTGGCTGTCGGAGCGCGCCGACGTGGTGGTGCGTTTCCAGGGCGGGCACAATGCCGGCCACACCCTCGTCATTGGTCCCAATACGTACAAGCTTTCGTTGCTTCCCTCCGGCGTCGTGCGGCCGGGCAAGCTCGCCGTTATCGGCAACGGCGTCGTGGTCGATCCCTGGGCACTGTGCTCGGAAATCGAAAAGCTCAGGGGGCAGGGCGTTGCCATTTCGCGCGACAACTTGAGAGTTGCAGAAAACGCAACGCTTATTTTGCCGCTGCATCGCGAACTCGATCAACTCCGGGAATCTGCCGCAGGTGCCGGAAAAATCGGCACGACGGGGCGCGGTATCGGGCCTGCATACGAAGATAAAGTCGGCCGCCGTGCGATCCGCGTGCAGGACTTGAAGACCCTCGAAACGCTTGGGCCCAAAGTCGACCGCATTCTCGTGCATCACAACGCACTGCGCCGCGGCCTCGGTCAGCCCGAGATTGCCAAAGACAAACTCATGGCCGAGTTAACGGACGTCGCGCCGAAGATCCTCGCCTATATGGATGTGACGTGGGAGCTGCTGGACGAAGCGCACCGCAAAGGAAAGCGCATCCTATTTGAAGGCGCGCAAGGCGCGCTTCTCGACATCGACCACGGCACGTATCCGTTTGTCACATCGTCGAACACCATTGCTGCGCAAGCCGCGACTGGTTCGGGTATGGGCCCGCGCGCTGTGGGCTACGTGCTTGGCATCGCCAAAGCCTACACGACGCGCGTCGGCGCCGGGCCGTTTCCGACCGAACTGCATGACGCGATCGGCGAACGGATCGGCGAGCGGGGCCATGAATTTGGCACGGTCACGGGGCGCAAGAGACGCTGCGGGTGGTTTGATGCGGTTCTTGTGCGCCAAGTGGCCAAAGTCTCCGGCATCGACGGCATCGCACTGACCAAGCTCGACGTTCTGGATGGTTTTGAAACGATCCGCATTTGCGTCGGCTATAAGCTTGATGGCGAGCGGATCAATCGTTTGCCAGCGGGTTTCAATGCGCAAGAACGCATTGAGCCCATTTGGGAGGACTTCGAAGGCTGGTCGCAATCGACGCGTGGCGCGCGTAGTTGGGCGCAGCTACCCGCGCAGGCCGTCAAGTATGTGCGGCGCGTGGAAGAACTCATCGAATGCCCCGTGACGCTGCTATCGACCAGCCCGGAACGCGACGACACGATCTTGATGAAAGACCCGTTTCAGAGCTGAACGCCCTTTGGAACGATGACCGGAGTTTACGGCCGGGGCCAAAGAATCGCCACGGGCCCACCCCGCTAGCGCCACGGGCGGTATCTAACAGTCAGCTGCTTAAAGTTATCTGGGAGTACGGCTCGATATGCGCCGGTTTGTTCAATTGGCCGTTTTGGCGGTTGCGGTAGCCGGAAGCGGCGCGCATATGAGCGTAGCCGGTGTACCGCGCGGCCTTTCGCTTGCTGCCGACGAACAGTTCGCGGATGAGGTGAGCGGCGAGACAATCGCGCGCGGCAATGCAGAGCTGAATGTCGAGAAATATCAGATCCGCGGCACTGCGGATCAGATCGAGGTGCGGCCTAAGATTGACGAGGTGCTGTTCGTAGGACGCGCAATCGTCAAGGTTGGGCGCGAGACCTACCGAAGCGACAAGATTTCTTGCACGTTGAATTTTGCCCGCTGTACGGCCGTCAGCGCCGATCAACCCCTACTGGCGTCGGCACTGGCAACAGAGGCCGTCACGCCGCGCTGATTTGGCCGCGATAGTTGGCGCGCGCGCCGGGACTAAGCTCGGCGGCCAGAATGCGTACAGGGTTGACCGGTGCCGGGAAAGAGATCTGTCCTATTGGAACGGGCTCAAATCCCAGCCGCCCGTAATAGGATTCGTCGCCAACGAGAACCACGATTTTTACGCCGCTCGTCTTCATATGCTGGAGTGCTTCGGCGACAAGCTTGCGGCCGTAGCCTTGCCCTGCAAACTCGGGATCGACCGTCAGCGGACCGAGCAGCGCTGCGCCCTTTGTGCCGCCAATGGCAATTTCGGTCAGGCGCAAGGTCGCAATCAGACTGCCACCCATTTCGGCGACGCGGCAATACTTCGAATAGAAGCCCTTACCTTCGCGCACGCGGTAGGCCGAGCGCACGAAGCGGCCGGGGCCGAAGACGTGCGCATGTAGTTTGGAAATGGCGGGAAGGTCGGCGGGCGCGACGGAGCGCGTGATTACTGTTAGCGTCATCGAAGCAGAATTGTTCTTTCGTTGCGTGGCATGCCGATACGTATTGGGGCGCCACGAGTGGGGCCGGATTCAAGGCGCCTTCTACCACAACTCAGCGGGCGCGCGACCCTCAATAACTTCCTTAATGCGCGCTTGCGTTGGTGGGTGAATATCCCCCGGCAACTGGTGATGGGAGAAAAAGTTCTGTTCGGCAATTTCACTGTTTGGGCGCGGGATGGAAGGCTGGCGCCATGAGCGCACAACAAAGAGTACGATGTGGTCGCCAGGAAAAGCCCGGTTATTGGCGTAAATACCAAAGAGCTTCGGGCGGCCTTCGAGTTTGATGCCCGCTTCCTCGTCCAGCTCTCGCGTCAGGGCGGTTTCGCTTGTCTCTCCCTTCTCGACGCCGCCGCCCGGAAAATGCCAGCCGGGGCGATACGTGTGGCGGATAAGGAGGACGCGGTTGCCGGCGTCGAGCACGCAGCCCTGGGCACCAAGCGTCAGCCCGCGCGAAACGCGCCAGTAGCGTTGCAATGATCCGGTGACGATCTTTTTCAACGGCAACGGGTGCCTCGCGGACTTGATAATCTGAATCGCCCTCACTTTTTGAGCGCGTTCGGGCAGTCATTGCAAGCGGGCTGTGCTAATGTTTTCGGGAAACGCACGCGATCCGTACACAACATATCCGATTATGACCGCATCTTTTACGCTTGCCCATCTCTCTGACGTCCATCTCTCGCCCGTGACGGGATTTTCGGCCCGTCATTGGAATGCGAAGCGTGCGCTGGGGTTCTTGAACTGGCAACGCGGCCGCAAGGCCGTGCATAAGCGTTCCGTTGCGGACAGGCTCATCGCCGATGCGCTGGCGCTGCGCGCCGATCATATCGCGATCACCGGGGACCTCATCAATCTTGGGCTTCCGGCCGAATATGATGCTGCCCTGAAATGGCTTAACGGCATTGGGCCGCCGGATCGCGTGACAGTCGTTCCCGGCAACCACGACATCTATACGCGATTGCACGGTCACGGCGGCGTTACACGATGGGCTGCCTATATGGGCAGCGAAGAACAGTCGCTCGCCTTTCCGTTCGTGCGCCGCTTCGGACCGGTTGCGCTCATCGGTTTGAACTCGGCGGCGGAGACCCCGCCTTTTGTCGCCGCCGGACAGCTCGGGGCCCATCAAATCGAAGTCGCCGGCGAATTGCTCGATCAATTGAAAAGCGATGGCGCGGTTAGGGTCGTGATGATCCATCATCCGCCATTGCCGGGTCTTGCGAACGCGCGCCGGGGATTGCGCGACGCAGCACACTTCGCGCGGATGCTGGAGGTTCATGGGGCCGAGCTCGTGCTCTACGGCCATAACCACCGCGAAAAACTCGATTGGCATGCGACGGCCGGCACGCCCGGAAAACTGTCCGTGCCGGTGATCGGCGTGCCATCCGCATCGGCCGGCAAACTTCACAAGCGCGAACCCTTGGCGCGCTATAACATGTTCACGTTTTTTCGCGGGAGCGCAGGCGTGCGCATCAGGCATTCCGTGCGCGGGATAGAGACGCCCGATGGACCTGTCGTGAAGATTTCCGAGACCGTGCTGGAAAGCGCATCATGAGCGCGCCCGTTCGACACGCGTATCCCTGGTGGATCGTAGTTCTTGCGGCTTCGGCCATCGCGGCCATCGCTATGGGACTTCGCCAAGTGATGGGTCTCTATATGAAGCCGGTCACCACCGATCTTGGCATCGGCCGCCAGTCGTTCTCTTTGGCGATCGCCATTGCGAACATCGTTTGGGGCGTCGCGGCGCCGTTTGTTGGCGCCGTTTCGGATCGCTACGGCGCCGGGCGCGTGGCGGTCATGGGGGGCTTCGCGACGGCGCTCGGCCTTTATTTGACATATGCGGCCACGAACGAGGTGACGCTCTACATGGCCGGCGTGTTTCTCGGACTTGGCGTAGCAGGTGCAGGCGTCAACGCCATGGTTGGCGCGGCTGCACGCGCGGCACCGGCCGAATTGCGCACGCAAGCCATCGCAACGCTCGGCATGGGCAGCGGCCTCGGTATTCTCATCGCGTTGCCGTATACGCATATCTTGATAGAGAGTATGGGCTGGAAGGGCAGTCTGATCGCGCTTCTTGCGACATCACTGTTCATTTTGCCGCTGGCGTATTTCGTCGCCGGGAAACCAGAGCCGCGCGGGCCTACTGAAATTAATCAGACGCTGAGCGACGCGTTGCGTGAAGCAGCGAACCTGCCGAGTTACTGGCTGCTGAATGCCGGATTTTTTGTGTGCGGGTTTCACCTCGCATTCTTTGGTACGCATCTCCCGGCTTACGTCGCCGATCAAGGGCTGGAAGCCAGCGTCGGCGTCATGGCATTGACGGTCGTGGGTCTTGGTAATTTATTTGGGACGTATCTCTCTGGACAATCGGCACGCTACATCCCCAAAAAATACGGACTGAGCATAATTTATGCGGCGCGTGCGCTCGTGTTTCTCGGATTTCTGTTTTTGCCGGTTACGCCCGCGACCGTTATCGTTCTGAGTGCAATCCTGGGTCTGCTGTGGCTCTCGACCATTCCGCTGACGAGCGGGCTGGTTGGCACGTTTTTCGGCGCCCAGTGGATGACGACGCTGTATGGCATCGTCTTTCTGTCCCATCAGATCGGCTCGTTTCTTGGCGCATGGTCGGCGGGGCTGGTATACGATGCGACTAAGTCCTATGATGTGATGTGGTGGATTTCAGTTGCGCTCGGCATATTTGCAGCGCTGATCCATCTGCCGATCCGGGAAAGCCCGGTACGGCGAACCAGTTTGCAGCCGGCCGAATAATATGAATCCTGAAACCACAGAGAATACGGCAGATCGGTCGATCCTGCCGCCGTATGTGCGCGGATGGGTGCTGGCCGTCTTCATCGGGTTAGCGGCCGTTGGCGCAGGGCTATTCGTATGGCGCGGGCCCGCAATTCTCCTCGATCTCGCAGCGCTTTCCGGCGGGTGGCTGTGTTTCTAGGCCACACATGAATGTGTCGCGCTTGACGCCCGGTCGTCGATCTGTTCCTTAGGGCCTGTGACGGTTCCAGCGCGGTCGGTCCCGCGCTGGTGAAAATGGGAACACGGTGCGGGTCAATATGATCCTAAACCGGGGCTGCCCCCGCAACTGTAAGCGGCAAGCTTTCTCCACATAGCGCCACTGGCCGGGCCACAAGGGTCTACGCCGGGAAGGCTGGAGACAAGCGTTCGAGCCGCAAGCCAGGAGACCTGCCG
>JANMNH010000081.1:0-3181 GCA_031373745.1 Hyphomicrobium sp. | reverse complement strand
CGCCAAAACACACACCGAAGATCGGCCCATCATGCAGAAAGCCGACAACCAGCGCAAGGCTGGGGCTGGCATCAAGCGCACCGGCAAGAAACTGCAATCACGCGGGTTTGGAACTTACACGAGCAACACAAAGCAATTGCGCGAGGAATTTACATGACCGCCCGCGCCGCCAGGTTCCGCCAGTCCGATCTTGAACGCGCCATTCGCGCCGCCGAGTCGTGCGGCAAGGCGGTGCGGGTGTTGCCCGATGGCACGTTTGAGATTGTCGAGAAGGGCGCGGAGACTACGCCGGTCGCGGCGCTTGCTGCAAGTCGGGAGATCAGGCTGTGATTGACGCCATGCCCCGCCCCAGGTTGCCCTATCTCCAACGCGAAACAACCCGCCATGGCCTCACGGTCTGGTATGTCCGCACGTCGCGGAAGGCCCCGCGCATCCGCATTGACGGCGCGTTCGGCTCCCCGGACTTCATGGAGGAATACCTCGCCGCGATTGCCGGAAAGAGGCTGAAGCGCGAAGCCGGGCGGCTTAGGCACGGAACGCTGGAATGGCTGGTTGCGCAATTCAAGCAATCGTCGGCGTGGTCCCGGTCGGCCCCGGCCACGCAACGCCAATGGGAGAATATCCTGGGCCGGGTTTGCGAGCGGGCTGGCAATGAGCCGTTCGCGGCCATCACGGCAAAGGCGATCACCATAGGCCGGGAGGATAGGAAGGCCACGCCGGCAGCGGCCAACAATTTCCTGAAAGTCATGCGGAAGCTTTTCGCCTTTGCCGTCGATCACCACGACTTGAAGGCGAACCCGGCTGCTGAGGTCAAGCTGATCCCGCTCAAGGGCGAAGGCCACGAGACATGGACGGCGGAGGACGTGGCGAAATACCGTGCCCGGTGGGCCACGGGAACGCGCCAGAGGCTCGCCATGGAGTTCCTTCTGCTCACGGGGCTCCGGCGCGGCGATGCCGTCAGGGCGGGCCGTCAGCACGTCCGCGATGGCATGTTGCGCATGAAGGCGGAAAAGACCGGGACCGATCTGTTTGTGCCCTTCCCGCCCGAGTTCGCAAGCCTCATGGGCCGGGGCGATCTGGCGTTTATCACCGGTGCCGATGGCAAGCCGATGACCAAGGAATCCTTCGGCAACTCATTCCGCGAATGGTGCGTTGCAGCCGGTGTCAGCAAGTCCGCGCATGGCTTGCGCAAGGCGTCGGCCACGGTAGACGCTGAAAACAACGCAACCGAACTTGAGCTCCAGGCCAAATACGGCTGGGTGACGAATACCCAAAGTGCAGCCTACACCCGCAACGCCAACCGTGAAGCCTTGGCCCGGTCGCTGGCACAGAAGTCGAACGCCTATTCCCGCACCCGAAATCAGGTGCGGGAAACGGCCAAGAAAACCAAATGAAATCAAAGGGGCTTTGAAGCAATGGCAGTCCAGTATCGCCCACCAAAACCCAATGATTTAGCGGGTTTTTCAGCCCAATCCTCCCGCACCCGCCCCATTGAACCGCAAAGGGAATTTTCAGCCCCTCCCGCACCGGTGGCCGCATGACAGTCACCATCATCAATGGCGATTGCCGGGAGGTGCTGCGGGGGATTGAACACGCCGATGTGTGCATCACCGATCCGGTGTGGCCGAATTGCCCGCCCGGCCTTCTCGAAGGATGGGACCGCTCCACCGAATTGCTCAATGAGGCGCTTGTCGCGTTGCCGGAATCGGTGCGGCGGCTGGTCATAATCCTGCGCTCAGACAGTGATCCGCGAATCCTGACGGCCGTCCCGGCGCGATGGCGGTTCATCTGCATGCAGGCCATGTCCTATGCCGTGCCCATGTACCTTGGCCGGGTGCTGGGCGGAACAGAAATTGCCTATTGCTTCGGAGAGCCGCCCCCGGTGCGCCCTGGCAAGCGCGTGATACCTATGTGGGGGCCGAAGGCGCAACCTAGTGACCGCCCGCCAAACGGCCACCCCTGCAGCCGCGCACTGCCGCACATGGACTGGCTTGTCTCGTGGTGGAGCCTTGAAGGCGAGACGGTCATTGATCCGTTCTGCGGCTCCGGGCAAATCCCACTCGCGGCCAAGCGCCAAAACCGCCACGCCATTGGCATCGAACTGGACCCGAAGTGGGCAGCACTCGCGGAACAGCGTGTTTCCGATAGCGATCCCCTGTTCGTCAATTTGTCCCCGCCCCGTGCCAGCCAATTGGGAATTGACGCATGACCGCCGCGATCCATGCCGCCCGCGTCTATCTCGCTGAGGCGAAGCGAAGGCGCGGTGCCACGGTCAATCGCGGGTTCATCTATGTGCTGCTGGAATGGGCCGGGAACGCAAGGCGCGCCGGCACATGGCAACCACGCAACCCGATTTGTTCACCCGCGCCACGGCGCAAGAGGAGGTAGGAGAATGAGACCCATCGAATGGACGCCAGCGATGCTCGAACTTGCGGCTGCAATGCGCACCGAAAAAAAGGGCTATCGGGCCGTCGCCAAGGCGCTAGGCATTTCGCACGGGGCAACGCGGGGCAAACTGAACCCGCATCACCGCGAGAATTGCAGGCTGATTGCGAACAGGAAGAAACACAAATGACCACGCTAACGGATGAAGAACTGATTGAGCGGGCCGAAGCCGCGCTTGCCACCGCCCGACGCGATGCCGCTAACGAGGCGATTGAGAAGGCGGCACAAGCTCTTGAAGATGAAGTATGCTATGATTCATCGGCTATTGTCCGCGCACTGAAGGACACAATCACATGAATAAAGAGTTTTTGTTTGAAGTAATTATTAACGCCTTTGCCGTTATTGTTGGAACGTGGATTGGCCTCTGGTGGAATGGATTACTGCCATGACCAACTTCCCCCTACCACCCGGAGCCGTAGAGGCGGCTTGCGATGCTTATGCAGATGCAGCAGGCTATCCGCAGCTACGCATGGAGGCCGCCATCCAAGCCGCCTTGCAGTGGTGCGTGGAGAATGGGGTGGCAAAACGAGCGGCACTATCTATGAATAACTACAACTCGCAAATGCTAGATTACGATAAACAAACAAAAGGCTGGTGGGTGGCACAATCGCAATTCATTCCGCAGAACGCCATCATCATCCGCACGGACGGAGGCGAGAATGACTGACACACACGACTTCGACCGCATCACCGCGCTGGCGGAGAAGGCGACGCCGGGAACTCGCGTTGTTCGTGG
>JANMNH010000018.1:0-4301 GCA_031373745.1 Hyphomicrobium sp. | reverse complement strand
AAGCAATTGCCAAATTCAAACTATCCAACGTACCGGACATCGGGATTTTGACGCGCTTGGTCGCGGCCTTCGTCACCTCGTCCGACAAGCCCGGCCCTTCGCTGCCCATAAGCACAAGCTCAGGCCCGCGATAGCTGGCTGCACGAAAATCTTCGCTTGCCTCAAGATGCGTCGCCACCACGTCCCCCGGCCACGCCTTCGCCAGCGCCAGGAAGGCCTCGCGCTCCAGCTTCACTAACGGCACAGCGAAAACCGAGCCCATCGTCGCGCGAATGGCCTCCAGCGAGTAAGGATCGCAGCAATTGCCAATTAGCATGACACCCTGAACTCCCGTCGCATCGCACGTGCGGATGATCGTTCCAAGATTGCCGGGATCGCGCACTTCTTCCAGCGCCAGCCAGGTTGCGTCATTGGGAACCGCCTTGGGTTGCGGCGCAGGTGCAAAGCGCTGGCGAAACACGCCGAGCATAGTCTGCGGATTGTCTTTTGATGCGATTTTCGCAAGCACCGCTTCAGAGACTTCGAGAACCTCCGCCCCTTCTTTCAGCGCCCAGGTAACGAGGCCCTTGTTGATCCCGCTTTCGACCGAACCCGCCTGATAGACAATCGTTTCCGGCCTGAACCCTTGATCGCGCGCGCTGATAAGCAACGATGCGCCTTCGGCAACAAACAGCCCCGTCTCCTTGCGTACCTTGCGCATCTCGAGCGCGCGGATCGCCTTGATTCGGTCGTTCGTCAGGCTGGTGATGGCCTTGGGCGCGTTCATGCGGAAATACCGTAGGTTGGGTTAGCGCGGCCCGAAACTTCGTGAGCGAAACTCGATTGAGAGCACCGCGCGTAACCCAACGATCCTGCATTTGCGCACGACGGCACGAGCTGTTGGGTTACACACCGGATCCAGGACCGTGCCGTTACATCGAAACCGTGGCCGACGCTAACCCAACCTACTTTTCTTATCATGCGTTGCCGCTCCACCTGACAAACAGCGACGTTGGCACGGCGTGGCCGCCTTGAGCGGAAATAGCCAGTTCGCCCGTATCGAAGGTGCCGCCTTTGCCCTTGAGAGTGTCGCGCATCAGCTGATCGAAACTCAAGGCGGATGCTCGTATCGCGTACACAGTCAAAACCATCGCCGCATTGGGTGCGAGCAGCTTGGCGCAATCGTTAAGCAGCGCGGGGAGATGCGTGAAGAGATCCCAGACTTCGCCCTCGGGCCCGCGCCCGAACTTGGGCGGATCGACCAGGATCATGTGATAGGTTTTGCCCCGCCTAACTTCGCGCGCCACAAATTTTGCGGCATCATCGACAATCCAACGGACCTTGGCGGCATCGAGTTTCGACGCCACTTGATTTTCTTTGGCCCAGCTGATCGCCTTCTTTGACGCGTCAACATGCGTGACTTCCGCGCCCGATTTCGCCGCGAGCAGCGATGCCGCACCCGTGTAGCCAAACAGGTTCAGAACGCGCGGCGTCTCACCTTTGATCTTCGCCAGTTCTGAAAGCATCCATGCCCAATGCGGCCCCTGTTCCGGAAACAGCCCGAGATGCCATAAGCCGGCGAGCTTGCAGAGCATAGCAATTCCCCTCTCCCCGTCCTTCACGGGGAGAGGGTTAGGGTGAGGGGCGGAATGTGCGTGAGGGGCGACATGACGTGAGGGGGTCGTCTTCGTTACATCCATGGGAATGCGCACCGGCCAGCTCTCCGGCACGGGCTTATCAATACGCCACTTGCCCTTCTCGTCATCTTCGCCCGACGCCGAGAACACGCAGTTCGCCTTTGCCCATTCTGCCTTTGCTAGACGGGGCTGCCACAACGCCTGCGGCTCGGGCCGATCGACGACGATCTTGCCGAAACGCTCGAGCTTGCGCCCGCAGCCTGAATCCAGCAGCGCGTAATCGGGAAACCCGGTCGAGGTGATGAGCGACAAATGCTTGAGCGGCGGCATGGGCGTGGCGAGGTTTCCGGAGGATGTGCAAAGGGCTTCAGCGCGGTTCTGACCGAACGCCTTTAGCACTGTTCGCTTAGCGAGGGCGAGCCTCCCGGCGCTCCCTCTCCCCCTCCATGCCCAGCATGGCTCCACCATGATGGGGAGACGGCCATGCTGGAAGCATGTCTTCGACATGACGTGAGGGGCAGCCGCTTGCTCAGTCATCGGCTAAAATGCCAGGTCATATCCTAGCGGCACAGCTCATTGAGCGGGGCGCTCAAACCGGCGTGAAGGTCCCGGAACCGACGTTCAGAACGAGACCGTGCTATATCTCGCCCGACGCGGCCGCCGGTGTTTTCAAACCCAGTTGGACGGTGGTAGCTCAACGAGCGTCTACAGGAGGTACGAAATGCGCGAGATCTCCTCTGAAGAAGCGACGACATCGCACTGCGTCACGACCCTTCATCATCAAATGCCCAACGGTGAACTTAGGTTTCGGCTGAAGAAAAGCGATGGCTCGGCCTACATACGAACGGAAGCAAGCGATTCCGGCGCTTGGCAGAAAAGTCACTTTCACAATAACGTACGAGAAACGTACATAGTGCAGAGGGGCTGGATTGCTTATGCTGCCAAGATTGAGCAGAAACGCCGCATAGAGATTTATCGCGACGGCGAATTATTTACCACCCAGCCAGGAATTATTCATAACGTTTATATGTCCTCAAATTCTGCCATTCACACGGTAAAGCATGGGGTCTCGCTATCGGAAGATCGAATAACCAATTCTGAAACGAAAGAGTTTGATCGTGTGGTCGAGTGTCTGGCAGATGAGAACGCCATTTTATCCCTAGACGATAGAAAGGGTGCTGCTATGGATCTGGCCAAGATTGAGGAGACTTACAATGTAGCATATCGTCATTACGACGATTTGATCTGGCGCGCGCCATTGTGGGTCACAGGGATCTTTACCGCCACTATGGTTGGGCTCAATTCGGCCACGCAGGAATTTATCGCCAGAACGACCGGAATAGTGCAACCATATGCTGCGGTCAGTTATCTGATGCTGATGTTTGTCGTAACACTTGCATATTCATTTGCCTTTCATAGGTTTCGTGTGCATCAGAGGCGCGTCCGAACCCAAGAACGTCGAGCGACACCCCCTTGGAAGTCCGCGTCGACGATATTCAATGTTTTGATCTCGGTCGAGGCATTTGCGTTGCTTTGTCTCGCACTAATAATGGCGGGGTGGTCAATCTCCTGGGCGATGGCAGTCTCGTTGATCGCGGCGCTAACGCTGGCGGCGTCCTACGAGTTTATGTTGAGGCGTTAGAAATTCGAACCGAGGGAAATGGTGTTGAGGCGCTCGGCGCAGAGTCCGGCCATGGTCAGGCGTATCTGACATCGGGTGCGGATCAAAACCGGCTATCGGGCCAAGATCTCTGTCGGCGCAGTGCATTGAAGTTCGACCTTCATTAGCGAACGCTGCGGAATGACGTTGAGCAGTCGCCGCCTCTCACCCGCATTCCCGGAAGCCGCGTCCCGGCGCGAAGCGCGTGGCGCGGCTATCCGGGACCTTTGCCCGGCGCATTGGGGCACGCCATCAGCCGCGAAAGATCCCGGCTCTGCGTGATTGCTTCGTATCACTCCGGCCGGGAACGCGGGCGGACAGTGATCCCACCCTCATCCCTAACGCCATTTCCAAGTCTCCAATCCAATTTCCCCATCAACCAAACCTTCCGGTTCGATTTCCCCGCGCACACAAAATGAGCGATACTCTCAACCATCCGCCTCGCAAAAGGGCGGTATCCGGGGCGCCGGATGCCGGCCGGGGCGGTGGCAACGTCTGCATGCGCTGCAACGCACTTCGCATGCATAGGTGAACCGCCGTCCGCGCAGGGGTGAGATTCCCTGCGTGTGGAGCAGCCCACCGGTGAAAGTGGCGGCGCTCAATAATCCTACCAACGCTTGCCGTGGACCGGTTCCGGGTTCGCAATTCTCTTCACCACCCAAGCGCGGCCTCGCGGCCGGTCCGCTCTTTGCGAAAAGACGCCCCTCCCCAGCTCCATAACAGGATCGCAAAAGTTGTATCGACATGAGTAACGTGCAAAACATCAAACTCGCGAATTTCAAACCCTGGGCCGTGCGCGTCCTGTGCAGGAACTTGCAGAAACAGTGCACGCGCAAAAATTGGACGCGAGCCCGCTGGCAGAAGTACGCCGATGAGCGCGACTTCCGGCGCGAAAAGAAGCGGCGCCCGAAACTCATGGAATACCGGCTGCGGCAACAAGCGGAAGAACGCTACAGCGAAGCGTGCCGCCAAAGGATGATCGCACTCAATGCAAAGCGGCGCGCGGCAAAGGCTGCGGCACAGGG
>JANMNH010000141.1:0-2732 GCA_031373745.1 Hyphomicrobium sp. | reverse complement strand
AATCTCCATAAGGGTACAGATTCTCCGGAGACAATGGTGGGGTCCATCGTGAGAAATAGTGAAAGCAAATCACGAGGAGTATCGCGATCGCGCGAAGTCCGTAAGCGTCCGCTGATTCGGCGTTGGGCTCGGTGGGTGACGAGTCGATGCGCGATCAATGGATGGCGGCGGGTTGAGACCGGGCGTCAGGCAGGAGATCGGTGAGGGTTGCGTTGGCAGGGCGCGATGGAAGTTCGGTCAGAAGGTGTTTGAAGTAGTCCCAGACGTTCACGGAATGGTGTTTCGCGCTAGCGGCGAGGCTGAGCAGGATGGCGGCGCTGCCGAGACCGGCGTCGCCGGCGATGTGCAGCCAGTTGCGTCGGCCGATGGCGAGGGGGCGGATTGCTCGCTCGGCGGGGCCGTTGTCGATGGAGAGTCGGTGGTCGTCGAGGTACCGCGTCAATGTCGGCCACTGATTCGATGCATAAATGATGGCTTCTCCGTACTTGCTCTTCGGCAACGCCTTCGGGACTTCTGAAGCCAACCATTCAACGAAGGCGTCGAGGACAGGCCGAGCTCGCTCTCGGCGGTAGGCGACCACGGCGTCGCCCGTCAACTTCTTCTCTTTGATCTCGGTCTCGACCGCATACAAACTGCGGATTCGCCCCAGCGCTTCATGGGCCTTCATCGACTCGTTTTCTTTCGCCTCGAAAAAGTAGCGGCGGGCATGCATCCAGCAACCGACATGCGTCGCGCCGGCCGCGTAGAGCGAGTTGTAACCGGCGTAGCCGTCGGCGTGAATGTAGCCGCGGTAGCCCTGGAGGAACTTTTCGGGATACTCCTGTTTGTGGCCCGGAGTCAGCTCGAAAACGGTGTAGGGGTGCGGAGCATCGCCGATGTAAACCCAGGCGTAGGCGGTACGGTGGGGGTTCAAGAGCGTAATCGGCGTGTCGTCGGTGAAGAGCGCGAACGACTGCCGCACTCGTTGGCACATCAATTCATACACCGGCCTCAGCACGCCGGCGCAGGCCATGACCTGATCGCACAACGTCGATCGCGAGACGTCCCAGCCGAGTCGGCCGAGGATGCTCTCAAGACGATACAACGGCAAGTGATCCACGTACTTCGATACGATCAAGTGGGCGAGCAGCCCGGGCGCACAGATCCCTTTCGGGATCGGTTCGGGCGGCAGCGGTTGTTGCACCGCCTGCACGTTGTCGCCCTTCTGTTCGCAGCCGCGGCAGATATACGTCGGCCGCGCGAGATCACGGTAAAACAAGCACGCCGGGCGATAGTCGAGTCGCGACGTGACGTCTTCACCGATCCGGATTCGCTCCGTGCCGCAACACGGACAGGCTTTCTCGGCTTGCGTCAGGTCGAGTTCGACGCGTTCGCGGGGCAGGTTCTTCGGCTTCGGTCGCCGACCATGGCCCTTCTTTTTCACCACGACCTCTTCTTCGACCGGTGGCGGTTCCGGTACTGCCGCTGGCTCGGGCACCGTGCACGCATCGAACAACGTCGGGCCTTGGAGTCGCTCGCTGCGGCGGCCGAAAAGCATTCGCGTGAGATGTTGGATCTGTTCGTCTTGCTTCCCAATGTGCTTCCGCAACTCGGCGACGGTGCCGAGCATTTCACGAACCATTTGCTGCAAGGTGGCAACATCGGTCGGCAGAGGGGTTGTCGGCGTCATGAGGCCGATATTAACCATCGCAATTCGCGGGCGCAATAGCGCTTTGACACTTATTTTGTAAGAACAACTACGCCGGTTGCTGGTAGCGCTTCCGCTGTCGCGCCGCTTCCATGCCGCCGAGAATCATCGCCAACTCGGTCGCCGAGATGCACGCCTCCGCTGTCGCCGACTTCGGAAACGCAAACGTCCCTCGCTCCAGACGTCGCAAGTAAAGCGCGAAGCCATCACCCTGCCAGGCGAGGATCTTCAACCGGTCGCCGCGTTTGTTCTTGAACACAAACAAATCGCCGGAAAGCGGATCGCGGGCGAGATGCTGGGTCACCACCGCGGACAGCCCGTCGAAACTCTTCCGTCCGTCGACCGGCTCCACGCAAAGCCAGATCCGTCCGGTCAGGCCGAGCGTCAGCACAACGTCACCTCCAACGCCGCAACCAGCCGCGCCACCGTCAACGGATCGACCAACGCCGGCACGCGCACGATCACGCCCGAAACTAACACGACTTCGACCACCGCGGCGTTGAAAACTCGCACCGGCACAAACGTCGCTGCTGGCGAGGGCTCAACACCAGCGCCGTCCCGCTTCGCGATTTCCTTGCGCCACCCATAGAAGCTCGCCACGCTCACCCCGAGCGACAGGCAAAACTCTCGAACTGACTGCCCGGACTTCGCGCGATCGCGAATCGCCTTCCGCCAAAACCGCTCCAACTCCGGGTCCCGTCGCCGCGCTCCCATCCCCATGGCCTCCCCGTGTTACGAGAAAGCCCCAGCATAACCGGCGACGCCAGACGCCGCGGGACCGGACGGTTACGGACAATCCACTGACCGTTCCTTCGGTCATGATTTACAGCCTGATTCGGCATTCCGCTCACAATAACTGGAAGCCAGCGCAGGGATGGACTCACGAATACATGTCTCAGCTTACTGGTATTAACGCAAAGACCGTGACGGCAGCCATCGCCAAACTGGAAGAGTACCGGTTCCTGGACATGCTCGACGGCATGCGATTCAAAATCTACGACCTCGGCCAAGGCCAATTGGACTGCTTTGCGAACAAAGGCGAATG
>JANMNH010000053.1:0-26580 GCA_031373745.1 Hyphomicrobium sp. | reverse complement strand
CATTCTCATCCAATGGAGCGGCGCAGTTCCGAAATCGAGAGTGGGTGGTGCGATGACCGTCGCGCTTGTCTTTCTCGCCGCCGCACTGTCTGTCGGCATTCACGAAGCGTGGACGAACAAGCGCGGCGTACTCGGCTGGATCGTGAGCCTAGCCGCTGCGCTTGTTGGCTTCGTCGTGGCCGGCCTTCTCGGCGGTACGATCATGGATATCGTCATGGGGATGGCGGCCCCGCACCTGAACATCGAAGGGTCGCTCGCGGAAACGCGCCATCCCCTGCTCTATATCGTGTCCGCCGCCATGATGCTTTTCATCCTGCTCGGATCGTGGCTCGCGCTGAGGTTCGTGAACCGGTGGCGGTGAGGCCGGGCAAGAAACAGGCGGCGGAGTAGCCCTCCCGCCGCATGACTTTAGCCGCGCCCCGTGATAATTGCATTGGGCCCGCAGCGGTAAATGCTGCCGCGGAGAAGCGTGGGGGCGCAATCGCGAGATCGCGCAAATCAAAACATGGCCGCTGATCCGAGAAGCCTGGTAGCGCGTCTCATTCGCAATCCCGTCGCCATCATCGGCGCCATTGGCAGTCTGTTCGTCGTCTTCGCCAACGCCGAAGGCGCCATCGACGGCGTCGGCCGCCTGTGGAACCGATGGACGGCGCCGCCAGCGTCCCTTGAAAGCACGTGGCAGGGCGACTGGAAATCGCGCGACGGCTTCCACTATGCCTTCGCCATGCAGCTCGATGCGGCCGAGAGCGGTCAAGCCGAGGGCAGGATCAGCTGGGAACTCAAAGCCACGCCGCCGAAATCGCATCTGGCCGGCCGCATCGGCGCCACCGGCATCGAATATGTCTCGGGCCAGTTTAATCGCGGCAAGGGCCTCGCGACGATCAAGGGCTACAAGGTCTCCGACCCGACGCTGCTCGCGCTCGACTCATATAAATTCCAGATCAAGTCCGACCAGATTTCGTTCGTTGGCATGTCGCAACACCGCGGCGAATGGGAAGCCCAAGCCACCGGCACGGTGATCGTGACGGAGAAGTAGGGGGGGTGGGGGAGGACATGAGCGGAGACGTCTGAGAGCGTCTTCCACAATCGCGCTTCCATGCTATACTGGTTGTATGAACCGTATCGACCGCATTGCTCCGCTGATCGACGCTCTCCCAGATGATGTCTTCGAGGACTTCGTCGCGGCCGCTGCACATGCCGCGAGCGATGAAACGATTTACGCGAAACTTTCCACCGCCGAGCGCGCCAAGATCGATGCGGCCATCGCGCGGCTCGATGCCGGCGAAGGCGTGAGCTACGACACATTCAAAGCGCGCATCGACGCCAAGCTCAAGGCGAAGCTTGCATGAGGATCGTCTTAGATCCCCGCGCCGCTGACGACCTCGTTTCCCAAATCGACTATCTCATCGAACAGAACGCCGTTCAGGCGGCGACGCGTCTCAAGCTGCGGTGCGATGCGTTCTTCGAAGACTTCCTCGCGCGCCATCCGCGAGCAGGCAAACACATTGCCGAACGCGATATTTGGGAATGCTGGATGCCTGGGACGCGGCTCGTTATCTGGTACCGATTCACGGATGAAGAATTGCAGATCATCCGCATCTGGCACTCGGCGCGGGATAGGGGACGGGGGTAGGTGGCGGGCGAAGGTGCAAGGGAGCCATTTGGGGAAGCATTTGAAGGAGCTGTTGGTGCGGAGGCCGCGAGGGGCAGCTATACACAGTGAGGGGCGGCGACTTGCCCGGTTATTCACCTGCACGCAAATCCCTGCTATATTCCCGCCATGACCAAGCTCGAACAAATCCAATCGACAATCGAAACGCTCTCGTCAGCCGAGATCGCCAAACTGCGCGAATGGCTCGACGAACTCGACGCCCGCCTGTTCGACGAAAAGATCGAACGCGATGCCAAGTCGGGAAAGCTGGATAAGCTCATCGCAGAAGCACGCGCCAACCACAAGGCTGGAAAAAGCGAAGAATTCTAAGAGCGGCGGATTCGATGCGGCACTTCAAAGACGCGAAGTTCCGCCCGCACTATGACGCCCTGCCAGCCGAGATACGTGCGCTCGCCGACAAGAACTTTGAGCTCCTCAAGAAAAATCCCAAGCATCCGTCTCTACACTTCAAACGCATTCGCGACGATCTTTGGTCAGCGCGCGTTGGGAGCAAGTATCGCGCGCTGGCAACGCCTGTGGACGAGGGCTTCCTCTGGATCTGGATCGGCCCGCACGCGGAGTATGATAGGCTGGTGGGGTGACGGACGGCGGCGGCCTGTTGCGAAGCGCGGCGGCTTCTCTCCAGATGATGTTGGGCTTCACAAGGGGGATCAGCCCAACCTACTCCATGAGGAATCGTCAGATATGCTCGAATGAAAAAGCTATTTAACGTACCAGCAACTGACGCAGGCGTAGACCAACTCGATTGGGCGATCCGATTATTGATCGACCATGGCGCGTTTGTTCCAGCAATCACATTGGCTAGATCGGCGCGCGGCGTCTTTGAGGTGCTCCTGCAAAGAGTCCAGACTGATACTGCATTTGATAGCGTTCGGGCAGGTCTTGCAGACAGAGGTTATGGGAAGTTGGACGAAGTCGGCAAAATTATCAACGCTCCCTCAAACTTCCTTAAACATGCAGACGAAAGCCAGTTCGACAACAAATCGGCGGACCTCCAAGCAATTGCAATTTACGAAACTACTCTCGCCACAATCAACTTGGCCAGGCTTGAAAGCGGCTTGACTCATGAATGCGTGCGGTTCGTAAATTGGATTGATGAGAACCATCCAGAGATGTGGGTCGAGCCCCCACGACTCTAACTACGTCCCAGATAGCAGTGCGCACGAATTCGACATACTTAGCGAACTAAACTGAGAGACTAAACATGCCCGGCCCCAGTGACATCGAATGGACCGACGCCACGTGGAACCCGGTTTCGGGTTGCCTGATGATCTCGCCCGGCTGCACGAACTGTTACGCCATGCGTATGGCGGGCCGACTGCAGGCGATGGAGCATCCGGTGAAACCGCCGTCATCCCGGCGCCAAAAATGCGCGTCCGCGCATTTTTGGGACTAGGCCGGGACCCACGGCAAGTTTCAACACATGAGATGAAAATGGCGCAGTGCCGTCGTGCTGCATCGCGGAAACCGCGCTTGCTGACGCTTGCCGTGGGTCCCGTCCGCCCTTCGATGACGCGCACGCGCGCCATCGGCGACGGGATGACGGTGTGGCTCCTTACGCAAAACACGGCACTGCGTTTTTCTTCAAACAGTGGGGCGGCGTGAATAAGAAGAAGTCCGGGCGCCTGCTCAACGGCCGCACGTGGGACGACTATCCGCGCCCGCTGCTCGAAGCGGCGGAATAATAAACCGCTCCGCGCGCCCCCGCCCGCATTCCCCCCACCCGCATTCCCGGCCGAGCAAAATGCGCGTGCGCATTTTACGGAGAGCCGGGACCTTTACCCGTCGCGGAAGTCATAGTCCAACCGTGCCACGTAAAGGTCCCGGCTCTGTGCGATCACCCTGCGGGCGCTCGCTCGGCCGGGAATGCGGGTGCTGAGAGGGCCGAGTATCCCACGCAAAAGCCCCTCATCAACATCGCCGCGCTCGTATCGCGGCTGCGTCTCGCTCATAAGCCGCAACCGCAAGACGAGCCGCGTACTTGCTGCGTGAATCGAGAAAGCCCGCTATTGCGGCCGAGCCAAAGGCCTGGGCAGGTCTACTTCTTGTCGCCGCCGATGCAGTCCTTGTGCGCCGCGTCGCACTCTTTGACTTTCTTCTCATATTCTGAGTCGCAAGCCGCTATGCATGATGTGTCGTCGGCGCATTTGCCCCGGCATTCTTCTTGCGCATTCTCTGCCAGCGTCGTGCACCTGTTGTGCTTCACGTCGCAACGCTCGCTGGCCTCATCTGCAAGAGCGCTGACTCGAAAATCTCCGGTAGTGACAACAGCCGCTAAAGCAAACATTGCAGCAAATCTGAACATGACCCCCTCCATTTTCGGGCTAACAAAACGCCGCCAGTATACAGGCGACAGAGCAATCCGCCAGAGATTGGTCGCGGGCAGCCGCCGCTGGACCGTCATGTCGGCGCCAAAAATGCGCGGCCGCGCATGTCGCCGAAGCCCGGGAGCCTTACCCCTCTCGAAAAGGCAAAAGCCCCTCATCAACATCGCCGCGCTCGTATCGCGGCTGCTGTCACGACTGTCATCCCGGCCGAAGGCGCGCCGGTCTCGCGCGCCGTAGAGCCGGGACCCATCGTGCCAAAAAAAGCAATCTGGGTCCCGGCTCTGCGCAAACGCGTCTGTGCGTTTGCTCCGGCCGGGATGACACCTGCACTTGCGCTCGCTCACGATCTATTCTTTGGTGCGTGCCACAGATTAATTTGATTGGATTGAACAATGCCTTTGTCCCCTCCCCCCTCCTTCCGCGACCTCCTCAAATCCTGCCGCCCGCTGCCGCTTGCGTGGCTCGGGCTCGGCTCGGCGCTTGGCGTTGAGATTGTGGCGGAGGCCGGATGGCCGGCAGTGACGATTGATCAGCAGCATGGACTAGGCGGAAACGAGACGCTGCTGGCCTGCCTCACAGCCGCGAAGGCTGCAGGCGTTCCAGCCCTCGTGCGCGTGGCCGAGCTCAACACGGGTCTCATCGGCCGCGCACTGGACGCGGGCGCTCAGGGCGTGATCGTGCCCATGATCGATACAGTGGAGGATGCAGCGCGCCTCGTTCACGCCGCGAAGTTTCCCCCGCTCGGAGGGCGCAGCTTCGGGCCGTATCGCGCGAAATTTCTCGTCGAAGGCGACTACGTCGAAGCCGCAAACGCCTGGACCATCGCCTGCGCGCAAATCGAAACGCGGTGCGCGGTCGAGAACGTCGACGCGATTTGCGCTGTCAAAGGCCTCGATATGATTTGCCTCGGGCCCAACGACCTCGCGCTCTCGTTGTCGAACGGCAAGCACCGCGACATCCGCGCGCCCGAAGTGATCGATGCAATCAAACACGTTCACGCGCGCGCGATGGCCGCCGGGGTCATCACCTGTATCTTCGCCAACGACGCGGAGTACGGCCGGCAAATGTCCGCGATGGGCTGGCAGGTGCTCTCCGTCGGCACCGACACGGCCTGGCTTGCGATGATCGCACAGCAAAGCCTGCCCGCACAAAGCGCGGATTAAGCCGGCTGACCGGCCTGCAAGAACTTATCCGAAATCAAAAATTGAACTTTACACACTTTCGTTTGCACACCTCTAACCCCTCTAAAATTCAATCCGTTATCGGCGGTAATTGATTTTGTTTCGCAAGCTTGCACGCGGGGTACAGCCTCAGAGTGCTATACTTGCGCGGCGCGCCGCCTATAATTGCGCTTGCAGGGTTTTTCCCACGCCAACGCTCTGGCTGAGCGCGCGTACCGGAAGCCTCAATCGGGGAACCCCCCTTCAAGACGGCTCAAGTGCAGATCCCGGAAAAAGTAGCGCGCCGCGCACCGGGTCACAAGTTCAGGTCAAGTAGTTCAGGTCAAGTAGGAGTAACGCCATGGCGGAAGCAGGTCGATTTACACCTCAGAAGACGAACCAGAACGGCGAAGCGCCGCCGGACGCACAGAGCGCCAAGCAAGAGAAGGACGACGCCGGCAAGCCCGCGCTCAAGGTCACCTTCGAGCGGCAAGGAAGCCGCGAAGCGTTCAAACCGGCAGACACTTCGGCGGATAAAGCGGCGGCGCATGTGACGCTCGTGCCCGAACCCGCACCCGCCAACAGCTATCGCGGCGATGTTGCGGCCGGCAAAGATGCTAAAGATGCCAAGAGTGAGGATACTAAAGCCGGCAAAGCGATCCCGCCGGCCGCCACGACGGGATCTAGTAGCACGGCACTATCGAACACACCCGCCGCCGCGCGAGAAATTCCAACGACAGCGCAGTTGGTCACTACGCCGCTCTTGGCCATTGTTGCCGCTCTGTCGCTGCTGGCCGCCGGATGGAGCTACGCAAAGCTCAGGGAGACGGACGCGCAACTCACTGTTGCGACCGAAGCTTTATCGACGGCCGCCACCGAGAGGGCCGCCGCCGTCAAGGCCAAGCTCGTTGCAGAAAAGGCGCTTGCCGATGCTTCGGTCGAGAAAACATCCGTTGCTCAAGCAAAAATTTCGGCTGAAAAGGCACTTTCCGACGCGCAGACCCGGCTGGCAACGGTTGAAAAGACAATTGCCGACGTGAAAGCCGCTCTCGCCACCCTCGTGACCAACGCGGCTCCGGCGGGCGGGACTGCAAGTAAACCTGCAGCCCCCGCCGCGAAAGATGCGGCACCCGCGAAGTAAGTTCGTGAACTGAAAACGTTCGCTAGGCGGTCGTGCAAGACCTTTGCTGCCGCCTAGTTCATCGCAGCAACACCGTTCTTCGCAGCAAAATGGCTGGCGGCGCAGACCGGCTAAGTGTGCGTCAAGCCGGCGACGACGCGTTGGCAGTACGATAGAGACGCGGCCGCCAGACGCCGAGCACGACGTTGGCGATCGACAAAGCCAGAATGGCAAAGAGCGACGACCACTCGGTGGCAAGCGTGCTTGCGAGCGCGTCGGATTTGGCCGTCCCCGCCGCAATTTCTGCGGAAATCTTTGCCGCATAATTCGCCTTCGAGCCGATAATGCCGAGCGTGGCTTCAAACATGCTTATGCCGAGCAGTGCCTTGAGCCACGCCCAGCGCATCTCCTGAAACGGCGTGTGCACGGCCATGGACAACAGCCCCGAGACGAGCGCGACGGCGAGCGAAGGTAACAAAACATAATCCGAAATCGCATTGATGCTCTGGCGCAGGTCCGCGTAGGCGGCAGGCGTACCCTGGGGCGCGGAGACAAGAAGCAAGGCATAGCAGGCCAGCCCGCCGATGAGGCCGCATGCGGCGAGCGAATGCAGAAATTTAAGGAGCTTGCGCATGGGGGCGTTCCGTTGAGCGAGCGGCCGTCAAGCCAAGATACGTACTTTTCCGCCTGCCGGTTTCAAGCAATTCGGCGCCGAACCCACCGGTGATGCGCCGCCCTACCTAAACCGCGAGCACGCTTCTGATCTGTTCTTCGTATTGTTTTACAGCTTCCAGCGCCCGCGCTTTCATAACAGGGTCTGCGTGGGCCGTGCTGGTAAAGCCTTGGATTGCCTCGCGCGCGTTGCCCATGATGCGCCCGGCGGCAGCTTGCGGATTGAGCTCGCGTTTGCAATTCGACTGCAAGAGCTGCGTGAGGATGACGCCTGTTGCCAGCACGAGACCCTGAAGTTCTGCGTTCTCGCGCTTCAACGCCGCGATATCTGCGCTAACGTCTTTCTTATCGGCCATCAACATTGTCTCCCGGGCTTTACGTTCCTGGCCCGTTGCTAAACCTTCGCCCATACGCGTGCAAGCGCGGCCGCGTCGCGGGATGCAGCGCCGAAAGCCGGTTTACAGGGCGCAATGTCAGCAGCGCGCGTGCGCTGCCAATTGATTGCCCAGGATGTCATTGCATTTGCGCGCCTTGGGGCATGGAACGTTGGGGCATGGAACGTTGGGGCATGGAGCGGCCGCACGAGCCCAAAACCCCATTGCGCCCAAAAGCCCGTTGCGCCCAAAAGCCCGTTGCGCAGTGTGTGCTGCGTGCACCCGGCCCGTCACCCTATGGACCGGGCCTCGCACAAATCGAAAAGGCGGAAACGCCGCCTCTAATTGCGGCGATACTTCCTCGCGTACCGGAAGTGACTGCGCTGCTTGTGATAAAGATACATGCAGTAGTCGCTGTCTGTCTTGTCGCGGCAGCCGTAACGCTCAAGCAACTCGGCATCGCGATAGTTGGTCGGCCCGCCGGCCTTCGCATGCATGCGCGCCGCCTCCGCTTCACCCGCTTCGCCCACTCCGCGCGCGGAGGCCGGACCCGATAGGACGAGTGCGCTTATTCCTAAAGCGGCAAACAGCATTCTCTTCATGGCATATGCCTCCTTGTTATTTCATCTTGCACCGGGGCCGCTTCCGTTTGGCTGACATTCGAAGCGGCCGCTCGCACGACTGTAGCATAGTCGCAGCGCTAGAGGGCAATATCCGGACATCAAACATCTCCCCTTCGGGTACATAGTCCGCACCCGACCATTTGTGCGGCGAACGGAAGCGCTTATCGAAGTAGTGATGATAAGGCAGCGCGTAACGCCCGTAAATACAGGCATTTCGCAGGGCCGCATTTTTGGCGTTCCGGTTCGTTGCGCATCGTCATCATTTCGTGAACGGCCGGCCACGCATTCTCGCCACCATTGGGTTCGATGAGGCTCGGGTCTCGCAAACAACAAAAGGAGATTTGCGATGAATACGACTTCGAAGATTGTTACGGCCGCGCTTTTCGGTTCGGCATTTTTGTTCGCAGCACCCGCGTTTGCAGCGGAACCCGCCGCTCAGCCTAAGCCTGCAGCCCCGGCAGCTGCGGCTCCGGCCGCTAAGCCCGCCGCTGGGCAGGCGGCAGCCGGCGCCATTCCCGCCGAGTGCGTGAAACTCACCGACGTCAAGGCCAAGGACGAGTGCGTGAAAAAAGCCCAAGCCGCAGCCGGTGGCGCAGCTGGTAACGCTTCTGGTAACGCTTCTGGCACCACGACCGGCAGCACGTCGAAGAACTAAAGAGGAGGCGGGCGGCCGACGCTCTCGAGCCCAGGGAGCCGGCCGCCACCTTTTTTTGGAGACCCCGGTTCTCGGGCGCCAAGATCTCGGGGCGCAAGTCCGGTAGACTAAAATTTTAGATCCGAGGCGGCACTCCGATCAAGTTTCCCCACTCTCAATTATACTCAAACCTCAATTATAAATGTACGTCACCTGGAAAATCCGGTCGATGGGAATGGAGTTTGGCGGCGGGAACGGATACGTGGTTTGACGCGCCGCGAACACCACCTCCTGGTCAATCCCGGCGATCTTTGAAGATTTAACGATCTTAACGTCCGTGACGTTCCCATTCGTATCGAGAATGATCCGCACCGTCACCCGGCCAAACAGCCCACTGTGGGGCGGCATGGTTTTCTTCAGCGCTTTGATGACTTCGTACCCAAAAGCGTCATTGGCGCCGGATCGTGTAATGCCGGGCGGCCGTTCGAAGCCTGCTGACCCGCCGGCGCCCGCCGGCGCGTTGAACGTAGCCGGCGGCGGCGTGAGATCGAGTTTTGCTAACGGCCTTGGTTTTGGCGGCGGCTCAGTCTTGGCGACAGGCTTTTTCTGTGCCGGGGAGGTGCCTGGCTCTGAAGTTGATTTTTCGCTGGGCGAGTCGGGCGAGTCTTCAGTAATGGACTGGCGCAGCGACTCTGGCTGCACGGCTTCACGCGGCACCGGTTTGGATTGCGGCTCGGGCGGTTGTGGTGGCGCGCTCGGTGGCGCGCTCGGTGGCGCGCCTGGCGGGCGATCTCCGGTCTCCGGCACGATGGCAAGACTTTTGAGATCGGCTTCTGTCACGATCGCAATGCTGATCGCGTTGTTCGCGCCGCTTGGGTCGCCGATGTGACGCGGCGCGGCCGTCGCAATGCCGATGACAAGTGCTGCATGCAAAAGAGCGGTCGCTGCAAGCGCAACGATGAACTTGCGGTCGCGCGCAGACGCGGCGGCCAGCCAGCGCTCGCCGGCAAGAAGCGCAAGCGCGCCCTCGCCCGCCACGCCGGGCCCAATCTCGGAATCGATTTCAGTTGCGCTCATGCCTTTTGCCTAAGCCCTAACGCACGGTACGCTGCAAGAGTTCCGGCTCACCTTACCGCCATGCTCAACCCGTAAACGTAGTACGCGGCGGCGGCGACGAAGGCCGGGAGCGCCACGATATGCAAAAACTCAAGGGTGTGCTCGGCACTTTTTCGCCCGCCGACGCGCGGGTTGATTCGCATTATCGAAAGGCCGATCATGATACTCAATAGCAAATATGCGAACACGAACGCGCGATCGGACAAGGTTGCGGCGCCCGAGTCGATTTTCGGCAGCGACAAATAGAGCGCAACGGAGGACAGGAGCGCGGTGACCTGGATCGTGACAATGGCTTCGAAGTGATTGCGCGGAATGAAGATCGAGAGATAGGCAACAAACAGGATGAACGCCAAGGGCACCGCGACGCGCAGATAATAGTCGGTTGCTTCGCGTTGCATCAGCCAAGTGAAGCGCGTTTGATAAAAGGGCACGACGCTCGGCGCGTGGGTGTAAGCGTCAACCACGGGCACGAATTCGTCATTATAGCCGACATACTGCGCTTGCTGTTCCCAGCCATCCGTGACCACGCGCTTGTCGCGCAGATCGAGCGGCGGCGGCTGAATGATGAAAGGTGCCGCGCCGCTTTTTGGCTGCAGGTCGATCGAGAAGCGCTGCGTATCGAAGGGATAGTTCGAGAGTTCGGGCCGGAACAGAAAGCGCCCGGAGACTTTGTAGATTTTCATCGAGTCGGGATATGAGGCGCTTTTGCCGCCGGGATGGATGGTCTCAACCGTGACCTGACGCCCGCCGCCGCTTGCCGCATCGAGATACGCATTCGAGAATTCCAGCCGGTCGATGGATGCATCGGGATTATCGCGGATCGAGAGATAGAATTCCGCAAAGAAGGACTTCTGATTTTCATCGACGCGATGGGCTTTGATCAAATCGATATCGACGTAAAGGGTCTGGATCTGGCTGAGACCGCCGTCCTTGGTGCGCATGAACTGGATAGGCGCGAGCTGCGTGCGCCCCAGCCCCTGCGGCAGAATGATGATGAATGGATCGCGTGCCGCGGCGCGCGTTGCCGGCACGAACGACCAGGTGTCGAAGGTGCCTTTGAAGGAGCCGCGCCCCGCAGCATACGTATCGCGCAACCGTTTCAGCACTTCGCTGCGCAGGCGCACGATATCAGTGCTGCGTTCTACCGTGCGGGCCGATGCGGCAACGAGGGCCACCATATCGGCGTGCTGGCTGCCGACGCCAATGGCGCGTATATTTGCACTGTTGAATGGATCGGCCGCATCCTCGCCGGAGCGCGGTTTGCACTCTCCGTTCGCCCACCCCGGCGCGGCTGGAATTTTTTCGCCTTCGAACATCCACGAGGCCGCCGCCGAAGGCGAGATCATGGACCGCAGCGTATCGTTGAAAACTTCCGGCGGCCTGTCCCACCCAAGACTATAGATGGCATTAGGATAAGTTGCGGTTGCTTCGGGGGGAAGCGCTTCGATGCGCCCGCCGATAAAAAGTGCAGGCGTGATGCCGCCAGCAACGAGTTCTTTGATGAGTGCTGGGATATTGGCGCCGCCGATGTAGACATACAAAAGGTCCGGGCGTTTTTCCTTCATCTCGTTTGCGATGGCCGCGATGTCCGCAGCAGATACCTTATCCCCATCGCCTGCGATGCGCATATCGGCAACCATCAAGCCCTCGGGTAATGCCGTGCGCAGGCCGTCACCGAGTGCGGATGAACCAACGGCTTCTTTCAGGCCAACGAATGCCGTGCGGGTAAAGTTGAAATGCTGCGTGAAGCGCTGGATGACGGGAACGCTGTCGGTGTCCTGCGACGCGCGCGTCGTGTAGACGTTCGGGAACGCAGCAAACAAGGCGTTGACCGAAACGTCCGAGATAAATGGGATGCCGCTTTTCAGGATGTCGCTGCCAAGCGTTTCGAAGACCGCTTTGCCCCGGTTGGCGCTTGTCAGTCCGACCATGGCCAGCGTATCCGGGTCGGCGAGCGCGGTGCGCACGTGGGCGATGGCCTTGCCGGGATCGCGCGCGTCGTCGTGCATGACTAGGTCAATAGGGCGGCCCGATACGCCGCCGCGCAGATTGATGCGGTCTTGTTCGATTTTCGCTAAATGCTTTATGGCGGCGACGTCGCCCGTATTGTAACAGACGTCGGCGCGCGAGCTGACGAACACGTGAATCTTGAAAGGCGCACCTTGGGCGGCCGCAGCCTCTTCGACGGCGCGAGCGGGACCGGCAAACCCGGCAAGGGTATGCAAAAAGCCAAACAGCGCGAGCATTCGGGCCTGCGTGCCGAAGCGCCGGTGTGTGCGCCTGCCAATATCGGCAGACCAATCGCAAAAGCCCATAACCCCTCCGAAATGCCGCCCCGTTACAAAACTCGAAAACCGGCGCGCCGCGCGTCATGTTCCAATTCGGCAATTGTCGCAATTTCACAAGGTGAAAGGCAAGCCGGTTGGCACGTGGCCGCACAACAACGGGTGTGACATTCTTGGACGCGGTGTCCTTCTCCAGATTGTTCACAGGTGTGGCCGCCCTCCCCCCTTGTGTGGTCACTGAGCGACAAAATTCACGCGTCGCGGGCCCACAACATTACAAATTTCCATTCCGTCAAAGTGTGATCGCCATCGCTCTTGAATCGGGGACAGCCGATGCACAGGTTGATCGTAGGCCCGGCGCCGTACGGCGCAGAGAGGCACAAACCCATGCTAAAATTCGAAAGGATCGTAGCCATGTGTGACTATTCTCTAGAGCACTACCAGAGCCGCCCAGCGCGGCAGGACGAAAAATATGTCTCCAACCGCTTCCCAAGCGGCTCGATTGGTTTTGTCGTGCCGGGTGATCAATCGGTCGCCGTATGCATGACGTGCGACACGCGCATCAAGCTCGAAAACGTTCCAATGATGCTGCAGTTGAGGCTCGGTTTGTCGCCCGTCGAAACGGTAACGTTCGTGCGCATCGAAGGCGGCTTCTATCACGACGGCGTGCGCTTTGAAAACGGGCGGGTCTTATCGCTGCAGGAACTGGGTCCCGGCATTACGGCTTGGCTGGTGGATGCCCTTGCCGATCCTCTGCCTCAGTTTGAGCCGCAGAGGCAAACTGCTTTTGCCGAGGCACAATAAATTGCGACGGCTCTAGCTTTCGTTCGTTTCTGTCATGCCCAGTCGCGGCGCTGTCCGACGATGCGCCGCGACGCGGTGGTGCTTGAGAATTCCGATTAGCCTTTCGCCACCGCCTCGTTCATGTTGGCAAAACCCTTCTCGAACATGCCGCCGATCATCTTGTCCATGTTCATGAACAGGCATACGGCGCGGCCGATAAAGTTGTTGTAGCCGGAATTGGTCCAAGTCACGAGCGTGCCGCCGGCGTTGTCGGGCTTAAACGTGAATTGCGTGTCGTTGGTGCCTTGCATCGGCCGGGTGAACTCAAGCTTCAGTCGCACGAGTACGTTGGGCTGGCTTTCAAGAATCGTCATTTTGCCGGCGCCCACTTCATCGTTGCCATCCCAATTGAAGGAGGCGCCGGCACCCGCATCCGGTCCCTCGAAGCCGTTCTTGGCGTTGGGATCGAGCTTGGCCCATGGCGACCAATCGTTCCACTTGTGCAGGTCGTTGACCAGCGCGAAAACCGTGTCAGGCGGCGCGCCGATCTTGCCGGAGCGCTCGACCTTGAATTCGCCGGGCAGCATGGCAACGTAAGCGGCAAAACCGAGCATCAAGACGCCGAGTGCCAAAAGTAATTTCTTGAACATCGTTGCGTCCTCCCAAACAAGCTGCGGCTTGAGTTGGCCGCCGGGTCATAAAGTGCGTGCCCCTAGGATAGAACCGGGCTTGTAGATGTACAATATGCAGGCAAAATGGCTGGTACCGCTGCTGCTAAGGAACTTGGGCAACCTATGGTGCGAAAAGGCGATGGCAGCCCGATTAAACTATTCGCGTGCCCGCACCTTAGCCGGCATTTTCATTCCTCCGGTCTATTGGCTTTGCCGGTTTGAAGAGGCTAAGGTGCGACCACTGTTCGATCCGCCGCGCGGACTCGCGACTTCGGCACCGGCGTGGATCACATAGGAGTACTTCATGACACCGCCTTCATCGCTTTCAACACTCCTGTGTACTTTCGCCGCTGGATTTCTGGCCGTGATCATCGGGCATCAAAGTATTGTCGCTGCCTTGAACGCAGCCGGAATGCTGCCGGCTGGATTTCCTGCCTGGTCGTTAGACCCCGTGCCGCCGTTTGGCGTGCCAACAGTCGTCTCGAAAGCGTTCTGGGGCGGTCTGTGGGCCATTTTGATAGCGGCGCTGTTGAACCACACGCGCGGCGCCGCTTATTGGATCGGATGGACCGTGCTTGGCGCCGTGGCGCTTCCGCTAGTTGCCATATTCGTGGTGCCGCCCCTTAAAGGACAGCCCATACCCGATTTTCTGTCCCGCTTTCCCGTTTGCGCTTTGATCAACGCAGTATGGGGATTTGTGACGGCCCTCATTCTACGCGTGCTTGGTAAGGGCGGCGCCTGATCCGCCGATTGCGGTTAACGCGCTCCAATTTCCGGCCCGCACGAGTAAGACGCTCCCGGAGCATTTGACGCCCCTGCCCAAAGCGTGCCATTTCACTTGCAGTCTTAGTGCCTGAATTTAGTGCCCGAATGCTTTTGAGACCCCCGACGTGCGCCAGCGATTTGCAACCCCTTGGAGATTGATCGGCCGCGGCACGTTTGCGGCGCTGCCGCTTGCGCTGTTGTTTGCGACACTTTCGCCAGTCCTTGCCGAAGATAAGGCGATCACAGAGGACCCGACTATCGCACAGGACAGGGCGAAGGCGCAGGCCGCAAACGAGATGACCATGGGTGTCTTTCTCGACCGCTTGATGATGTCGGAGAGCGGCGGCAAGGCCTTCGCCAGGAACCCGCTCTCAACCGCGCTTGGCCCCTTTCAATTCATCGCTTCAACCTGGTTCATGATCGCGCGCAAGGATTTCACGAAGGAGATTGAGGGCATGCGCCCGGATCAGATCCTGGCGCTGCGCACCGATCTTGCGCTCGCACGGCGTGCCGCGCAAATTTACAGCGAACAGAACGCCGCTTTTCTCCTCAGCCAAGGGCAAAAAGCAACATTCCCAAACTTGCGGCTTGCCTTTCTCGTTGGACCGGGTGCCGCCTTGCGCGTTCTGATGGCGGGACCCGATCGCAGCGCTTCGGAACTTCTGGGTGCCACCGTGATCGGCGCCAATCCGTTTATGGCCGATATGACGGCGGCCGATCTCATCGCGCGTGCCGCCCGCGATATTGCCGCAAACCCGAAGAGCATCGCCGGCGTGACGCCGGATGCCGCAGCGGTCCAATCGGCAGGGCGCAACGCGCGACCTGAAAAGGCGGCCCGGCCGCGCATTGCCGTTGCCTGCGAACTTTCGCTGCCAAGCTGCAAACGCTGGCTCGCGCTTGCCGAGCGCAGATCGAAGCGCATGCGCCGCGCCAGCAACTGAGACGACTGCTCGCTCGGGCTTTGCCGCATACGCGAAATCGTGCGCCGAAAAAGCAGCGGGCCCCAGATGCGTCCGAATCTGGTATTATCCTCCCTTGCATCGGCACCAAAAGGAGCTCTCAAATGTCGGACCGGACCCAACTTGCAATCGGGCGCAATACGATGAGCGTTCCACGCATTACGAAGCGGATGCTGGAAGCCCTTCTGGCGACAGGCGTTACGGCGCTCGTGTCGCTGGTTATCCTCCTCTTGAATAATGTGCTGACGGCGCGCGGGGGATGGCTCAATGGCTTTGACGTTTGGATGAGTTTCATTCGCCGCCCGGACATTCTCGGCACGATGGTTTTGACCGCGCTTTGCACCGTTCTGTTCTTGCAGTGGCAGCGCGATAGCGGCAATGGCAAGCGCTAAGCCGGATTTTTTCATCCGGATACGTCATGCGGGTTGCAAAGAGCCCGCTTGACGCCTAGTTTTGCTTGATGAGCACCTTTCTCCTCACCGCTGGCATTATTCTGCTGACCCTCGGGGAAATTGCCTATTTCGCCGAACAGAGGACTGACAAAGATGGCGAAGCGCGCCAGGCTAACTTCACCCTGCTGCCCGGCGATATCAAGTACGAAAGTCAGAACGGCAACTTCAAGTTCTACTTCCCCATCACGACCTCGATCGTTTTGTCGATCGTGCTGTCGCTTCTGATGCGGCTTTTTTCGTGAAGCTCGGGTGCACGCACGGCCTGCCGATCCAAATTTTACTTGTCTGCGTAAGTTGGCACACAGGCATCCATCGGAACATCTCATGACACGTTTTTGCAGAACACCTATTTGCAGAACACTGGCCACCGTTCTTCTGGCATGCGCCGTTTCAAATGCGGCTAGCGCCGGGGACGCGGGCGCGCCGCTCAAGCCAAAGGACGCGGGGCAGCGCTATGGGCAAGCGTTGGGCGTTCTCGAAGTCTGCCACGGCTCGAAATTGACGGCCAAGGCGAGCAGCTTGTCTCAATCCTTCGAGGGCACTGAACTCGAAGCCTTCAAGGCTGCGGCCGCTGGAGTGTTCGACGCCTGGCATGGCGTCAAGAACTGCGTCAACGCCGCCGATCCCAATCAGTGCAAGATCATTATGGACAAGAGTTGCCTCGCCGCCGAAGACGAAATCGGCGCCGCAGGAAAAGCTCTCCCCGGTCTAGTCGAGTTTGCAAAGCGTTGAGCGTCAGCCGCCCGCCGCTTGCCAAGCCTTCACGGCTTCGAACGGGTGAACGAGCATCAAAATATTGAGCGCGAGATTGTCGCGAATGACATAGGCCATTCCGGCTTCGACACCAACGATGAGCGCAACGCTGGCCCAAACTGGGACTGCAGCAGCCAACGCAAATCCGAGCGCCATGGCCGCGATGTCCGAGAGTGAATTGAGAACACTGTCGCCATAGTAGTCGAGTGAAATCGTTGCGGCGCGATAACGGTCGATGATGAAGGGGGTGTTTTCTGCAATCTCCCACGCGGATTCTATGAAGACCGCGGCGGCGAAGCGCTGCGGGACGCTCCACTCGGGTTTAAGCCACCACAGCAGCGCATAGAACAAAATGCCGTGCAGGACATGGGAGAACGTGTACCAGTCGCCGATGTGTTGCGAGTTTTCGGAACTCGACACAACGCCGTGCCACAACTTGATGGTGCCGCACGTACAGACCGGAACGCGCCCCATCGCTAAAAGGACAATGCCGGTAACGATGACGATAGCCAACGCGACAGCGTATGGCGGCAAGTTCGATAACCGGCTCATGCGCCATTCATCCATTCGGATCATTCTTGCTGATATCATTCTTGCTGTTCATGTGTGCGTGTCGCTGTCGATCGCCGCTTTGCGATCGCGCCGCTTCTTGCGCCACCACGCGCCCCACTCGACCAGCGCCCAAAGTGCCAAGATACACATCAACAGCGGCAGCGTGATTAGGGCGAGCCAGCCCATGACAAAGAGAGACGAGAGAAATCCGCCGAAGTCTATACCGGCGACGTTGCAGACGTTTGCGGCGCCCTCATTGAGTTCGCAGCCCATGAGCGCGGCAAGGGCCGCGCTGATAATGACCGCAGCAAGCGGCAACAGGCAGAGCCCGGTCAGGACAATAAAGGTGCGGCGGCTGAAATTCATGGGCTCCCCAATTCTGGACCATATCTAGCCGATTGCTTCCGCAATGTCAGGTGCCGGAATGCGCATTTTCCGGCGCCCAGCGCGTCCGCCCTTGCTGCGGCTTGGGCCACAGGTTATCCCGGAGGTGCGAGGAGAAGACCTATGGCCGATTTTTCAAAGCTGACGCCTGGCCTCAAGGGCACCGCAACAACGCTCGTGACAGACGCGCTGATGGCGCCCAGCGCGGGGAGCGGCAGTGCGCCGGTCTTCGCAAGCCCTTCCATGATCGCACTCATTGAGGGCGCGGCTGTCGACTGCGTCGAGAAGCTTCTACCTGCAAATCACATCAGCCTCGGCACGCACCTTGACGTGCATCACATCGCCGCGACTCCCATAGGAATGACCGTTACCGCGCGCGCAACGCTTTCCGCGGTTGACGGACGCAAGCTGACATTTACGGTTGAAGCGCACGACAGCGTCGAGACGATTGGCAAGGGAGTACACACGCGCGTGGTGGTCGATAGCCCGCGCTTTATGGCGCGCCTCGACGCAAAGGCAATGGGGGCCAAGCAGCCGTCATAGAAACGATCCAAAGTTGACAGCCTTCTTTCAGGCGCGCGTTTTTCCCGCCCTGCATCGCCGTGGTAATCTGGGCTTTGGACGAAGTACATTTGGAACGGAGACAGGGTTGATGAGACCAGCATCACTGAGGCAAGCCGTTTTGGGCGCAATCCTTGCCCTGTTCATGTGGTCCGCCGATCACTATCCTGCGGCGGCGAATTGCACGGCGGCCGACTTTGCCTCCGCCGTCGATCGGTCGGGAGCGTCCTTGCGCGCGGAAAGCCTCGCGACGCAGCCGAAGTTGCAGGACCGCATGCGCCGCTATCAGGCCGCAAAGGGCCTGAGCGACGGCGATTATGAAGCCGCTGCCATAGAGGCCATCCTCGACAAGCGGCTCGAAGAGCTCGATGCGAAAAGCAGCGAGCTACTCCTGAAGATCGACGGTCTCGGCCGCGTTCCCGACGGTAAGGAACCAAACTGCGCCGAACTCGACGAGATCAAAGCGCTGAGCAGCGAACTCCTGGTCGTGGTGCGCACTAAGTCCGAGTACATGCTTGCCCGGCTTGACGCGAAGCTCGCAGAATCCGGCGAAAAGAAACCTGCAGCAATTGCGGTTCAGCGTAAGCCAGAAGAAAGGCCGCCGGAAAAACCTGCCGAGAAACAGCCCGAAAAGCAGACCGCCAAGCCGGACGAACCAAAGCCCGAGAAATCCGCAAAAGCCGCCGCCGAGCCGTGGGACACCAAAACCGAGTCGCATGACGCCTATGTTCCGCCACCCGCCGCCGACGCGTCGGGACCGGCGTTCGCGCCAGATGCCGCAATGGCTGCCGAAGGCGATGGCTACTCGATTGATGAAATACGCGACGCGACGCGCGGATTTTTCGGCACAGTATCGACCAATCTTGCGAGCGTCATCGAACACGCCTTCAAAACCACGGGACGGCCGACGGCCTATGTGCTTGGCACCGAAGGCGGGGGCGCGTTTCTCGCAGGCTTGAGATTTGGCGACGGTACGCTCTACATGCGCAACAGCCCCGGCACGCGCAAAGTCTGGTGGCACGGCCCCTCTCTTGGAACGGATTTTGGCGCCTCGGGAACGCGCACCATGTTCTTGATCTACAAATTGACGGACCAAGAGGCGCTGTTTCGTACCTACACCGGCATCGATGGATCGGCATTCCTGGTTGGCGGCGTCGGCATGACGGTTCTGAAGGGCGGCGACGTGATCATGGCGCCTATACGAAGCGGCCTCGGTCTGCGCGTGGGCGCGAGTATCGGTTACGTGCGGTTTACGGCGCAGCCAACCTGGAACCCATTTTAACGCCGCCCAGAAAAGGAGAAAGCCCGGCTCAACACCGGGCTTTCGAAACGTCAAAAGGCATTCAATTTTGCGGCTCACCAGCCGCCGTCGTACCCGTAGCCCGATCTATTGTAGTAATAAACGCGGCGCGGAGCACGCTGATAGACGACGCGAGGACCGGCATAACGGCGGTAGACGCGCGGGGTGTCCGAATAGTAGTAAATCTTCGGCTGACGTTGATAGCGCGGCTTGTAATAGCCTTGCGTATAGGCGGTTGGCTTATAGCTGGATCCACCCCAGAACGATCCTGAATCCTGGCGCGCGGCATAACGGCGAGACCGGTCATTCTGGCTGGCAACGGCTGGTGCACTGTACTTCGGCGTGCCGTAAACGGAGACGCGGGTCATTTTCAGTCCGTGCTTGTGCACGAGCTTATAAAATGTTGCAGCGTTCGCGGGAGCCAAGCGGATACAGCCGTGCGACGCCGGACGGCCGAGTGAGCGTGTGTGATAAGTGGCGTGGATCGCTACGCCGCCGTTAATAAAAACGGCATGCGGCATCGGCGCGTTATCGTATTTTTTCGAGTACCACATTTTCGCGGTCCACTGCGGATGGAAGGTGCCACGCGGCGTCGGGAATTCCTCCGTCCCAGATGAGACCGGCCAGGTGTATTTGGCGGTGCCGTGTTCCGAAACCGTCATGCGCTGCGTCATGAGGTCGATGGCGACCTTCATGGTGGGCTGGGGAGGTGGCACCGGTTTTGCAGGCGCCGCGCTCTCGGCCGATTTGGCGGGCTCGCCGGGTCCAGACGTGCTGGGTCCAGACGTGCTGGGTGCAGACGTCTCGGGTGCCTGTGTTTCGCTACTCGTTGCCGCTGCGGGCGCCACTGGCTTGACGTCAAGTGCTGACGGCTGAGGCTCGCCGGACTTTGCATCAGTGTTGGCTTGCGGGGAAGGCGCGGGAGCTGAAGGCGCAGCGGTAGACGAGGGCCCATTCGCGGGAGCAGGTTCGGCTTTAACAGCCTCGGCCTGCACCGGGCCGGATTTCAAGATGGCAAGGCATGCCAGCGCGAAGACGCAACGACGCAACATAAGGAACTCCAAACAAGGAATGCAGCGGGTTTAATGCTTGCACACTAATACGGCGAAAGATGAGGAACTGTTAACGCGAAGCGAAAAACACTTCGCCCCAATGGCCTAATGGCCACGCCGCAGGACGGCACCTAACTTATTCTCAAATCACATAAAATCGGCGCGCCACAGGGATGCGGCGCGCCGGACGTTCGATCAAATGCAAGCTAATTTGTTAGTCGTTGATGGTGATCCGCGTCCGCTTCAAGCCGTAATTCTCGACAAGCGTAAAAAGACGCCGGGCATTGCCGGGCGCTAGCCGCACGCAGCCGTGCGAGGCGGGCCGCCCGAGCCGCGTGGTGTGTCCCGTCCCGTGGATGGCATAGCCGCCGTTGAAGAAAATCGCGTGCGGCATGGGCGCGTCGTCGTACTGGGTCGAGTACCACTCTTCCTCGAGGCGCTTGGCACGATAGCTGCCGCCCGGCGTTTCATATCCACGCCGTCCGGTCGATACGCGCCACGTGTATTTATGATTGCCGTTGACGTAAACTTCCATTGTCTGAGACCCAACATCGACTTCAACCGCAACATTAGCGCTGGCCGCGCCACTTCCCACCGCTGTTGCCCAGCACAGCAGCACAAACGCAAACAAACCCCGCATCGCATTCATTCCCTCTCGGTTTAAAATAGACACCTTCAGTCCTGGGTCTGGGCAACAAGTCGTTCGAGTTATGTCGCAACCCCGCCAGATATCCTGTTCCAATGCCTCGCAAGTGCGCGTTGCGATGGCAAGAGACTTAGGTCTCATGACGTGCGTAGAAACAGAATTTTTGAAACAGATTATTTTTGCGCAGATGTCTTGACACGCGCAAACGCAGCCAATGCGCGGGCGCGCGCTGCGGCATGATCCACTATTGGTGAAGGATAGGTTTTGCCGAGCACAACTTTCGCGCTGGTCAACACATCTGCAGGCGCATTCCAAGGCGCGTGAAGATGTTCAGTGGGGAGCTTCGCAATCTCCGGCACCCAGGCCCGGACATAGTCCCCGTTGGGATCGAACTTTTCGCCCTGCGTGACGGGGTTAAAGATGCGGAAATACGGCGCTGCATCGGCCCCGCACCCGGCAACCCACTGCCATCCGGCCGCGTTGTTGGCGAGGTCGGCATCGACCAGCGTGTCCCAAAACCATTCTTCGCCGCGCTGCCACGGCACCAGCAGATCCTTGATCAGGAACGACGCCGTAATCATGCGCACGCGGTTGTGCATGTAGCCCGTCTGCCAAAGTTCGCGCATACCGGCGTCGACAATTGGGTAGCCGGTTTGCCCGCGCTGCCAAGCCTTGAGGTGCCGGGCATTCTCCGACCAGGGAAAGGCCGAGAATTCGGTGCGGAAAGGCGCTTCGGGCAAGTTTGGCCAGTAAAAAAGCAGCGTGTGTGCGAATTCGCGCCAGACAATCTCTTTGAGAAAGGTTTCGTGACCCTTGTCCGAGCCCGGGAAGCGCGCGGCGGCCTGGCTTGCCCGATACCAGCAAAACGCGGGCGTGATTTCCCCAAAATGCAAATGCGGGGAGAGACGCGAAGTGCCAGGGAGATCGGGCCTATTGCGCGCGTCTGCATAATCCTTCATGGGCCCGTCGAGGAACGCATCCAACCGCACGCGGGCACCGGCTTCGCCGGGCGTCCATTCAGCGCCCAATCCAGAAGACCAGTCGGGCTTGCGCGGCAGCAGATCGAAACTCTCCAGCGTATCGCTTTTGGGCAGTGTTGCGGGTGCGGGAATCGCGGCCGGTGCCGGCGCTGGCTTGGCGGCTGCAAACCCGGCCGACAAAGCGCGCCAGAACGGCGTGTAGACCTTGAACACATCGCCCGCCTTGGTGCGAATGTCTTCGGGCTCGAGCAAGAGCGCGCCGGAGAACCGCTTGCAAGCGATCGATTGTTTCTCAAGACTTGTTTTCAGTTCAGATTCAAGTGCGCCGGACGCGGGCTCGTAACTGCGGGAGAAGTAGACGGCTTGCGCTTTGCACGCGCCAGCGACCTTGAGGATGATGTCACGGGACGGCCCCCGGCGCAGAATGAGCGAATTACCAGTTTTGGCGATATCCTCGCCAAGTGCCGCGAGACTGTGATGCAGCCACCAGCGCGTGGCGCCGCCCATTTTCCATTTGCCGGGCGTTTCATCGTCCAAAACGTAGAGCAAGATTACAGGGGCGCCACTCTTCACCGCAGCCGTTAGAGCGCGATGATCGCCGAGGCGGAGATCGTTGCGAAACCACACAATGACCGGAGCGTTTGAGACCGGAGCGTTTGGGACCGGAGCGTTTGGCATCGGCTTCTTTCCGGGCCTCTTGTGGGCCTGTTTCATCGCAAGCGGGGAGTTGTGGCATCAAACTGCGGCTGAGAACTTCGCGGCAGCCGAGCGCTTAGCCTTAAACGCTGTACAGAAGCGGCTGGTTCACCGCCAGCCCGGTTGCAGACCCGTACCAGCTCAAGTGAGTCTCTTTCAGTTGAAGAGGAGATCGAACAAGCTCTTGGGCTTGGGGCCGCGCTTTTGGGCTTGCTGGCGTTTTGGCTCGCGCCGCTCAGACTGGGACGTGCCAAACGGCGTATCCCACGGCGACCACCCGGCATTGCGCGACGCACTCGTGCTTGACCGCTTTGGAGCAACAAGCGCCGCCGCGACCGGCGTTTCCTCCGCTTTCGCCGAACGCAGTGCGAACTCGTCGGTGACGCCGTCGATGCTGGCGATCTGCACGCGGTCTTCTTCCCAAGTCCACCCCGCGACCCGCTGCCCCTGCCGGTGCGGCTGAATACTGACTACTTTTGCGTTTTCAATATCGACGATGGCTGCGAGCTCCGTGTCCTCAGGCCCGTTTTTGGTGATGACCCTGCCGCCCGAAAAGCGCAAAACGCCGTAGCCTTTGTGCGGCGGCTTCTTGAGTTCCCACTCTAAGATCGTGGGTTGGCCCTCGCCCATTATTTCGAGCGCAATGCGAAGAGCGGGATAATCGTCGCTGACGGCAAAGTACGCGTTACGTTGCATGACAACGCGCCAGTTGCCCATTCCGGCCCCTGCAATCAAGCGGTCCTCGCTTAAGTCGGCGCCGGCGCCAAGCCGCTTCAAGGCATCTTCGGCAAGCCGCCAACCGGGCCGCAATTCGAGCGCTTTGCGCAGGCTGACGATCGCCGCATCGGACCGGGCGCGGCCTTCTTCGATTTCGCCGTTTACCCATTGAACGTCGGCGCTGCCGGGATCGAGCTTGAGGGCGGTCTCGAGGTCCTTGCCCGCCACATCGACTTGCTGGTTCTGCTTGTAGACGAATGCCCGGTAAGCAAAGGCGGCCGCCGAGCGCGGGTCGAGCTCAATAGCCCGGTTGAGATCGGCATACGCCTCGTCGAACGCATCCGCCATGCCGTGCGCAAGGCCGCGCGCTTGATGGGCTTGAACGGAAGCCGGGTTGATTTCTATCGCACGGGTAAAATCCTTGATCGCGGACGGGGCATTGCCGGTGTTGAGATAAGCGTAGCCGCGCAAGACGTAAATTTCCGGATTATTGATGTCGAAAGCGATGGCACGCGACAAGTCTTCGATGGCTTCTTCGCTTTGCCCGATGTCGAGGCGCGCGGCCGCACGATTGCGATAGGCCGAGGCAAAGCGCGCATCCGCATTCACGGCGCGGGAAAAGTCGCGGATAGCGGCGTGCGGCCTGCCCGTTGCAAGATGCACGAGACCGCGTCCCGAAAGCGGTGGCGCGCTTGCCGGCATCAATTCTATGGCGCGCGTGAAATCGATGACGGCTTCGGCGGTTTGGCCGAGCTTCAAGCGCGCATTAGCGCGATTGCTGTGCGCGGCGGCATAACCGGGCGCCAGAAGAATAGCGCGGTCGAAATCCTTGACGGCCTCGGCGTATTGGCCGGCCGAGAGCAAGAGGTTGCCGCGATTGTTGTAAGCTGCCGGGTACTCGGCGAAGAGCTGGACCGCGCGATTGAAATCGTCAAGCGCCAGCTTGATCTGGCCGGTCCGGCTGTAGGCGACGGCGCGATCGTTCAGGATCGTTGCGCGGCGATCGTTGGCAAGTCCCGTATCCTTCAGCGCTTCGGTGTAGGTGGCGATGGCTTGCGCTGGATCGCCGTGGCCGGGCGTTTGCTGGACGGGAGCTTCTGCCGGCTGAGCCGGCGCAGCGGGGTCTGCCTGCGTCGCGCCGTCGATGGCCTGATCCTTCGCTGGAACTTTTTCAGCATCTTTTGGTGTCGCCGATGCTGGCGGATTTTTTGCCGCCGGCACCCTTGTATCTCTCGGATCCCTCGGGTCTTGAGGCCCTGCAGAAATCACCGGCGCACTCGCGACAAACACTAGCGACGCTGCAAATAAAAGCGCAATGCCATGCCGGGATTTGCTTCCGGCGACGTGTTGCGTTTCATCTTGGTTTTGGCGCATCGATCCCCGGCATCAGCTCGCGATACAGTCCGATTCTGTCCGCAGAACTTAACTGGCTAGTGTAGCGCATCTGACGTTTGGTTCCCGCTCGCGGCTGGACTCGCAACCAAACGTCAGATGCAAAAGCTACACTAGAATCATAGAGTTGCTAGTGTTCCTTTTGGTTCCGACATTTGCTCTGGCGAGTGCCGCGAAGGGAAGCAAATGTCGGAACCGGAACACTAGTGGACTTCGTCGAAACACAATATTTAAGGCCTTATCGAGGCCTAGCATCAGTGTAACCTACTGAGCTTAGGCAGTTAAGGCAGAAATGGCGAATTGTGGGGTCCGATGAACCTTTGGCTCCGGTTGATTTGGCTGCTGCTGACAGCTTCAAGACGCCCGCCGCTAACGTTACCGGACGCGGCCTCAGTGCTGCTTTTTCGCGTCTGGCCGCACGACCTCGACTTGTCTCTGCATATGAATAACGGACGCTACTTAACGCTCATGGACCTGGGTCGCCTCGATATCATGTTGGGGTCCGGACTGTGGCGCGCCGTACTGCGCCATAAATGGACGCCGATTGCGAGCGCGATCACGATCCGCTACCGGCGCGAACTCCGCCCTTTTCAGAAATTCCGCTTGGAGACGCGGCTCATCAGTTGGGACGCGACGCTGGTCGTGATGGAGCAGACCTTTATCGTCGAAGGGGGCCCGCGCGATGGGCAGACCGCTGCGCGCGCACTGTTTAAGGGTGGGTTGTATGACCGGAGCGCCAAGGCCTTTGTCCCGCTCTCGCGGCTGTTGGGGTCGATTGGGGCATCGGCTGAAAGCCCCGCGCCAACACCCGAGGTTGAGGCGTTCTTGAAGGCGGATGCGGAGTTGCGGCAAGGCACCGGTGCGCCAGCTTCACGCTAACTCACGCTGGTGCTCACGCCAGTGTGTTGCAAAGCAGAGTAAAGTAGGTCTTCCGGCCAGTTGCCGGAATTGGGCCGGAGTGCGAGGGTGAGGTCTAACGTTGTGCCCGCGAGGGGGGCCGAACCAGGGGTTCTCTACGACGCGCTTTGGTTAATCTTCTTCCGGTGGATCACATGCGACTTCTTTCTTCGAAAACGTTTTCCGCGTTCTTCTTTTGCCTATTGTCCGGCTATGGCGCCGCTCACGCAGCGGACGCTTGTTCGGGCGGCGCGGCGTGGGTAGGCGACCTGACGCCGATCGGCACGAACGATTGGAACGCGGCGCGCGCGGCGCACTTGATGGAACGCGCGGGCTTCGGCGAAACGCAGGACGCAATTGCGCGTCTCGCTACACTTGAACCCGCGCGGTTGGTGCGCGACCTCGTGGCGCCGCAGAATGTTGACAATAGTCACCTCGCGGCCTTCGACGAATCCGGGGTGTTCGATGAGGCTTTGGACCCGTTCCCGCCAAGCAGGCCCGCCGCCACCGACCTCGCCAAGGCAACGGGCGAAGCGCTCGGAGTGAAAGTAAAGCCAACGGGCAATCGCCGTTTGCAGCCGGTTGCCAACCGCTTTTTCTATTGGCTGCGGGCGAGTATGCTTGAGACGCAGCGGATGAGCTATTGGTGGGCCAATCGCATGCTCACCACCAAACGGCCGCTCGAAGAAAAGATGGCGCTGTTCTGGCACGGGCACTTCGCGACCAGCGAAGACAAAGTGCGCGACTACAGAAAAATGCTGAAGCAACTGCAGATGTTCCAAACCCAGGGCCTCGGCAATTTCCGCGAATTGCTCATCGGCGTCGCCCAAGATCCAGCCATGCTCGCGTATTTGGATGCCGGGGTGAACGTCAAGGGCGCGCCGAACGAGAACTTCGCACGCGAGATCATGGAACTCTTCACCATGGGCGTCGGCAACTACAAGGAAGCCGACATCCGCGAAGGTGCGCGCGCATTCACGGGCTGGAACTTCAAGGGCGTGAACTTCGTCGTGAACGAAACACAACACGATGGAGCC
>JANMNH010000049.1:0-2048 GCA_031373745.1 Hyphomicrobium sp. | reverse complement strand
TCTATCCGGCTTTTGCGCGCTCGCCATCTCGGCCCATGCCGATCCGAAGGCGGCTTGCGACTACAGTGCCAGGGTGGACGGCGTCTCCTGCTTAGTGATGGTGGATGGCAAGGTCGTTCATGAGGCCTATCGGGACGCGGGCGACGCGAACAAAGCCTGGGGGCTGGCGTCAGGCACAAAAAGCTTTTCCGGTGTCGCTGCGGCTGCCGCTGTGCAGGATGGGCTGTTCAATTTGGACGACAAGGTCTCGGATATTTTGACGGCGTGGAAAGCGGACGCCCGCAAGGACATAACCATTCGCCAGCTGTTGTCGCTGACCAGCGGGATCAAAACGGCGGCGCCAGGCTTGGGTAGCCTCAAGATCGACTTTGCAGACGCGGTGGCCTTGCCGTTGGCGCATCCGCCGGGCACGCATTACGCCTATGGCCAAGCGCCGTTCCAAATCTTCGCGGCCATGATGGAACGCAAACTGAACGGCGAAAAGTATCAAGCCTATCTCCAACGGCGCTATCTCGACGCGCTGGGGATCAAGCTTGAGATGCGCCAACCCTTCTTCGGCGGCGATCCATCGTGGGGCGGCGGCGCCAGCCTCAGCGCGCGCGACTGGGCGAAGTTCGGCGAGTTCGTGCGCCGGGGCGGCAAATGGAACGGACAACAATTGGTCGATCCGGCGGCCCTGGCCGAATGCTTCAAGGGATCGTCCGTCCACGGAGGATATGGCCTGACCTGGTGGTTGAAACCGCCGAAGGGGGCGGCTGTTCCGCTCTCGGGCACCACAGAAAATGCGACCGATTTCTACCGCGGCGGGGCCGATGCGCTGCCCGTGGCCCAAGTCTGGATGGCGGCGGGAGCGGGCAAACAACGCATGGTCATCCTGCCCGAACGCAACATGGTCGCCGTGCGCCAATCCAGCCGCATGCTTATGGGCGAACGGTCCGGATTCAGCGACGTGGAGTTCTTGCGATTGCTTCTAAGTCCTTAGGTCGACGTTGATGAACTTGAACAGCACAAGGCAATTCGGATGACCGCACGGTGACGCAGGCAGATACCGGCACAAGAAACTCCGCCTTGGCGATGAAAGTCATCGGGTGGTGCGTTATCCTCGGTCCTCTTATCGCCTTTGCTTATCCACCCGGCGTCTTGTGGGGCGAGGCCCCGGCGTTTCCGAGCTTGGGACCGGCCCATCCGGACTCTCATCTGCAGGGTCTGCATCCCTATCTGTTCATGCTCTTTTCCATGTATGCCGCATGGGCCATTTTGATGATCCGCGGTGCCCGCGACCCAAAGGCCAATGCGGCGTTGTTCGATTGGGGGATTCTGGCCAATCTGCTGCACGCTTTGCTGATGGTGCCGATGGCCTTTTTCTATCCAAACGAACACGCGCATCTTTGGACAGACATACCGATACTCATCGCCCTTTGCGTTGCGTGTTGGGTATTCCATCCCAACCGCACAGCGCGCGGATAACAGTCGGCGGCATTCCGGGGACACGCAATGATTTCGCGGGGACACGCAATGATTTCGCCCGGCGAGCGTTGGCGCCGCGACGGCAGCCGACGCTTTAAGGCTCGGAGGTAGGCTTCTCGACGATCGGGACCAAGAGGGCGTCCGGCGTCTTTTGCCTTGCTTTTGTTCGTGTTTTGTTCTATATGGTCGGCGCGTGACAACAGAGGGTGTTTGCGTGATGCCGAAGATAGACGTGGTGCGCCGGACATGGCGGCCAGACCCTCGATTTGACAGCGCGCGGTCGTGTTTTCTCCCCCCTAACTTACGGGTACAAGGGGTTGTTCGCTCAAATTTTGATCGGGGACTACCCCCTGAATTCCGGGGACACGTAGCAAATTCAAGTGACTTCGCAGTGCCGATCACGCGCGACTACGCCGGGGTGCCGGGAAGCGCCTGCTCAAGTGGCTCGATCGCGCTTTTCCCGCCACCGCACGATCATGTTGTAGAGCGGCCCGAACCCCAGCAAGGCTCCGCCCACGAAGGGCGCCGCAACCACCGACAGGCGAATGCCCAAAAGGCTGTCGGGGCTCGTTATCGTCACC
>JANMNH010000029.1:0-16147 GCA_031373745.1 Hyphomicrobium sp. | reverse complement strand
GGCAAGGCAACGGCGGCGCTAGCGGCTAATGTCAACGCAGCTGCAGCTGCGAGCGCGATTTTGAAAGTACGCATGACTAAAACTCCCCAATACATTCGCGAGGCAAAGCGATCCGAAACAAAATGGATCGTGTAGGTGAGGCTATACCCTCGACATGCAGCTTGTACAGCGCTTCCTCTGTGTGCAGTGCGGCACTAGGCGTCGGCTAGATTCACGGCCGTGCCTGCCGCCGTTTGGCGCCAATCGCGGAAATTGATCACTTCGCCATTCTTGGTGCACTGAGGAGAAGCCAGTTCCAAAAATAGCGGAACCATATCTTCGGGCGCCGGCAAGGTCATCGGATCTTCGCCGGGGAACGCCTTGGCGCGCATGTTGGTGCGCGTTGCGCCCGGATTGATCAGGTTGGCGCGCACGTTCGTCGTCTCGATTTCGTGCGACCAGGTTTTGACCAGCGCTTCAAGCCCGGCCTTTGCCGCCGAGTAGGGTCCCCAATAGGCATACTTGCCGCTCGCCGCCCCCGACGTCACGAAAATCGCGCGGCCCGCATCCGAGCGCTGCAACAGCGGATCGAGCGTGCGGATCAAACGCCAATTGGCGCTCAAATTGATATCGAGCGTCGATGCCCAGCCGTCTTCCGTCACGTGTGCCAAGGGAGAGAGCGGGCCGAGAATTCCGGCATTGGCAATCAGAATGTCGAGCTTCTGCCAGCGCTGATAGATGGTCGGCCCGAGCTGATCGATCTGCGTGCCCTTCTTGAGATCGAGCTGCAGCAGCGTCGCGGAGCCGCCGAGACTTTGAATTTCGTCGTCGAGACTTTCAAGTCCGGGCAGCGATCGCGCGGTGATGATGACGTGCGCACCCCCTTTCGCAAGCCCGAGCGCCACGGCGCGGCCGATACCGCGCGACGCTCCGGTGACGAGTGCAAGGCGGTCTTTGAGGGGGAGGTCGGGCATTGAAGCGGGGCTCGGGTAATCCCCTCTCCCCATTACGCTCGGAAGGGAGCGCAATGGGGAGAGGGAGTAGTAGATCACCCGACCTCAGCAAGCAGCGACAGCTGACGCGGCAGGCTTTCGCCGTTCTGGTCGGTGAGCTCTGTCGGATAATCGCCGGTGAAGCAGTGGTCGGTGAATTGGGGTGCGCGGTCGTCGCGCCCTTCGGCGCCGACAGAGCGATAGACACCATCGACCGACAGAAACGCCAAGCTATCCGCGCCCATGTATTGGCGCATGCCTTCAAGATCCATATTCGCCGCCAGCAAGTCCTTTTTGCTCGGCGTATCGATGCCGTAAAAATCCGGATGCGTTATCGGCGGAGATGAAATGCGCATGTGCACTTCGCGTGCGCCCGCGTCACGGATGAGTTGCACGATTTTTTTCGATGTTGTGCCGCGCACCACGCTGTCATCGATGAGGACGACGCGATTGCCGCGAATGACGCTGGAGTTGGCCGAGTGTTTCAGCTTCACGCCGAGCTGGCGGATGCGCTGCTCGGGTTCGATGAATGTGCGTCCGACGTAGTGATTGCGGATAATGCCAAGCTCGAACGGAATGCCGCTTGCCTGGCTGAACCCGATAGCGGCCGGTACGCCCGAATCCGGGATAGGGACGATGACGTCGGCCTCGGCGGGTGCTTCGCGGGCAAGCTGAATGCCCATCTGCTTGCGGATATCATAAACCGTGCGCCCGCCGACGATGGAGTCGGGCCGCGAAAAATAGATGTATTCGAAGATGCACGGCCGCGCCGGGCGTTTCGGGAATGGGCGGTGGCTTTCCAGGCCGTCGTCGGTGATGACGACCACTTCGCCGTTTTCCACTTCGCGCAAGAACTCCGCGCCGACCATATCCAGAGCACAGGTCTCGGAGGCCAGAACGTAAGAAACGCCGAGACGGCCGATGACCAGAGGGCGAATGCCGACGGGGTCGCGTGCGCCGATCATCATGTCGTTGGTCAAGCAAACAAGCGAGTACGAGCCTTCAACTTGGCGGATGGCATCGACCAAGCGTTCGACCACGCGCCGCTTCTTGGAGCGCGACAGGAGATGCAGGATGACTTCGGTGTCGGAGGTCGATTGGCAGATGGCGCCGGAGGAAATCAATTCCTTGCGCAGCGTGAGCGCGTTGGTCAGGTTGCCGTTGTGGGCAACCGCGAAGCCGCCCGTATCGATATCGCAAAAGAGCGGCTGCACGTTGCGGATCAGCGCGTCGCCCGTCGTCGAGTAGCGGTTGTGGCCGATGGCCATCCGGCCTTTGAGACGGGCGACAACGGCGGCTTTGGAGAAGTTATCGCCGACGAGGCCCATGCGGCGCTCGGAATGGAACTGGCGGCCGTCGTAGGAGACGATGCCGGAGGCTTCCTGGCCGCGATGCTGAAGAGCGTGTAAACCGAGCGCTGTGATGGCCGCGGCATCCGGGTGGTTGAAGACGCCGAAGACCCCGCATTCTTCGCGTAAGCGGTCGTCGCCGTATCGGGTGAAGGTGAGGCCGTCGATTTGAACCGTACCGGCTTCGCTGGTCATGGCCACCTCCCGCGTGCGCCCGCGTTTCGTCTGCCTTCTACGCCCGAAGACGACGCGGGAGCAAGAGCCTAGCAGGTGTGACTCACAAGTGCCGCGGTTCAGGTCCCGCGCTTGACAGTGATATAGGTGTGCACGGTTCCATCCGCCAGCGTGACCAACTGTCTCTGATCGTTAAGGAAACCCTGTTGTTCACCCTGTGGCGGGGCGGTCAAGGTCGAGGGCGCATATTGCACCAGGATGTTGCGGATCGTTGTGCCGGCACTCTTGATATAGGGGAGCGACGATGCCTCGCGCACCCAGGGGAAATGGGTCTTCTCGTCGGTGACGAACGATTCGTAGAACATGTACGGGATGACGATCAGGATGAACCCGCGCACCACGCCGAACGCGAAGCCGAGGATGCGGTCGATCATGCCGACGCGGCTGTCCAAAATGGCGTCCGAAATGCGCGCGGTAATGAGATGTACGACAATCAAGACGATGAGGGCGATGACGAGGGCCACAACCGCAAGCGCGATCTGCTCGGGCAAGCCAGTCTGGGCTGCAACGTCGGCCGACAACGATTTCTTGGTGAAGAAGATCCACACGCCCGCTGCGGCGGCAGCTAACCACGAGACGATCGACAGCACTTCGCGCGCGAACCCGCGATACATCGCCAGCAGGCCGGAAATGAAGCACACCGCGAGCAGCGCGGCGTCGAGGTATGTAAGCGGGCCGATCATGGCCTTATGTCCCTCAGTTGCGGGTTAGGTGCGGTGGCAAGTGCGAGTGACTGTCGAAGCCCCCCCGGGGTACGGCGTTTCAGTCGCATGCTAAGGCTCGCTCTGCAAGTAACTTGACGTGTGCGATGCGCTGCAGTTTGAGTTTCATTCCCGGTGTGTCGGCGTCGCCCGCTTCGGGTATCACGGCCTGTGTAAATCCGAGTTTCGCAGCTTCCTTGAGGCGGGCGGTCATCAACGCAGCGGCTCTGACGGCGCCCGAAAGCGAAACTTCGCCGAAGTAGACGGCGTCACGGGGTAGCGCAACACCGGAAATTGACGAGACGAGGGCGGCAGCCGCTGCCAAATCCGCCGCCGGTTCGGTGATTTTAAGGCCGCCCGCCACATTCAGATAGACGTCGTGGCCCGAGAACGACATGCCGGCGCGCGCTTCCAAGACGGCAAGCAGCATAGACAACCTATTGGAATCCCACCCCACCACGGCGCGTCTGGGCGTGCCAAGGCCGGACGGCGCAACCAGCGCCTGGATCTCAACGAGGAGGGGGCGCGTGCCTTCGATACCGGCAAACACGGCAGCTCCCGGCGACGTCGCATCGCGCTCTCCGAGAAACAGTTCCGATGGATTGGTGACTTCGCGCAATCCCCCCGTCACCATTTCGAACACGCCGATTTCGTCCGTCGGCCCGAAGCGGTTTTTGACGGCGCGCAAGATTCGATAAGTATGTCCCCGGTCGCCTTCGAAATAGAGCACGGTATCGACCATGTGCTCGATGACTTTGGGCCCGGCGATTTGCCCGTCCTTCGTCACGTGGCCAACGAGGAGCAGCGCGCTCCCCGCCATCTTGGCGTAGCGGATCAAGGACTGCGCGGCGGCGCGCACTTGGCTGACGGTGCCGGGCGCGGCATCTAACGTGTCGGCCCAGAGTGTTTGAATGGAATCGATGACGACGAGATCGGGCGGTTTGCCTTCCGAGAGCGTCGCCAGAATGTTCGATAGGTTCGTTTCCGACGCGAGCCCGACGGGGGCATCCGCGAGGCTGAGACGCTCGGCGCGGAGACGTACTTGCGCAATCGCTTCCTCGCCGGAAAAATAGAGAGCACGCCGTCCGGCGCGTGCGAGGTTCGCGGTCAGCTGCAAAAGGAGCGTCGATTTGCCGATGCCGGGTTCGCCGCCGATGAGCATTGCGGAGCCCGGCACAATGCCGCCGCCCGTCACGCGATCCATTTCCGAGATGCCGGTTAGAAAGCGCGGCGCTTCGTCGGTCGCGCCTTTGAGGGACTGAAGCTGCACGATGCGGCCTTTGGTTTGTCGCGTTATGCCGGATCCGGGCGCGGGTCCGGCGTCGGTTTCTTCAACGAGCGTGTTCCACTCGTTGCACGCCGCGCACTTCCCCTGCCAGCGCGGCGCCGTCGCGCCGCACGCTTGGCAGACGAACAGTGATTTGGATGGTTTGGCCATTGTCGCGTTTCCCTCTCCCCATTGTCATGCACTAGGAACGGGGAGAGGGCCATGCTGAAAGCATGTCTTCGACATGTTGTGTGAGGGGCGGCACTCCAGTCCGGCATCTGCCCGGCACTTTGTGCCGCTCCTCGGCTACAGCAGGAAATCGCTACTGTTGAGGGGGATGGCGTGGCTTGCGTCGATGAGGGCAATCGAGAAGTCGGCGGCCTTATCACCGTTCACGTCACCTTCGATGATTTGGCCGCTGGCCGTCCAATACGCGCGCAACTGGCCTGCCACGCCGCCCCAGTTGACATTGGTGCCGATGAAGCTGAACGTGTCGTTGCCAACAACAGTGGTCTTGGCGTCGATCAACGACAAATCGATGATATCGCCGGTTGCGCCGCCGGTGAAATCCGTGATCGTGTCGCGCGTCGCAGCAGTCACGCCGCTATCTGCAACGGCATTGTAGCGAAACGTGTCGCCGTCGACGCCGCCGGTCATCCTGTCGGCGCCAGCTCCGCCAACGAGCGTGTCGATGCCAAAGCCGCCGATCAAGAGGTCGTTGCCGCCAAAGCCAAAGAGCTGGTCGTCGCCCGCTCCGCCGTCGAACCTATTGGCGGTTTCCGAGCCGTAGAATTCGTCGGCGTCTCCGCCGCCGAGGGCGTTCTCGAAGTTGCTCAAGGTGTCGCGGTGGCCGACGACGGCGCCATCGACGTTGGGTCCAATCGCAGTACCCGCGGCCACGCCCCCGCGGGCGAGGAGGCTGAAATTCACCTTGACGAAACCCGTTGCCGCACTGGCGTCATAGGTATCGGTGCCAAGGCCGCCGTTGATGATGTCGTTGACGCCGTCGAGAACCGGCGCGCCCCCCGTCGCGATGTAGATATCGTTGCCGCCGCCGAGGTTGATAACGTCCGAACCGTTGCCGTCCTTGACGGTTTCGGCAAATGCGCCGCCGTTGAAACGGTCGTCACCATTGCCAAGGTCGATGATGCCGCCAACTTTGCCGCTCGCCGTCACGGTTGTGAGCACTGTTCCAACCAGCACCTGAAACGTTACGAAGTTGTTGAACATGTCGGCGCCGTCGCCTGTATTGACGCCGCCGGTGATGGTGCCGCCAACGCCAACGTTGCCTACCCTGACCGCGTTTGTGATGGTGTCGGCACTGCCGCCTAAACCTACTCCACCTGAAATCGTGCCTGAGTTGGTTATCTTATCGACTCCCGTGCCGCCATCCACATTGCCAGAACCACCAATGGTGCCGGAATTGATAAGCGTGTTCGCGCCATCGCCCAAAAAGAGGGCGCCATTCAACTTTCCAGAGTTAGTGATGGTGTCGATGCCATTGCCGCCGCCATAGCTGAAACCGCTATTATTTGCCCCGATGGTTCCCGAGTTGGTCAATTTATTGGTGGACGTGTCGCTGCCGTTGCCGCCGATGGTGACGGCGCCCGCGATCGTTTTTGTATTGCTGACGGTATCGGCACCAAGGCCTCCGAGAACGCTGATGCCGTTTCCGTCAACGCCGGTGATGCTGCCGGTGTTGGTGAGCGCGTTGGTGCCATCGCCGAGTTGGACGAAGCCGCTCAGACTACCGGAGTTCGTCACGCTGTCGGCGCCGCCCAGGCCAATATAGTTGCCGCTGATTGTGCCCGAATTCTTCAGCGTGTTGGTGCCAACATCAAGATTGACATTGCCGAATACTCCGCCAGTGTTTGTTACTGTGACGGCTCCGCTGCCGGCGGTGTCAAAAATGCCTGCGAACCCGCCGCCGGTGATCGTTCCGGAATTCGTGATTGTGTGAGCGCCGTTACCTAAAATGATGCCGACGTCTCCGCCGAAGATCGTGCCGGCGTTATTGATGGTAGCGGAACTGCCCGCTGTTATGCCGTAGATCGTGTTGCCCGAAACGCTACCTTCCGTCCCGATGTTGATGGTCGACAGCGCGGCATTTCCGACCTCAAGTAATATGCCAAAACCACCCCCTTGGATTGTTCCATTGACGGTGGCAGTCCACCCTCCAGTGGGTGCTAAATATGCGCCGGCTAAACCCGGCGCGGGATCGGTCGAAATCAAGAACGCTCCGGCGTCGACAATGAGCGTATCGGCGAGCGCGCTGTCCAACGCGAAGGCATCGCCGGCTCCGGTAATGACGCTCGGCAGGGTCCCAGGGGTGCCGGACGACGAGTATCTAAAAATGGCCATGTCAATTTCTCCAATTATTCTGATTCAAAATCTAGTGTCCGCAAATCGTGAAACGTTTGTCCCCAACGGGCGGCCCTGTCCGGCACGATGTGAGGTCCGGCGAAGTCTCTGTTCAGAGATTATCGTCGCACGGCGCATAACCCATGCCAATAGACCAAAGCCGCATATCGTCAGAATTGGGCGTTGAAGTAACCTAAATGGGTCAGTGATCCCTTGAAATCTCCTGAAAACCCCTGGGGCCAAAGGCGTGAATGCGCTGCACAAATTTTCTGCGTAGCCTGCACTCGCGCGTGCCGTAATGCAGCAATCCTCGCGCTCCGGCGCCCTTCACAATTCCCAAGCTGACGCCATCCCGTCGCCGCTCGCGAATACGCGAGCGGAACCACGGACGGGATCCACGCAAGAGCCCGCACGGCGTTGAAGATTGCGGCCCCACGCGCGCACTGCATCTGACGCGCGAAGAACAGTAATCGCTGGACAGTGGTTCGGAATGCAAACGCGAATACAATTCATTTTTCGGAGAGGCGCGCAACTGAAGCCTGGACGGGTCCCCGCCGTCGCGGGGATGACGGGGCGGATGGAGAGCAAGAGCCGCTACGCAGACTTTCTTGTTGCTACACGCCCTCCCGATAAACCCGCTCAAACCTTGTCCCCAACCGCGTCAAAATCTCATACCCAATCGTTCCCGCCTCATAGCCCATATCTTCAATCGATAACCCCGGTCCGATCAACATCGCCATGCCGCCCGCGCGTGCGGTGTCCGGCGGCAAGGCGGTCACATCGACTGTGATCAAATCCATCGACACGCGGCCCACAATTGGCGCTTTCAAGCCGCCAATCAAAACAAACCCGCGCGGTTTGCCGTCAGTGAAACTTGCTGAGCGCGGAATGCCGTCCGCATAGCCCGCCGCAACAGTCGCGATGCGGCTCGCCGATTTTGCGCGCCACGATGCGGCGTATCCGACACTCGCACCGGGTGCCACGTCGTTGACCGCAAGGATGCGCGCGGAAACCGTCACGACAGGCGAAACCGGCGCGGGGTTGGCCGCGCTCGCTTGCCCGCCGTAGAGCGCGTACCCGGGGCGCACGAGATCGAAGTGATAGGCGCGGCCGAGCATCAAGCCGTCGGACGCCGCAAGGCTGCGCGGCACCCCGGGAAACAGTGCCGACAACGTTTCAAACGCCAAAAGCTGCTCGCGGTTCTTTGCGTCAGCGGGATTATCGGCGCAGGCGAGGTGGCTCATCACAAGTTTCACATCGAGGCCAGCGCGCAAAGCCTCATTCGCGGCGAGCTTGCGGGCGTCGCGGGCGGGTAAGCCGAGGCGATTGAGCCCACTGTCGCAGTGCAACGCGGCGGGAAGCGGCGTTCCCCGCGCCTTACCGAAAGCGGCCCACGCTTCAACGTCAGCCAAGTTCGAAAGCACGGGGATAACGCCGAGGTGGGCAAATTCCTCAGCCGCGTAGGGCAGCAATCCGTCGAGTGCATAGATCGTTGCGTTCGGCGCCCGCGCGCGCGCGTTCTCGGCTTCATCCGGTGTGGCGATGAAAAATGTTTTGCAGCCTGCGTTGGCCAGCGCCGGGATGACGCGTGCCGCACCGAGCCCATAAGCGTCGGCCTTGACGACCGCGCCGCAGGCCGTGGCATCGACAAGCCGCGCGAGGCCTTGCCAATTCTTGGCGATCTGTCCGAGGTCGATGGTCACAACACCCGTCGCCGCCACTTGCGGCTCCGGTGCGAGCGGCGCTGGGCTTGTCTTGCGTTTGATCGCGTCAGACATCGAAGCCGATACTCGCTTTAAGTCCCCCTCCCCCTCGGGGGTTGGGGTTAGGGGTGGGGGGACTGTCCAGAGCGTGAAGTCCGATTGAAGCAAGAAAACAGTTGATCCGTTTCTCTGCCGCCATCAGCATTCCGCTCGTCGCTTCACCCCACCCCCAACCCCTCCCCGTCGTCCAAGCGTAGCTTGGCTTCGCCAAGTTGGGAGGGGCGTCTCGCCCTGTCTCATCGCGAGAGCGAGGAACGGGAATAGAGCACTACCTTTCCGGCACCATATAGTCCCGGGCCAAATTGCCAAAGCGCGTGAACTGGCCTTCGAACGACAATTCGACGGTACCGACGGGGCCGTGACGCTGTTTGCCGATGATGACTTCGGCCTTGCCCGACACCATGCTCATCTTCTGCATCCAATCGGAAAATTCCGGCGTGCCTTCGGTCGGCTTGGTGCGTTCGACGTAATATTCTTCGCGATAGACGAACATGACGACGTCGGCGTCCTGCTCGATCGAGCCGGATTCGCGCAAGTCGGAGAGCTGCGGGCGCTTGTCTTCGCGGTTTTCAACCTGACGCGAGAGCTGCGAGAGCGCAATGATCGGCACCACGAGTTCCTTGGCGAGCGCCTTCAATCCCGTGGTGATTTCCGTGATTTCCTGGACGCGGTTGCCGTCGCCGCGTTTTGATCCGCTGAGGAGCTGCAAGTAATCGACGATCAGCAGATCCAATCCGTGCTGGCGCTTCAGTTTGCGTGCGCGGGCCGACAACTGCGCAATGGTGATGCCGCCGGTCTGGTCGATAAAGAGCGGAATGCGCGACATCTCGGCCGCCGTCTCGGCCAAGCGGCGGAACTCGTTGTCGTCGATCATGCCGCGGCGGATTTTTTCCGATGAGATTTCCGCCTGCTCCGCGAGAATACGCGTGGCGAGCTGTTCGGACGACATTTCGAGGCTGAAGAAGCCGACGATGCCGCCATCGATCACGGTTTCGGTGCCGTCCGGCGCCTTTTCCGACTTGAAGGCCTTCGCGACGTTGTAAGCGATGTTGGTGGCGAGTGCGGTTTTGCCCATCGAGGGGCGGCCGGCGAGAATGATCAAGTCCGAGCGCTGCAGGCCGCCGAGCTTGTGATCGAGATCGGAAAGGCCCGTGGAGGCCCCCGACAAATGCCCCGCTCGCTGGAAGGCGCTGTTGGCCATGTTGATGGCGGTCGTGAGCGCGCTCTGAAAGCTCTCGAAGCCTTGGCCGTATTTGTTCTGCTCGGCCAATCCGTAGAGCCGCGACTCCGCCTCTTCGATTTGTGTTTTCGGCGGCTGATCGACGGCGCTGTCGTAGGCCGTGTTGACCAGATCTTCGCCGATGACGATGAGCGAGCGCCGGGTCGAGAGATCGTACACCGTGCGGCCATACTCGGCCGCGTTGATGATCGTCGTCGCATTCGCGGCAAGGCGGCCCAAGTATTGCGGTACGCTCGTGTTGCCGTCGATCGGCTCGGAGTTCTCGAAGAACGACTTGACGGTAACAGGCGTTGCCACCTTGCCCGCGTGAATGAGCACGGCAAGCGTCTCGTAAATGCGCGCGTGCAGCGGATCGTAGAAGTGTCCCGGCTGCAGAAAGCCGGAGACGCGATCCAAGCTCTCGTTGTTGACCAGGATCGCGCCTAAGAGCGCCTGCTCGGCCTCGAGATTGTGCGGCGGCTGGCGGAACGTCAACGGTTCGCTGGCTGAAGCTGCCTCGCGAAGCTTTTCGACCAGAGTGACGGATGGATTTGCGTATGCGGGATTTGCCATGGCAGTGGCTTAGACGATTTCGCGGCTGATTCGCTCTGTCCAGAGTTATTCTCCGCGTCTCGTCCCCGTTATCAACACAGGGCGGCCGCGACTTGCGAAATCGCTTGCGCGATGCGAATCAGCCGATGCTGATTTCCCTCTCCCCGTCTTTACGAGGAGAGGGTGAGCCTCTTTAAGCCTCCTCGCCCGCATCCGGCTTGGCGCCCTCGTCGAACACGCCATCGGGATTGAAGGTTTCGAGTTCGATTTTCTCGTCCTTGATGTGGGACACGTTCTCGCCCTTGGCCTGCTTGTCGGCTTCGTCTTGCGAGCGCGCGATGTTGAGCGAAACGCCAACCACCACTTCGGGATGCAACTGAACCTTGAGAGCGTGTACGCCGAGCGTCTTGATAGGCTTTTCGAGAATAATCTGGTTGCGGTTGACGGTAAAACCGCCCGCCGTGATCGACTCGGCGATATCGCGCGTCGAGACCGAGCCATAGAGCTGGCCCGTATCGCCGGCAGCGCGGATCAGCACGAAGCTCTTGCCGTCGAGCTTGGTTGAGACGGCCTCGGCTTCCTTCTTGTGCTCAAGGTTGACGGCCTCTAACTGCGCGCGCTTGCCTTCGAACACTTGTCTGTTGGCGTCGGTTGCGCGCAGGGCCTTTTTCTGCGGCAGCAGGAAGTTGCGCGCAAAACCGTCTTTGACGTTGACGACATCGCCCATTTGGCCCAAGCGGCCGATGCGCTGAAGTAGAATGACTTGCATGGTGGTTGCTCCTTGAGTTTTTCGATTTAAGTTTTGGTTGGTGGTTGAAGTTCATGTTTGCGGCGGCGGCCCAGCGCCGGAATTCGTGTTGCTGTCAATGTGGCGGCGGTAGCCGAAGATGGTTTCGCCTAGACCCATGAGCGCCAGCACAAGGCTGGTGCCGGCACTGAAAACGAACAGCGCGGCATACACGGCCGAGAGCGTGAAGTTCCGCCACGGCGAGCCGCGCGTGACAGTGTGCGCGACGGCAAGACCGAGAAGCACGAACGCGAAATAGAATGTGCCCGTGAAGCCGCCCGCCATTAGCCCCACAATGCCGCCAGCGAAACCCAAGGCAAGGGCCATCAGCAACACGAGCGAAGACCCACGCGGCAATTCGAACGACGCGATGTCGGGCCAGGGCCGCGCCAGACGGCCCGACGCCAGCGTTACCCGGCCGGCCAGCCACAGGCTCAACAGCGACGTCATCATCACGGCAATCGCCATGACGGCGGGGAGCAGTTTTACGGTCGTCGCCGTGATCTCGTCGATCTGATTTTCGGCGATAGGCGGCGCGCCGGGAATGTTTGGTAGCTCGCTCGTCACGAATTTCTGGATCACTTCGCGCAGCGCTTTGGTCAGCGCTTCAACGTCGGCGCCGAGCAGGATGAGCGTCAAAACCGCGAACGCACCGCCGAAGAGCGCGGCCACCGCAACAAGTCGCCCAACCGGATACCACTCGCGCTCTTTTTCGTCTCCGCGGGCCAGCATCGCCAACCGGGAGAGAACCGCGGCAGGTGCGGCTTCGCTGACTGCAAAGACAAGAGCGGTTGCGGGATTGGTGAGCGCCAGTATGGCAAGCGTTGCAGTAAGTGCTGCAATGGCTGCCGGCAAAACGCCGAGGCCAAGCCCTGCGAGATAGATCGAAAACGGAGTGAGCAGGAACAAGACGAAGCGCGACAGCACCGGGCCCGTGGTCGCCGAGACGAACACGATTGCCGAAACGGCGCCGGCACACATGCCAAGAAGGATCGATTGCGGTGTCATAAGTCCTGCTGTCCCGCTTGTTTGAGCGGTTAGAACGGGGTCCGGTTTTGCGCCGTCCCCGCCCAACGAAGTGGAAGTCCGGCAATCGGCAAGCGGCAACCGGAATTGAATTTCTTTCGATCCGTTTGCCTATTGCCGAATGCCGCTTGCCGGCATCACTTAATCACATACGGCAGAAGCCCGAGGAAGCGTGCGCGCTTGATGGCACGCGACATCTCGCGCTGCTTTTTGGCCGAGACGGCCGTGATGCGGCTCGGCACGATCTTGCCGCGTTCCGACACGTAACGGCCGAGTGTGCGCACGTCCTTGTAGTCAATCTTTGGCGCTTGATCGCCCGAGAACGGGCAGGTTTTGCGGCGGCGATGGAAGGGACGGCGGCCTGGGCCACCCGGAGTTTGAATTTCAGCCATGGGTTAGCCCTCAGAACCTGAATTAGATGAACCTGATGTTGATCCCGGTGGTGTACCCTGGGTCGTATTGGGGGTCGTACCGGGGGTCGTACCGGGGGTCGTATTGGGACCTGCGTCACGCGGAGGGCGCGGCGCACGCGGTGCGTCTCCATCACGCGGGGGACGAGGGGGACGTGTATCGCCGCCTTCACGGGGAGGACGGGGCGCGTCGCCATCACGGGGAGGGCCCCCTTCTCTTGGAGGTCTGGGTCTGAACGTCGAGCCGCCTTCGCGGTCGCCCCGGAAACCACCGCCGCCACCACCACCGCCGCCGGGACCGCCACGGCCACCGCCGCCAAATCCACCGCCGCCGCCGCCGAAGCCGCCACGTCCGCCGCCACCGCCAAAGCCGCCGCCGCGATCGGGCCGGTCGCCGCGTTCGCCGCGATCATCGCGATCCTGCTTGCGCATCATCACGGACGGCTCTGTTTCGAGTGCTTCGACGCGCACCGTCAAAAAGCGGATGACGTCGGAATTGATGCCCATGCGCCGTTCCATTTCAGCAACCGCCGCCGGAGGGCTGTCGATGTTGAAATAGGCGTAGTGCGCCTTGCGGTTTTTCTTGATCTTGAAGGCGAGGCCTTTGACGCCCCAATATTCTTGCTTTGTTACTTTGCCCTGTCCCTCGGTGATAACGCCTTCGAATTCCTTCATCAGCGCTTCGACTTGGGCTTGGGTCACGTCCTGGCGTGCCAGGAACGTATGCTCGTATAGCGGCATACGGATCAGCCTTTCAGTTTGCGTTGCACGCTAGGGCCGTTGCCCAAACGCGTCATCCCTCCGGCGCAAAGCCCTGATGAGCCTGAGAAAGGCTGATCTAGTACCCAAAGGAGAAGACACTGGGGGACGGGGCGGTGTGCTCCTCTCGTGCGCCCCACCGGTATGTGGACGCGCGCGAGCCCCCGTTCAGCCTCCAACCGGAGCGGGTGAAGGGCAGGGTATACACGGGGGTCAGGGGGGAGGCAAGGGGGCACCAATGTCGCTGCGATTGGCACATTCTTTATCGTTCAATTTCTAGTCAGTCTCTTCAAACGATGCTTTGCTGAGCCTGCCCGCACCACGAACCAGGTTTGGATATTCAAAGATGACGCTGTGCGGTTCTTGGCCGTGCCTGTGTGTCATACTATGTTCCCGCTGATACTCGTCCTGAAAACGCATCCAAACCCAATACGTTAGCCCGTCTCTGGTACTGTTTCCGCGAAATAAGCTAGGCAGTGATTGCCTTGTGGTGGAAACAAATTCCTTAAGGACTTCGTTGAGGTCAGCCAATTGAGGCTTAATCGGATCGTAGGAGGTGCGCCGATGGAACGAAAGTTTTCCTTTGCCCCGCGTAGGATAAACTTTGCTTAGCGCGTCTGAATTACGTTCAGAGATGAGTTCAAAAAGCTCAAGATCTCGTTGCTGAAACGAAAAAATCAAAGGCAATAGATAAATGAGTTCTGCCTTCGCTTTGAACGGCCATAGAGTGAGAATGTTCCGCAGGATGTCGTAACTCTGCTCCACGCATCGCAATGAAAGTTCAGAGCCCTTCGAACGAAATGATGTAGCGGCTGCAATGAAGAAAGCAGCATGGTCGTCTTTGGGTGGCGAGGACATGATTTCTTCGGGCAGTGGAAACCTAGTGAAAAGTTGACTGCAGAACTGTTCCAGTGAAGGTGCCGCGAAGGCATACGTTCGGTCGAAGAACCGAAGCAAATACCTCGCACCGTCGAATTTCGCCCCGTAAACGGCAGCTATTGCGTGCTGCAATTGACCCGTGTCAGTGGCGAATACAAAGATTACGCGATCAATCGAGAAAAGATGCTTGGTTCTTTCGAGCAACTCAATTGCATAACTTGGCCGGCAACGATCCAACTCGTCGACAAGAATAAATACAGGGCGAGGTTCCGCCTGCGCACGCACTAAGGTTCCAAGAGAATTTCTGAATACTTCAATAGAGTTTTTGCTTTCGTTGAACTTCTCTAGGAGGGCTTCTGTTTGGATCTCGACTGCCTTCTCGAAGCTCGTTTTGGTGGCTTCCGCGATTTCAGTGGCGGAAGCACCTGCAATTGTCTTCAATTCTAGAAGACCCTCTTCGCCTAGCCATCGCTTGCCTGCCGCTATCGCCAGATGTTTTGCTCCGGAGGATACAATTTTTGCACCTGAGGCTTTGATGTTCTTTAGCGCTGTCGTTGCTGAACTCTTACCCTTGAACTTCGACCGAAACAGGCCGTCAATCGCCGAAACTATCGGGATCAACGGATCTGTGGCGTGATCATCTTCCCACGCATTAACATATGCGACCAAGTAATCCTGTTGCTCTAACTCCTGACGCAGACGGGTGAGAAAGAATGTCTTACCATGGCCCCAACCAGCATCAATGTTCAAGACGTACGATCCGCTCTGCTTGGCCGCTAGCCGTTCCTCGACGCGACGGGTCAGAAACGTAATAATGCGCTTGGCATCTTCCTGACGACCCAAAACGTCGTCATGCCAAATACTGGAGTTGATGATCTTCGAATCGGTCATGTGACAGATGCTACCATCCCCAAAAGCCATTACCGGCAATCTGTCCACGTTTTACGCCGTGTCACGCACCCGCATTCCCGTGCGCGATGCAGCGCCACTATCGGCGGTGCTTCGCAGACACGGGACCTTTACCCGCCGCATTGAGGCACATCATCACGCTTTAAAAATCCCTGTGTATCGCGACTGTGGTTTACTTGGTGTTGCGCGCCACCCACCGCTGTCATCCCGGCCGTAGGTCCGCATCGTGATGCGGACTGATGAGCCGGGACCCAGGCGGCGTATTTCTGAAGTGAAGGATGGGTCCCGGCTCTCTAAAATTGCGCACGCGCAATTTCTCCGGCCGGGATGACAATGTGTAGTCCGCGCCGCGCTTTCGGCCGGGAACGCGGGTAGAGGGAGATGCGCACTTCTACTTCCCCCTCGAGGGGGGAAGAAGATGCGTCCGTGGTTTAGACCGGCGTTCGCAGCTCAGCCCACACATTCAAGACGCCGGGCTAAGCCACTGGACGCATCAGATGGGGGTGTCAGAGAGTTCGTGATCGCATCACACCCCCATCTGAAACGCCATCAGACTTAGCCGGGCCATACTTTGCTTTGAGCTGATAGACGCGATGGCCGGGCTAAGCCTGTGGCGTTTCTTCTTCCCCCCTCGTCGTGCCGAAGGCGCGCCTTCGGCACGAGGGGGAAGAGCCCGCCGCCCTCAGCCTCACCACCCAGATTGCCTAATGCCCACTGCCAACAGCCGAACCCAAAACCCCATCAACCAAACCTCGAACTTCGCGTTCCACTGTTACTCCAACGCGCGCATAATGCGCACCAACCGGACCTACACGGGGTTTGAGGCGCGGCATCGCATTGAGCCGGGTCCGGGGAGACTGCTGACCGCCCGCAATGCACGGGACCGGTCTCAGGTGAACCGCCGTCCGCGCGGGGGTGAGATTCCCCGCGTGTGGAGCAGCCCACCGGTGAAAGTGGCGG
>JANMNH010000028.1:0-14262 GCA_031373745.1 Hyphomicrobium sp. | reverse complement strand
GCGCTCATCTGGCGGGCGCGGCCGGGGCTATCTATCCCACGCGCGCGGCCCTGCCACCCGGCCGACTCCCAGTGATTGGCCGCCACCTGCGATCCCTCTCGCATGCGGAAATCGGTTTCCGTACGCTCGATAACGGCAAGCTCATTTGGGCTGATCCCGGCAAGCGTGAAAATGGCTGGCGTCGAGATGGGCGAGGCACACAACATGCGCCGGGCCTCGGCAAAAGTTTCGGCTTTCTCTGAAACCTCGCGCAGCAAATGCGCGGGCGTTGGATGCGGCATGCGCCAAACGCGGCGCCGGTTCGAGGCCCAATCCATGTAATAAAGCCCGGTCGCTTTGCGCATCGGTGCTTGATTGAGCGCGGCCGAAAAGCGCGCCGGCGCCATGACCTGCAAAACGCCGGTATATCCGGGCCAAGTGAGAATGACGAATGGCCCCGCCGGCGCACCCGACACACGCGCGGCAACGAGATTGGCGCCAAGCCCCGGCGTCAGCCAATCCAGAACTCGAATGAGCCGCGCGGAGCTGCGGTCGGCCGATGGCGCGACACGACAGGTGCAGCCCCATTCGTAGTTGACGGAAAAAAAGTACGCGCCCGGACGGCCAAGCGCCTGAGCCACGGCATCGATCTCATCGAGGTGGGCGTTCTCCCATTTGACCAGCCACGAGCGCGAAATCTTGTCGAGCGCCGCCAAAGCGCGTGCCGGGTAGCGCCGCGTCGCCAGATCGAGCAGCGCGTGGGCGCGAGCCTTCTGGTGCATGAGCGTGGCGATGGGAAAGTCGCGCCCCGTCTCAAGCACGGGAATAGCGGGCAATATCCCGCTCACAAATCCCAATGGCTTCTGCGGCTCCTGCGGCTTCTGCGGTTTCGGCGTTGGCACGGCAGACATGAGGCCCCCTGACAATCGACATATGCGACAGGGAACCGGCAATTCCAAGGTCTGCCTAGGGCGTTGAAAAGGCGAACGCCGTCCGACAGCCCCCTTTAAAGCCCGCCGGCCGGCGAGAAGCAGACCCCTTGGAAGCGACTGGAACGGCGTCACTTTTGCCCGTCGCGGGCCAGGCACTTTTGCCCGACGCGGGCCAGGCACTTTGATCCCGGTCAACCCAAAGCCGCGTCAAAGGAGCCCCGCTGCAACAAGGCCGGCGCCGCCCTCCGCAATTGACTTTGGTTGAGTTATCGACAATAAAGCCCCCAACGCGGTGGCAGAAAGCCAGCCGCGCTTAATGCGCTGCCCGAGGCTCGGCTGGAGAAATCCAGCAACCCATTGAAAGTCCGCTGTTTTTCAGCGGCGCCATAGGGCGCGGACCAAGAAAGGAAGTCCCATGTACGCTGTCATCAAGACAGGCGGCAAGCAGTATCGTGTCGCCAAAGACGATGTTCTCGAAATCGAGCGCATAGCCGGTGAAGCCGGTTCAAAAATCGAATTCAATGAAGTTCTCATGGTTGGCTCGGGCGCCAGCGTCAAAGTTGGTGCGCCAACCGTATCCGGCGCAATGGTCACAGGCGAGCTCGTCGAACAGTCGCGCGGGCCCAAGCTCATCGCGTTCAAAAAGCGCCGCCGTAAGAACTCGCGCCGCAAGAAAGGTCACCGTCAGGATCTTTCGACCGTTCGCATCACCAGCATCACGGGCGCCTGATAGGCTGCCTTCAAAAGACGAGGACTTAGACGATGGCACAAAAGAAAGCTGGCGGTTCGACGCGCAACGGCCGCGATTCAGAATCGAAACGACTTGGCATTAAGCGCTACGGCGGCGAACACGTCATTCCTGGAAACATCCTGTGCCGTCAGCGCGGCACTCAATGGCACCCGGGCGCGGGCGTCGGCATGGGCACCGACCACACCATCTTCGCAGTCGACGAAGGTCAGGTCGTCTTCAAAACAAAACGCAACGGACGCATTTTCATCTCCGTCCAGCCGCAGAAAGCCGTCGCTGCGGAGTAACATCTGCACCCGGCTGAAAGCCAATTTCGAGAGGGGATGGCACGCCGTCCCCTCTTTCATTTTATCGCCGCAACTCACCTGTCTCTTGTCAAGGCCATGCGTACCAAACGGCTCACCCTTCGCCCGCTCAGCCGAGACGACGCCGAACGCATCGCGGTGCTCGGCGGCGATTGGGAGGTCGCGAGCATGACCGGGCGGATTCCCTATCCCTATTCGGCAGAGGCCGCTCAGCACTGGCTAACCGGCGTTGCGCACGGCGAAGTGGTGTTTGGCATCTGGAACGCGGGCGAACTTATCGGGCTTTGCGGTTACAGCCCGCAAGCCGGCAATTCCGCGGAGCTCGGCTACTGGATCGGCAAGCCCTATTGGGGGCAAGGATACGCGACCGAAGCCGCGCGCGCGCTCATGGATTACGGTTTCCGCAAGGGAGGCATCAAGCGTTTTACGTGCTGTCACTTCATCGACAATCCGGCGTCGGCGCGCGTTGCTGCAAAGCTCGGATTCAGATCGCTCGGCCCCTGCACGGGCTGGTGCGAGGCGCGTCAAAAAGATTTGCCAACGCAAACGTATGAACGGCGCCGTTCTTGGGTTCAGGCGATCAGAGCCATGACCCCGCAAGGCCTTCGCCCGCGAGAGAACCTGGTCCCATGAAATCAAACGCTCCATGAAATCAAACGCCCCATGAAGTCAAAACCATGAAATTCCTCGACACCACGAAAATCTATGTCGCCTCCGGCAGCGGCGGTAACGGCTGCATCGGCTTTAGGCGCGAAAAGTTTATCGAGTTCGGCGGCCCCGATGGCGGTGACGGCGGACGCGGCGGCGATGTGTGGATCGAGTGCGTTGAAAACCTCAACACCCTCATCGACTACCGCTATCAGCAGCACTTCAAGGCCAAGAGCGGCGGCGACGGCATGGGCCAAAACCGCGCCGGCGCCAATGGCGACGACATCGTCGTCAAGGTTCCGCCCGGCACACAAGTCTTCGCCGAAGACAACGAGACCATGATGGCCAACCTGATGAAGCCCGGCGAGCGCCGTATCATCGCGCGCGGCGGCAACGGCGGTTTCGGCAACGCGCATTTCAAAAGCGCCACCAATCAGTCGCCGACGCACGCCAACCCCGGCTTGCCCGGTCAAGAGCTGACGATTTGGCTGCGTCTCAAATTGATCGCGGACGCTGGCCTTGTCGGTTTGCCGAACGCCGGCAAATCGACGTTTCTCGCCGCCGTCTCCGCCGCCAAACCGAAAATTGCCAACTATCCCTTCACGACCTTGCATCCAAACCTCGGCGTGGTGCGCGCAGGCGATAGCAGCTTCGTGCTCGCCGATATTCCGGGTCTGATCGAAGGCGCGCACGAAGGCGCGGGCCTCGGCGACAGGTTCTTAGGTCACGTCGAACGCTGCCAAGTTTTGCTGCACCTCGTCGACGCCACCGAAGAAGATGTCGGAACAGCTTACAAAACCGTGCGCCGCGAACTCAAAGCCTACAGCACGGAGCTTGCCACCAAGAAAGAGATTGTTGCGCTCTCCAAATGCGATGCGCTTGATCCCGAAGCTATCGAAGTCAAATTCGCGGAACTCAAGAAGGCGACGCGCAAGACGCCGCTCATTCTCTCCGCCGTATCGGGCCAAGGCATCAAGGACGCGCTGTTCGCGCTCTTTCGCGAAGTCAACCGCGCAGGTGGTGACGACGATGCGGACGGCTCCGATCCCGACGCCCCCTGGCGGCCTTAGGTTTGCTCATTTCGCGTCAACCCGCACAAACCCATCCCTATTCGGCATCTTGATTTTGGCCAATGTCGATGCCGTCATCTCGTCTTTCTCGCCGATGATCCCATTCGCGTGCAGCAGAAACGCCGTCACCGCGTAAAGCTGATCCGCGCTCAATGATCCGGGCGCTCCTGGCGGCATACTGCGGCGTGTGAAATCAAACAGTGTCGTCGCATACGGCCAATATGATCCGATCGCCTTCGACATGTTGTCCTTGCTTGGCGGCTTCGGCTCTCCAACCAATTCCTCCGCCGTCGCGCCGCGTCCGCCGTCGCCATGGCAGCTCGCGCACTGAGATTCAAAAATCGCCTTGCCTTCAACCGCCGTGCCTTTGCCTGGAGGCAAACCCCGCCCATCGGGAAAAATCGTCAAGTCCCACTTGGCGATTTCTTCAGCCGTCATAGGCGTGCCGAGCTGGGGCGTGCCAAGCGTCGGCGCCTTCACTGCATCACCCGCAAGCGCTACAGCGCTCGCACACATGAGAGCGAGCCCGACAACAATCTGACGGAACGCACCTGGAGAAAAATCACGCATAAACATGGGCGACTTTCCCGTCTTCATCGATTCCCCAAGCGACAATGGCGTTGTAATGGAAATACCCGTCGCGCCCGCGCTCGGCGACCAGCACATCGCGTTCGGGCTGGACGTATCCGGTCTCGTCCGTCGCACGGCTTTTCAAAACGGCAGGTCCCCCATCCCACGCCCAGGCAGAACGAAAGCGCGTAAAGCAACGCGAAAGCACGGGCTCCTGCAGTGCCGCCAGACCCCACGATTTCCCGCCATCGGCCGAGACTTCAACCTTTGTGATCTTCCCGCGCCCGCTCCACGCCAGCCCGCGAATTTCGTACACATTCGGCCCGCGCATCTTCAGCCCCGGCGAGGGCGACGTGATGAGCGACTTCGCCTCCATCACGAATGTAAACTGCCGTGCTTTGCCGCTTGGCAAAAGCTCGGTGTATTTCGCCGTCTCGTTGCGCGCCATCACGGGCTGATCGGTCACCTGCAAACGCCTGAGCCACTTGACGTTTACGACGCCTTCCCACCCCGGCACAACGAGCCGCAGCGGATAACCGTTTTCAGGCCGGATACGTTCGCCATTTTGATAAAGCGCAACAATCGCATCATCCATAAGTTTGGAGAGCGGCAGACTGACGTTCATGACCGCCGCGTCCGCGCCTTCGGCAATCACCCACGACGCTTTTGCATCGATACCCGCCTGATCGAGCAGCAGGCTCAGCGGCACGCCGGTCCACTCGCTGCACGACACAAGCCCATGGAACGAGCCAACCGGGCGCTGGATCGGCTCGCTGTGCCATCCGGCATTGCTGTTGCCGCCGCACTCCAAAAATATGAGATGCGAACGCATGGGATAGCGCAGCAGATTATCGACCGTGAAACTCAACGGTTGACGCACCGCGCCGTGAATGACAAGGCGATGATGCGCGGGATCGATTTCCGGCACGCCGTTGTGGTGGCGCTCGAAATGCAGCCCCGACGGCGTGATGATGCCTTCAAGCGATTCAAGCGGCGTCCACGACACGCCATTGCCCGCGAGATCGCGATTGCCCCCGATATTGCGCAGCGTGCGCGCTTCAAACTTTGAAGGTTTGCCGTAACCCGTGAAAGGCAACCCCGGCTTGTGCATCCACGGCGGCGACGATGGGTCGATTCCAGTGGCGGGCACTGGAGCGGGCGCTGCTGCCGCTTCGGGCTCTGCGACGAACGCCGTGCCCGCCGCGCCCGCGACCGCAAGTATCAGAGTATTCTTGAGAAATAACCGCCGGTGCAGAATGCCGTTTCCGGCGACGGGGATCAAATCGTCGCCGGAAAGATCTGCGGTCATAGTCAGATCCTGACTTTTAGCTGGATCAATTGCTTTAGAGTCTTTCCGGTTGAAACGGAATCTGCCGCAGATTGACTCCCCTCCCAAGCGGGGAGGGGTATCCTTCCGAAACTTGACTCTATCTCAAACCGGAAAGACTTTAGAACTTACGACTGGCTTGGCGCCAATTGCCCGGCAAACGACGCGCCATCCGAATCTTCAGCCTTGACGTCAACGCTGTCGCCGGCCTTGCCGCCATGCGTGAAGCGGAAGTTCGGATCTTCGCTGATCGAGATGCCGCCTTCCATCGAGAAGATCACGTCTGTGCCGCTCTTAACTTCTATTTTGTTGATGTAGCGGGCCGGCGTATAGAGTCCCGTGAGCTGATCCATCTGCATGCCCGTTGTGTTCGGGTGCTTGATCATGAACTGCATTTCCGCCGTCAGTGCATCGCCCTCTTTGGAGACGAATTTCTTGATCTGCATTTTGCCAAGGCTCTTGGCGGCTTCTTCCGCGTCCTTAGAAGCCGGTGCCGAGCACCCGCCCGAGGCTTTGACGAACTTGGAGATCATGTAAAGCTTGCCGTCGTTGGTTTCGGCAATGGCGCGCACGTCCGAATACTGGTCCATGCGAATGCGTGTCGATAACATGCGGTCGCCTGTTCCGGCGGCCGCGCCATACTTGATCGCGGCGACAACCGGCGAAGGGTTCTGATCGACGATGAGGGTCAACGACGTCACGTTCGCGGCAAAGCTCGCCGGCATCTTGATGGTGATGGGCACGACCGCTGCGTCTTCCGCGCGAACCGGCGCGTCCATCGAAATCATGTCTTTCGCATCGAGGATTTCGCGGCCGCCGAAGATGTCTTTGTGCAGGCTCTGCCAGACGGCGCTCGTCGCGGTCTCGGCCGAGGCCGGAGCAAGAGCCGCACCCGAGAGCGTCAAAGCGGCGGCCAAGACCAGCCCCGAAACCAATCTGCGGCTTCCGTTCAGTTTCAGCATCGAAAAGTCTCCTCAAACCGGTTCACCGGTACGTTTATTACTCTACGCTATTTCGGTACTTCCGGCCAACTTGTTACACTGATCGGTCAACTTTTCGGAATCATCGGAAATATCTATAACTTTCCGCGAGTTATTTTTGACTCTGCGTGATGACGGCCCTGTCATCAATGCGCCGTCCGAAGGCGAAAATAGCGGCCAACGACCCGATCCCGCCGATCGCCAAGGCCACCGCCAGGAGTACCGGCAGATTGGCATAGTTGCCGCGATCCACGATCCATAGGGCGTTGAGATACTTCGTCAGCAATGCGCCGGCAACGAGCGCGAGATTCATCAGCGACGCCATGAGCGCAAACCAGCTCGCGCGCCGTCCTGGCGGCGCATAGATCGCGGTCAGCGTTAAAAGCGGGATCATGGAAAGCTGCACAAACGGCGACGAAGCGGCCGTATCAATGACCGCAATCGTCCGCGCCCCAAAGCCAAACATGCGCTCGGTCCATTCGTGCAAGCCCAGTGTCAGTCCGAGGCTTGGCAGCGACAATAGCAGCGTGGCAACCGTCAGCCACAGAAGTACGCGCGCTACCGGCTGGCGCGTGATGGCATCGGAAAAGAGCCAGGTTCCCAAAAGCGCCAATGCCGTGCCGATCTGAGCAAGCGTGCCGAGAAACGCCTCGTCAAATCCGAGCACGTCCATCGTGAACCACGTGTATCCCTGGCCGACGCTTGGCGCCGCGCGGAACACGAAGATGATCACCGCTGCATAGAAAATCTTGCGCTTGGTATCCGCATCGAGATCGCCGACGACACGCCGCAGCATCATGATGACGACTACGAGCGAGATCACGAACACGATTTCCTGGTTGCCGGGAATATCTGCGTAGGCCAGTGCCGCCACAACCGCTCCGAAAACCAGACCTCCGCCAAGAATACGCCAGTCGATGGCGCGCCTTTCTATTTTATCGAGCTTGACCAGCATCGCGCCGGTCACGGAAATCACTGGAATGACGAGCCCAATCAGAAAGACAGTCTCGTAGGAATAAACGCTGGCCAGCCATCCGGCCGTACCCGCAACCGCAAACGCGCCAAGAGAAAGCGCCAACCGGCCCAGCACCTGCACCATACCGAGGTCCCGGTCGACATCCGCCTTGACGCGCGGCGTACCGTCGGCGTTCGTGCGCTCGACGACTTCCGTGCTCATGGCATCCGCCGTCACGTCCTGAAGCACGACGCCGACGATCGAAAGAAACGAGCCGATCCGGTAAATGTTCTCAGGTCGGGCAAACGTCAGCCACCCGCCAGCGGCGCCCGCCAGCATGAGTAGCCCCGCCGCGATAAAGCCGCCGCCGATCAGAACGTAAACGCGCCGCTGCGATCCGAAAATAGGCACGGCATCGACGAGTTCGCCGAAAACCATTTTGATCGTCCACGGCAACGTCAGCCAGACACTCAACGACGCGAGTTCCGCCGGCGTCAGCGTCAGACTTTTTTTGATCCAGAATGTTTCGGCAATCGCGACAAGCCCCATGGCTCCATAGGCGAAATAGACCATGAGCAAGGGCAAATACTGCAGGCGGAACGCGCGCACGGGGTTGAGCAACGCGCGCTCGAGTTGCTGAGCTAAATAGTCCCGGTTCCAAATCGTTGTCTCGGACATGCGCCAATTAACCCTTGATGAAAACCTTGATTTACCTACACGGCCTGCCCTTTTAGTTCATTATGCGTGTCTCGTATCTCGCGAGCTATGCTCCGGCGCACAAATCCTGTTATGACAAACACAACCAATCCGCTCATCCCAACACCAGCTCATAACCACATAAATGTCCCGCACCTCGACCAAAACGCCGGCTCCAGTCAACCAAGCCCGTCCCGAGTGGGCCAGCGCCCGCCGCATTGTCGTGAAAATCGGCTCGGCGCTGCTTGCCGACCGGGCGACGGGCAAGCTCAATGCCGCGTGGCTCTCGTCCTTGATGGACGATGTCGCGGCACTTACCAAATCCGGCAAGGATATCGTGCTCGTGTCGTCGGGCGCCATTGCCCTTGGCCGCAATACGCTCAAGCTTCCCAAAGGCCCCCTTGAACTCGAACAAAGCCAAGCCGCTGCTGCCGTCGGGCAGATTTCACTCGCGCATGCCTACCAAGAGTTGGCGCAAGCTCGCGGACTCATCGCCGCGCAAATTCTCTTGACGCTTGGAGATACGGAGGAACGCCGCCGCTACCTCAATGCCCGCCACACGATCGAACAGCTCTTGGCCCTCAAAGCCATTCCCGTGGTCAACGAGAACGATACCGTCGCCACGACCGAAATCCGCTACGGCGACAACGACCGTTTGTCGGCGCGCGTCGCCTCTATGGTTTCAGCAGATTGCCTCGTGCTCTTGTCCGACATCGACGGCCTTTACACTGCTCCGCCGAACGACGATCCGAACGCCAAACACATTCCGTTCGTCACCGAAATCACGCCCGAGATCGAAGCCATGGCGGGCGACGCCGGAACCGAACTTTCCAAAGGCGGCATGAAAACCAAGGTCGAAGCCGCCAGAATCGCGCTCGCTGCCGGCACAAACATGGTCATTACAACCGGCAAAATCATGCACCCGCTGCGCGCCATCTCGGACGGCGCGAAGGTCACGTGGTTCCTCGCAAAGTCCGATCCTGTCACCGCCAAAAAACGCTGGATCGCAGGCCAACTCGAACCGGCCGGTCGGATAACCATCGACGCCGGCGCCGAAAAAGCCCTGCTATCGGGCAAAAGCCTGCTTCCCGCCGGCGTCACCCGCGTCGATGGGGACTTTGACCGGGGCGATGCCGTCATCATTCGCGCGAGCGATGGCCGCGAACTCGGGCGCGGTCTCATTGCCTATGCGAAAGAAGACGCCAAGCGTATTATCGGCAAGAAGTCGGGCGCCATCTCGGAAATTCTCGGCTACGAAGGCCCCGATACGCTCATCCACCGCGATGATATGGCGTTGAATAGAAAGTAGCCGTCATGAAAAAACCTGAACGCTTATCTGGCGATACCGCCGCCATCATGAACGCAATCGGTCAGGCTGCACGTTCGGCCGCGCGCGCGCTTGCCGTCGCATCAACGAGCCAAAAAAACGCGGCACTTCTCGCCGCCGCCAAGGCACTCCGCGCCGCGACGCCTGCCATCCTCGCCGCCAACGCCAAAGACATTGCCGCCGCCAAGTCCGCCGATCGCCCAGCCTCGTTCATTGATCGCCTTCTGCTGGATGAAAAGCGCGTCGAAGCTATCGCCAAGGGCCTTGAAGACATTGCAGCCCTTGCCGATCCGGTCGGCACCGTGCTTGCCGAATGGACCCGCCCCAACGGCTTGCAATTCCAGCGCGTGCGCGTGCCCTTGGGCGTCATCGGCATCATTTACGAGAGCCGCCCGAACGTCACCGCCGACGCCGGCGCGCTGAGCCTCAAAGCCGGCAACGCCGCAATTCTGCGCGGCGGATCGGAAAGCCATCATTCGAGCGTCGCCATTCATGCCTGCTTGGTTGAAGGCTTGCGCGCGGCCGGGTTGCCCGAAGCGGCCGTCCAACTTGTGCCAACGACAGATCGCGAAGCCGTTGGCCTCATGCTCAAAGGTCTCAACGCCTCAATCGACGTCATCGTCCCGCGCGGCGGAAAAAGCCTCGTGCAACGCGTGCAGGACGAAGCGCGCGTGCCTGTCTTCGCGCACTTGGAAGGCATTTGCCACACCTACGTCGATCGCGCGGCCGATATGTCAATCGCCATTCCTGTCGTCCTCAACGCCAAGATGCGGCGCACGGGCGTATGCGGCGCCACCGAATGCCTGCTCGTCGATAAGAACGCCTCTGCGGACGTTCCTCCAGCGCTCGTCAAGGCACTATTGGACGCCGGCTGCGAAGTGCGTGGCGATGCGCAGACACAGAAAGCCGACCCGCGCGTGAAGTCTGCAACCGCAGACGACTATGGCAAAGAATTCCTCGACACCATCATTGCCGTCAAAATCGTCGATGGCGTAGACGGCGCGATCGAACACATCGCCAAGTACGGCTCGCAGCACACCGACGCCATCATCACCGGGGATGAGAAAACCGCGAACCACTTTCTCGCCAACGTCGACTCCGCGATTGTCCTCGTCAATGCCTCGACCCAATTTGCCGACGGCGGCGAATTCGGTTTCGGCGCCGAGATCGGCATCGCGACCGGCAAGATGCACGCGCGCGGGCCCGTCGGCGTCGAGCAATTGACAAGTTTCAAATATCTCGTGCGCGGCAACGGCCAGATCCGGCCGAAGTGAGGCGCATCCGTTGACTCGAAAAATTCCACCGCACAATTTTGGTTCTATCCGCGTCCGCACGCCTCTCGTGCTCGGCGGTCAGCGCATCGGCATTATGGGCGGCTCGTTCAATCCCCCGCACGAAGGCCACGCCATCGTCGCCGAAACGGCTGTCAAACGTCTCGCTCTCGATCAGCTGTGGTGGGTCGTGACGCCCGGCAATCCGCTCAAATCAAATGGCAGCCTGCCGCCACAAACAGATCGCATGGCTGCCGCCCGCGCTTTCGCCCACGGCCCGAAAATGAAAATTACCGGCTTTGAAGCCGAACTCGGCACGCCCTATACCGCCGCCACGCTCGCCTTCCTCAAGTCGCGTTACCCTGACGTTCATTTCGTCTGGGTCATGGGCGCCGACAACCTCGCCGGTTTCAATCGCTGGCAGCATTGGAAGAGCATCGCGGCCTCATTCCCCATCGCCGTTGTCGATCGTCCAGGTTGGCGCCTAAAAGCACTCGCCGGAGAAGCCGCACAGTTGCTTGGTCACGCACGCCTCGATGAATCGGATGCGCGCAGCTTAGCCGCCTCGAAGCCGCCCGCCTGGGTCTTCCTCACCAGCCGGTTGTCGGAGCAGTCATCGACCAAACTGCGCGCCAACAGGACCCCGCAACCTTAACAAGCTCGTGTCATCCCGCTGATATAATTGAGTATTATAGATACTCGCCGTGAATTCGATTGCTCGAAACCGGTTCCAAGCTTATGTTTGCAGCGTTCTGGGCTTCTCGCGCCCGGATCGACCGAAGCAGGAAAGGACCTCGACCGCTTGATACGAACCGCCTCCGGAAGCGCCCGCAAGAGCACTTCTCGCGCCAGCCCAAAAGCCAAAGCGCCGGGCTCGGCAAAACTTCTCGCCGACATCGTCAACTGGCTCGACGAAGCCAAGGCCGAAGAGATCGTCGATATTCCGCTCGAAGGAAAATCGTCACTCGGCGATTACATGGTCATCGCGACCGGCCGCTCGGACCGGCACGTTGGCGCCATCGCCGATCAGCTCGCAACCAAGCTCAAGGAAGCCGGCCTCCCGCGCGTGCGCGTCGAGGGCATGCCGACCTGCGACTGGGTGCTGATCGATGCGGGCGACATCATCGTCCACGTCTTCCGCCCCGAAGTGCGCGACTTCTACAATCTGGAAAAGATGTGGAAGGCCGACATCACGGCAGACCCTTCGCAGAACGATCCGTCGCAACATTGATTTGAAGCGCTGAGGCGCACTCCGGCGGCGGCCACCATGCGTATTCTGATCGCCGCCACCGGCAAGTTGAAAGACGACGCGGAGCGCGACATCGTTGCCCGCTACGTGAAGCGCGCCGATGCCCAAGGGCGCGCGCTCGGCCTTGGACCGATTGATATCATCGAACTCCCCGAAAGCCGCGCCGCCTCGGCAGACGCGCGCAAATCCGACGAAGCGCAGCGTCTCTTGAAAGTAGCGTCAGTCGCGACCTTTAAAATCGCACTCGACGTCGAAGGAAAATCCATCACCAGCGAAGCCTTAGCGGGCCTGCTCGGCAAGCAGGCGAACGCCGGCACGAAGTGCTGCGCCTTTCTCATCGGCGGCCCGGATGGGCACGGGCCGGAGCTTCTCAAAGCCGCCAACCTCAAACTCTCGCTCGGCGCCATCACCCTGACGCACGGTCTCGCGCGTGTCGTCCTCACAGAGCAACTCTACCGCGCCGCGACGATATTAAGCGGACACCCGTACCATCGGGGGTGAAGGGTGGGGGGGGTCTGCCATGGGCCACCTTCTGCCGAAATTCGAATCGAAAATTCGAACCCAACAACGGACGCAGAGTTCTCTTCACGTTCCATCTTCGGTCCGGCCGCGACCGGCGCCTCTGCAGCGACGCACTCTCTCATCACGAGTTGGCGAACTCGATCAACGACGCTGCACTCACTATTTTTTAGTTAGCCGTCTGGCTAACATTCGTTGACGCAAGTTTGCGTCTCCGCTATGGTTAGCTCTATGGCTAACAAAACAAACCAACTCGACCAAGTTTTTGGGGCCCTGTCCGACGCGACCCGCCGGGCGATCGTCATGCGGCTATGTAATGGCGAGGCATCCGTCGGAGAACTGGCGAAGCCGTTCGATATGGCGCTGCCGAGCCTGATGAAACACATCCGAATTCTAGAGAGCAGCGGCCTCGTTGCGTCCGAGAAGACCGGGCGCGTTAGGACGTGCTCATTGCGAACGGAAGCTCTCGCAACCGTCGAGGTTTGGTTGGCGGCTCAAAGGGAGATCTGGGAGCAACGACTGGATCGACTGGAAATCTACGTTGACAAATTGAAAAAAGAGGAGAGGTCCAATGCCCGCAAACGCAAGTCAAAATGAATCGCCCCTGTCCACTTGGGCGCTCGATCGAGAGATCGTCCTCTCGCGCGTGATCAACGCTCCTCGTGAGTTAGTTTTCTCCGCCTGGGCTGATCCGCGCCATCTCCCCCAATGGTTTGGTCCGGCCGGTTTCAGGATCGAGACAAAGTCGATGGATATTCGCGTCGGCGGAGAATGGCGGTTCGATATGATCGCTCCCGACGGCAAGCGATACACAAATCGCATGCAATTCCTCCGCATCGAGAGACCGCACCTGATCGAGTTCGATCATGGCGCCGGCAAAGACAACGATCCTGGCACATTCCGCACCACCATCACCCTCGATGAGCAGAGCGACGGAAAGACAGTCATCACTTTGCGGCAGTTGCATCCAACGAAGTCTCAGCGCGACGCAGGTATCGGATTCGGCGCGGTCGAATTCGGTTATCAAACCCTCGACAAACTGGCGCAGCACGTCGAAAGCGGCAAGGCAACGTAGCGGCGCCGATCAAATCAGGAGCGCGTTTTCCAGTTCCAGCGGCCCGATCACAGCCGTTATGAGCCACGAACTGGCCAGACGCTGCGCTCCGTTCTCCTCACTTGCGTCATCCCGGAGCCGTCACTTCCCCAAAACAAACAACCGCAACCCAACGCGAACGTCATCCTCAACGCGCGTGCGGTTCCCTCAACCGCATCGCGGGTTGGGGATCCAGCGTAACAAGCGCCGAAGGCTCTTGAGTTCATTTGCGATAGTCGTTTTGTGCTGGATCCCCGGCCGTCACTCGCGGGCTCGTTCGGCCGAGGATGACGGGATAACGGCCTGCTACCCGATCTCCACTCCCATGAGCGAATGCCTAACGCCCTTTCCCAACAGCCGAACCCAAAACCCCATCAACCAAACCTCGAACTTCGCGTTCCACTGTTACTCCAACGCGCGCATAATGCGCACCAACCGGACCTACACGGGGCTTGAGGCGCGGCATCGCATTGAGCCGGGTCCGGGGAGACTGCTGACCGCCCGCAATGCACGGGACCGGTCTCAGGTGAACCGCCGTCCGCGCGGGGGTGAGATTCCCCGCGTGTGGAGCAGCCCACCGGTGAAAGTGGCGG
>JANMNH010000025.1:0-1562 GCA_031373745.1 Hyphomicrobium sp. | reverse complement strand
ATCCACTTTTCGGTCGCAGCTTCGGAGAGCTGCATTCGCGCCGGTGTCGCCAGCGGCTCGAATAGGAACGGCTCGGTCGATACCGGCTCAGCTTGCGCGTAAGCAAGCGCAGCCAGCAAAGCCGCTGTCGTCAATGCGGTCGATTTCATTTACACCCACTCCCGTCGGGCGAACCACACAAAACAAAGAGGGCAGATTTGTGACCGGGCATTTTCACCTAATGTGCGCGCGGCCAGAGGCCGATGTCTTCGGCGCAAGATAGGGCTCCGACCTCTTCGTAGTGCCGCTCGACCTCAGTCTTTGGGTCCTTCCAATTGAGGCTTGCGTAACAAACCAGGCCGTATTTCGGATCGTAAGTTGCTCTGTATTGCGCATGATCCTGCGGTGCGCCATCCACGATCGTGTCGATCACAGTGGCGTTTAGCTTGCGACCGGCGAACGGCGTTACACCGACAAAGCGAATGACAAAACGAAACTTGCCGACGCGCCAGGTCGAGCCCACCGGCAGGTCGCGCTTCGGAGCGCTCAAGGCGAAGCCGATGTAATCGCTGTATAGGCAATAGTACGGACTGGCGTCGGGGCAGACTTTGATCGGCCAGATGATGTGCATACTCCTTGCGCCCCACCCCTTTCCGGCAAGATCGAAGAATTCGCCGGTGTTCTCCCCGTGAGCGAACGGGTCGCGGTAGACGACGAGGCGGCTGTCCGGTGCGGCGAGCGCTGCCGCCGATACCATCGAAAAGAGAAGGATCGAAAACAGAAGTCGCTGCATGACGTCGTAGCCCCGTTCGAGAGCCAAAGCCCAATCCCACGTCTACTGCACCCGAGGATCGGGGCGAGAATGTGGCTGGGCCGGGTGCGCAAGCGAGCGTCATAAAGGCTTGTCGTAGCCAGGCACCTTGAACGTATGAACGGGAACGCGCGGATTGGCCAAATGCTCCGCGTAGTAGGGAGCGATACGTTCAATCGGAGGGGGCGGGACAGGCAGTAAGCCAGCCTTCAACAGGAAGTCGTACACCATCTTGTCGTGGCGGACTTCAACGCTCCATTGCGGCGAACCGACCGTCGGTTCGCCCTCCTGCCATCTGTCCCGCTGCATCTTGTGGGCCTCGCGCATCGCGTCTTGATTGGATGCCGTCGCGTGAAAGACCTCGTGCACGATCATGAAGTTCACGTAGTTGGGATCCGGCAGCAAGACGCGGCGGGTGTCATTTGGATCGGGCTTCGCGCCAACTTTGTTTAGATCGACGCTGAACACACCGTCGGCATAGTCAGCGGCGCCACCCGTGCGGACGCGGGTCGGCTGCAACGAGAACTTCCAAATCAACCTCCACGCCGCTCGTTGCTCCGGCGTGCCGTGCTTTTGTATCGCGACACCAACCGGCACGATGCGTGGTTCAATTGCCGCGGCGTTGGCCCGTTGGATCGGAGTCCAATTCTGCGCACCGGGTTTTGAGATCGAGGCGCCAGTCAACGTGCCCTGCTGCGTCACGTAAGCGACTTGCTGCATGGGATCGTTGGAGATTCCGTCACGGTCGGGCGCGGCGCTCATGCTCGCGTTG
>JANMNH010000001.1:0-1588 GCA_031373745.1 Hyphomicrobium sp. | reverse complement strand
GAAAGGCCGCTCATCGACGCTGTTGGAATGCGCGCGACTCGAAGACTTTGTAGGGGACACAAACCTTGCGCGTGCGATTCTATGCAAGGGCCGTATCTTGTATGGTCACGATTGGAAAGTCTGGCTTGAGAGTGTTCTTTTGGAGATCCGCGGTGGTAATTACTTGAGGGCCATGGAGATTTGTGACAGCGCTCTCGAGATCCACCAAGGGACAGGTCGTTTGTGGGCAACACTGGTGCAACTTCGTCAATTCTATGGCCGGGATGAAGCCCAGCAGATTGCGCTGCGGAGGGCCTTGAACGCCGTACCAAAGAGTGGCGAGGTGTGGTTCGACCGCGATTCGATGCGGCTGGAGCGCTTGCGGTGATGCAGTAGCCGCGCTTTTGATAGCGCGGCCTGTTTCAACGGTCGTCGGATGGTTTTTCCGGAAAGAAATCGGTGATGGCGCGCTTGATCGCCGTGCTGGCGGGAAGCACTGTTTCTGCGGTTACACGGAGAGCACGTGCGAGGCACACAAGTTCGTAGTCCGTCACGCAACGAAGCTGTGCTTCGATATGCGATAGGGTCGCGCGGCTGATGTCCCATCCCAGCACGCAAATCCGGGCGCTCAGTTCGTTCTGGGTTAGACCCAGTTGGAACCGGGAGTTGTCGGATTTTTGGGCCGACGAGATTCTGCCGGGCTTTCGCGCGCACACCGAGACGCTGCCAACGGCAAGTCTTTCATTTGCTACGATATCATAGCAGTATGAACTTGATCTTCCGGCGCTTTGAACCAGACCGATACTCCCATTATGGAATCCGCTCAGAACAACGAACCTCTCACTCACGAGGCTCAGCACGCAATACTGCGCTATCAAAACGGCTGCCGAGTCGCCGGGGTTCTGGATTCGGCGGGCAAATTTGCACAATTGGTCGCGGTGTTGTTGATCTTTGGTGGGCTCGCGTTTTCAATTTTCCAATTGGAGGGTGTGTTCGCGTTTGTGAGTGCTGTTGTTGCAGTAACTGTGGGGATAATCGTCGCCATACTTGGGACGCTCGTTTCGGCGGTCGGCGAAGGAATCAAAGCGGAAACCGCACTCGGGTCGAGTGCTCCACCCGGGCGTTCCGCGCCAACCTGCCGCCTTTGCCCATCCCGCCGCGCGAGGTTGCAAACCCCGCCTGCTTTGCTTGCCCGTCTCACCCAAGAGTCATCTTAATTTTGGCAGGCGGCTTATTTCGCCGCGCGGAAGGCGAACAGCTTTGTCGCAGTGCGGACGAAGAGCGTGTCTCCGGCGATGGCAGGCGTGGCGGCGACGCGCTCGCCGAAGTCGGCGCTGGAGACGAGCGCGGGTTTGTCGCCTGCGGAGAGCGTGGCGGCCTTGCCGGCCAGCGTGACGAGGTAGATGTGGCCGTTTGCCGCGACGGGAGATGCGTAGAGCGAACCCTCGAGGCCGATGCGTTGCTGTTCGTATTTCACCGCGCCTGTCGCCGCGTCGAAACACGAGGCGAGGCCGCCGTCTTTGAAGAAGTAGATGTGTCCGCGGTAGAGCAGGGGACTGGGCACGTAGGGGAGGCCCTTCTTTTTCTCCCACGCGACGTGCGTCTCGGT
>JANMNH010000109.1:0-22008 GCA_031373745.1 Hyphomicrobium sp. | reverse complement strand
TGGAAAGGTCGAACTGGTTGCGGCGCAGGTTGCCGCCGTAACTGACGACGTGCCGGCCGGCGAACGACTGTGCGTTGGACAGTTCGACGTCGAAGGTGTTGGTCTTGAACGCGAACGGGATGAAGGCGCCGGTCGGGCTGCGCGCCACGAGGTTGGTCGCGTCGCCATCGAGACTTTGCCAGAACGCGGCGGCGCGGAAGGCCTGGCGCGAGAAGCTGGTGCGGCCGTACGCCATCGTCGTGCCGCTGTCGATGTCGAACGGACCGATGCCGGAGTGCATGATGCCTTCGGTGCCAGCAATACCCCCGGTGAACGACAGGCGCCGGCCATCTACTTTCGTGCACTCGGCCTCTACGGTCACTGTCTGTCCCGGCACAGTCGCAGACAAGTGCGACACGTCGATGTGAATGCCGAGCGACCCCTCGCCGTCATCGAGATGGGTTTCGATCACCTTCATGCACGTCCATTCCATGAGCCCGACCATAAACCCGGTTGCGAATACTTTCGGCATCTGCTGGAAATCGTGCGCCTCGGGAAATAGGTGTGGCACGGTCTTCTCCGCTGGCACGCGGTAGGAGAACTCCGTTTTGTCGCCAACTTTCAGACCCGGTTTCATGCCCGCAACCCCGCGCTCCATTTCCGTTTAGCTTTGCACCACATCGTAAAGCCAGCGGAACAGCCCGTAAGCCGTCGCGCCTGCCGAGACGAGCCCCAGCCCGAACGAGTTCCAGCTCGCGGCCTCCGTGCGGCCAATGAGCGGATAGATCAGCTCGCCAAGACCGGCAATCGCGACAACCGCAATGATGAGTGCCACTAAGGGATGACCAACCTTGTTCCACCGGATCGCGGTGCCCGCAAGTAGCCCGGAGATTGCGCGCGGCCAATCGTAGATGATCACCAGAATAACAAACAGCGCCGCAACGAGTTTACCGAAAATGTCTTCCATGGCAGGCTCCTATTGCACTTAAGCCTTCCCGCTCGCCTTCTCATCGCCCGGCAGCACGTAATTCGGGCCCTCCCATGGGGACTCAAAATCGAAATTGCGGAATTCCTGGTTGAGCTTCACAGGCTCATATACCACGCGCTTGGCTTCGTCGTCGTAGCGGACCTCGACATAACCCGTCAGCGGGAAGTCCTTGCGCAGCGGATAGCCTTGAAAGCCGTAGTCGGTGAGCAGGCGGCGCAGATCTGGGTGCCCGGTGAAGCGAATGCCAAACATGTCGTAAGCCTCGCGCTCGAACCAATTGGCCGCCGGAAAAATGCTGTTGACGCTCGCGACCGGCGTTGCCTCGTCCGTCGCTATCTTGACGCGGATGCGCTGATTCAAACGCGGCGACAGCAAATGATAGACAACCTCGAAGCGCTTCTCGCGTTCGGGGTAATCCACGCCGCAGATATCGATCAGCACCTCGAACTGGCAGTTCGTATCGTCGCGCAGAAATTTCAGTATGCCGGCAATGTTCGCGGCGTCAGCTGTCAACGTCAACTCGCCATGGGTCATGAAATGCCGGCACGGCATTTTGCCTGCAATGTGGGAGCCGAGCATTTCGAGGGCGTTGGTCATGCGATGATCACTTGTAGGTTGGGTTAGCGCGGCCCGTTAGCCTGACACGAATTTCGATCTCTACTCCGCGCGTAACCCAACAGCTGTCTATCGTCGTGCACTGCTCTTGATTGTTGGATTACGCACCGTAATGAAAATTTTTCCCTTCATCAACATCCGGGCCGGTGCTAACCCAACCTACGTTTCCGGGCTCAGCTACCTCTCAATCGTCCCTGTCCGTCTAATCTTCCTTTGCAACAGCAAAACCCCATACAGCAGCGCTTCCGCCGTCGGCGGGCAGCCAGGTACGTAGATATCGACGGGCACGATGCGATCGCAGCCGCGCACAACGGCATACGAATAATGGTAATACCCGCCGCCGTTGGCGCACGAGCCCATGGAGATCACGTAGCGCGGCTCCGGCATCTGGTCGTAAACCTTGCGCAAAGCGGGTGCCATTTTGTTGGTCAGCGTACCGGCAACGATCATGACGTCCGACTGGCGCGGAGAGGCGCGCGGCGCAAAACCAAAGCGCTCGAGATCGTAACGCGGCATCGACGCCTGCATCATCTCGACGGCACAGCACGCCAAGCCAAACGTCATCCACATGAGGCTGCCCGTGCGCGCCCAGTTGATGAGATCGTCGGTCGTGGTGACCAGGAAGCCCTTGTCGGCAAGCTCGTTGTTGACGGTGCCGAAAAACGGATCGTCCGGCGTGATAATGCCCGAGGGCAAAGTTGCTCCGCCGCCCGCGCCCTCACGTGCCTTATCGAAGACGCGGTCGAAGAGTTGCGCATCAGCCTCGCGGATCACTCCCATTCGAGCGCACCCTTCTTCCACTCGTAGATAAAGCCTATGGTCAATACGCCAAGGAACAGCATCATGGACCAGAACCCAAAGGCGCCAATTTCTTTGAAAGCGACCGCCCAGGGAAAGAGGAACGCAATCTCGAGATCGAAAATGATGAACAGGATCGATACGAGATAGAAGCGCACATCGAACTTCATGCGCGCGTCGTCGAACGCGGCGAACCCGCACTCGTAGGCTGAGACCTTTTCTGGGTCGGGATTGTTCACCGCGATCAGAAACGGCGCCAGCATCAAGGCCGCGCCGATGAACAGCGCCACGCCGAGGAAGATGATGATGGGCAGGTATTGTGTGAAGAGTTCGCTCATGTGTCCGGTCCTGGCCCGCGCGCCCTGACTCAATTTGAATCGGGCGCCAAATCATAGGCTCCTGGTACCCTGGCGTCTATTGCGCTGCAAGGCGGGAAAAGCCTCAGAAATTCTGTACCCGTCTACGGCCCACAGGGCCTAGCGGCCAAAGGCCGCCGCCGCAAGCGGCGCCTGCCGGAGCAGCCCGAGCATGGCGAGGATGAGCGGCGTGAGGCAAAAATGGAATGGCGCGAGAGACGGGACTTGAACCCGCGGCCTCCGCCGTGACAGGGCGGCGCTCTAACCAACTGAGCTACTCCCGCATTCCAATACGCGACGGGCGCCCCCAATTTCAGTGGGATATGCGCCCGCGATCACAAGGGTTGGGATACGTGATCCGCCCCTTCCCGTCAAGTTGCCTTTGGGCCGCGTCCAGGATGCCGCCGCAAGGCCGGGGGTCGTGCACAAAAAACGGTCCCGGCCGTGCTTCAGCCGGTCCGCCGCATAAAATCCCGTTTCCCGATACCAAGGCCGTTGTGGCGCAGGATGGCGTAGGCGGTGGTGCAATGGAAATAGAAGTTCGGCAGCGCGAAGTGCATCAAATAATCTTCGCCTGTGAACGTCATCTCGTTCGGGCCAACCTTAAGCGTGTACGATTTTTGCCCAGAGTCTGCCATCTGCTCCGGCTTGACGGTTTCCAGAAACGCTAGCGTCTCGGCGATGCGCGCTTTGAGATCTGCAATAGTTGCTTCGTCATTCGCGGGCGATGGAATTGGCAGGCCAGCGAGGCGCGCCGTCGCGGTTGCTGCGAACGTGCACGCTTCCTGAACCTGTTTTTTGAGATTGAACATGTCGGGATAAAGACGCGCAGAAAGCAACTCGGCCGGATCAATTTTCTTTGCTTCAACAAAAGCCGCCGCCTTGTCGAGGATGCCGTCAAGCGCATTCAGGTGTTTCTGAAACGAGGCAACGGCGGCCTTGTGCATTGAGATGGACATGAGTGCTTCTCCTGTGTCGCGCTTCTCTCATCAAAGGCCGCCGTCAAGCGGTGTTCGGAAGGCGTTAGCCCGGCTGTCCCATGAAGTCGCGTTTGCCGATATCGAGACCGTTATGGCGCAGTATGGCGTAGGCGGTTGCCGCGTGGAAATACAAGTTCGGCAGCACGAACTGGGTCAGGTATGGCAGGCCTTTAAATTCCATCTGCTGGCCCGCAACCTTCATCGAAATGTCGCGGGTTTCGCTGCCGTCGATATCGGAAGCTTGGACGGTTCTGACAAAATCCAAGGTCTTGGCGATGCGGGCCCTGAGATCTGCGATTGTCACTTCGTTATCGGGCCAGCTCGGCACATCTTTGCCAGAAAGCCGCGCCGACGCACCCTTGGCGAAATCGCACGCGATCAGGACTTGGCGGGCGAACGGGAACATATCCGGGTAAAGCCGCGACTGCACGAGAACCGCCGGATCTATTTTCTTGGCGACGCAGTAGGCGTCTGCCTTGACCAGAATGGCGTCGAGCGCATTGAGAGTCTGCACGAACGCCGGCACGGAAGCTTGATACATGGAGATGGTCATTGGGTGTCCTCGGTGGGGGTGGCGGCAAAACAGAAAGCGCTCGGCGCCGGGCAACTGGTTCGTTGCCCCCGTGGCTTGCAGCCAACTCCCTGCAGGGAGTTGCAAACGCCAATGTGACATGGTGGGAGGTGAGGGGATCGAACCCCCGACATTCTCGGTGTAAACGAGACGCTCTACCGCTGAGCTAACCTCCCCAAGTGAGGTTTTAGGGATTAGGGACGAGGGAATAGAAAGTCTAGCCCCTAGTCCCTATAACCTAGTCGCTCATTTAGTTCAGCGCTTCCTTCAAACCCTTGGCGGGTGTGAATTTAGGCACGTTGGAAGCCGGGATTTGAATCGTCATGCCCGTTGCCGGGTTGCGGCCTTCACGCGCTTTGCGGGCTGCCACTTTGAACGTACCGAAGTCTGGAATACGGACTTCCTGACCCTGCTTCATGGCACTGCGAATGTGGCCGAGCACAGCATCGACAACGCTGCTGGCCTTTTCCTTTGTCAGTTCACAGTCCTTCGCAACAGCGTCGATAAGGTCTTTTTTGCTCATGTGTACCGTCCTATGGCTTCGGGAATAACTTCCTCAACTCACAGCCATCTGGCTTGAGGCGGCCGTTCGAGGGGTTGTGGCCGCTATTGGAAGCCGCTTACAAGCGCCCAATCCCCCCCACCGTCAAGGGGGAAAAGCCCTAAAATCGGGCTTTGGCGCTGGCAAATTGTCCTCATTATCCTCGCCGCGACAAAAACCCCCACGCCGAAGGGGCGCAGGGGTTGAAATGCTCGAATGTTGAGTTTTCGCGGCAGCTTAATGCGCGGTAATGCGCGAGCCGCCCTTATCTTTATCTGCTTCTTTAGCAGCGACGGCTGCGGCTTCTTCCGCAGCTTCATCCCAAATGATGGCTTCTGGCATGCGTACCAATGCAATTCTGAGAACGTCCTCAAGACGAGCCACTGGAATGATGTCCATCTTCTGTTGAACCTCGGCCGGAATCTCAGCGAGATCCTTGGCATTCTCCTCCGGAATAACCACGGTCTTTATACCTCCGCGCAGCGCCGCCAAGAGCTTCTCTTTCAAGCCGCCAATTGGTAGCACCCGGCCGCGCAAGCTGATCTCGCCGGTCATGGCAATGTCCTTGCGGACAGGTATCCCCGTCAAAACCGAGATGATAGCAGTCGCCATGGCAACCCCGGCAGAGGGACCATCCTTCGGCGTCGCGCCTTCCGGCACATGCACGTGGATATCACGCTTTTCAAACAGCGAGGGATGAATGCCGAATTCGGGGGAATGCGCGCGCACGTAAGCGTTCGCGGCCTGGATCGACTCTTTCATCACGTCGCGCAGGTTGCCCGTCACCGTCATCTTGCCTTTGCCCGGCATCATAACGCCTTCAACGGTCAACAACTCGCCGCCGACTTCCGTCCAGGCAAGCCCTGTTACGATGCCGACCTGATCTTCAAGCTCGGCTTCGCCATAGCGATACTTCGGCACTCCGAGGTATTCATGGACATTGGCGGCATTGACAGTGATCGAAGTCTTCGACGAGGTCAGGATTTCCTTCACCGCTTTACGCGCCAGCTTGGCGATTTCGCGCTCAAGTGAACGCACGCCAGCTTCCCGCGTGTAACGGCGGATGATTTCCTGGATCGCTGAATCTTCGACAATCCACTCGCCGGCTTCCAAACCGTGGGCTGTAACCTGCCCTGCCAGAAGATGGCGTTTCGCGATCTCCAGTTTCTCGTCTTCCGTGTAACCGGCGAGACGGATGATTTCCATGCGGTCCATGAGGGCCGGCGGAATGTTCAACGTATTCGCGGTCGTCACGAACATAACGTTGGATAGGTCGTAATCGACTTCGAGGTAATGGTCGTTGAACGTGCTGTTTTGCTCCGGGTCCAAGACCTCAAGCAAAGCTGCCGCCGGATCGCCGCGGAAGTCCTGGCCCATCTTGTCGATTTCATCGAGTAGGAAAAGCGGATTGGTGCGCTTCGCCTTTTTCATCGATTGAATGACTTTGCCCGGCATCGAGCCGATGTACGTACGCCGGTGGCCGCGGATTTCCGCTTCGTCGCGGACGCCACCCAAGGACATGCGCACAAATTCGCGCCCTGTCGCGTTTGCGATCGATTTGCCAAGCGATGTCTTGCCAACGCCCGGGGGGCCGACGAGGCATAGAATTGGGCCCTTGAGCTTATTGGTGCGCGCCTGCACCGCGAGATACTCGAGGATGCGTTCCTTGACCTTCTCGAGGCCATAGTGCTCGAGATCGAGGATCTGCTGGGCTTCGACGATGTCCTTCTTGACCTTGCCCTTGATGCCCCAGGGGATCGACAAGAGCCAATCGAGATAGTTGCGAACAACCGTCGCCTCGGCCGACATCGGGCTCATCTGCTTGAGCTTCTTCAGCTCGGCAAGCGCCTTGTCCTTGGCTTCCTTCGACAGCTTTGTATTTTCGATCTTCTCTTCGAACTCGGCGATATCGTCGCGCTCGTCCGTGTCGCCGAGTTCCTTCTGAATGGCCTTCATCTGCTCATTTAAATAGTACTCGCGCTGCGTCTTCTCCATCTGGCGCTTCACACGCGAGCGGATCTTCTTCTCAACTTGCAGAACCGAAATTTCGCTTTCCATCAGCGTGTAGACGCGCTCAAGGCGCTCGGAAACGGTCGCCGTTTCAAGCACATCTTGTTTGTCGGAAATCTTGACCGCGAGATGCGAAGCAATCGTGTCGGCAAGCTTCGAGTAATCCTCGATCTGGCTCACCGTGCCTAGGACTTCGGGCGAAACTTTTTTGTTGAGTTTCACATAGCTTTCGAATTGCGAAACGGTCGAGCGGGCGAGCGCTTCAAGCTCGTCCTTAGCGCCCGGCTGCTCTGCCACGCGCTCGACTTCGGCTTCGAAGTAATTGGCGTTCTCGGTGTACTTGACGACCTTCGCGCGCGCGCTCCCTTCAACCAGCACCTTTACAGTGCCGTCGGGAAGCTTCAAGAGCTGCAATACGGACGCTAGCGTGCCAATCTCATAAATGGCATCCGTTGCCGGGTCGTCGTCGCCGGCGTTCTTCTGAGCGGCAAGCAGGATCTGCTTGTCGGCACGCATGACTTCTTCGAGCGCAGCGATGGACTTCTCGCGCCCGACGAATAACGGCACGATCATGTACGGGAAGACCACGATGTCGCGCAGCGGCAGGACCGGATACAGCTCCTTGCTGCTTGCCTTCTCTTTGGTGGTCTTTTTCTCTTCGCTCATTTCATTACCCAATCTGGTCCGGCAAAGTTCCGGAACACCTGAACGATCGACCGCACTTCACGCGTCCGCAGCGCGCGCTTCGTTTCAACTGCGACCTGCCCGTTTGCCCCGCTATGGCAGCAAGCCGGCTGTCTCCCGTGCGAAACGCGGGAAGAGACCTCTTGGCCGGCTTCGGAGTCATCGCTCCTCGTGCCCGCCGGTTAATCTCCCTCCGGACAAATGGGTACCGCTGTCGCGATATCAAGTGTCCGGAACTCAGCCGTGTAAAGTCCGGCAGGCGCACCCGTATTAAGCTGTTGAACCCTTCTCTTCGGCGCGGTCGGAATAAATTCTAAGCGGACGTGCCGCGCCATCTACGACTTCAGGCCCGATGACGACTTCTTCGACACCCTTGAGCTGCGGCAGATCGTACATAGTGTCGAGCAAAATGGCTTCCATGATCGATCTGAGCCCGCGCGCTCCGGTTTTACGTTCGATCGCCCTGCGCGAGATGGCCTTCAAGGCCTCAACCGTAATCGTGAGCTTCACGTCCTCCATCTCGAACAGGCGCTGGTACTGTTTGACTAGCGCGTTCTTCGGGTCGGTCAGGATTTGCACAAGCGCGGTTTCATCGAGATCTTCGAGTGTCGCGATGACAGGCAAGCGGCCGATGAATTCCGGGATCAATCCGAACTTCAACAGATCTTCCGGTTCGACCTCGCGCAGAATGTCGCCTGTGCGCCGTTCGTCGGGACCCATAACCTTGGCCGAGAAGCCGATAGAGGAACCCTTGCCGCGCCGGGAAATGATTTTCTCAAGTCCGGCGAACGCGCCGCCGCAGATGAAAAGAATATTGGTCGTATCGACCTGAAGAAATTCCTGCTGGGGATGTTTGCGCCCGCCTTGCGGTGGAACGCTCGCGACCGTGCCTTCCATGATTTTGAGAAGCGCCTGCTGCACGCCTTCGCCCGAGACGTCGCGCGTGATCGACGGGTTGTCGGACTTGCGCGAAATCTTATCGACTTCGTCGATGTAGACGATGCCGCGCTGTGCCCGCTCGACGTTGTAGTCGGCGCTCTGCAGCAATTTCAAAATGATGTTCTCGACGTCTTCGCCGACGTAACCCGCTTCCGTGAGCGTTGTCGCGTCGGCCATCGTGAACGGCACGTCGAGAATGCGCGCCAAAGTTTGTGCCAGCAGCGTCTTACCCGAACCCGTCGGACCGACGAGCAGGATGTTCGATTTCGCGAGTTCCACGTCGTTGTTTTTGGACGCGTGGTTCAGGCGCTTGTAGTGATTATGCACGGCAACCGCGAGCACGCGCTTGGCGTGGTACTGGCCGATCACGTAGCTGTCGAGAACGCCGCAAATTTCCTGCGGGCTCGGAACGCCGTCGCGCGATTTGACAAGTGTGTTCTTGTTCTCCTCGCGAATGATATCCATGCAAAGCTCAACGCATTCATCGCAGATGATCACCGTCGGACCGGCAATAAGTTTGCGAACCTCATGCTGGCTCTTGCCGCAGAAGGAGCAGTAGAGGGTATTTTTCTCTTGAGCCATTCCAGTCTCACAATGTTTGGAGAAACCGCCCAGCCAGGACGTTCTCCCTTTGACCCCCTACACAGGGCACGCGACTTTGCCAGCCGCAAGGCACCTGGACTCTTTTATACGACGATCTGAACACGCTAGCGTTCGCCAGATCAAGAATGGATTAATGGCAACCACTGCACCTTATGGGTAAAGCGGCGCTATTGCCACACTTCGGCCGCACTCCAGGCAACACCGCCGAACGTGGTGATTTCCAGGTTAATCGGAGCCTCGCTGCATCGCTTTTCAGGTGCTGTGCAGCATTTGTTCTAATATCGGCATACACAGCTTTTCCGGCAAGCGCGACATCGGGTTGCAGATCCTTCTGAGGCTAACCCCGATGCTTACGAGGCCTTGCCTTCGAACAGACCACCTTCGACCTCGTCGCGGGAGTTGAGCACTTTGTCGATCAGCCCAAAATCGCGCGATTCATCCGCGGTCAGGAAGTAGTCGCGATCAAGAGTTTTCTCGATCTTCTCATAGCTTTGCCCGGTATGCTTCACGTAGGTCTCGTTCAGGCGGCGCTTCATCTTGATGATGTCTTCGGCGTGCCGCTCGATGTCGGACGCCTGGCCCGAGAACCCGCCGGAGGGCTGATGCACCATGATTCGCGCGTTTGGAAGCGCGAAGCGCAAGTCCTTGGCACCGGCGCAAAGAAGCAGCGAACCCATGGACGCCGCCTGCCCGATGCACAACGTGGCAACCGGCGGCTTGATGAACTGCATGGTGTCGTAGATCGCCATGCCGCTCGTCACCACGCCACCCGGCGAGTTGATGTACATGGAAATTTCTTTCTTGGGATTTTCCGCTTCAAGAAAGAGCAGCTGCATACAGATGGACGCGGCCATGTGGTCTTCCACGGGGCCGGTCACGAAAATGATGCGCTCCTTCAAAAGCCTGGAGGGCAGATCGTAGCCGCGCTCTCCGCGCGTCGTCTGCTCCACAACCATCGGCCAGAAGGTGTTTGTCACTGTAGCGAGCGGATCGCGCATCGGTTTGGTCTTTCCTCATTGTTTCCCGCCCGCTTTTCAATCTGGAACCGGAGCGTTCCAGGCGGCGCGAAATGCCCTCATCCATAGCGTACTTTGCGACGGCGCGATGGCCGCCGGCGCGCTCATTTAACACCTTTTGGCAACTACTTTTGTGTTGCTTCCTCAACTCGCTTGAAAAGCTCGTCCTTGGAAACTTTCTTCTCTTCGATTGTCGCGGCGGCCGCGATGAAATCGATCACTTTATCCTCGAAAATCGGGGCTCTGAGTTCGGCCAGTGCACCCGGCGTTTTCTCATAATATTCATAGACCATCTTTTCCTGGCCGGGGAAGCGGCGGGCCTGTTCGATAAGGGCGCCGCGCAGTTCGTCCTGGCTGACGCCGATCTTGTTCTTCTCGCCGATTTCGCCGACGACGAGGCCAAGGCGCACGCGCCGCTCTGCAATCGTGCGGTACTCGGCACGCGCTTCGTCTTCGCTTTTGCCTTCGTCGGCCAGCGTCTTGCTGGTCGCTTTGAGGTTGTTTTCGTACTGGTTCCAGATGTTGGAGAATTCGAAATCGACGAGCGACGCCGGCAGTTCGAAAGCGTGCGCGCGGTCGAGTTCGTCCAACAGCTCGCGCTTCAATTTCATGCGCGCGGCGGCGTCGTATTCCTTCTTGATTTGAGCGCCGACCAGTTCCTTGAGGTTGGCGAGGCTTTCGGCGCCAAGGCCAACGGCGAATACGTCGTCGATCTCCGGCGTCAAAGGCTTTGAAACCGCCTTCACACTAACGTCGAACTTGGCGGTTTTGCCAGCCAAGTTCTTCATCGGATAGTCGTCCGGGAAGGTGGCCTCGATCGCGCGATCTTCGCCCGCCTTGACGCCTTTCAAGCCGTCTTCAAAGCCCGGAATGAACTGTCCGCGGCCAATGACTAGGCTCGCGCTTTCCGACGCGCCGCCTTCGAATTCTTCGCCATCGATGCGGCCCTTGAAAGCCATTGTCACCATGTCGCCTTCAGCGGCCGCGCGGCCCTCTTCGGCATCAAACGAAATGTTGCGCTCGGAGAGTTCGCCAAGCGCCTTTTCGAGATCGGCGTCTTCGACGTCGGCGGACAAGCGCTCAAGCTTAAATGTCGAGAAATCCGCAAGAGTGATCGGCGGCAAGACTTCAAACGACATCGAATAAGCGAGATCTTCGTCGCCTGCGATGATGCGGTCGACAACGCCCGATTCGGCATCGACGAGTTCGATTTTGGGCTGACCGGCCGGGCGCTCGTTGCGCTCCTTGATTGCCTTTTGGCTCGTATCCTTGACGGCTTCTTCCAGGACTTCCGCCATCAGCGACTTGCCGTAAACCTTCTTCAAGTGCGGAACGGGAACTTTGCCTTTGCGGAAACCTTTGAGTTGGACGCGATCCTTGATCTCGTCGAGGCGGCCCGCAAAGCGCTCGCCGAGTTCGGCTTTTGCAACGACGACCTTGAGTGTGCGCTTCAAGCCGTCTCTACCCGTTTCGGTCACTTGCATCTTTGTCTCGCCCGAACTCTTGTTGAATGAGTTGAATGTCGTCAGTCAAATTGGTGCGGGCGGAGGGATTTGAACCCCCACGACTTGCGCCGCTGGAACCTAAATCCAGTGCGTCTACCAGTTCCGCCACGCCCGCTACCCGCGCCTTAAGACCACAAGAAGCGCGCCAGCGCCCTAGCATATCCGCTTATGCCCCGCACCCGCCAAACCGGCCAAAACAGCCCTTCGCAACGAAGCGACCGGGCCGCCCTGGCCAAAGCGAGGGAAGGAGATGCCCTTCATATAAGTCCGCAAGGGCCAAAAGCAACGATAAACCGCGCCGTTGCCACGGATGCTGAGGCCGAACCGAAATCCTGGTCTAAGGCCGCAAGCATGCCGCTCTCCGCCGGGTCCCAAAGCCCGCGGCTTACGAGTTGTAGAGCGCCATGATTGCACATCCCGCGACTGCGGGTATCAGTGCCCCAACGAGAGCGTCCTCCAGGAACAGGGTCGCTGCAAAAGCTGCAAAGATGCCGAAAATAGCGAGCGAGAACAGTTTTAAGATCATGAGCCAGGGCCTTTCGAACCCGCCATGGCTCATAAACGCGAGCCATGGGGTCGAACAGGCGCTGTGCAAAGCCCTTGCCAGCAGCGCCGCAGCCACTCGCGCCAATGCTAAAATAGTAAAAGCCGGACCCGAGGGCCCGGCTTTTGAGTGTTCTGGCTGATTGGAAGCGGCTGAGGGAGCAGCCTCTTACTTCATTGGGGCATATTCTTGGGCACAGCAGCTCGACTCACCGAGGCTGAAGCGCAGACCGATCTTGAGTTCGTGCGCGGTGAGATCGTCGAAATCGACCCTCGGGTTAACAAAGCCGGCGTCGTCCACGCGGCCCGATTCAGCGTCGCCCATGTCGATGTAGCGATAACCGAAGTCGAGGGTAGCGCGATCCGTCAGCTGGTAACCAACGCCTGCCATCAGCGACCAAGCGAACGAGTAGCTTTCGTCGCCTTCGATGCGGTTGGCGAGATAGTAGTTACCGGTGAAATAGGTTTCATCGACCTTGTGCATGGCAACGCCCACACCAGCGCCGACGTAAGGCGTCGCGCGGCCATATTTACCGAGGTCCTTGTAGAGATTGACCATCAAAGTATGGGATTTGATCGACGTATGCAACGGGTCGTCGACGACGGGGACGTCAACAGGAGGAGCGACCGGCACAACGGGATCAGGCGTATCAACCTGAGTGTAAGTGATGCTGTATTCCCCTGGTTCGCCGTCAACCTTACGATCGCCGCGGAAGCCGAACATGACTTCGCCGCGCAGCGCCCGGCCCGACGAGGCATTGCCCCAGAGCGTGCAACCTGCGCCGATTTCACCGAAGGCACCATTTTCGCGGCTCGTTTTGGTCACTGCGTCGGTGGTGTGCGTAAAATTCCGGTAAAGTTCATTACCATATTCATCAACGAAGATCTCTTCCGTACCTGTGGGCCATTTGATATCCGGGTCGCGGGCCCAGGAGTAGCCGACGTCTGCACGGACGTAGCAGGGGCCTGCGCCGCGGGAGACTTCCGGCATCGGCTGGACATAGCCGTCTTTCATCGAGCCGCCCGCCATGGGGGCGCCGCCCAAGTCGGCAGCAGAAGCAGTACCGGCGAGCGAGGCAGCGGTCGAAAGTGCTGCCAGGGCAATGCCAGCCATAAGTTTCGTGTTCATTGGCTAAATCCCTCATTTGGACAGGCACGCGATTATCCGGACGCCTGCAGACTTCTAAGTTTGCCAGCGTACTTTGAGGGACTGGCCGTTAATGCCAGGTAAATCCGCGTACGAATTTGATACGGTTTTTGACGCCGGTCCGGGGGCGGGCGCATTTTCATCACACTAAGGTGATCCTTGCGGCGCGATTAACTTTTGCCTATGTGCTGATCTGCCGGCCGGTCCGACGCCGGCCCATTGCGGGGGTTCCATTGCCGAATACTGCCAAAAACTGGATTGTCGAGACCGACTGGCTGCAAAGCCATCTCAGCTCCCCCGACCTCATCGTCCTTGACGGCAGCTGGCATTTGCCGACCGCCAAGCGCGATCCAAAAGCCGAATATTTGGCGGAGCACATTCCCGGCGCGCTTTTTTTCGATATCGACGATCTCTCTGACGAAAAATCGAAGCTGCCGCACATGCTGCCTTCGACGGTCAAGTTTTCCTCGCGCATGAAAAAGATGGGCATCGGCGACGGCGCACGCATCGTCGTCTATGACACGACCGGAATTTTTTCGGCCGCGCGCGTGTGGTGGACGTTCCGCGCCATGGGGCACCAAGATGTGGCGGTGTTGAACGGCGGACTGAAGAAATGGAAGGCCGAAGGGCGCCCTCTCGATGACGGCGAGCCGCCCAAGCGCTCCGAACGCCATTACACGCCCCTGCAGAATACCGAGATCATCCGCGACCTCGACGAAATGAAAGCACTTATCAAAAAGTCCGGCGCACAAATCGTTGACGCGCGTCCCGCCGGACGTTTCGAAGGCCGTGACGATGAACCTCGCCCCGGCCTGCGCAAGGGGCATATTCCAGGCTCGAAAAATGTACCGTCATCGACTTTATTGAAGAGCGACGGGACGCTCAAATCTCCCGAAGACCTTCACGCACTCTTTCAGGCCGCCGGCATCGATGTCTCGAAACCCGTCGTCAACTCCTGCGGGTCTGGTGTCACAGCTTCGATGCTGGCACTTGCTCTGGCGGTTCTTGGACAAACCAATGCCGCCGTTTATGATGGGTCTTGGGCCGAGTGGGGGCAGGAAAATATCAATCTGCCGGTTGAGACGGGCCCGGCGCGCTGACATATTGCATTTTGCATTGTGACACACAGCGGCCCTGAACTTCACTAATGTGACTTTTCAGACTTTTCTTTTGGAAGTTTGGCCTTCCGCAATGAAGTTTTCAGTCAGCCAAACCGTTCGCGCGCAACCGGCACTCGCTTTTGCCGTCGCGTCCGATGTGAAAGCGTGGCCCGGCATCATATCCGGTGTCGAACATACCGAGATCATCACGCGCGACCCGATAGGTGCGGGCACGCGCTTTCGCGAGACGCGCCGCATGCACGGCCAGCTTGCCACGGAAGAAATGGTTTTTGCCGAGTTCGATCCGCCCAACTGCTTCGTGCTGACGGCTTACAATCACGGCACGCGCTTCCGTGCCGCCCACGAATTCAAGCCGAACGGGCTTGCGACCGAGATGACGCTCTCGTTCTCAGGGCGTCCCGTAACCCGCTTGGCACATATTCTGTCGCCGTTTGCCTTCCTGTTTCAGCCCCTGCTGCGCCGCCAGCGTGCGTCCGATCTCGCCGATCTGAAGCGGGCCATCGAGACCCGCTTCGCACCTCCCGGCTGAACTTTTCTGATCTGGCGCCGGGACTATTGCGTAGCTACACTCGTTCGCGGTGCAGGACATCGGCATGGCAATGTTTTTCAAGACCGGCTTTTTTTCTCGCGTGGGGGTTGGCGCACTCTTGCTCGCCGTGACTTCGCCCGCACGCGTGCACGCCGCCGATCGCCCCGCATGCCAGAACGACGCGATTATCGTATTCGATTCGTCCGGCTCAATGAGTGAACCAACTGAATCGGGCGAGACCCGCATGGACCTCGCGCGCCGGGCAGCACATCGGGTTGTTCCGGTTGCGGCCGCAAACCGCAATCTCGGTCTCGTCATATATGGTCCGGGCGAAAAAGCCCGCTGCCAGAAGCTCTCGCTTGAAGTTGCGCCGCAAGCAGATGCGGCAGTTAAAATCCTCCAAGCGATCGATAAGACCAAAACCGAAGGCGAGACGCCGCTCTCGTCCGCCGTCGATGCGGCAGCCGCGGCACTCGATTACACGAGAAAGCCGGCTGTTATCGTTCTCCTGACGGACGGCGACGAAAACTGCGGGCGCTATCCTTGCCAGCTTGCGCACCAGCTGAAGTCGGCTGCCCATAATCTCACCGTGCACGTCATCGCATTCCGCCTTCTGCCGCGATCGTTTCGGGCTTTATCGTGTCTCTCGCGCGAGAGCGGCGGGCTTTTGCTTCCGGCCAATACCATGGAGCAGTTGGTCGAAGCTCTTTCTCAAACTTTAACTTGCTCGCAGACCACCGCCACGAACAATCCAAGGGAAGGTGGATTAGTTAGGGAAAATACTGCGAAATCCAGGTCTCGGTTAGCGCAACGCTTCCTTTGCGCAGAAACGCGCGCAGATCGACGGGCTCAGTGCCGTCTGCCTTGATATCGAAAAACGCGCGCCATCGCTCGCGCTGATCGACCACTGGGTGATTGTAGGAATTGGTAACGTCGCCGCGCGAGGCGGTCACGACGAGTTCGACGCCATCGTTGCGGCCTAAGCCTTCAAACACTTTGCCCTGAAAATCGATGACGAATTTTCGAACCCCGTCGGGCCGCTTAAATCCGGGCCGTCCGCCCATGCCGGTCCACGTGCCGGTTGCGCGCGCGACGCCAGCCGGAAACGGCGGTTCGTCCAGCCACGTCAGCCGGTAGCGATAGCGGCGCGATTGACCGCCCTTCATGGGTTCCGCCGGCGCCCAATAAGCAACGACATTGTCGTTGATTTCGTCGTCGGTTGGAATTTCAACCAGATGCACCGCGCCCTCGCCCCACTTGTCGAGCGGTTCGACCCAGACCGATGGGCGTCGCTCGTAGAAAACGCCGTCGTCCAGATAGTGCACGAAGTCGCGGTCGCGCTGCAAAAGCCCAAAGGCTTGCACGTCTTTATCGATGAAGGCGCTCGTGATCACCTTCGGCGGATTGTTGATAGGGCGCCAGATACGTTCGCCCGACCCCGTCAGAACGAAGAGCCCGTCGCTATCGTGAATTTCGGGACGCCAATCGGCGGATTGTTTGCGGCTTGCTTCCCCGTACCAGAACATACTCGAGAACGGCGCGACGCCGAGGCGGGCGATGTCTTTGCGCGCGAAAAGCACGGACTCGATTTCCATGACGACGCGATGCACGTCGCGCGCGTCGGTCAGCCGTTCAAGCGTCATGCGATAAGCGCCAGTGAGGCTTGTCCCGTCGAGTAGCGCATATATCGTCAAGGGCGTGCGCGTGTTGCTGCCGCCTTCTATCCAATAGTCGCTGAAGCGCGGAAATTCTTCCGGATGCGGCATGGCCGTATCGATGGCGATGCCGCGCGCCGAAAGGCCATACTGATTGAAAGGCCCGGATGAGCGGAAGTACGAAGCGCCGACGGCCGCGAACCAATCGGTCTTGAGATCGGGTGCCATGACGCGAAAGCCGGCGAAGCCTGCGCCATCCGGCAGCATGCGCGCGGGGTGACCCGGCGGGCTGTCGAACAGTTTCGAACTATAGACGATTTCGCGCGCGGCACCTGCCTCGACGATGTGAATGTGAACCGGTTCGGTCGCATACTTGCCGAGGTGGAACAACTGAATTGGCAGTTGCCCGTCGCGGTCGAGTTTCACGCTTTTGTCCCGGCGATAGCGGATTTTCTGGAATTGATCGTAGTCGATTTCAGCGAGCGTCTCGGGATACGGAATAGCGGGGGGCGCATAGGGAGAGCTTGCGAGGATTTCGGCGCGGACTTGTAGGACTTCGAACGAAAAGGCGACAGGGGCCGCGAGTTCAGAAGTGTCCAAGCCCGAGAGGGCGAAGGCCAATGCCGGATTCTGCGTGACACCTGCAGCAAGCGCGAAGCCCGATGCTGCATGCAAGACTTGACGGCGTGTGAACGTGGATTTCATTTATTTCACTGCGCGTGGCAATCCGGAGGTCTGGGCTCGCCAAGCTGCGCCTCGGCCAACCACCCTGCCTCTGCTAACCCAGTTCCATGCGCCGCGCCACCTAGGTGCTCAAAAACGCGCCATTCCGCCACGCCCGCGCCAAGCTCAGAGATAGCCTCAATTGGCGGAAGCCGCCTTCGTCGCGAGAGCGTTTTCTATTTCGCGAGTCAAATCTTCCGATTCCGGCGACATGCGCGAAGAGAAAGAACGCAACAAGCGGCCGTCTTTGCCGATGAGATACTTATGGAAATTCCAGGCCGGCGCACCGCCCTCGCCTGCCGCTGTAGCCGCCCATCGATAGAACGGATGCGCGCCGGGCCCTGTGACGGCCTGCTTATCGGTCAACGGGAATGTGATGCCGAACGCGCCTTCGCAGAATTTCTTGATCTCGCCCTCGGCCTTGGGCTCCTGGCCGCCGAAATCGTTGGAGGGCACGCCGACAACGACAAGACCCTTGGCTTCATACTTGGACCAGAGCGCCTGAAGCCCTGCGTACTGTTTGGTAAAACCGCAAAAAGAAGCGGTATTGACGACCAGCAAAACCTTGCCGCGGAAATCGGCGAGCGGCATGGGTTTGCCGTCGATCGAAGTGAAAGCGAAGTCGTAAGCCGATCCGGCAGCAGTATCCGCGGCACCCGCGCTCATGGGCGCGGCCCACATCGAAACGAGGCTCAAAACCGTTGAAAGAATTTTTCGCATCATGGACCGCATTCCCCCGATTTCTGCTTGAGCGTCATACTACATGTACGCAAAGCAGGGTGAGCGAGATCACGGCGCGATCTTCTAAATCCCGGGCGGAGCGAGTGGCGGAGCGGCATGCACGCCCGCGCCAAGCTCAGTCATGTGGGGAGCCCTGTTAGCGGCCGTCGTCAACTGTAATGGTGATCGGACCCTTCGAGGCGTCGATCATGAGGCCGGCATTGGCCGTCGCGGTCAGCGACGAAATAGCAACGAGAGCGGTAACGATAAGCGTCTTCATGGGTAATCTCCTTTGAGGATTTGAATGATCGATTTTCAGACGAAGCGTGAGACGTGCGGTGGCGTTAGCGGCCGATCCAGTAAGAATGCATCACGCTCGTGTTAGCGGCGTTTGCTGTTGCGGAAGCGGATGCGGCGCCGGCGAAAACTGCAGCGGCGATGAAGGCGGCGTTAAGGAAGTTCTTCATGTGAGGTCTCCAGGGTTTGTTAACGGACCAAAAGCGATCCATGCCCAGAGTTACGCCCCTCACCGCCCCAAAGTTTCGCTGCTCGCGCTTTCGTGACGATGCGTAAAACCCGCGTCATCACGCGATATTTTTTGTAACGTTTGGCGAATTGAACCATCTGCGCGCGGTGCGCGTCTCAACAAACGTCGCATGTTGCAGCTGTTCCCCCCGGAACAGCGGATTAGCCGGAGGTCCGGTAGTTTCCACTTCATCGGACAGCAACCGGGCCCGAGCGGCCCACCCCAGGAGGACCCAAGCCATGAAAACCATCAGCCAGACATTCGTTCTCGCCGCCGCCCTCGCAACGATTTGCAGCGCTTCGCTTCTGACCAGCGCAACGGCCAATGCCGGCGGACGCGGCAAGCAACTTTATATCGAAACCTACCAGTCGAAAGAGGCGTTGCACGGTTACTCGGGCCACGCCGGTAACTCCTACTGCGACTACCAGCGCCTGCCGATCCGCAAGTGCTCGAACGGCCACTCGGACTGCAAGATTGTGGGTTGGACGCTGCAGCAGATCTGCCAGTAAGTTGTAAGTAAGCCGCAAGTGTGAACCTCATCGCTGCGTCAAGCGACAGATCAGGGCCCAGGAGCCAGCCTCCCGGGCCTTAAACTTTTTGCAGCCCTTGCGCGACGGCACCTTTGCGCGCCACACAGAACGGACTAACGTGATGAAGACTTTTTCAATGTGCGCGTTCGATTGTCACCGCCGGGACAGCGCCCATGCCGCACGCGCAATAGGTTTGCAAAGACGAAGGGAGAGCCTTCGTTCCGAGATCCGCTTTATGTCTTCCGAGGAGACCAACCCGTGACGAATACACATGACGATGCCGATGGACGGCCAACCCGCGCCCGCCTGAGCTTGGGCACGTCGCTGCTGATGTTGACCCTTGCCGCAGGTGCCGGCGCGCTTGGCGCCATGAACGTTGGCCGCTTTATCGGGTCTAACGCCGCCCCCGCCAAGGAAGCAGAAGCGAAGCCCGCTCCTGTGCAGGCGGCCGTTCAAGCCATTGTTCCCCCAGCGCCGGCGGAATTGCCGTGGGTCGCGGCAGCGCCGGGGCGTATCGAACCTAAATCTGGCCAAGTGCGCGTCGGTGCCGGGCTCTTGGGGCGTATTGCGGAAGTCACGATCAGAACCAACGACGCGGTCGAAGAGGGCGAACTTTTGATCCGCTTGGACGACGAAGAAGCCCGCGCGCGCCTGCAGGCCGCCGAGACCGAAGCCTCCTCGCGTAAACGCGAGCGCGACGCGCAAAGCCTCGACAAGGCGCGCGAAGATTTGCGCAAGGCGGAAGACGCCGTATTCAATGCCGAACGCCAGCTGACAAACGCGCGCTTCGAACTCGAATACGAACTGCAGGCCAAGCGCTCGGGCTCGGGTTCCGCCGACCGCGTGGCCGACGCGCGCCGCAACGTTTCGAGCGCACGCGATAAACTGCAGAAGGAGCGCGGCAACTACGCCGTCGCCCAGGCCAAGAACGACGTTCCGGCTCCAAGCCGTTTGGAAAGCGCGCTGCAGGCGGCGCGCTCGGATGTCGCAGTTGCCGAAGCTTTGCTGGAGAAAACGCGCATTCGCGCGCCAGTGGCCGGAACCGTGCTGCAACTCCCGGCCAAAGCCGGCGAGATGGTTTCGCCTTCGCCAGAACAGGCGCTTGCCGTTATCGGCGACATGTCGGTTGTGCGGCTCAAAGCGGAGCTCGACGAGCATGACGTGTCGAAGGTAAAGATCGGCGGCAAGGTGATTGTGAAAAGCGGCGCATATCCGGGCAAGGAATTCTCGGGCACCGTGACGGAGCTGGCGCCGACGCTCGCCTCGCCGAAGTTTGCTTTGCGCGGTGCGCGCCGTCCAACGGACGTCGAAGTGCGCGAAGTGACGATCGATCTTGAAGGCGATGTACCCCTGTTGCCGGGGATGCGTGCCGACGCGTTCTTCAGGAAAGCCGAGTAACGGCGCCGTACAACTGTTTTGTTTTTTGAATCTTGAGTACCGGCGCGAAGAAATTCGCGCCGGTCACTGTTTTGACGGCACGATTACACTTTCGGCGCCGCTTTTCCGGTCAACGTCTGCACGACTGTTTTGCCGTCCGGCTGTTGCACGCGCATTTTTAAGCTGCGGCCTTTAAAGTCCGTTTCTAGCAACTGCGGGAGAAATTCCGAGAGCGCTTGAGTTTCTCCCGCGAGCGTGATCAACCAAAAAATGTCGCCGGACGTCCATTCCGTTGCCCGCAGCAATGGCGGTTTGTCCAGTTGCTCGCTCAAGCGCTTGTCGATAGAAGTCGAAACGCGCGCCCAGGTTGCCGCCGCGACTGGGACGATAGGGCCGTCCTTTGCAAAACGCGACAGCGCGACTCGGCATTGCCCGGCGAGAAGCGGTGGGATCACCAGCCATTCGAGATCGCTGAGGCGCAGCGCTTTGTATTTGGGCGCGCGCATGAGTACGGCGACGACTTGCGAAAACTCGACGGCGAAGCGTTCCTTCTGAGCCGCTTCCTTGGCCGCCTCAATAAACGCGGCCGCAGATTTTGCAGCGGTTGCGGGCTTTGCTTGCGGCCGCGATGCCGTCTCCGGCGGATTGGTCACAACTGGCTTTGTGTTGCCGTTCTTGTTTCCGTTGCCGTTTTTTTTGCCGCCGCTCTTGGCTTTTTTACTCATTTCGCCGTCTCCCATCGCGGGTTTGACGCCCGCCATTGTGCCCCGTTCCTAATCACGCAACGGTAAGCTGCCGGTGAACAGGGGGTCAATCGGACCAAAGCCTTTTTCGAGCTCTTGGCGTTGGGTTCCGGCGGGGCCATAAGAACTATCTCGCAAGCCGGTAACCCGCCTCTACCCAGAACCTACGAGCGATCAAACGGCATTCAGCTCTTCTTCTTGAGGCCCGTAATCGTGCGCGGTCCGGATGCAGAAACAGCCCCCAGATCCTTAAGCTTGCTCTGTATATCCGGCATCACGATGCCGCCGGAGAGAATGACTTTCGCCGCTTCTTCTGCGCTCATCGACAGGAGCGTCACGTCCTTCCTCGGCACGAAGCAGATAAACCCCGTGGGCGGCACGATGCCGGTTGGCATGAAGACCGTGAGGAGATCGCTCTGCCCGCCGGGCTTCTTATCGACTATCTCGCCGGTCGTCTCGCCTGTCACGAACACAATCGACCACAGCCCCTCAGAGGGAAATTCGATGAGGCCGACTTTTTGAAAACTCTGGTTCGGACCCGCACTTGAGATCACGCTTTCGAACAACTGCTTGATGGCGCTGTAGACGTTGCGCACGACTGGCATGCGCGAGAGCATCAACTCGCCGGTCGAAACGAGCGAGCGGCCCAAAAGATTTGCGGCCAATGCGCCGATGATGGTCAAGCCGACAATGGCGACGAACAATCCTAAGCCCGGTAGCGGAAACGGCAAATAGGTATCGGGGTTGTAATAGGTCGGCAGGAGCGGCTTCACCCACGCATCGACCCAGTTGATCAGCCACCACATGAT
>JANMNH010000095.1:0-69800 GCA_031373745.1 Hyphomicrobium sp. | reverse complement strand
CCGTCCGGAACGTCGGCTGTGTATACCCAGCAGGCGTCCAGAAGTAGTGACCCTCGTCGAAATGCCAAACGCCGCGCACATGGTGCCAACGGTCGACGACAACGGCTCCCGTCGGTCCGCACGCGGCGGTAAAGCCCCTCTGCTTCAGCTCTTCATGCGCCTCAAGACTCTGCATGAGTTTTGTATTTTCTGCGTTCGCGCCCATCGTGCCGTCCAAACCTCATAACGAAATCCAACGCAATGGGGCGGACAGCACAGGTAAGAAGTCCTAGCGATTGCGCGCTAAGCTTCCCGTTTACTGCAGACGCCCCTGCATCTCCGAATAGTTTTGAATGCAAGCCGAGCGCAATTCAAATATTAACGGTTGTATACGTTACAAAATCGGCGCAATTACTTCTGGAAATGCGCGTTATATTTGATTGAAATTCGAGTGAGAAAAACTATGCTTTTTTAAGCACGCTGGCGGTCTCGTCGCGCTCCATGTTATGGGCGTGTCGCAAACCACAGCGATGGTTTTCGCGAACTTTGTTCGGCCAGACCGGGAGCCTCCGCTGACGATTTCGACATCTCGCGAATTGAAGGTCTGCGAAGACCCCGGTTCAAATACGAGTACCGGCGCCGGTCTCAGCGACATCATCGCCGAGCGATTGAGCCGTCGCGAATTCGCCCGAGGTGCGCTAGCGATAACCGCGACCGGATTAGTTTTTGGCTCGCACAAAGCGACTGCTGGCGAGACGGCACACGTGCGCGCCTCGCAGGCGTTTGCCTTCGAAGAGGTGGAGGCAGGGATCGACGCAACCCATCACGTCGCAGCCGGATACGACGCGGACATTCTTGTCCGCTGGGGCGACAAAGTCTTGAGTGGTGCGCCACCGTTCGACCCTACCCGGCAAACTGCCAGCGCCCAGGCCCAACAGTTCGGCTACAACAACGACTTTTTGGGTTACTTCCCCATAAACGGCCGAAGCGATCGCGGTCTCCTTGTCGTCAACCATGAGTACACGATCGAAGAATTGATGTTTCCCGGCATGGAGCGGCAAGACAAGGACGCACGGTTTAGCGCCATGACGGACGACCTCGTGGCCATCGAGATGGCGGCGCACGGGGGCTCTGTACTTGAGATCGAACGGGTCGCGGGCCTGTGGCGCGTAATCGAGAGTAGCAAGTATGCACGGCGCATCACAGCGTTAACAGAAATGCGCGTTTCAGGCCCTGCAGCCGGCCACGAGAAAATGCGCACGAGCGCCGATCCGCAAGGCCGGCGCGTTCTTGGCATGCTGAACAATTGCGCGGGCGCTATCACGCCGTGGGGGACATGGCTGACGTGCGAAGAAAACTTCAACGGCTATTTCATGCCAAAGAGCGCAGTTGCGGCCCACCCCGACGCCGCAGCGCTCAAACGATATGGCATTCCGGTCGAATGGTACGGCTGGGCGAAATTTCACGACCGGTTTGACCTAGCCAAAGAGCCAAACGAGCCAAACCGCTTCGGCTGGGTGGTCGAAATTGATCCCTTCGACCCCGATTCAACACCCGTCAAACGCACCGCACTCGGCCGCTTCAAACATGAGGGTGCCGGCAATATCGTCAACAAGGACGGCCGATTTGCCGTCTATCAAGGCGACGACGAGCGCTTCGACTATGTCTACAAATTCGTTACCGACACCAAGATCGATCTCGAAAATCCAGCCGCCAACAAAAACATTCTCGATTCCGGCACGCTCTACGTAGCGCGCTTCGATGCCGATGGCACAGGCCGGTGGTTGCCGCTTGTCTATGGCTCGGGACCCTTAAAGCCCGAACTCGGCTTCAAAAATCAAGGCGACGTCGTGATCTTTGCCCGTCAAGCAGCAGATTTGCTCGGCGCGACTAAGATGGACCGGCCGGAAGACATCGACGTCAACCCGAAGACCAACAAGGTCTACGTGATGCTAACTAACAACAATAAGCGCAAAGCCAGCGAAACCGCTGCTGCAAACCCGCGCGCAGACAATTCGTTCGGCCATATCATCGAAATCATGCCGCGCGACGGCGACCACGCCAGCGAACACTTCGCGTGGGAAATTCTGCTCAAGTGCGGAAATCCCGCTATTGCCGAAGTTGGCGCAACCTTCAACCCTCTGACCAGTACCAACGGCTGGTTTGGCATGCCAGACAACTGCGCCATCGATACTCTCGGGCGGCTATGGGTTACGACAGACGGCAACACGGCACGAAGCACCGGTCGGGCAGACGGCATCTGGGCGGTCGAAACCGAGGGCGACGCGCGTGGTCTCTCCATGCTTTTCTACCGGGTTCCGATCGGAGCCGAGATGTGCGGCCCCTGCTTCACGCCGGACCTAGAAACTCTGTTTGTCGCGGTCCAACACCCCGGCGACACCGATGAGAACGACCCAGATGCAGCGCCGGCCAGCTATGACGCGCCTCTGACCCGGTGGCCGGACTTTGAACCCAGCGTGCCGCCCCGGCCTTCGGTTGTGGCCATTACCCGCAAAGGCGGCGGAAAAATCGGGGTTTAGCGTGCTAGGCCTGCGTCTTCGTTAATCACGGCTTGTGGGAAGGCCGGGCAGGGGCAAATTGGCGGTTGCCCAGACGACCCGTTGCGGTGCAAACACTTGGGACAATTAGGCGTGATTGCTGCCGCGCCCGGAGATGCCGCTACCCATGACCTCGAACGTGACCGATCTCGACACACTGAAGCGCGCAACATCGCGCGCGGTTGCAAGCGTGCGGCATGATTGGACCAGGGAACATGCGCAGGCGCTGTACGAGCTCCCGTTCATGGAACTCCTATTCCGCGCGCAGACAGTGCATCGTCAGGCCTTCGATCCCAACAAAATTCAAATGAGCCGCCTGCTCTCGATAAAGACCGGCGGCTGCGCGGAAGATTGCGGCTATTGCAGCCAGTCGGCGCATCATGCGTCCGGCCTCAAAGCTTCCAAGCTCATGGAAGTCGAGCGCGTTGTTGCCGAAGCAAAAAAAGCCAAGGACGCCGGCGCGACGCGCTACTGTATGGGCGCCGCCTGGCGCAGCCCGAAGCAGCGCGACATGGAGTCGGTCGTCGCCATGGTCGAAGGCGTCAAGGCTTTGGGTATGGAAACCTGCATGACACTCGGCATGCTTTCGGACGAAGATATCTCTAAGCTTTCGCATGCAGGCCTCGACTACTACAATCACAACGTCGATACTTCGGAGGCCTATTACTCCAAGGTCATCACCACGCGTACCTATGCCGACCGGCTCGATACGCTTGCGCGCGTGCGCGAAGCCGGCATGAAAGTTTGCTCCGGCGGCATCGTCGGCATGGGTGAAGAAATCGAAGACCGCGTCGATATGCTGGTGACGCTGGCGAACCTTGAAGAGCATCCCGAAAGCGTGCCGATCAACATGTTGATTGCCATTCCCGGTACGCCGCTCGAAAAAGTCGAAAAGATCGATGCCATCGATTTCGTGCGCACGATTGCCGTTGCCCGCATCATGATGCCGAAATCGTTCGTCAGGCTTTCTGCCGGGCGCACGGAGATGAGCGACGAAACGCAAGCGCTGTGCTTCTTTGCCGGCGCGAATTCCATCTTCGTTGGCGATACCTTGCTCACCGCCGGAAACCCCGGCGAAGATGCCGACGGCCGTCTATTCGCCAAGCTTGGGCTTGAGCCTCTGGCGCTAATAGACATGGCACTCAAAGTTTCCGAAACATGTTCGCCTGAACTCGCGGACGCAGCAGGACAAAGGAATGTCCGCCAGTCATGAGCGCGCGCTTGAGGCGCTACGCCGCCGGGGCCGGTTGCGCGAGCTGGAGCCGGGACTGGGCGCGGACTTTACATCCAATGATTACTTGGGGCTGGCAAACGCGCCGGAGCTTCAACGCGCCGTGATGGCGGCGATGGCCCGAGGCGTGCCTATTGGTGCTGGCGGGTCGCGTCTCTTGCGCGGCAATCACCCCGAACACGAAGCGCTTGAAGTTGAGGCCGCCCGGTTTTTTGGCGCAGAAAGCGCGCTGTTCTTCGGCGGCGGGTTTGTTGCCAATACCGCTATCTTCGCGACGCTTCCCGCTCGTGGCGACCTCATCGTTCATGACGAACTCATCCACGCGAGCGCGCATGAAGGCATGCGGCTTTCGAAGGCCGAGACCATCCCTGCGCGCCACAATGACGTGAACGCGTTCGATGAGGCCATAAAGGGCTGGCGCGCTACGGGGGCAACGGGGCAGGTTTGGATCGCAGTCGAAAGCCTCTACAGCATGGATGGCAACCGCGCGCCATTGACGGAGCTTGCGGAAGTCGCGAGCCGGCACGATGCCATGCTCGTGATCGATGAAGCGCACGCGACCGGCGTATTTGGTCCCAACGGACGCGGGCTCGGCGCCGCACTCGAAGGGCGGCCCAACGTCATTTCCTTGCACACCTGCGGTAAAGCGCTCGGCGTCATGGGCGCGCTGGTTTTATGCCCGCTTGTTATGCGCGATTTTCTGGTCAACAGGGCACGATCCTTCATCTATGCGACCGCACCATCGCCTCTTGTTGCCGCTGCCGTTCGCGCGGCTCTTGAAATTAGTGCAACCCAAGGCGGGCGGCGCGAAACACTGCACAAGCGCATTTCCTTTGCGGGCGGGTTGTTACGAGAGACGCTTGGCATTGAACACTCGGGCTCGCAGATCCAGCCGATCATCGTTGGCTCGGATACGCGCGCCGTCGCCTTGGCCAGCGCCATCCGTGCGCGCGGTTTCGATGTGCGCGCCATCCGCCCGCCGACAGTTCCGGAAGGCACGGCACGGCTGCGTATTACTTTGACGCTTAACACGGACGAGGCAGCGGTGAGCGCGCTCATCCAAGCGCTCGCCGAAGAACAGACACGGCTCGCAGCATGACTGAGGCCATCATCGTCACCGGAACGGATACCGATTGCGGCAAAACGGTTTTCTGCGCGGCTTTGGCAGCAGCACTCGACGGGTGCTACTGGAAACCCGTTCAATGTGGTTTGGAAGGCGAGACAGATAGCCAGATTGTACGGCGGCTTAGTGGCCTGGGGCCCGAACGCGTTCTTCCCGAAGCTTATGTGCTCAGAACTCCCGCCTCGCCACACTTTGCCGCAGAGCGGGAAGGTATGGAAATCGACGTCACAAATCTCGTTGTGCCGCGCGTTTCCCGGCCGCTCGTCATCGAGGGTGCGGGCGGGCTCGCAGTGCCAATCCGGCGCGACCTCTTACAGATCGATCTCTTTGCGCGCTGGAAATTGCCGGTGATCTTGTGTGCATCAACGCGCCTTGGCACCATCAATCACAGCCTGCTTTCGATTGAAGCGCTCAAGCGGCGCGCAATGCCGATTCTTGGTCTGGCATTTACAGGTGACCCGAACCCCGATAGCGAAGTCACAATTTGCGCCATCGGCGGCGTGAAGCGGCTCGGTAGATTGCCAAGACTCGATCCGTTGACGAGCAAAAGTTTGCGCGCGGCCTTTGCGGCAAACTTCAAACTTGGCGATGTGCTTGGGCTTGGAGCCGTCGGCCCATGAGATCACAGAATCAATTGCCTCTATGGCATCCCTTCACGCAACACGGGCTTGAGCCCCAAATGACGGAAATTGCGAGTGCGGAGGGCGCGTGGCTGACGACGCCGGACGGACAGCGCATCCTGGACGCAATTTCGTCGTGGTGGGTCATCACGCATGGCCACCGGCATCCCAAGATCATCGCCGCCATCAAGGATCAGGCCGATCAGCTCGATCAGGTGATCTTTGCCGGTTTCACGCACAAGCCGGCCGAAATTCTCGCGCGGGAGCTGCTCAAATTCGTGCCAGCCGGCCTAGAACACGTCTTCTTGTCCGATAGCGGATCGACCGCCGTGGAAGTCGCGCTCAAGATGGCGCTCGGATATTGGCGCAACATCGGCGCGGCGCGCACACGAATTGTCGCCCTCGAACACGCCTATCACGGCGACACGATCGGCACGATGTCGGCCGGCGCACGCGGCGTATTCAATTCGGCCTACGAACCGTTGCTGTTCGACGTCGGCCGCATACCGTTTCCATCCCGGGGGCAAGAACAAGCGACGCTCGACGCGCTCAACTGTGCGTGTGCGCAGGGCGGCGTTGCGGCCTTCGTCGTTGAGCCCTTGGTGCTTGGTGCCGGCGGAATGCTCGTGTACGGCCCGGCAACTCTCAAAGAGATGCATCGCATTTGCGCGAAGCACGGCGTGCTCTTCATCGCCGACGAAGTCATGACCGGCTTTGGCCGCACGGGCACAATGTTTGCCTGCGAGCAGGCGGACATTGCGCCCGATATTTTGTGCCTCGCTAAAGGACTGACCGGCGGCTCGTTGCCCTTGGCGGCCACGCTCTGCCGGCGTGACATCTTCGATGCGCACTACTCGAACGACAGGGCCAAGACATTTTTTCATTCGAGCTCTTACACGGCGAACCCAATTTGCTGCGCGGCAGCGGTTGCGAACCTGGACATCTGGTCGAGCGAACCGGTTCAGGGGCGCATCGAGGCGCTCGCGTCGGCACAAGCACGCCATATCGAATTGCTCGCGGCAGATGCGCGCTTCGAGAAATTTAGGCAAGTGGGTACGATTGCAGCATTTGACCTTAAAGTGCATGACAGCGGATACTTGGCGGCCGCGGCTTTGACGCTGCGAGCTAAGCTTTTAGAACGCGGCGTACTTTTGCGTCCCCTTGGAAACACGATTTACATCATTCCGCCCTATTGTATTACGCCCGATGAACTCGGCCAAATTTACAGCGCCGTGCACGCTGCGGCAGGAGGCAGCGCTTAATGGCTCGTGGCGTCGAGATCAAAGGCTTAGGGCATTACGCGCCAGAACACCGCGTGGCGAACATCGAGATCGAAACCCGGCTCGGGCTTGAGGCGGGCTGGATTTTCCGGCGCACCGGAATTGAAGCGCGGCGATACGTGGCGGAAAACCAAGCGTTGAGCGATATCGCCGTTGCGGCCGGAGACATGGCGCTCGCAAACGCCAACATTGATCGCAAGAGCGTGGCCCTCGTCCTGCTTGCAACCTCGACGCCCGACCACCTGCTGCCGCCGTCGGCACCGCTTGTCGCCCATCGCCTCGGCCTCGAAAGCGCGGGCGGTATCGACATGGCAGGGGCCTGCGGCGGGTTTATCTACGCGTTAACGCTCGCCGATGGCTTCGTTCGATTGCACAATGCGCCGGTGCTTGTGATCGCAGCCAACGTGCTCTCGCGGCGCATCAACAGCCAAGACCGCGCCAGCAGCGTGCTCTTTGCCGACGCAGCAGGGGCTGCACTCCTAGTTCCAAGCGAAAGGAAAGACGCTGGCGTCATTGGCGCGGACCTTGCCTCCAAAGGCAGCCGATATGATCTTATCAAGATAAAATCCGGTGGCAGCCGGGTGCCATTTTCTCAGAGCGCAAGCACGGACGACACACTTATGGAGATCAGCGACGGCAAAGCGGTTTTTTCCGAAGCCATCGACATGATGACGGCAACGGCCCGCACGGCGCTTAGGCAAGCAAGCGTTGCGCCGAAAGACGTCGGCCGTTTTATTCCGCATCAGGCCAACGCGCGCATGATGGACAAGATCGCGCATAAGCTGGCTATCGATCCTGCCAAGATGCTCACGACCGTTCGAGAATTCGCCAACAGCTCGGCGGCAACGATTCCGTTCACGTTATCGATGAGCGCCGCCGGCCAGCCCCTTGAGAAGGGCGAAACACTGCTGATGACGGCAGCGGGCGCCGGAATGACCGGCGGCGCGGTCGTATTCCGCTGCTGAATGCGCGGCGCTATTTCTTTTCGGACGACCAAAAATAGATGAGCGTCGCGGCAGCCAAGACCATGGCCAAAGCCAGATGCAGCCGCGCGTAAACGAAATGTGCGGCAAGGCCCGACGCACGCAATTGATCGACATAGGCGCCGGAGAATATCTGCAGGAGACCGGCACCTCCCATGCAGAGAAAATTGGCAAACGACATTCCGCGGCCAAGAACGTGCTCGGCGAGAAAGCGGCGAATGTGCGCCATGATAACGCCGTAGGTCATCCCCGCGAAGCCGAAAACACAGAGCATAGTTGTTGCCATAGCTAGGCTCGGTTGCGGCATGACCCACAGTGCGATCAACCCCGCAACTGCGACCGCGCTTCCTACCAACACGGGTTTCCGGCGCTCCCGGAGCCACGATTCGATCGGACCATAGGCAAACGCTCCAGCGGTGATGGCCAGTGCCATGAGAAAAATGATGTGACCGCGTGCGACCGGTGCAAGTCCATGAATTTCCGACAGGTAAGGTCCGACCCAAACGCCACGTTCCGCAATCAGAACGCCGTATCCCACGGCCATCAGCGGCCAAATTGGCCACAAGCCGGGGATCGAGACGATCTCGCGCATACCGGCCGCGGCGCTTTCGCCGAGAGATTGCTTATGGTCCGGCAACGCCGGCGGATCGCGCACGAAAGCCGCCGCGAGCAATGCCGACATCAGGCTCAAGACCGCAAGCCCCACGAACACCGACCGCCAGCCGAAACTTTGCTGTGCGAGAGCCAGCGGCGTTCCGCCTAAAAGATTGCCAATACTGCCAAGTCCAATCATGGCCGACGACAACAGCGCGAATCGTTCGGGCGTATGATTGCGCGCAAAGACGTAGAGCGCGCCCATCAGAGTTGGCGAACACCCGAAGCCGATCAGCGCCATCGCCACGATCGCGTCGCCGCTTGTTTGCGCGCGCGAGAAGAGGAGCGCGCCCGCAACCCCCGCCAGCATGAGAATGGAAACGGTTCGCTTGGGACCAATTTTGTCAAGCGAACCGCCAACAACGAATTGGGCGATTGCAAAGGCGGCAAACCACGCTGCAGAAATGTATCCTAGGTCGGTTGCCGTGAGATGCAGCTCAGCCGAAAGTTCTGGCGCAATCACGGCCAGGAAGGAGCGGTAAAACTGCGAAAGGATATAACCGGTAAGGAGAACCAGGAAGGTTGTCACTAGGTTTGCTCGTCCCTCGACTTTTGTGAAATCACTCCGTTCATGCAAAAAATTCTGTACCCGGCGCACGCATGTTTGCTCATGCACTGAACATTCAATACCGTGCATAACAGAGGAAGGCGCCCCTTAATTCTCGCGCGGGAGACCGGCACCGCAACTTCTCTATCGTCAATGGGCGCCCGGTTCTGGCCCTGAACGACCTTACCGTAATGACTGACGGTCATGATGATTTTCAACTATCGGACCTGGCGGCGCAGAACACCCCCCAAAGTTGAAACGACCGGCCGCGACCGGATGACGCCTTTACCGGAAAGATTTCCCCAATGGGGCATCAGGACATCTAATGAACGTGACAATTCTAGACCAGGCTGCTATCCGGCAAGCTTAGATAACATCCCTATAGATTGACCACCTTTCCGGTGGCCGGTTGTTCGACTTTGAGGTGCAAACGAATGTGCGGAATCGCTGGAGCGGTCTCACTGCGGCATGAAACGATTCCGCAATTGGGATCACGCTTAGCGGTTATGAGTAAGCTGATCTCGCACCGCGGTCCCGATGGCGAAGGCGCGTGGAAAGCTTCTAATGACGTTTGCGGATTAGCGCACCGGCGTCTAGCTATTATCGATCTAACGCCATCCGGTCATCAACCCATGGTGGGGCCCAATAATACAGTCATCACCTATAATGGCGAAGTCTACAATTATATCGAGTTGATGGCCGAACTCAAAAATAATTGGACGTTTCGCTCGGCATCCGACACAGAAACGATTCTTGCCGCATATGCCAAATGGGGCGCGGACTGCGTCAAGCACCTTCGCGGTATGTTCTCCTTTGCAATTTGGGACGGAAATCGCCTGTTTGCCGCACGCGACAGATTCGGAATCAAGCCGTTCTATTACGCCATTGTTGACGACGTCCTCTATTTCTCCTCAGAAATTAAGGCACTTCTACCTGTTCTGCCGGACGTCGCGACGGAACCCGACGCATTGGCTGAATATCTGACGTTTCAATATACGATCGGAGAACGCACGCTATTCAAGTATGTCAAGCAGCTGCTCCCAGGGCACGCATTGACCGTCGAAAAAGGAAAGGTGAAAGTCAACCGCTATTGGGATGTCAACTACGAGATTGACTGGAGCCACACGCCGCGCTGGTTCGCCGAACGAATGGAAGAACTACTTTCCGATTCGATTCAGAAGCATCTTCGTTCGGACGTCCCGGTTGGCGCCTACATTTCAGGCGGCATCGACTCAAGCCTAATTGGGATAATGGCTGGCGGAGAAGAAAGCTCGGGCAGGATAGGGTTTCACGGCAAGTTCACCGAGTTTCCCGGATATGATGAAAGTTATTACGCTGAAGCCGCCTGCCGTTTGGGCGGCATAGAATTGCATCAAATCGAGATCACTGCCGACGACTTCCGCGACAACATTCAGAAGGTGATTTATCATCTCGACCATCCAGTTGCGGGCCCAGGCTCGTTTCCCCAATACATGGTTTCGAAGCTTGCCGCCGAGCATGTGAAAGTCGTGTTAGGCGGACAGGGAGGCGACGAGATTTTTGGAGGTTATGCGAGGTATTTGGTTGCGTATTTGGAGCAGTCCATTAAAGCCGCGATCGACGGGACCTACCGCAACGGCAACTTCGTCGTAACGCCGGAATCCATTCTGCCGCACCTAACAGTGCTGCAGGAATACAAACCCCTCATTCGTCAATTGTTCTCCAAAGGTCTCTTTGGACCGCTTGATGAGAGATACTTTCGATTAGTCGACCGGTCCAACGACATGGAGAACGAAGTCAATTGGAATGAGATCAGCAAGACGGGTGTATTCGAGCGCTTCCAGACCATCTTCAACTCCGAACGCAACGTAAGAAAAGAAGCCTACTTCGACTCGATGACGCATTTCGACTTCAAGTGCCTATTGCCCGCGCTCCTGCATGTTGAAGACCGCATGTCTATGGCGCACGGTCTTGAGAGTCGCGTGCCGATTCTCGACCACTCGGTCGTCGAATTTGCCGCTACCATTCCTGCCGACATAAAGTTCAAGGGCGGGCAAATGAAGCACTTTATCAAATCTACGTTTGGAAACGTGCTGCCGAAAGAACTCGCGGAACGCCGCGATAAGATGGGTTTTCCTGTTCCATTGAAGGAGTGGTTCGCCGGCGACTTGAAGTCTATGGTGCACGACGTATTCTCGGTGCAGAGGTACCGTCATCGGGAGTTTTTCAACTCGGATGCGATTTTGGAGAACTTCGACAAGGCTGAGAGATTTTCGAGAAAAGGCTGGGGACTGCTCAGTCTTGAACTTTGGCATCAACAGTTTCATGACCGCGCCAGCGACTACCGGAACATGGTCTCCGAACAGCCCCCAATACTAGCGGCATCGGTCAATTAGTTCGTCACCGGCACGGCAACAAGGATCGAGACGACAATGAAAATATTCATCACGGGTGGAAACGGGCAAGTTGGATCGACCGTTGCAGACATTATGCTTGCGCGCGGCGATACGATCATGTCGGTCGACAATTTCGCAACGGGGCGCAGGGACAATCTTCTGCCGCGCGACGGGCTAACACAGATTGAGGGCAGCATTGCCGATGGCGCGCTCGTCAACCAACTCTTCGAAGACTTCAAACCCGATGTCGTAGTTCATACGGCGGCATCATACAAAGACCCAGAGGACTGGGGCACGGACGCATTAGTGAATGCGGCTGGAACGGCCAATATCGCTAGAGCTTCGAAAAACAACAAAGTTCAGCGCCTGATCTATTTTCAGACTGCCTTGTGCTACGGCACAAAACCAATTCAACAGCCAATCCGGCTCGACCATCCGATCAATCCGGTCAATTCAAGCTACGCCATTTCGAAAACGGCAGGCGAGAACTACGTGCAGTTTTCCGGCGTCGATTGGGTCACCTTCCGGTTGGCGAACGTCATTGGAGAACGAAACGTTTCGGGCCCGTTGCCGATATTCTATGGCCGGCTTGCAAAAGGACAGAAGTGCTTCGTCACACCCGCACGCCGCGATTTTTGTTATGCGGGCGACCTTGCAAGGGTTGTCGTCAAGGCGTCTGACGGTAAAGGTAGCGGAACCTATCATTTCTCGTCCGGCAAGGACGTTGCGATCAAAGAACTTTACGACTCGGTCGTCAGAGCGATGAAGCTCAACGATTACCCAGAACCCGAGATCAAGCCGCTTGGACCAGATGACGCCCCTTCCATCCTGCTTGATCCATCGCGGACTTTTGCAGATTTCGGCGAATTAGAGTTCACGTCGCTCGACGAAATCGCCCGTTTGTCCGTTGAGCGTTGGGCGACCGCCGGCGTTGTGGGCGGGTACACCCATCTAAAAGAAGCGCGGGCCGACGTCCGCACCTGACTTGAGAGCATTAAATATGCGCATATTGCTGACCGGCGGCGCCGGGTGCCTTGGCTCGAACTTGGCCGAGCGCTATCTCGAACGAGGACACGACGTCTTCATCATTGACAACTTCGCAACGGGCAACCGAGGATCCTTGCCCGATGCACATCCGAAAATGTCGATTGTCGAGGGTTCGGTTGCCGACCGGGCAACAGTCGAGCGCGCATTTGCGGACTTTCGTCCGACGCATGTCATCCACTCGGCGGCGGCATATAAAGACCCAGACGATTGGATCGAAGATACGCGCACGAATGTGCTCGGCACCGTCGAAGTTATCAAGGCCGCCAAGGCGTCGAACATCACGCGCTTCATAAATTTTCATACCGCGCTCGGATATGGCCGGCCGGCGACCATCCCTATTCCAGTGGAAGCGCCTGCCCGTCCATTTACGAGCTACGGAATTTCGAAACAGGCGGCAGAAAACTATCTCGTAAATTCCGGCTTGCCCTTCGCTTCGTTTAGACTTGCAAACGTAACGGGACCAAGACTGGCCATTGGACCCATTCCCACGTTTTACACGAGGCTCAAGGCCGGCAAAGGCTGCTTCTGTTCCAAGACAGTCCGGGATTTCATCGATATGGATGATTTCTTCTCCATTATGGATCTCGCGATGACCGGGAATGCTCCAACAGGCGTATTCAATGTTTCCACCGGAACGGGTCACACAATCAAAGAAATTTTCGACATCGTGGCCGATCATTTGAAGATAGAATCGAAAGACCCCGTGCCCGAAGTGGAGCCCGGTATCGACGACGTCGCCGCCGTGGTTCTCGATCCCTCGAAAACGGTTGCAGCATTCTCTTGGCAGCCCAAGTACTCGTTCGAGCAGACCATTCGCAGGATGCTGGCGTGGTATGATCGCCACGGTGTTACGGCTATTTACAGCCATTTGAAGCCTGTCAGTTCGAACAGCTAATTGCTCGTTCGCCTCATCATTCAGAAACGAGTGTGTCATTACTACTAGGAGTGGCCCGATTTATTGACTCCCGCAGTACGCTACCCTAGTAAACGCTCGTGCACGCCGAGTTGTAAGGTGCAACATCGGCATGCGCCGGGCGGGCGGAGGGGCCAATGATTAAAGGCAAATTTGCAAACCTATTCAACGAAGCCCTTTCGAGGTTCGGACGCGACCTCTTCTGGGCCCTCGTTGCCTCCATTGCCTTGTGGGCGATAATTTTTATGTTTCTTGCAAATCGCCAGGGCCTCCAAGTCTTCCGGTATGTACAGTTCTAGTTGACACAGAATTGGACGGACGAATTGCGGCACCGCTTAGGGGAGGTTTTAAGTGCGATTCCTAGCTCTACTAATCGCATTCTTTACACTCGAAGGATTCACGTTCGTAAAATACAACGATTATCTTGTCTTAAAATTCGGCAAGAAGTGGCCATCCGAATGGCAGAGCGGTGTTCAACGTGATGCCCTAGCCGGTGTCCAAAGGATAGTGGCCGCGAACAAAGAAAGATCTCCGAAACATTTTGTCGTCGGCCCATCGAGTTCGACACCGTTCTACGAGGCCACCAAGTCACTTCCAACCGATGATCGAGCGAAAGTCGTTTCACTGTACTCCGGCTCGCAAGTCTTGCCGGACGCTGTGAGACTTATCGAGACCATGGAGGTTCCAGACTCGACGGTAACACTCGTGATTACACCGCATAAGTTTGCCAACATGTGGTACGACCGGACCATGATCGAGAACCATTACCTCCAAGGCGTGGCCGGGAAGTACATGGTGCCAAGTCCCACTTTGAATGCGTTGTGGGACGAATATAAGAAAGATCGTGATATTCGCGGCATGGTGTGGACGCAGCCGCATTGGCGGCTGTTTCAGCCATTCATGCCCTTCGCGTATTATCTGACCGACCTTGTCGATGAGAACGTCAAGCGGCCGATTTCGCGCTTGAAGCCCTCGTCTGGTAAGCCGGCCGGCAATACACCTGAAGTCATGGCCTCCGAATATGAAGGTAAAATTTCAGACAAAAAATTGAAAGAGTTTCGCGTCTGGCGCGACTTCTCAAAAACTCAATTCAGCGAGTCTGTCGAACAAAGTTTCAAAATGCTCGGCGTCATCGCCGACACTGCCGCCCGGCGCGGCGTGACGCTAACGGTTGCCGAGGCGCCGTTTCCAGAATTGGAAGAAAGGGAATTGCTACCATATCTCCAGGAGTACCGCCGTAAGTTTGATGAGTTCGCAGCAAAGCACATAAATGTGCGCGTCCAGCAGTTCGACATCGATGAGCAGGATAACGATCAAAAATACTTCTCGGATTACGTTCATCTCAACAAGGAAGGGGAAGCCTTCTACAAGGACTTCCTGCTTCAGCCGTTTGCCCGTTGCCGCAATCAATTCGACGTCGCGCATCTAGCCGGCCGGGAACTCGGCAACCCGCCAAAAATCAGTTGGAGCAGTAAGAGCGTCGTCAGACTTCACGATTCCCAGATCGTCCGTGATGATCTTTTGAGCCAGATAAAAACCAAGAAATACACCTACAGTTCAGTAGACGCCGCTGTGGATCGCGCAAACATCGGCGGCCTACAACTGGAGTTGCGTTCTTTCGCCGACATATTATCGGCCGAATCTGTGCCAGAAGACCTAGAATATGATCCTGATAAAAAAACTTACAATTTGCAGTCGGAAGGCGCGCAGTTCGTTAACTTACGGTTCGTGAGTAAATCAAGCAACCTCTTCGGCTTGCTGATGAAGTGGCAGCCGTCCGAATTAGTACCTGGAACAGTTTTTCGGCGCCAGGTTTTTCAACATTACGCAACCCCATTTGGATGGGCGTTTCAACCCGACGACTTGGCCAAAATAGCAAAAAAAGTCTGTGTTACTTCTACAGCGCTTAGTCCTGGGCACATGTGGACACTGTCAGAGAACATTCCTTTGCCGGCAAATGTGCCGAACGTGACATTCTCCTCGCCTGCTCCCGCGCTCGCAGTTCAATTCACCCGCATCCGGACGGCTCGCAAATACGCTGCGGAGTCGCTTACACATGCAAATGATGGTCCTACGTTGCAGTGGCTCATCGCGAAAACGGACAGCAACGCTTCCGGCTCCAAGATTGCCAATGCCGGGTTGGAAACGGCGATTGACGGCGTAGTCGCTGTACACCACCTGACAACAACCCACACCATTGTATCAGAACGGCATGATCATGCCTGGCAGCTCGGATCATTTGCCCCTCATACAATCGCTGTCGAACTCGCCGATGGGCGATTTCGCGTGTTGAATATCTCGGGAGCTGAATTGATCGGTTTGAATTTCAACGCTGCAAGCCAAAAACTGAAACTAGACCTTTTTTCATACCATGCCGATGAACGCCAAGCCTACGGTTACGATCTCACGCCATCGAAGGTGGTTATCGATAACGACGTCATCCACTTCTTCCGCAATTACAGGAATCAAGCCATTACTGACATCGTTCCAGAACGCGAGATTCGCATTTCCGTTTCTGAGCAGCACGAACTTTCTTTTCCAGTCTGGCAGCCGGACGGGCGACTCGCAACGTTCACGTTCTTGGAGCATGCAGATTACCAGGAAACGGCAACTGACCCCTTGATTATGTACGGAAATAAAGAACGAACAATCGTGGAAGGTCAGGGTGTTTTGGGAAATCAGATTCCCTATACCAAAACGGTATTTCTAAAAGGTGAGCCACTGAGCTTCACAACTCGGGATCGGCAAAAAAACACCATTGGAATAACGCAGCCGACGGTTTCTAGCGACAACCAATTCGCCCGCGATCTTCTAAGCTACCACAAAACCGGCTTTGTAGAAATCGCAGCGCACCAGGCAGGTACCACACCATTTGCGAATCAGCAGTCGGCACCGGGAGAAGCATTAGGTCTACTTCAGGAAAAATTTGCAGGACGCATTTGGACCGATCACGGAGGCATCGCTTCCAATATTTCTTTCAATGGCTGGGATTTCCGGCAGCCTCAGTATTATTTGATCGACGATCTGGACAAATACGGAATTGACTACGCTTGGTCCGGATCCGATTTATCGCCGGGTTGCTGGGCAGAAGGCGCTATAAATCGCGAGACCACCTGCGAATTCAACATGCTGCGGGACAACTCCGCAAATCCTATTGTGTTCGATATGCCGATGCTAGCTCCGCGCATGGCGGCATTACATTCGATCAAATACTTCCAAACTTTGATCACTCCAATTACAGACATACAACTCCGGTCAAGTACTCTGGCGTCGCTGTTGAATGAGCGGGGCGCAACCATACTTCACTTTTATCCCGGGTTGAGCGCCCTCAACTACACGACAATCGATGGCAAGAAAGTAGCTTCGTTGAATCCCGAATGGAACGAGGGATTGCAGAGGCTCGCCAAACTGCGAGACGAAGGCCTGATCCACGTCGCCAAAGTCTCCGACTGGCTAGACTATATTCAGGCGATGCGCGCGACGGAAATCGTAAGAAGCGCAGATGGCACTTTGAGCCTGAAGAACAATGGCAAGGAAATTAAAGGTGCGTCGATCGCCACGATCAAATTGCCGCGCCCAGGCGAAAGCGGCGTCTGCGAAGTTCGCTATTTCGCGGTAGATGCCCCAACCGGTACAACCCCGGTGACCGAAAACAATCTCGTCAGAACGCTGCCTTGCGGCACAACAAGCTCACAATAATGGTACGGCGCACACGCCTCCGGAAGCGACCGAGATGGACCTGATATCGAACGGCCTTGCGACTTCCGGTTGGATGAGGACGCTCCTCGACGATTTTGCCATTGTCCAATATATGCCCTTGCTGTTCGCGGTTATTTTCGGCATTGAACTTTTGCGCCGTTCCAAAATCAACGAAGTCGCCCGGCAGGGCATCCTCCTTGCCGTTTGCGCGGCACTTATCGCCTGGCTCGATTGGCGCTCGGCGCTGCTGATGTTTGTGTTGACGAGCGCGGTCTATGCATTTTCTGGGTACAGGGACAGGCTCGACATCTCCAAGCAGGTGCTGCTCTTCACGGCAGCCTCGGTTGTCACCTTAATCGCGGCCAAAACGGTATTTGCCAACTGGTCGCCACAGCCGATAGTCATCGTCGGCTTGTCCTACTACGTGCTGCGGCTCATATCGGTTGTGATCGAAATCGGCCGGAAAAACCCCGACTATGCCGATATCCGAATACTCCCGTTCTTTACGTACATCTATTTTGTGCCGATCTTTTTTGCAGGTCCCGTTCAGAAGTACGCCGATTTCCGCTCCGTCCAAGTCGAGCCGCAGAGTGTGCCGCAACTCTATGCCAAACTCGCGCTCATCGTGCTGGCCAAGATGGCCCTTGTCGATTACGTGCTGCTGCAAGGCATCATCATGCCGATCCGCACCGATCTAGTGCCCGCAGTCGCAAGCTTTAGCGTGGGGCCGCGTCTTGGCCTGTTCGCCGGGCACGGTTTCATAAGCATCGTCTATCATTACCTCGATTTTGTCGTTTACACCGAAATCGCCAAAGGCCTAGGCCGGCTTCTCGGTTACCACGTCATCGACAACTTCAACTATCCGCTTCTCGCGACAAACATCGCCGATTTCTGGCGGCGTTGGCACATGTCGTTATCAAACTGGTCGCGCGACTACGTTTTTACCCCGATCATGATCCGCTCGCGGCGCGTATGGCTCGGGTCCGTTGCGACGATGCTGATGATCGGCCTGTGGCATGCGGTAAACATAAACTGGCTTCTGTGGGCCCTAGCTCACGGAGGGGCACTCGTCTTTTACGATAGCCTTCGCAGGTCGGCATTATTCAAAAAATTGAAGTCGGCCCCAAAGTCCTCCAAGGCACTCGGTATCGCAGGCTGGGCCTCGGTTCTGCTCTTTATTGGCACTGTCAACAATCTGGTCGCCTTCCCGCACAATTACCCGCTTGCTTGGACTTTTACAAAGCAAGCACTTTTGGGAGTTCCCTGAAGACGAGCCACAGCCTCAGTTTGCTCGCTCATATTCATTGAGATGCGAACGGCGCTTTGCTAACTGGTCGTGGGTACAAGCCAGGAAGTCGCAGATATGATGACAAAACGTAAGCAGCTTGAAGTCTATCTGAGGGGCAGCCGAACCTACGTTCAGGGTTCGCAAATTCTCGGCCGAACGGGAGAATGGCTTCAATCGGGCACAAACACCGGACAGTTGTGTCTCATCGCAGCAAAATTTCTGAAAATAACGGATTGCGGCGTTGTGGCCGTGGCAAATCCCGAAATTGACGGCCTAGCTGCAAATTGGATTGGCGAAGCGCGGTACGACGGCGCGGACGGAGTGCAGACCGTTCGGTTTCAGGAAGTTGGCGGCGAGCCCGCGCCGAGAATTCAAGACGCCCCTTCCCGCATTAAAGACTTCACGTGCGACGGCCGGCTTGCCGGATCTGCAACCTACTTGATCGACGGCACGCACGAGTCATGCATTGCGGCAATAATTGAGATCGTGAAGCGGCTTCACGCTCACATTGATCGAGACGTACAGGACATTTGGTTTACAGGACTTGCTTCGGTTCGGCTTCCCTTATCGGCGCCGTATCAATCGGAGGCGACTATATCCGTGCGGCCACTCCTCGAGCGGGCACAAGAAGGCCGGCTCTTGACGCTTAGTCGCATCGATTTCGGCGCATCTGCCGCCATTACACCTTTCAACATCGGGTTCTCCTGCCGGGTCGCGAAATAGCGGAGCATGACCATGAAAATTCGAGCAATTGCCTCAGCCGTGCCCAATCAACGTTACGATGCAGAAGAGATAGCGCAATGGGTCGGCGAGAACCCGGCGTTCATTCGAGACAAAGTCGGGGTCAGCAGCCGGGCATTTCTGGCAGAAAACGAAACCGGAGTGGGATTGGCACAAACCGCCGTTGAACGGCTCCTAGAGAAAACTCGACTCTCGATAAGCGAGATCGATTTGCTGGTGTTTGTGACCCAGACACCAGATCATGGCATTCCGCAAAATTCCGCTTTGCTCTTGGCCGCGCTCGGTGCTCCAAAATCCGTAGCCTCTTATGATCTGTCACTCGGTTGCTCGGGATACCCATATGCACTCGTGACCACGAAGGGCTTTATGCTCGTGCAAGGGTACCGGCGCGCTGTGATCGTCACATGCGATCCGTATTCTAAGATCATGAACCGTACCGATAAGTCTACGATCTCCGTGTTCGGAGATGCTGCCACGGCTACTTTGCTCGACGCCGAAGGTTCAGGCGAGATCGGTCAAGGCGACTTCGGAACCGATGGCTCCGGCGGCGACAATCTGATCGTCAGGCGCGGCCGGGCAACCGATTCAATTGCAGCACTGCATCGTCCGTTCCCACACGTTTCGGCTGAGAAGGCCGCAGACTACTACCTGCATATGAATGGACGCGGAGTATTCAATTTTGTTATGACCGAGGTGCCGTCGAGCATAAATCGCGCGCTTGAGCGCAACAACTTGACGCTTGATGACATAGATTCCTTTGCACTCCACCAGGGCAGTCTCTACATGCTGCTTCAACTTGCCAAGGCGGCCCGGATTCCTAGCGAAAAGCTGCTAATCAATTTGGCCGCCTATGGCAACACAGTCTCCTCGTCGATCCCGTTACTTCTCGAAGAGAAAATGGACGATCCAGACGGACTTCGTGGAAAACGTGTTCTTATCTCGGGCTTTGGTGTGGGATTGTCATGGGGCAGCCTGGTGTTGACGCATTGACAATGCTGGACGCGCCTGTAGAAGAATTCGATTATCTAAGATTGATTGGAACCTTCTCGTGAGCAGGGATATCGCATTAGAACACATCAGGGCAGCTCTTGCCGAGGTGTTGTCGAAGAAAGTCGATAAACTCGATGAGAAAAGTCATCTCATCAAGGACGGGATCGTCGACTCTTTGGACCTGATGAACTTCCTGCTCCAACTTGAGAACCGCATCGGCAAGAAACTAACGGCGATTGACGAAACGTTTTCGGACTTTCGCGTCGGCACACTTGCCGATTTGATCTTGGCCGAAGCGGGTTAGACGAGAGTAGTAGCCGAACCTTCTGAAATCGGCATCAGGGTGCAGGTTCATTTGTTAAGTACCCAAGTTTCCGAGTGTTAGGTCTACGGTCCGCCCCCCGGCATATGAAGCGGCCAATCGCCAGTTATCGGCACAGGAAATTGCCCGGTAGTGGGTCAGTTTGAAATATGACCCTCCTTGACAGCGCTGGTTGGCATGACAGGTTAGGCGAATGCCTGACCGCTCAAGAATGCCCCGCGACACAAATCAGCTTGCCAAGCGCATCGTCGCCATTGCGACTGGCGACGAGGAAGGATCGGCTGCGACCAGAACAGATAAGGACGCTGCGGCTGTCAGCCTCGGACGTCGGGGAGGACTCAAGGGCGGCAAGGCCCGGGCCGAATCGCTTACTCCCGAAAAGCGTAGCGAGATTGCACGCAAAGCGGCGCAAGCAAGGTACGGCAAAAAGCCGTGACCGGTCTTGGCTCATGACGAGTAAAGACGAATATCCGCCGCTGCTGACGCCGGGGCTTCATAAGATGACTATGGAGCAGCTAAAGACGCTTGTCGTCGATCGCTTTCCACTCTCTGGAAAAAGGGGCGAGTTGTGGAACAACTTTTCTGTTCTGCTAGGAAAGATTCGCAATCTTGGACTTCGGGGCGATGTCTGGGTAGACGGTAGCTTTCTAACTGAAAAGATTGATCCAGGTGACGTGGACTTCGTTATAGATTTTCCGAATACGGTCTTAAACTCTTTGACGAGTGAGCAGCTTGAGCTTGTAATCAAGCTTAAGAACCGAGAATTCCGGAAGCCGGAGTGTCTGCATAGTTTTGTAATGTTTTCGACGGACGCATCTGACCCCGAGTATGCGGCAAGTATGGCAATTCATGCGCAATGGCAAAAGGATTTCGGATTTAGCTACGTCAAGAAGGAGCCGAAAGGTATTGCAGTAATTGAGGTGGGCACATGAGCACACTTCGATCGATATTAGACCGCATCAACGACGTAGAAGCGACGATCGCTAGCGTTTTACGAGACGGTGGCACACATCCTTCTGTTGCGCTTCGGTTGAGCCTTGAATCCCTTGAAAATCGCAGAGACATGTTGAAGAGCGAATTTATTGAGGTGTCGCAACGAGAATTTATTGATGTGTGTGATTACAAGCTCATACCCGACGACACTAATGCTTACGCGTTATCTGCGGTCACAACAGCGTGGCACGACTTTCAAGATATATTGAGCTTAGTTTTCAGCTCGATCCGTTCGGGAGAACCGAAGGCCTCTGCTAAAATAAGCCAAGACGTGGCCGAGACTACCCGGTTGAATTTCGGATACGCATATGCGGGCTCTCTAGGAATTGTCCTAACAATTCCCAATGACCGTTTCCTACTTTCGCAATCTCAACTCGACTCGGCGGTTCAAGAAGTATTTAAAATTCTTGAGTCACGCAGCAATGCTGATTTAGTTGAGGTCAAAAGTCGATTTGGAACACCAGTCGTAAGGAAGCTTCACAGTTTATCAAAGGCCCATAGCAGTTACGGCCTAGGCGCTGATGTGAAGTGGTTACGAGACGGCTTAACAGTGGATGAAGTCACGACCCAAGCGCCAGAATTCGCGGAGATTTGCAGACTCATTGAAGATGAGAGTGATGTTACCTTCGATCCTCAGGTTATCTACGGAACTCTCGTTGCCTGGAATACAAAGACGAAAACATTCGTACTTGAAGGGGATAATGGGGAATTCGTATCTGGTCGGTGGTCAGAAGACTTTGATGGAGCAGTCGAGAGAACAATTCCAGCTCCCTATCGAGCAGAGTTGACCAAAAAAACAGTAGTGCGGTACGCCGAGGATCGCGACATAATCAGTTGGGTGTTGAATAAATTAGATTGAAACTGACCTTTTATGCTTGACCGCTGAAGCAAAACCGCCTATCTTCGAGGTCATGAACAAGCTGACCCCAGAAAAGCGCGCTCAAATCTTGCAATTGCTTTGTGAGGGCATGAGCATACGCGCCATCACACGGGTCACTGGCGTCTCCAAAAACACCGTCGCAAAGCTACTAAACGATATCGGGCTTGTCTGCGCCGAGTACCACGACAAAACGGTTCGCAACCTTCGCTGCAAGCGCGTTCAAGTCGATGAAATATGGTCGTTTACATACGCAAAGCAGAAGAATATTGCAGACGCCAAGTCCGCGCCTGGCGCTGCTGGTGATACGTGGACCTGGACAGCGATCGATGCGGACACGAAGCTTGCAGTCAGTTGGCTTGTGGGAGGTCGTAACTCGGTCTGCGCATATCAATTTATGTGCGATGTTGCATCTCGCATTGATAGCCGTATCCAGCTTACTAGCGATGGACTTCGAGCCTACGTTGAGGCCGTAGACGCGGCATTTAATGGAAGAGTCGATTACGCCCAGTTAGTGAAGCATTATGGAGATGCGCCAGAGAGCGCGAAAGGTCGGTACAGTCCCGCTGAATGCACTGGCGCAACAAAGACCCGGGTGTTTGGTCAGCCTGACGAGGACCATGTCTCAACGTCATTTGTTGAGAGGCAAAACCTCACGATGCGGATGCACATGCGCCGGTTCACTCGGCTTACGAACGCATTCAGCAAGAAGTTCGAGGCACACGCGAACGCGGTGGCGCTGCACTTTGTTTATTACAATTTCTGCCGCATCCATAAGACGCTTCGCGTCACGCCAGCTATGGCGGCGGGTGTCACTGATCGCTTGTGGGATGTTTTGGACATTGTTGGTATTGTCGAAGCAAAGGAAGCGGCCAAGTTGCCGAAGGCGCGAGGTCCGTACAGGAAGCAAGCAATCGCAGGGTGAGGAATGGACAGCTACGTCAAGCTCGGCTTAATAATTTCCGCAGCGATAGTGATCGCTGTTGGTCTGCAAATATACTTTTCACCTTTCCACAGCTGCGTCCGCGCCTATGACACCGACAATGCCGGTCAAGCCGCTCGACATTGCGCATCTTTGACACGGTAAATTTCAAACTGACCCACTACCAATTGCCCCGCTCCGTTGACTAGTGCGGCGTGCAATGCTGTATGAGATCGCCGTAATCACCGGAAAATACCAGATACGGAATTTAGTATTCCGATGGTCCGGACCTAGTATGACTATACGAGGGAGCAGACGTGGCGACCGAATCTCAGGGGCTCAACTTCGCACTCATCGGCGCTGCCGGATACATCGCGCCGCGGCACATGCGGGCAATGAAGGACGTCGGCGGAACGTTGCGCGCGGCCTATGACCCGGCCGACTCGGTGGGCGTCATGGACAGCCATTTCCCAGACGCGCGATTTTTCACGGAGTTCGAGAGATTCGATCGATACGTCGATCGTTGCCACAGGCAGGGCGAACAAATTCGCTATGTCAGCATTTGCTCGCCCAACTACTTGCACGATGCGCATGTCCGCTTCGCTTTGCGTTCTGGCGCCGATGCTATCTGCGAGAAGCCCCTGGTCTTGAATCCATGGAACATCGACGGCCTTGCGATCATCGAAAAGGAGACCGGACGGAAGGTCAATACCATTCTGCAGCTGCGGCTTCATCCGGCAATCATTGCGCTGCGAGACAAGATAGCTGCAGACAAATCTGGAAAAATTCATGATGTCGATCTGACATACATCACGTCGCGCGGCCGCTGGTATTACATCTCTTGGAAAGGAGATCAGGCCAAATCGGGTGGCATTGCCACCAATATCGGGGTGCACTTCTACGATATGCTGAGTTTCGTGTTCGGCAAATTGCAAAAAAATGTCGTGCATCACCGCGCCATGGATTGCGCTTCGGGATATCTGGAGTACGAAAAAGCTCGCGTGCGATGGTTCCTTTCAATTAACGTGAAGGACGTCCCGGCCGGCGCGGGGGAGAAACAACGCACCTTCCGTTCGATCATGGTTGACGGCCAAGAGATGGAATTCTCGGAGGGTTTTACCGATCTCCATACCGATAGCTACCGCCGCATCCTTTCTGGGAACGGATTTCCACTCGACGATGTGCGGCCTTCGATCGAAACAGTGGCCCAGATCCGGTCTGCACCAATTGAACTGAGCAAAGGCGAACAGCACCCGATGCTCGCCCAGGTCCACTCAAACGAAAGCCGCTACCAATATGGCTGGCCCGCCTAAGACATCTTCGCAAATCGTCAAGGACCCCCGCTTTCCGGATGTTTCGATCCACGAAAGCGCCTACATCGACGACCCGTGCCGGATCGCACCGGGCACGAGCATTTGGCATTTCGTGCACATTCTCAAGAACTGCGATATCGGCGCGAATTGCACGATCGGCCAGAACGTCGTCATCGGTCCCGACGTGCGCGTTGGTACCCGTTGCAAGATCCAAAACAACGTGAGCCTCTATAGGGGTGTCGAGCTAGAAGACGGCGTATTTTGCGGCCCTAGCTGTGTCTTCACGAATGTCAATAATCCCCGGGCCGAAATTGAACGCAAGCGTGAGTTCCGCAAAACACTGGTTCGCCGGGGCGCTTCTATTGGCGCCAACGCAACAATTGTTTGTGGGCATGAACTCGGCGAATACTGCTTCATCGGCGCTGGCGCAGTCGTTGCCTGCGACGTGCCGGCTTATGCGCTCATGATGGGAGTGCCAGCGGTAAGGAAGGGTTGGATGAGCGAGCAAGGCGCGCGGCTTGGACCTGACCTAATCTGTCCGATCAATGGAACACGCTATAAGGAGACGCTCGATGGCCGCCTTGAGCCAGCCTAAGCCTGTTCCCAAGATTTCTTTTATCGATCTAAAGGCCCAGCAGGCGCGCATTCGAAGCCAGCTTGATGCCGCAATCACGCGCGTTCTCGATCACGGCAATTACATCATGGGGCCCGAAATTGCCGAACTTGAGGAAATGCTCGCCAAGTTCTGCGGCGCCAAACATGCCATTTCCTGCGCAAGCGGCACCGATGCGCTGCTCATCATCATGATGGCTCAGGGTATTGGCCCTGGCCACGCTGTGATCTGCCCCGCTTTCACTTACACAGCAACTCCAGAGGTTATCGCTCTCCTTGGCGCCACACCGGTTTTTTGCGACGTGAAGGAGAGTACCTTCAATGTCGATCCGGCGAGCCTTTCAGCCGCAATGGGCGCCGCACAGGCAGCAGGTCTCAAAACTCGTGCAATCATCGCAGTTGATCTATTCGGCCAGCCCGCGGACTATGACGCAATCTCGGCCTTTGCCAATGCGCATGAACTCTTTGTGATTTCGGACGCAGCACAAGGATTTGGCGGCGCCATCGGCCACCGCAAGGTTGGCACATTCGGATTTGCAACTGCGACAAGCTTTTTTCCTGCCAAGCCTTTGGGTTGCTACGGGGACGGTGGCGCGATTTTTACCGACAACGACGAGCTGGCTGAAGTCATGCGTTCGATCCGGCTCCACGGAAAAGGCGACGACAAATATGACATCGTGCGCATCGGTATAAATGGACGCTTAGATACCATCCAAGCCGCAATTCTAATCGAAAAATTGAAAATATTCGGCGACGAACTCCGCCTCCGGCAGGCTGTCGCAGATCGATATACCCACGGACTAGAACATCATTCCAAGGTCCCCCGGCTCCCGGACGGCATCACGTCGGCATGGGCTCAGTACACGCTAATTGTCGATGCCGGACGCCGCGATGAGATCGCGCGCAAACTCGCCGGTCAGGGAATACCAACACAAATTTATTACCCGCGCGCCTTGCATGAACAGGTTGCCTACAACACGTTTCCCGTGGCGACCGGCGGGGTACCTATATCCGAGAGATTGCCCCGCGAAGTACTCAGCCTTCCCATGCACCCTTACTTGGCGCCAAGCGATCAAGACACAATTATTGCAGGCTTGAAATCGGCACTCTTGTCAACGTAGAGCGCCAAGCATCGTGAAAACCTGTTTAGCGCGATGCTGATAGGTATGCTCACTCATGACCAGATCATAGGCTGCGGCGGCGATTTCTTCCGATGCCCTTAGGTCCATGAATTGCTCGATAGCGTCGTCAAGATTGCTGAGATCTGATTTAACGGAAATATAGTGCCGGCCAGGCTGAAGAATATCGTTGTAACGTCCCTCAAGCATGATCTGACAGGTTTTTGTGCCGACGGCATCGAAGTGCCGGGATGAAATTGCTTTGCTGTAAACCTGTGCGCGAGGGTGATGCTTGAAGAATTTCTGGTTCAACTCCGAAAAACTGACATTGAAATCCTCAAACATTTCGAATCCAACGGGGCCCTTCTTGAGCAAGGTCCAAAGTACGGACTTTACCGCAGTTGGCAGCCGGCGGGCCAGACTTCGCAACACTCCGTCGTTCTTTAGAACAGGCCGCCGGTCCTTGGACCTAAGATACCGGTGTATCTCCTGCATCAGCGCATCGTCCGGCGACAAGAACCAGCTGCCCGTTTCAGTAGATATTGTACCCCGGCTATTGCCTAAAAAGGCCGCCCACTGTTGCCGATCCAACCGCGCATCCTCGCTGATGTCGGTCTTTAAGCCACGCGAGCGCGCAATCGCGGAAACACTATCGATCATGCGATTGCGATCATTGTCTCCGAGATAAGGTGGATAGCGGTAACCCCGGTACCCAAGATCGATTTCCCGAACCGCATGCCCCTTACCAGGTGAAAAAGCATCTGGGTTTAGAGCATGCGGGACCGAAACGACGCGGCATTGCGATCGCTCGTAGAGAAATTTTCCAGCATCAAGAAGTAGCTGAGTGGCCACAAAGTCCGCACCCGTCTCCTTCAAGAAGGAAATTCTCTGCGCCATCGAGACGTAGGGCGAGTTAAATTCGTTACCGACAAATGCGAACAGTTTTGCACGCGACCTGCGCGCTAGGACGGGTGCCAAAGGGTTCAAATATTCTAAAGTATCACTGCCGCAGCTGTGCAGAAGGATGATGACATCAAAATCCCGGATCCTGCGTTCTAGATCTTTCGTCTGTATTCCCAGGATATTTTCCACGGAACATTCGAAAAATGGGCTCCTTTCGAACGCATTGCGCCAGTCGTCGTAATACGATGCGCGGTGGGGATAGCTAAGAGTCAAGATCAAGGCGCGAAGCGCATGACTTGGGCGGTTTACATTTGCTGTGTTCGGCATCAAGGTTTTTTGACTTTTCAAGTTTGGCTAACTTTTCGGCAACATTGATCATGGGTCTGAGCCACTAGCAATGTCTTTGGCACTAACCTCCGGTCATCCCCGCATTGGAAATTGGAATTTTTTAAGAGAACGCCCGTCATTTAAGTCCGAGGCTTGCAGTTCCGTCAATATAAGGTGAAAAAGCTATGATCACGGCACCACAACAAACGCTGTGATCTCCGGAAAGCATACTACCAAGTCAAGGGTGCACCTTGACTCTAAAAATGGTCGGACAATGAGACGCCCAAACGTACTCCTGCTCTGCGATGATGCCGCAAGGCATACCGGGACTGTCGATGAGCATATTCGTGCTTTTCAACTGTTTAGCGTTTCGCGCGTTGTGGTCATGGATTCCAGAGCGGCATCCGAGATTGAAGTCAATCTCGATTATTTCGATGCTATCGTTTTTCACTATTCGATCGTGATCGCTCTATCGGGTTTTCTGCCTCAAGACTTTTTTGCAAGGCTCGCTGCCTTTCGCGGCCCAAAAGTGCTCTTCATACAAGACGAATACCGGTGGGTCGATCGTACGGCTGTTGCTGTACGGGATCTGGGAGTTACCGTCGTTTTCACCGTCGTCAATCGAGATGTCATTCGAAAAATCTATAAAGAACCGTTGTTTGATTCCATTCGCTTCGAACAGACTCTGACCGGATTTGTGCCAACTGAGTTACTTGCCAGGCGGGTTCCTGATTACGCAGCACGTCCGATTGACGTGTCCTACCGGGCCCGCCGCGTTCCAAGCTGGCTTGGAGAATTCGGCCAGGAAAAATGGATCATCGGCGAAAGGTTCTTGAACGACAGCGCACGCTACGAACTGACATGCGATATCGCAATGTCAGAGAATTCCCGTATCTACGGACAATCTTGGATCAACTTTGTTGCAAATTCAAAGGCTGTTCTCGGAACCGAAAGTGGCGCAAGCTTCATAGATTTTTCAGGTAACATCCAGCGCCAGGTCGAAGAGTACGAGCGTTATCACCCGAACGCTACTTTTCGCGAAATTCAAGGCCGCTTCCTGCACGGTGACGGATGTACGGTCATTCACGTCATCTCCCCCAGATGCTTCGAAGCCGCTGCATTAAGGACGCTCATGATCCTATATCCCGGCGACTATTCGGGAGTTCTCGAACCCGACCGGCACTACGTCCCACTAGCCCGTGATCATTCAAACATGGATGAAGTTATCTCGATCATTCGAGACCCTAACAGGGCACACAAGGTCATTCAGGCTGCTTACGAGGACATCGCGTGTTCGCAACAATGGACGTACAGAGCTTTCGTCGCGCAATTTGATGCCGTCATTTCTGTCGAGCTCAAACAAAAGGCAAGGATTTCGCAGCCGGCGTTAAAAACCATCGGCGCGAACACATTAAGTCTGGAATCCGAATTTATCAGACTAGAACAAGCGGCGGCACATAAGGCGAAATCAAGGGTCCGTGCAATGTCATGGGCCGTGATGTTACAAAAAATGGCGCGGCGCCTATCTGATACTTTGTATCGAGTCTTGCCTGCACCTGTGGCGGGGCGCGTAACCGGACTCGGTGCTTTGGCGTTCATTAGAATCAAACCACTCGTGCAGCGGTTACTTTTTGGGCGGGCGGAATAAATTCCGCCATGACTACCCGCGCCGAGGCGCTTCCTAATCAAGTTTCCTTATGAAAGCACGCGGCAACTTGCGTGCGGCTTTTTGTGCGAGTCCCCATGCAGGGCGAGCCCCAGGAATTCTTCCTGCGACTGCCCGAACTAACTCAATCTTAGAGCCTTTTGACCTGATGATGGCCCGGCTCAGCCTGTAATAACCCCACAAAACTGAATTTCCTGCAAATTGGCGCTTGGCCATTGCATCAATTGCGCGAACGCATGCCTGGCGGGACTCCATAATTTCATTGAACAGCCCGAAGTATGAGGTAACCCATGTCTGATCTAGTTTCGCAAGAGACAAGAAAATCGAATTCAGACCCTCCAGTTGGTTCGCAGCACGAGCTACATTTAGCTGCTCCGTAAGCTCAGCGCGCGCACGCCGGGAGTATTCTCGCATCTCCAAGAAGTTACGGACCTGGGTTTCAAATTGCCTTTTGGAATCTGCCATACTGCAATCGTTTTCGGCCGTCTCCACAGGCACGTTCCACGACGCGAGCTTGTTCCAAAGTCTCAAGAAACGTAGTACTTCACTTAGATTTTTCTGAACGAGGGCGTCATAAACGGCATCTATTTGAGAAAAGTGCTCAAACTCATCAGGTTGATGATGAGAAAGCTTGGCCCAAGACTTTGCGCCAAATAACTGCGCCTGAAAAGTTGTTACATTCGCGAGCGCCTGCTGCTTGGCCCTGTAGTCGTCCATGCCCTTAGGAAGCGCAGTCGGTAACTCAAGCAGAATTCGTTGATGTATATCGGGAATGACAGAAAAATGAGGTTCAGGGGCCGCGGTTGTTCGCTGCAAAGTTGCGATGCACACCTCAAATTGTGTCACGAGATTTTGTACATATGTCCGGTAGCTGAACAAACTTGAGGCCACCAAGTGCTGAAAAGTACGCTCGGCCATCAGCTCTAACGCTTCGATATTATCGAGGCGCGCAATTACGTCGCTAGCATTTGAAAAATCTAACTCCAGAGGAATGTAGTGCATATTAGCCTCGATGGCATCAGAATAGCGGCCGCGAAAGAGCACCATTGGCGTGCGCATCACGGCGCATTCGAAGATTCGGGGCGAAATTTGTCCCATATCGATTTGCTTATCGCGCTCAGCTACGACAGTAAAGAATTCGGATGCGGTAGGAACTCTACCCAAGCGCTTCGTCATACCATTGTATTCTGCTTGAACGGACCCATCAAAGTCGAATACGTTCGATCCAGATTCCGAACCCAGCATCGAGCGGCAATTGCCGATAAAGTCGAACCAGGCCGTGCCGTAGATCCGGCTTTCTTCCGTCATCGCGATGTCATTCGCAACACCAAAGGAATCGCAAATCTCCTTCATGCGCCGGCCAATTTCAAACTTCTCGAAACCCAAGCGTCCATAGCGCGCACCGATGTCGCGTCCGCGATAACCAACTGTAATCGGCCGCTCTCTTAGAGGAACAACCGCGCGGTGCGCCTTGGCAAAGCCCTCGGGAACGTATCCCGTAAAGACCGTAATGAATTTCACACCTGGAAATTCCGAGGAAGGATAGACGAACTCTAGCGCATCTTGCGGAACACACGTCAGAACAATGTGGAATCCATGATCCTTGATGGCGGACTTTAACTTATTCGTATGGTCGTACTCGTCTTGAACCGCGAGCACCTTCAATCCAGAAAAGCGCTTGAGCACGGTGCTGTACGATGACGACACGTAGCCGTCAAAACAAAACCTCGAACAGTAATTGTGAAACACGACATCATATCCGGCCGCATCGAAATCCATGGCCATATGGGCTTGATGCGTGACATGCAGATAGGTCGTTTCGTATCCGCTATAGTCCTTGAAAGCGGTAAGATAGTCGAGCGTCGTCTGGACGTGCGTACTCGTCGTTGAATATGCGACAAGCAATTTCCGGGACATTAATGTCTATAGCTCTCAACGTTGACGCGCCATTTTTCTACTACGGACAACCCACACCAGCAATCCAATGCTGCGCGACTCCTGAACGCTATAAGTCCACGCCTGCGTGAGGTATAGATGCGAACAGTCGGCCGTCCATAATTTTTGTATTGAAATGGCATGTGGATAGGGCGCTGGAGCGCGAAACGAGCTTAAAAATGGGTTGCTGTAAAGGTGCGGAGCCTGGGGATATTGGGATTGCCATTGGGCGCTGTTTGAGCGATTTTCTCTGCTAAGATCATACTCTGCGGGGGCGGCCAGACCAGGATGCAGGGAGCCCCTGGTGATTGAATTTGGCCCAAAGCATCCAAGAGGCGTCAATGACTCAAGGTTCAGTAGCGGCCATGGAAACAGCAATCAATCAGGCAGAGATCGACGAGAAAAACCGCAGGTTCTGGGATGAACTGTGCGGTTCGCAGCTCGCCAGGCAACTGGGTGTGACAGACCAGAGCAAAGATTCTCTGGAGAAGTTTGACCGATGGTACATGGATTTTTATCCCTACCTTTATCGTCACATCCCATTTGGCGATATGAAAGGGAAAACGGTTCTCGAAGTTGGCCTGGGTTATGGAACCGTATCTCAAATGCTTGCCGAGGCTGAGGCAATCTATAGCGGTCTTGACATTGCGGCGGGCCCTGTTGGTATGGTCAATCACCGCCTAAAGCAGAGCCGCCTCGCGGGACAGGCGATCCAAGGAAGTGTGCTAGAAGCACCATTTGCCGACGAAACGTTTGACCACGCAGTAGCTATTGGTTGCCTTCACCACACCGGCAATCTCCAGCGCGCCCTTGACGAAGTTTGGCGCGTGCTCAAACCAGGCGGGCGCGCCATGGTGATGGTCTACTATGCATATTCGTATCGTCGTTGGATCTATGTGCCTGGCCCGACACTCGCGCAGTTTTTTGCTGATAAATTTGGTATTGGTTCGCGGCCTTCAATTATAACGGACAAAGAACGCGCGCATTACGATGCCTCCACGAAGGATGGCGCAGGAGCTCCCGAAACGGCTTTCACGTCTGCGTCTGAAATGAAGCGGATGACCGCCCGCTGGTCGAAATGCACGGTGCACCGCGAAAACATCGGCGAAGAGTTCATTTTCAGGGCAATGCCGCGTCAATTGGCCTGCAACCGGGCAGGCCCATGGGTTGGGCTCGATATATACTGCGAGCTGATAAAGTAGTCCCGCCACTCCCGATTGTTCGCCGGCCCGATTCTATGGGGCCCACCCGCATAGGCGATGTCAACATTTTTACGAGGAGCCTAAGCCAGTGCCCAGCGTCTCTCGCGCTCTTACAATCGTTGGCGCGCGCCCTCAGTTCATTAAAGCTGCTCCTGTCAGCCGCGCTTTACGCGAGGCAGGCATCGAAGAAGTATTGGTGCACACGGGACAACACTTCGATGCCTTAATGTCGGATGTCTTTTTTGACGAACTCGACATCCCCAAGCCCGCCTACAATCTCGAAGTAAACAGTCTCGGACACGGCGCGATGACCGGGCGCATGCTCGAGCGCGTCGAGGAGACGCTCGTCGCAGAGAAACCCGACTTGGTTTTGATTTACGGCGACACGAATTCAACGGTTGCAGGGGCACTCGCGGCCTCAAAACTCCATATTCCGGTGGCGCACGTCGAAGCCGGACTGCGGTCCTTCAATCGGCGGATGCCGGAAGAGATCAATCGCGTTGTCGCGGATCACCTTAGCGCGCTTCTATTCTGCCCGACGGGGACCTCGGTTGATAATTTGGCGCTCGAGGGCATAACCAAAGGCGTTCACAAGGTCGGCGACGTCATGTTCGACACAACACTAGCTGCCATTAAACGCAGTGAAGAGCGGTCTAATATCTTGGAGACACTCAAGCTGAAACCGCGCAGTTATGCCGTATCGACGATCCACCGCGCCGAAAATACCGACGAGCCGGAGCGCTTCAATGCCGTTATCGCGTGGCTCGAACGGGCCGCTGCCGATCAGCCGATCATCATGCCGGTTCATCCGCGGACGAGAAAGCTCATGACGGCACGCGGCCTGGAGCCTAAGGGAATCAGACTGATCGAGCCGCTAGGTTACTTGGATATGGCAAGGCTTGTCCATAATTCGAACTCCGTCTTCACTGACTCAGGCGGCTTGCAAAAAGAAGCCTATTTCCATCGTGTTCCTTGCGTCACCCTACGGGACGAAACGGAATGGATAGAAACCGTTCAATCAGGTTGGAACAGGCTCTGGACAAACTCGAAATACCTCTCGCCTCGCAATGAGATCGCCGACTACGGCTGCGGGCAATCTGCAGTTGAAATCGCACGAATTCTTCGCGAAGCTTGAACGACGATATCTAACCTTTGGCGCGCGCGTATGCCACGAGCAGCATTTTGCCGTCCGTTTCAGAGAAGTATTCGCTCAACTTCGGATCAGCCTCTGCCAATGCATTGAGGCTTTGAGCTTGCTGGCTATCGTAAGGTTCTAGCAGAATGCCTCGCGGCTCCGGATCTGCAGGACTCGGTATGCTTATGTCCCATCTATCGCCATAGTCTATGTGGTGTATCAATGAAAACGCTGGCGGACCAGCCTCCTCGATGCATACATCCGTCAAGGTCTCAATCCGCTCCAATATTAGACGAAGATTGTCCTTGTTGAACAACGAAAGATGGAAGGGAGGCGCGACACTGGCCGAAGAGCCGCGCGAGACCTCGGCGCTGAGACGCGTGAAGTTAGGAACTACAGTCACTAGACTACCACCCGGCTTCAAGAGCCGGGCATAGCCGGTTAGAAACGCGAATGGATTGGCGATATGTTCTAGTACCGCAACCGAAGTGATTGCATCAAAGCGCTCGCCTTGCGCAAACAGTGCATCTGCCGTGCTTGTTGTGGTTTTCAGTTTGTATTGATCGGCCGCGATCTCAAGCGAACGCAAATTGAATTCGTTGAGCATGACGTCCCAGGATGGAGCGCCTTGCGCTATCAAATTCGCGAAAGCTCCTAACCCACCACCAACATCAAGCCAGCGGCCGGAAAATTTGTGAACAGTTATGTGCCGAATGATCTCAAGTAGCGTTTCGCGCGGGGCGGAAAATGGAGTCGATTGCTCACCGCGCATCACTCGCGGCAATTCGAATAGTTCGCGCACTTTAGTATAGTATTGACCGCGATAGAGTTCCTCCACAACATTGGACGGAGGATAGGGATCGACGCACACGAAGTTGCAGGCATCGCATTTTTTATGCTCGAACTTGAACTTGGAAAAAGCCGGCCGTAATGGGCCGCCCCCGCAGCACGGACAAGAATCGTGCTTTGGCCAAGACTCCGGGTACCCGCCCTTGCCCAGGCAAATTGCGTTGATTTCTTCGCGGAGCGTCGTCATTAAAGCAGGATCGGCAGTCTCGCCGGGTGCGGCGTCAGGCGCGAGTTCGGCCTCACTAGATTCGTCTTGAGGCTTGGCGGGTATCGATAACTCGCCAATCTTCGAGTGCACCAAACTAGGCCTGAAGAACATCGGTGCTCCGACACCCAGGCCGCCATCATCAACACTGAAAGGGTACCAAAGATGGCGGTATTCGTAGAATTCCCAATTTGCGGGTTCATTCGCTAGCAAGCCGATTGACAATATGTATTCGCCTGCACAGTACGGCGTGTATGGGAATCCGAGTAGGATTGTCCCTTGCCGTGCCGGAGTGATACGTATAATTGCGTTGTCATAATCCTCTCGTCTCTCGTTTGGCATAATGTTCTGAGTGAACCACTGGGTCACAGGAGCGAGATCGTGTAGCCGGTTTACTGCTACGGCTACGCCAAGCGTGCCTTTGGGTATTTCACCAGCACATTTGTAATGCACCGCCAGAGAAAATGGCTGTGTCGTAACCAATGTGGTTGTTCGTTTTCCCGTTCCATCCAGCAGATCCACAGATTCAATAAAGAACGGACCCCGCTTCAAAACCTTTTTCGTGCTGCCGCCCTGCATGCCGCCCAACTTAGCTGGGCCCGGAATTGCGGCCGCTTCATCGACAACCGCTGGGTCCGTATCTAGTTTCTGTACCGCCGCTACTTCGCCATCGGCGAGTGATGGAACGGGCACGTCTTCAACCCAGCTCTTGCTATCGGCACCGGCGTGGGCGGCCATATCGTAGGCCTGAATGACCGATAGAGCGGGTCCAACTGCTTGTAGTTTCCCTTTGTCAAGCCATATGACCCTTTTGCAGAGCTGTGCCAAAAGTCCCGTTCCATGCGAGACGAGCAAGACAGTGCGGCCGCTATTGCAAAACTCCCGTATGCGCCGCAGACATTTCTGAACGAACATGGCATCGCCAGCCGCCAGCGCTTCGTCGATAATCAGAATTTCGGGATCTGCAGCCGTCGCAATGGAAAATGCGAGTCGTGCGAACATGCCACTTGAATAGGTCTTGATTGGCAATTCGATGAAATCGGCGAGCCCGCTGAAATCGATAATCGAATCCAGCTTTCGTTCGACCTCATCTTGGGTCATCCCATAAAGAAGGCCGCTCAAACGTATGTTCTCACGTCCCGTGTATTCCATATTGAACCCGAGGCCGAGTTCCAAAATGGCTGTGACCTTACCGCTGATTTCGATGCTTCCGGCAGTTGGATCCAACACGCCTGTGATAATCTTCAGCAGAGTACTTTTTCCGGCGCCATTGGAGCCGATAATGCCGAGAACTTCACCGTGCTCGACTTCAAACGAAATGTCGTCCAAGGCCTTAAAGGTGCGATGCCTTTTCTTTCGCGTCAAGATTTCCAGAGCGATGTCGCTTGGCTTATCGTAGACCTCAAAGTCCTTGGTAAGACCGACAACTTTGATTGCTGGCATCGACATGAGTTGATTTTCCAGCTTAAAGCACGCTAGCGATATGATGGCGCAAGCGGATGAATACGGCCGCGCCGGCCGCTAACGTTGCAACTGAGAAAAGCAATGTTAGCAGCCATGACCAAGGATGCTCAATCGAGCCAAAATAGATGGCGTCCTGATAACACCAAATCAAATGACTGAACGGATTGATATAAAGAATAAACTGTAGTTTGGACGGCACCCACTGAGGAAGGTACATTGTTGGGATCAAGAACGCGTTGACGGTTGTAAAAACACGCAGGAACTCTGGAGTATCCCGAAAATACGGTGTTATCGATCCAAGCAAAAGCGCCAATCCGAAAAGCAGCGCGACATGTATTAGTCCCAGAATAGGTAACAGCACGAATGTCCAAGGAATTGTGCCCCGGACAATGAGTGCCGTCAGGCACACGGCAACCAGCAAAATCGATTGGGCAAGCAACGACGCGCACACCGTTTTTGCTACGAGCACATCGATTGGGAACATCACCTTCTTGACAATCGAAATGTTCGACACCATTACCGACGCCGAGCGCACCATAACGTCTTGGGTAAGCAGCCAAGGTGCCAATCCGGAAAACAAATAGACCAAGTAATCGTCTGGCCCCCTATCGCCTATTCGGACCTTGAGAACTGCAGTGAATAGGAAGCCGTATACCATCAGCAGCAAGAGCGGGTGGACGAGGATCCAGATCGCTCCGCCAAGCTGACCGGCGTGCAAATCTGTCAGTTCGCGGCGGGCTAAAGTGACAACAAGACTCCAATTCTTTGTGATCGAAGATAGAATCTTGCGCAACCCGATTCCGTGCTCAATGACGTCGCTTGCCCTCCGGATCTTTGGCGCTTGCGGTTCGATCAAAACTGTCATGGACCCACTTTAGCCTTCACGTGAACGGACTCTGCGCTAGTCAGCGTAAAACCAACCGGGTTCACCCCGATCGCAAGGTGAACGGCCAGATAAGCTGTCACCTTGTTGCGGGGACCGTAAGCCAAGTCAATACTTGCAACCTAACAGCATGTGAACGGGGGATTTTAACAGGTTACCTGAGCGGTCTTAGCTGCCTTGACAACTCATTCTGACCACAGTGTGCTTGAGTCCTGGAACTTGCTGCTAGCCAGCATACTTCCTGACATCCGGTATATAGTGCCCGTGCTGCATCATACAGCGCAAGATCGTCGCCCTATTGGCCCTTGTCCACTCTACCGTGCGGCGGATGCCTTCGGCGTGTTCAACTTCCGCAATGAAACCCAGTTTGGTCCTGGCCTTTTCTGTCGCGGCATACCGCTGACCCGAGCGGTCCCAGTCCCGGGCCGGCGTCATGGCTATCGGCGTCGCGTTGCCAGTAGCCGCGTTTATTCGCTCAGCTAGTTGGAGAATTGTAATTTCCGCACCTGAACCGAGGTTGTAAATTTCGCCAGGTTCGCCGCCTAACGCGCAAGCCCTCAAGCCACGAGCCATATCCTCCACGAAGATAAAGTCGCGCGACGCGATGCCACCGTTCTCGACCGGTAACGCTTCACCATGCATCGACCGCCAAATAAATGTTGGCGTGACGTTTCGCCAAACCGTCGCCGGTGTGCCGCGCCAGCGTCCAGCCCCCAATATCTCTCCTGGCCCGTAGACGTTTTGAAATCGGGCCTTGACGAACGGCATGCCGTGACGCGTGAAGTAGTAGTTCCCGTACATTTCTCCAATAAGCTTGGATATCGAATAGGGACTGTCATGGTGCAACGATACCTGAGCATCTTCCGTGGTCGCCGATGCACCATCAAACGTCTTAGCCGCTACGGCGCAACCGGCTGCAGAATAGACAACCTTTTTGAGGCTCTTGATGTCTTTCAAGCGCTCGAACAGTTTGAGCGTCGTTAAAGTGTTATTTTCGTGATCCTGAATGGGATCGTGGATCGACGATTGATTCCCGTGGAAACAGGCCAAATGGTACGCGTACTCAAGATCGTTATCGAGATCTCTGAGTATGCGATCATTGGTAATTGATCCAGACACCAGATGCACCGCGGGATGGTCTGGAACATTGAAAGCGTCCGCCGACAAGAAGTTGTCCACGATTGTGAGTTTGCGGGGACTTTCTTTTAGTATGAGTTTGACGAGATTTGAGCCGACAAACCCTGCGCCGCCCACGACCAAGACACTCTTTCCAGTGAAATTTTCTGACATTGCGACCCTGTTCTGAAATCATGAAAAAGCGCGGCGATAGGAGCCGTGCCAATCAGAACTGTCAACAAATGATTTGATTTAGCTCGCAGACCGGAAATCTTCAGACTCGAGAAGCGTGTATCTATAGTGGTTGGCTGCTTTACCGCCACCCGCTTTAAACTGCAACGACCGCAATCTGTTGGATGGAGTAGCCGAGATACTTGAATTTGAGGCCGCTAGCCGCCTGAAATTCGGCAAAAGCCTTGTGTTCGTGGGCCCTCCAATTCGGGTAATTGAAGTACTCGTCGAACATCAGAACCGAGCCCGGCACGATCCGGGCACCGAGCGCATTGAAAATGGCTGCGGTTGATGAATAGAGATCACAGTCAATGTGCAGGAACGCAACGTTGCCTGCGTGACGGGCTGCGAATTCGGGAATGCTCTTGTCGAACCACCCCGGATGAAGCTTGACGTTGGACGGTACTTTGGGCAACCGGCCGCGGCGGTTAAAGTAGCCGGCCGCCATTGTGTTGCCGTACCAATCCTCGGGCAATCCTTCAAAGCTGTCGAAACCGTGGATGGTGTGTCCTGGTTTTTGCTTGGCAATATAAGAAATCGTGCCGCCTTCGTTGACGCCGAATTCGGCGAATATCCCGTCGATCGTCACGCGTTCGAGAGCGTGACGCATGAGTTCCTTGGGCGTGTCGAAGGAAAGCGAATCCGGCATGACCTCTGAGATAAAATCCAGCGTTTCGTGATGGGCGCGCTCCTTCAATCCGGTATAGGGATGATCTTGCGAATAAGAGATCGGCAAGCGGGCCACCATTGCCGCTTTCTGCACCAAGCTCTTCAAGCCATAATTTGCTATGAACATGGGACGATCTCTTTCACGCCGCGAGCTTGGTCGCCGGCGCTGACGGGTTGAACACGAAGAACCGGAGACTGAGGAAAACCACGATGAACGAACATCCTGCTGCAGCGGCTTTCGCGAGCAAAGGATGAACGCCAAGAACGTCGGCTAGGAAGCCGACAACGCATGCGGTCACGACAAGCCCTGAAAGCCCGGCGGCATAGAACTTCGCCAAGGCCGGCGCTTCCTGAACCACGCCGCGCTTTTCGAACAAATCGCGGAAGACGACGCGGGATGAGAGGATGTAGTGAAATAACACGCCGCAGACATAGCCTGCGGCCGCGGCCATGAATGCGAATTTCGCGAACCCAAGCATCATCCAGTACACGGCAACATCGACGCAAAGCGCTGAGCCGCTCACGGCAACATAGCCGGCAAATCGCACGATCTCTTGGCGATGCGCGTCGAGGAAGGATTTAAACTGTCCGGCGATCACGCGGCGCTCCCGATACGGCGCGGCACGAGACGAACGCTCTTCAGCGCTTCCTCAGTGCCCGAATCGCCTGCTTCGTGATACTCGGCATCTTCGTTGACGTTCCAGATGTCATAGAGGAGTTCGCCCGCCGTGATGTTCTTGACGGTCAGCATGGCCGTCATCATGGCGTGGTCTTGATTGTTGTACTTGTGCATGCCGTTACGGCCGACGAGATGCAGGCTAGGATAGCGGTCGGTAAGATCGACGCGCACTGTTTCGACGTTGAACTTGTAGTCTTCGTCGTAAACGGGATAGGCCTTTTTCTGCCGCACGACGCAACCGTCGATGCACTCGGCTTCAGTGGCAAGGCCAATCTGAGCCAGTTCATTTTTTGCGAGCGCCATGAGCTCTTCGTCCGGCGCCGTCCAAAGTCCGTCGCCTTCGAAGCAGAAGTATTCAAGGCCGAGGCAGGCCAGTTTTTCGTCCGGCACCATTTCTGGCGACCACGAACGGAAATTCTGAATGCGGCCGACTTTGACGCTCGGCTCGTGGATGTAGATCCAGTTGTCGGGAAAGAGATCGGGTTTATCGACGACGATCGCGACGGTGATAAAATCGCGATAGCGCAGGCTGTCGGCCGCCGCGATGCAGGCCGGCACTTCTGTGAAGGAGTGCACCAGTTCCTTGATCGGCGCAGACGAGATCACGTGATTTGCGGTAAAGCCGAGGATCTCGCCATCGAGCTTTTGGGCCGTGATCGTCCAAATTCCTGTTGCTTTATCGAAACTCAAGCCCATCAGCCGCGTGCCCATATGAATGGTGCCGCCTTGCTCGCGGGTTTTCCTCGCGGCCGCATCCCACATCATGCCGGGGCCTTTGCGCGGGTATTGGAAGCTGTCGATCAACGTCTTAATAACTTCGCCGTCGTGCGCCTTGGTGCCGTCCTTGAAACCGGCGGGTTTCATGGAATTGCGCAACGCGTTGGCCATGGCCGACCAAAGGTCGAGACCTTTGATGCGCTGCGCCGCCCAGTCAGCCGAAATCTCGTCGCAGCTCATGCCCCACACTTTCTCGGTGTAGGTCTTGAAGAAAATCGAAAACAGGCGCTCGCCGAACTGGTTGGCGACCCACTCGTGAAACGTCTCAGGCTTTTCGTTCGGGAAAGCCTGCTTATACATGAACGACAAGACGCACATCGAGCTTTCGACGATGCCGAGATTATTGAGCGCCTCAAAAGCTTTGAGGGGGTAGGAGTAGTATTTTCCGTCATAGTAGATACGGCTCAAGCGCGGACGGGAAATAAAGTCTTGTGGCAGGATCTCCTTCCAGAGATCGACGACTTCCTTGGACTTGGAAAAAAAGCGATGGCCGCCGATATCGAACAAGAAGTCTTTGTAGTTCGCGGTGCGGCTTATGCCGCCGACATAGTCGGGATCGGCTTCGATGACGGTTGTGGATATGCCCTGCTTGGTCAGGAGATACGATGATGTGAGGCCGGCAGGTCCGGCACCGATCACGAAGACTTCACTGTGTGACATGACCCGACGCTCGCGTTTTGCAGCCAACCAAAAACAAGGTGAGCAGCGCGGAACGCTCCGCAGCCCCAAACCTCACCCGTCACACTAGGCAGGAGAGGTAAACAAAGGCTGAGAGATTGAAGGTTTAAGTTTTACAAACTTTTCATACTTTCAGAATCCCAACGGTTTACGGTCTCCTAATCGCTTGTAGTTAGCGTGCCATGAACAGTCCTGGGACACTCATGACCACTCTCACCGAAAAATCGTCTGACGCATCAATTGGTGAGGCCGGTTTCGCCGCGTGGCTCTTGCGAGCACCGCTTTTTTGGGCTTGGCTCGCGGCGCTGGTTTTGATTTCGGTTCGCGCCTGGCTGACGACCGGGCAGGGTCTCGCCAACGACCTCGGCGACATGGACGACGCCGCGCGGCTTGTTCAAGTGCGCGAATTTTTGGCCGGCAGTCCCTGGTTTGACACCTCGACCAAGGTGATGGGCGGCGAGGGGGGCATGCTGTCTCATTGGTCGCGGTTTATCGATCTTCCTATCGCCGCACTTCTAACCATCCTGAAATTTGCTTTTGACAACGGCACGGCCGAGCTCATTGCCCGGTCGATCTGGCCACTGATCGTGCTGGCGCCGCTACTATGGATCATGGCGCACACCGCGTCGCACGTAGCAGGCAAAACTGCCGCTTACATTGCGCTCGCCCTAGCCGGTCTTTCGCCGCTCGGCCTCTACCAATTCGATGTTGGCCGCATCGACCATCACAATGTCATGATTGCCGCGACGGTTGCGGCGCCACTCTTAATGTGGGCTTATCCGGCGTGCGCGAGAACTTGGTCGATCGCAGGCCTTCTGACAGGCTTTTCACTCGCGATTGGTTATGAAGCGCTCGCGTCTGCAGCGGCCATCGCCTTTGGCGCAGCACTCTGGGGGCTGCTCCGTTCAGATGCCGCCGCTCCCGCACGCGAGTTCATAATCGCCCTCGTCGTTATGATGTTCGCGGCGTTCGTGCTGACTATTCCGCCCTCGCGCTGGCTCGACGTGCGCTGCGACGCGCTATCGGTCAATATGCTTGCGCTTGCGGCGTTCGGCGGCACCGGTCTTGCGATTGTTCTCGGGCCTGGCCGCAACTGGCTCTTGCCGTCCCGCCTCGCGCTCGTTGGGGCGCTCGGCTTCGCTGGCCTAATTGTCTACGGTCTACTGGAGCCAAAGTGTCTTGCGGGGCCAACAGGGCAATTTCCAGCTGAACTCAAATCTATCTGGATTGAGACCGTTGGGGAATATCGCAGCATCGTCGCGGACTTCGGGAAGGGAAATCTTACGCAGTCGCTCGGCCTGCTCACCTACTTCGGACTCGGCTTATTGGCCACCCTAAAACTCGCTCGGGGAAACCGGAGCCCTGCCAATCTGTTCCTTCTTTCAATCGCAATCGCCTACGTTTGCTTTGCGTGCTGGCAGTACAAATACCTCGCGTATGCCACGTTCGCTGTGGCCGTACCTATCGCAATCTGGATAGCGCGCCTTCCAGCCTTTGGCGAAATCAGCGCGCCAGTCCTCAGGATTGCCGGCACCATACTTGCCAGCCAAGCCGTTGCGCTCGCCGCATCCGGCTTCATCGCTGAACATGTTCGCACGCCGCCCGCGCTTGCCTCCCGCACCATCGAAAAAGCGGAGGCCTGCTTGAAGAGCAACGCCATTCGCGAACTGAGTGCCTTGCCGCCGGGCCTCATCGCCGCGCGCATCGATTTAGGTTCCTACATTGCCGCCTTGACACACCATCATGTGCTCTCAGCGCCCTATCACAGGATCGCGGATTCAATCATCGCGAACCACAATATTTTTGCGGCGCGCACGGCCGATGAAGCAGCGCGAAACATCGCCCGCACCAAAATCGACTATATTGTCACGTGCCGCGGGTTGGATGATCCTTACGTCGCCGCACCGCAGTGGCAGGGCACATTGCGCGCCGATCTCGTGGCAGGAAAGGCGCCCGCGTTCCTCGTGCCGGTGCCACTCGCCGAACCTCATTCAATGTTCAAGGTCTGGCGCGTAGCGCCGGTCAAATCACCGGCCGGTTGAGGGTTCAATCCTCGGCTTTGAGCGGACGCTGCATCAAACCGGCAATGGCATCGTCAACTGTAATTTGGCCTTCAATGATGGCGTGAACTGCTTCTGCGATTGGCATATCGATATTTTTTGCGCGGGCCAGTTTCACGACCGCCCCAGCGGTGTAGACGCCTTCCGTCACGGCGCTCCGGCTTTCCAGAATGCCCGATAGCGATTGCCCCGCGGCGAGCGCGCGGCCAAGAGACATGTTGCGCGACTGCGGGCTACCGCACGTCAAAATGAGGTCGCCTAGTCCGCTCAAACCCATCAAGGTTTCGGACCTCGCGCCATAGGCTTCGGCAAATCGTCTCAGTTCCGCGAACCCCCGCGTAACGAGAGCTGCGTGAGCGCTTGCGCCCAGCTCGCGGCCCGCAACAATACCGGCGGCAATAGCCAAGACATTTTTGACGGAGCCCCCCAATTCCGCGCCAACGACGTCGCTTGACCAATAGAGACGCATCTGCCGCGACGATAAACCTGCAGCGAGCGCCTTACCGGCCGCTTCCGAGCGGCACGCGAGCGTTAACGCCGCAGGGAAACCACGAACCACATCGGCTGCAAAGCTCGGGCCCGAAAGAACCGCAATCAGCGCCTGTGGCAGGACTTCGCTTGCGACATCGCCCATGAGCTTGCCGGACGATTGCTCGATACCCTTAGCGCAAATGACGACGGGCAGTTCGGGCGCGAGATCGCGCGCCAGCTCGGTTGCAACGAAACGTAGGTGTTGGGCAGGCACCGCTAGAAGTACAGCATCGGTCCTTGCAATATCTCGCAGATTACCCGTGGCGCGAACGCCAGAGTCGAGCGGTACGCCCGGAAGAAACGTGCGATTGACGTGACGCTCGTTGATATCTGCCGCAACATCGGCTTCGCGCGCCCAAATCATCACGGATTTTCCGCTTTGGACCAGCGTTTGAGCGAGGGCCGTGCCCCACGCCCCCGCACCAACAATACTGACGTTCTCGATCTTCAAGTTTAGCCCTCAACGCGTCCAATGACATGAACGATAACACGCATGACATGCTCGAGTTGCAGTCACAATTAGGCTCCAGTGTATTAAACCTATGCTTTGACCCCGGCTCCAATAGCCGGCGGCGCATCAGGATCAAGCGGCCAACGCGGTTTTACGGGCGCATCAAGCGCATCTGTCAAACCGAGCGCCAAACGCTCCGCACCAGCCCACGCGATCATAGCCGCATTGTCGGTGCAAAGCGCCGTTGGCGGGGCATAGAAAGTAAAGCCATGGTTTGCGCAGACGCCAAGCAATGCCGCCTTGAGCGCTGCATTGGCCGCCACGCCGCCCGCAACGACGAAAGGCCGCTCCGGCCCCGGTAGTGCGCCCCGCGCCAGCTCCATGGCTCTGCCCACACGATCCGCAACGCTATCAGTGACGGCCGCCTGAAACCCCGCGCAAAGATCGGCGACGTCGCTATGGGACAACGGTTCTGCCGCCTTGGCGGCATGGCGCACGGCGGTCTTGAGGCCAGCAAAGGAGAAATGCGGGTCTTTGCGGCCAAGCATGGGCCGGGGCAGCTTGAAGCGCTTAGCGTCCCCTGCGGCAGCCGCCCGTTCGACATGCGGACCACCAGGCATCGGCAGTCCGAGAAGCTTCGCCGTCTTGTCAAAGGCTTCGCCCAGCGCATCGTCGATCGTGGTTGCCAGCCGCCGGTACGCGCCAACGCCTTCGACCAGCAGGAGCTGGGTGTGCCCGCCGGATACCAGCAGCATCAAGTATGGCGGCTTGATGCCATCGGTCAGCCCGCACGTCAGAGCATGCGCTTCAAGGTGATTGATGGCTTGAAACGGCTTGCCAATGCCAAGTGCGAGTGCTTTCCCGGAGATGGCGCCAACAATCAACCCGCCAATGAGGCCCGGACCGGATGCGGCCGCCACAGCATCAATCTCGATGAAGGTTATCGCCGCCTCGCGCACAGCTTGGCGAATAATACCGTCAAGGCATTCAATGTGGGCCCGGGCCGCAATCTCGGGCACGACGCCGCCGTAAATCTTGTGGGCGTCGAATTGCGAGCGCACGACATTGGAGAAAATGCGCCCTGTGCCATCGCCGGCACGTACCACGACTGCGGCTGCGGTTTCGTCGCAGCTGGTTTCGATGCCAAGCACAACTTGGGACCGGTCAGATCTTACCTGTGCTGAAACCATCGCTTTAACTATCTAACCTTAGCAGGGCTGGCCTTGAGATCACTTGGGTTTACCTGGAAGCCGCGATACCGCATAGAAGGGGCGGCCGTTACCCAAACGCACACCTGTGCAAAGTCCCAAAGAGCGCACCACGGGCCTACCACCTGGAGAAACGCTATTGCAAGCCGATACGACGATACGCATTGGAACACGAGGCTCGCCTCTGGCACTGGCTCAGGCCCACGAGGTCCGGCAACGGCTATGCGAGGCCCACGGTCTTGCGCCCCAATCGGTCACCATTACCGTTATTAAGACAACCGGCGATCAGGTACTGGACCGCCCGCTCGCCGACATCGGCGGCAAAGGTCTTTTCACCAAGGAGATAGAAGAAGCCCTCCTTGCGCACGAGATCGACATTGCCGTGCATTCCATGAAGGACATGCAGACGGCATTACCGGAGGGGTTGATACTTGGCGCCACGCTGCCGCGCGAAGATGTGCGCGATGCGTTTGTCTCGCTGCAATATCCCTCGCTTGATGCTGTGCCGGACGGTTCGACAATCGGCACGTCGTCGCTGCGGCGGCAGGCGCAGATCCTCCACAAGCGCCCCGACCTAAATGTCGTTGGGTTTCGCGGCAACGTACAAACGCGCTTGAAAAAACTTCAAGACGGCGTCGCGGTTGCGACCATTCTTGCGGTTGCCGGACTCAAGCGTCTCAAACTTGAAGACCGCATTACGGCCGTGATTTCGATCGATCAAATGCTCCCAGCTGTTGCTCAGGGCGCCATCGGCATCGAAATTCGTGCTGACGACAATGCCGCCGCCAAAGCCATCCAGCCGCTCAACGATCCCGCCACCGCGCTTGCGGTGGCTGCGGAACGCGCATTTCTGGCGCGCCTCGAAGGCTCATGCCGTACGCCCATCGCAGGGCTTGCCGAAGTCAACGGCGATGTGCTGTCGTTCCGCGGCCAGGTGCTCTCACCCGACGGAAAGATTTCCTATACCTCCCTGGGGTCGAACGCCTCGCGGCACGCCATTCAAACCGGCACCCGTGCGGCCGATGACATCCTGGCCAAGGCCGACCCTAAAGTCATCGCTCGGATCCACACCTAATGCATATCCTCGTCACGCGCCCGGAACCCGAAGCCTGGACGGCTAAATCTCAGCTTGAAGAACGAGGGCTCAAGGTTACGAACGCGCCGCTGCTCAGCATTTCGTTCAACGAAATCCCACCTGACGCATTCGACGGCGCTTCAGGTGTCATCGCAACCAGCAAGAACGCGTTTCGCAGTCTGGCACTCTCCAGCCTTGTCGATAAAGTTCAGCCGCTGCAAGTCTACGCGGTTGGCGAAGCGACCGCCGCTTTTGCCGAGGACCTGAAGCTCAGAAATATTACGGCTGGGAGAGGCACGGCCGCCGACCTGGTGCCCGTCATCGCGGAACGCCATGCAAATCGGCCGGGGCATTTGGTCCATTTGGCAGGCGATTATCTGGCCTTCGATCTTGCCGGCGCCCTGGCCGGAAAAAACATTAAAGTTGCAGCGCTTGCCGTGTACCGCTCGGTTGCCGCAGACCGTCTGCCACAAGGCGTCATCGGCGCCCTGAGGACTGGCCAGATTGACGCGGTCACGCTAATGTCGCCGCGGACCGCCCACATCTGGGCCGATCTGACCGAAAAACACGGCCTTCGGAGCGAGATAAACAAAATCATCCATATCTGCTTATCGGAAGCGGTAGCGGCTGCGCTGCCGCCTAATTCTCAACGGCGAACCGAAATAGCTGTTAAGCCGCAAGGGCAAGAAATGCTTGCACTTATCGGTGATCTGGCGGCACAATTCGGCCAAGAGTAAAATGCAAGGGACATAGGCTTGCCCTGGCGCAAAAGCGCCGGCAAAAGCGACCGGCATCTCCCCCGCCGGTTTGTCCAAACACTGTACGGAGGCGTTCAGCTCCATGACCGACGCAAAAAGCGATCCCGCGCAGCCAAAACGGCCCTATGCGACGCTGGACCTGAAGGCGACCGAAATCAAGGTCACCTCGATTGGCGAGAAGGCGGCGCCTGCTGCCGGCACATCACCAGCTGCCCAGAGCGCGGCTCCGGCGCCCGCATCGTCGTACGCTTCCTTTCAAGCGTCCGCTTTCCCGCCCGCCGGAGCCAAAAAAGATACTGGAACACCTCGGCCCAGTGCGGCGCCGTCGAGCGCTGCAAATATGGGGAGTACCGCATCCAATGCGCAAACATCAAAACCTGCGCCAGCGGCGGCAACCCCCAACTCCGTGCAGCAAACAGTTGTCGTAAAGAAGCGCGGCGGCTTCTTCTCGCATCTTGCGGCGAGCATCATTGGCGGCGTTGTTGCTTTGGCAGGGGCCGATTGGGCGATACCGCAACTTCATCAGCTAGGTTTACAGGCATACTTGCCGCAACTGGGGGTAACGAGCGGCGCAGACGGCGAACGCATTGCCAAACTCGAAAAGCAACTCGCGGCGAGCGACCTCAGCACGCAGTTTAAGAATGCGGAAGCGCGCCTTGCTGCGCTTGAAAAAACTACGGCTGCCATACCCGAAATCGCTCAATCGCAATCACGTCTCGTTGCCGAGACAAAAGCCGCCCTCGCCTCGGCCGCCAGCGACGCCGGTGCGCCCGATCAAATCGAACGGCTGACCAAAGTCGAAGATAAACTCAAGGCGCTAACGGACGCGGGAGCGAACGATCCCGCTGCCGGACGGCTTGAGCAGCTTGCCGCATTGACTGGCAAAGTCGCGGACTTGGAAACCAGCATGGCGACCCAGTTGACCGCGCTGCGCAGAAGTGTTGCTGGCGACGTCGAAGCCCGCATCGCCGCCGCGACCGAAGCCAGCGAAGCCGCGAAATCCGGAACCCAACGAATTGACCGCGAACTTGCCGGATTGAAGACCGAATCGGCGCGTGTGAACGAACGCCTCGAAGCCGCCAAGGCGGAGGGCGATCGCGCCATCGAGAACTTGAAACAGGCACAACAAGACTCTGCGGTCCTCAAGGCTGCACTTGAATCCCTGAAATCGAGCGTCGCCAAGCCATCGGACGTTACGTCGGCTGTTACACCGGTCACTGAAAAGCTGGTAACGCTCGAAGCAAACTTGCAGAACGTCCTCAACTCAGAAGAAGACCGCCGCTCGAATGCCGAGCGCATTGTCCTCTCGCTTGAATTGCAAAACTTGAAGCGCGCGCTTGATCGCGGCCAGAAGTACGGCCCAGAACTCGCCGAAGTGAAAAAAGCCGCGAACGGTAAGCTCGATCTCGCTGTACTCGAAAAATTCAAGGATCAAGGTGTTCCAACTTTGCCGGACCTCGCGCGCGATTACCGGGCAACGGCCAACGCACTGATCGATGCCGATTCGGATTCAGCTAGTGGCTCGGTCGTTGATCGTCTCATCGCCGGCGCCAAATCGGTCGTGCGCGTCCGCAAAGTCAGCCACAACGACGGCGATAAAAGTGCCGAGGCCGTTGCTGGGCGCATGGAACTTGCCCTTAAGGAAGGCCGTCTCGCGGACGTTGCCGAAGAAGCAAAAACACTGTCTTCAAAAGCCAAAGATGCGGCCGCGCCTTTCCTTGAGAAAGTTGCCGCGCGGGCCAGCGTCGATGATTCTGTCGCGAAAATTGAAAATCAATTGAAGTCGTCGCTTGGCGGCCCGTCTACCGAACCTGCCAAGAACCCAAACTAACCGAAGCACAAAGGTGCGCGCCATGCTGCGTCTCGTCGTATATCTCGTCACTATCGCGTTGATTGCGTCCGGGCTTGCGTGGCTCGCGGACCGACCGGGGACGGTTCTCATAAATTGGCAAGGCTACGAGTACAGCGAATCCGTTTTCAGGACGGTCGTTATCTTTGCCGCCGTGCTCGCTTCGCTTATTTTCGGCTGGTCGGTGTTGCGGACGCTGTGGAACAGTCCAGCGGCCCTTGGCCAGCGCATTGTACGCAAGCGCCAGAAACGCGGTCTCGATGCACTTTCAAGCGGCATGATCGCAGTTGGCGCAGGCGACAAATCCCTCGCCACCCGCTACGCACTGCAGGCCCGTAAGTCGCTCCCGCATGAACCTCTGACACACCTTTTGCGCGCACAGGCCGCTCAACTTTCAGGCGACCGGGCAACAGCGCGGCGCATTTTTGAATCGATGCTGGCCGCGCCAGAGACCGAGCAGCTCGGCTTGCGCGGCCTGTTCCTTGAAGCCGAACGCGAAGGCGCAAGCGAAGCCGCGCGCCAATTCGCCGACAAAGCGTTGCGCTCCAATCCCAAGCTCACATGGTCGTCCGACGCGCTCTTCGAACTTCAGTGCAAGCAAAAGGATTGGGCCGGCGCACTCAATACGCTCGCGCTCGCCAAACGTAATGGCCTGATCGAAAAGACACCGGCCGACCGTCGGCGCGCTGTTCTATTCGCAGCTCAGGCTCAGGACGCGGAGGATAGCGACGCCGACAAGGCATTGACACTCGCGCTCGAGTCCAACGCGCTTGCTCCGGAGCTGGTGCCGGCCGCGGCCGTCGCTGCGCGCATTCTGGCGGCGCGCGGTAACACCGGCAAGGCAGCGAAGATCGTGCAGAAGGCTTGGTCGCGCGCGCCGCACCCGGATCTTGCCATGGCCTACGCGTATGCGCGCATCGGCGACAGCCCGCGCGACCGGCTCGATCGCATCAAACAACTTGCGGCTCTCAACCCGCATTCCATCGAGAGCCCGATTGCGGTTGCGACCACAGCAATTGAGGCCCGCCTTTACAACGATGCACGCGACGCATTGCAACCCTTGCTCGACAACCGCTTGACCCAGCGCGTCGCGACGCTCATGGCACGCGTCGAAGCCGGTGAAAACGGCGACAAGGGCCGCGTGCGCGAATGGCTCGCCCGGGCCGTCAACGCGGCCCGCGATCCCGCATGGACCGCAGATGGCGTCGTGTCGGACCGCTGGGAACCGGTTTCCCCCGTGACCGGCGCGCTCGATGCGTTCCAGTGGCGCGTTCCGGTCGAATCGCTTGAATCCGGCTCTTCAAACATTTTGGGCGAACGCCTGGAAGAATTGTTAGCTATCAGCGCGCCGCCAGTGGCGCAAACCAATGCAGACGCCGCTGCAGCCCGGCCCCGAGCCGCCTACATTCAGGTCCCGCGGCCTGACGACGTGGTCGATGCCGAGTCCGTGACGGTTCGCTCCGCGGCGCCCTCGACAATCAACGCCGAGCAAACCGCAAAGCCCGCAGAACAGCCCATTGCCCCGAACAGTACGGCCCCGAACAGTACAGCGCCGAACAACGCGGCCCTAAAGAACGCGCCCGAGCCGCGCGTCGCCGAAGTGACGGTTGTAAAACCGGCCCAAGAGAAACAGGCCCAAGAGAAACCGGCTCCAGAGAAGCCAAGCCAAGAGAAGTCGAACTATGAGAAGCAGGCGGCTACCCCAGCCAAACCTCAGGAACCGGCTGTAGCCAAAACGAATGCTAAGCCTGATACCAAGATTTTCGTTGCACCCCGTGCGCCGGACGATCCAGGCCCCGGCGAGGACGACGAAGCTGGCACCAACACCTTGCCAAAGCGCGTTTTCCGGGCCGTGAATTAAGGGCGGTAGGCTCGCCTCCTGCCGCACTTGCAATTCGGGGACGCAAAGGCTATCCCTCGGCTCTCGTACCGCCATTTGCAGGGGTGCGGGTAAGCCGCTTTAGCTCAGCTGGTAGAGCACGTCATTCGTAATGACGGGGTCAGGTGTTCGAGTCACCTAAGCGGCACCATTTTCCGTAACAAAATCAACAAGTTAGTGAAATGTGGCGATGAGGTAAAATGATACCTTCGCCCCTGTGTACCCCACCATGTACCCGGGAACGGCGAGACGTGGCGCACTTCTGTGCGACAATTTGGAACGCCTCATGGGGCGTATCTGGTTTCTTCAAGAATGGCTGACCAACTACCGGCTCAATCTTCCAAGATTGCCGGAGTTTTGCCCGCTCGCCTTCCGCACCAAGGCACTCGACGCTTTCGTTGACGCCAAACTGGCGGAACGCGCCCGCGCAGTCGTGGCCAATGTCTCAGCCGACTTGCTTGCGAGGACGGCCGCCTTCCTTCTGCTTAAAGACTCGAAATCAAGCTATGTGATCGAAGGCGAAAACCCGCCGCAGGACCGCATCTAAAGGTGGGGACTCGCCATCGGCGAGGCTGGACGTCAGGCCTTAGACCTCGACGAACTCCTGCGCTTGCAACGGATCGTCATCGGTGACGCGCGTTTTGTCAGGCTTGGCTTGCGTCACGACAGTGCGTTCATCGGCGCGCACGACCGGGACAGCCGGATGCCGCCTCCTGACCACATCAGCGCCCGCCCCGAAGACCTAGCATCCCTTATCGCTGGCATGCTGGCGTTCGACCGGACGGCGGCAGATCATCTCGATCCGGTTGTCGCCGCTGCAGCGCTGGCGTTTGGATTTGTATTTGTGCACCCGCTCGAAGATGGCAACGGCCGCTTGCACCGCTATTTGATGCACCACGTTCTTGGCCGCAGGGGTTACAACCCTCCGGGCGTTGTTTTCCCGGTGTCGTCGGCCATCCTCAACCGGATCGACGACTATCGCCGCGTGCTCGAACTTTACTCTCGCAGGGTCTTGCCTGTCATCCAGTGGCAGCCAACGGACCACGGAAATGTTCGCGTACTCAACGACACAGGCGATTTTTACCGCTTCTTTGACGTGACGGCGCAGACTGAGTTTTTGTTTGATTGCGTCCGTCAAACTATCGAACATGACCTGCCCGCAGAAACCGGCTTCTTGCGCCGTTACGACAGCTTTCGGGCGGGCGTTGACAACCTCATCGACATGCCACACCAAACCATCGACTTGCTGTTCCGGATGCTCAAGCAAAACGGCGGCAAGTTCTCGCAACGGGCCCGTCAGGATGAGTTTGCGCAACTGGCGGTAGTTGAAACAAAGCGGATCGAAGCACTTTACGGCACATCCTTCGATGCCGCTTTGCCTTAGAAGTTGGCACTCCTACCGCAAACTCAAGCGACTATTGGGTGGCCAAGCTGAGAGGCCACTGGGCCCGGGTGACCGGCTACGCAGGCATCCAGTCACCTAACGACTGGGCGGGGCCAATCACGCTTGGCTTCATCCTCTTGTCGTTGTTGATCTGGGTGCTGTTTGAGAATCGCCGCTTCAAAGGTCCGCCAATTGGCGACGAAATCAAACGCCGTCAGGCAGAGATCGCGGCACAAGAAGCAGCCCTCAACGCCGCACGTTGAACCCAAGCTGAAACGTATTGCACAAATTTAAAGAAACGCGGCGCCAACCTCGGAGCCGCGTTTTTCTCAGATGAGTGCGGCCGCACGGCGGGCAAAAGCGTGGGCGTGCGCGCCGGCGCTGGCGGCGGTGGCATCCGCGGCGTTACCGGCCTTTGCGCGAGCCGCAATGCCCTCAAAAATGATGGTCCAGCGAAAAAGCGCGAATGCTTTGTGAAAGTTCGTGAGTTCGAGCGGGCGGCGCGCGGCGGCGTTATAGTCCGCGACGTAAGCTTCGAGCGAGGGAATGCCGAGGCTATCAATGTCGATGCCGATCAAGCCGCTGTATTCGTCAGCTGCCGTGAGCCAGGCAATCGCCGAATGGGCAACGTCGGCGAGCGGGTGCCCGAGGGTTGACAACTCCCAGTCTAGGATCGCGACGACGCGCGGCTCGGTTGGGTGAAACATTAGATTGCCGATACGGTAATCGCCGTGCGCGACGCCCGTCGTATCGTCAGATGGAATGTTCTCCGGCAGCCACGCGATCAAGCGCTCGACATTAGAGTCTTCGCGCGTTTTTGAAAGTTCCCACTGTTTCGACCAGCGCGCGATCTGCCGCGCGAAGTAATTGCCGGGTTTGCCATAATCGCCAAGCCCAATGGCGGCAAAATCCACATTGTGTAAAGCCGCGAGCGTTTTGGCCATCGCGCGGTACATGGCGCGGCGCTCTTCGCGCTCGACACCTGGCAGCGTCAAATCGTGAAAGATGCGGCCCTCGACCCGCTCCATGACGTAGAAGGGTGTGCCGGTGACGCTTGTGTCGCCGCAAAACAGCACGGCGGGCGGCACGGGCACGTTCGTCTTCGCCAGCGCACTGATAATGCGGTACTCGCGATCGACCGCATGCGCGGAGGGGAGAAGCTTGCCCGGCGGTTGCTTGCGCATGACGAGGCGGCGGTTGCCATAGGTCACGAAATACGTTGGGTTCGATTGCCCGCCGGAAATTCGCTCCATGCGCATGGGACCGTCGAGCCCACCGATCTCAGCGCGCAAGAAGAGATCCAAAAACCCGGCAAACTCGGGCGTAATCGACCCCGCATCCGCGCTCATGACTTGGTCGATCCACCGGCAACCGGCCAGCGCCAGAAATCGCGTCCCTCTTTCTGCAGCGCGCGGCTCAAGAGCATCTGGTGCACTTCGTCCGCGCCATCGACGAGCCGAGCTTGGCGCGCATAGCGATAGACCCATTCGAGAATGGTGTCCTTGGAATAGCCGCGCGCGCCGTTGATTTGAATGGCCGTGTCGGCGGCGCAATGCAGCACGTCTGCGCATTGCACCTTGGCCATGGAAACTTCCTTCTGCGCCTTGCCGCCTCGATCCAGGTCCCACGCGGCTTTCATGACCAGCAAGCGACCGATTTCGATCTCCATCGCAAGCTTACCAAGCTTCATCTGGATGCTCTCGCGGTCGGCGAGCCGGACGCCGAAGCCGGTGCGCTCCGCTGCATAGGCCTGGGCGATTTCCATGCAGCGCTTGGAGAGGCCGAGCCAGCGCATGCAGTGCGTGAGCCGTGCAGGAGCAAGACGAATTTGCGTGACGCGCAAGCCGTTGCCCTCGCCCATAAGCAAGTCTTCTGGTTTGACATGAAGGCCGTCGAACTCAAGTTCGCAGTGCCCGCCGTGTTCTTCAGGGCCCATAATCGGGATGCGGCGGACGATGCGCCAGCCGGGCTGATCCTTGTGATAGAGGAACGCCGTGAGGCCCGTGCGTGCGTCGTCCGAAGTGCGGGCGAGGAGAATGAAGTGCGAGGACTCGCCTGCACCCGTGATGAACCACTTGCGGCCGTAGATCTTGTAAGATCCGTCGGTCTGCTTTTCCGCGCGGGTTTTGATCATGGTTGGGTCGGAGCCGCCGCCCGGCATGGGCTCGGTCATCGCAAAGGCGGAGCGCACTTTGCCTTCGACGATCGGCGCTAGCCAGCGCTTCTTCTGATCCGGCGTGCCGATGGCTTCAAGCACCATCATGTTACCGTCGTCGGGCGCGGCCGAGTTGAAAACCACGGGGCCAAAGATCGAGCGGTTCATTTCTTCGTAACAGACCGCCATTCCCGAGCGGCCGACACCAAGCCCGCCTGTCTCTGGCTTCAACTGCAAGCACCAGAGTTTTTCCGCGCGTGCTTTGTCGCGAAGCTTCTCGAGAAGTTTGAGATCGATGTTCTCGTAGCGATCAAAGGATGCTTTATCGGCTTCGAGAGGTAAGATTTCGCGCTCGACGAAGGCGCCGATGCGTTGTCTCAGCGAGTCGAGTTCCGGAGAAATAGTGAAGTCCATGGATCACACCTTCAAAGAGACGATATGAGATGGCCGCCATCGGCGACAAGCGAAGAGCCAGTCATGAAGCGGGAGGCGTCCGAGCACAAGAAGAGAAGCGGGCCTTCGAGGTCGTCCAGCGTGCCAAGCCTGCGCTGCGGGATGCGCTTGATCATGGCTTTACCCGCTTCGCTCTCGAAAATGTCTTTGTTAATATCGGTCGCGATGTAGCCCGGGCAAAGCGCGTTGACGCGAATGTTGTAGCGCGCCCATTCGAGCGCCATGGATTTCGTGAGCTGAAGCAGCGCCGCTTTGGACGCCGCATAGGCCGCGACTTGCCCCGCGACGCGGAACGACGTGATGGAGGCAATGTTGACGATAATGCCGCCGCGCTTCTCCGACGACATGACGCGCGCCGCCGCTTGGCCGACAAGAAAAGCGCCTTTCAAATTCGTATCGAGCGTCTTGTCCCAACCGGCTTCGTCTTGATCGAGAAGCGGCACGGTTTCTGCAACGCCCGCGTTATTGACGAGGATGTCGAGCCCTCCGAGCGCAGACCTGGCTTTGGCGAGGCCTTCGGCAACGGACTTCGACGAGGTGACATCCAGAACAATGGCTTCAGCACTGCCGCTTTTGGCGCGGATGGATTTGCAGACGGTCTCTGCGTCTTCGAGCCGCCGCGCGGCAACCGCCACATGCGCACCGGCCGCGGCGAGACGCATCGCGAAATCGGCGCCGAGGCCCTTCGAAGCCCCCGTGACGAGTGCGCTCTGCCCTGAGAGATCGACTTTGAAGTTCATGAGCTCTCTTTCTCCTCGCCGGCGCGCCATACGCGTTCAGCATCGTCCCAGGCAGCAAGCGGCTGCAAGTCGGGGACCCACGCGAGACCGGTTTTGCCGTCAGAAGATACCGCTTCGGGCGTCACGACAAAATCGATGAGGGCTGGGCGGTTGGCAAGCGCCCGCGCGATAGCCGGCTTCAATTGTTCCTCGGTCTCGACGCGCTCCGCGTGCATGCCGAACGACCTTGCCATGCCCGCATAGTCGCTGAAGGCAAGGCGCGTACCGACCACCTTGCCATGAGTAACTGTCTGATCGTGAACTTCGATAGCCCAGGCTCCGTTATTCGCAATCGCTATGAGCACGGGCGCTTTGTGGCGAACGGCCGTGTCGATTTCCATGGCGTTAAAGCCAAAGGCGCCGTCGCCGGTTGCGACGAGAACGGTTTTGTCGGGATAGGCGATGCTGGCAGCGATGCCATAAGGCACACCGACGCCTATGCAACCGAACGGCCCGGGATCAAGCATTTGCGGCGCGCTCAAGCCGATCCGCGCAAAGGCGAGGAAGTCGCCGCCGTCCGTCACGATGATGGAGTCATCCGGCATCGCTTCCTGCAGAGCGGCGAGCACCTTATTTGGGTTGAGACGACCATCTTTCCCGGCGGGTGCTGCTGCCATACTCTTTTGCAATTTCGCAGCGCGCTCTTCGTGACCCTTGCGCAAATTCGAGGACCAATCCTTGTCGGCGGCCGGGCGGCGATTGCCCGCAGCTTCAACGATGGCGCGTAGGGTTTCAGCAGGCGTAGCCATGAATTCGACCGCACCGCGGCGGTTGTCGCGCACTTCGCCGGGGCAATCGCCGATGCGCACGAACTTCGCGTCTTTGAAAACTGCGGGGGAACCGAAGCCAAGCTGGAAATCGAGGCGGCGGCCGACAGTCAAGACAACGTCGGCATCTCCCATGACCGCGCCGCGCATGGCGCTCACGACCGATGGGTGGCTCTCCGGGACCAGACCTTTGCTCTCGCCCGTATCGAGGTACACCGCGCCAAGGCGATCAAGCAGCGTCTTCAGTTCCGGGGCCGCGCTGCGCGCGCCGCGCCCCGAGATCACGAGTACGCGGCGCGCAGACCACAGGAGATCGACTGCGCGCGCAACGGCGCCGTCGTCGGGCCTCGAAACTGCACGAGGATTCGCTCGCACTTGTTCGTCCAGTTCGAGCGCTTTGGGAAAGGGCGCGCGCAGGGTGTCTGTCGGAAAATCGATAAATGCGGGGCCGGGTTCGCCACCGTCGCCGAGTGCGCATGAAATTGCGTCATCAAGTTCCTTCAAGGCGAGCGTGGGTTCGCGAACTGTCCGCGCGTACCGCGTGATGCAGCGCACAAGTTGCGGCTGGTCTAAGTCTTGGAGGGCACCGCGGTTCTCTTGCGGCCGCGTGACTGTCCCCGACAAGATCAAGACAGGCGCGCGCGAAACATGCGCGTTGGCAATGCCGGTGATCGCATTTGTAAAGCCAGGCCCCGCAGTGACGAGTGCGACTCCAAGTTCGCCTGTAAGCTCCGCGTGCGCTTGCGCCATGTGCACGGCCGAACGTTCGTCGCGCACGTCGATGATGCGAATGCCTTCGGCGTCGAGCCGCATCCAGATCGGCATGATGTGGCCGCCACAAAGCGCGAATACATGTTTCACCCCGCGCGCCTTCAAAACGCGGGCGATGAGAGCGGCAACGCAATCTTCTGCAATTTTCATGGGATTAGACCATTACTGCAATCAAGAGGGACAAGGTGAGCACGGAGAGAACATGCGAGACGAGAATTGCGCCCGACAAGACGCCGGCGTCGCGGCCATAAGTCTTGGCGATCGTAAAGATCCCGGACCCGATCGGCAGCGCGCTCAGTAAAATCGCCGCCTGTGCCCACATCTTCGGCATGTCGAACACATAGAGCACCAAGAGCGTTGCAATCGCCGGCTGCAACAGCAGCTTCAGAGCCGTGATGATGCCGACCGAAGTGCGCGCGCCATCTTTGAGCTCCGTCTCCGCGAGAAACAACCCGATACAGAAAAGAGCCGTGGGTGCCGCCGCGTTGCCGAGAAGCTGCGCGAACTGTTCGAGCGGCTTGGGCACGCCGAGGTCCAGCATGCTCGACGCGATCCCGGCGAGCGGCGCAACGAAGAGCGGATTGCGCACGAGAGACCCGAGTACTTGCTTGACGGCCTGCACAAGATTGCTGCCGCCCTTCACAGCGAGTTCGACCAACACTATCGCCAGCAAAAACTGCACGCACGCCGTCACCAAAACCGACATCGCCGCCGGCGCAATGCCGTCTTGCCCAAAGACAAGCAGGCACAGCGGCACGCCCATGAATCCGACGTTGCTGTAACCGGCGTTGCAGCCTTCGATCAGCGCATCGGCCGTCTCCCGGCCGCGTGCGCGGCTCAGAATATAGCCCACGACCCAAGTTGCCGCGACGCCGCCGCCGAAGGCCGCCAAAAATCCCCATTGCCGCAACTGATCCGGTGCTACGCGCGCCATCGCAATAAAGATCAACGCAGGCAGCGCGAAGTAAAAAGCGAAGCGATTGAGCGTGTCGGTTGCCGATTTCTCGAACTTGCCGGACCGGCCCGCAAGAAAACCCAGCAGGATCAACCCGAACACCGGCAGCGCTGCGTTCAAGACCGCTGGCATGTCTATCTCGACTTCGCATCTTGAACAAACCTCGCCTTAAGCTGCCGGTGCAGGATTTTGCCCGTGGCATTGCGCGGCATATCGGCATCTCGAATGAAAGCATATGAACGCGGTCGCTTGTAGCCGGCAAGCTTCTCTTTCGACCAATCGGCAAGTTCGGCATCCGAAATCGCGGCGCCCTCGTGCGGGACAACAATCGCATGCACGCGCTCGCCCCACTTTTCGTCGGGCAGCCCAACCACAGCGACGTCCTTGACTTTTGGATGCGCGCCGATGACCGCTTCGACCTCCGATGGATACACGTTCTCTCCGCCCGAGATGATCATGTTGCTCTTGCGATCGACAAGCTGGATGTAGCCGTCGGCATCGCGACGCGCCATGTCGCCGACGGTGCAGTAGTCGCCGCGGAACGCTTCCTTGGTTTTTTCGGGCAGCTTCCAGTAGCCGTCGAAGGTGTAAGCGTTGCAGGAATAGAGTTCACCCGCTTCGCCGTCCGGCACTTCGCGGCCCTCGTCGTCCATGATTCTGATCGGCGCGGAACCGACGCACTCGCGGCCGACGCTGCCCAATTTTTCGAATTGCTCGTGCGGGTGCAGCATCGTCACCCAGCCTGTTTCCGTCGAACCATAAAGCTCGTAGAGCCCCGAATTGCGGAACATATCCATGACCGAGCGTTTGGTGTCCTGCCGCGCGGGCGCCGAGGAAATCATGAGCTTTCGCACGCGATCGAGATCGTACTTGGTTTTGGTCTCTGCCGGGAGCGCCAGCATCATGATATAGTGCGTCGGCACGAGCGATGTGAATGTCGAACCGCCTTGCGCGAGCGTGCGCACGCACTCCTCCGGATCGAAGCTTTTACGTGAATAGATCGTCGTTGCCGCCCCGCAATAGGCAAACGCGCCGAAGAAATAGAGCGAATTGGCGTGGCACATGGGCATGACGAGCAATGCGCCGTCGTCCCTATGAATACCAAGTTCGATTTCGGTCACCAGCGCCATGTTGGCCGCGCCCCGATGGCTGCGGACGGCGCCTTTGGGGTTGCCCGTTGTGCCGGACGTATACATAAGATTCCAGGTATCGCTCAGCGAGACGGCGATCTCGGGTTCGCTGTCGCAGCCCAGCGCGAGGAACGCTTCGTAGTCGCGATAGCCTTTCGGACACGGCATAACACCGAAGTGGATGTAACAATCCTGCGCAACGGGGAGATCGCGCCGCACGTCTTCAATCGTGCCAGCCAATTCATCCTGCACGATTACGGCGGCCGCATCGGCGTTGGAAATGATGTAGCGCACCTCCGGTGCCGTAAGGCGGAAATTGACTGGAACCGCAACGAGCCCTGCCTTGCCAGTCGCGGCATAAATTTCAGCCCACTCGACGCAGTTGTAGGCAAGTACGGCAATCCGGTCGCCCTTCGAAAGACCCAAACCCAGCAACGCGTTCGCCAGCCGGCAGGAGCGCGCATTCCACTCTTTGAACGTCATCGCCCGTTCGAGGTCGCGCACGCCAACTTTACCGGGCGCCAATCGCGCATGAACCGACAGCATCTGCCCGAATTGCAGCATATCCTTCATTTCAAGAATCCAATCGACAGAGCCGGAAATACCGCGACGAGGATAAGCCCGATAAAGAGCGCGACGATGTAATCGACGATGGGGCGCATGCCTTTGTCGGGATGCACTTTGCCTATGGCACACGCCGCGTAGTACCCGACGCCGAACGGCGGCGCGAACAGGCCGATACCCATGGCGAGTACGACGACCATCGAATAATGCACGGGATGAATGCCCATAGCCTTGGCGATTGGAAACAGCATCGGGCCAAAGAGAACGATAGCCGGGATGCCTTCGAGCACGCTGCCGAGAACGATGAAAGCGACGATGGAGATTGCCATGAACCCGGCAGCTCCCCCCGGCACCTTGGACATCATGTCCGCAAGCTGATGCGAAAAGCCGGATTGCGTCAGCGCCCAGGCCATGGCGGTCGCCGTGCCGATAATGAGTAGAATGGCGCCCGAGAGCGAGGCCGTCTCGACCAGCATGTCTTTAAGACGCCCCCACTCGAATTGGCGATAGAAAAGCAAACCGGCAAACACGCAGTAAGCGATGCCGAGCGTCGAAACCTCGGTTGCGGTCGCGACCCCGTTGACCACAGCGGCGCGAATGACGAACGGCAGAGCGATGGCGGGTGCCGCGATCAACAGCGCCCGTCCGATCTCTTTTCCGGTTGCGCGCTTGACGTGGCTCAAGTCTTCGTTGCGATAACGCCAGTAGACGAGTAAGCACAACATCGAGCCGAGCACGAGCGCGGGAACAAGACCGCCGGTGAACAAGCTCGCAATCGAAACGCCCGTCACCGAGCCGATGGTGATCAGGACGATTGACGGCGGAATAGTTTCCGTCTGCGCCCCGGTCGCGGAGAGAAGGGCAACGAGTTCGCCTTCCTCGACACCCCGCTTCTTCATCTCCGGAAAGAGCACAGGGGCAACGGCCGCCATGTCGGCCGCTTTTGAACCTGAAATGCCGGAAACAAGATACATGGCGCCGATAAGCACGTAGTGAAGCCCTCCGCGCACATGTCCCAAGAGCGACGCCAGAAAATCGACCATGGCCTTGGCCATGCCGGTCATCTCGACGATCTTGCCGAGGAAAACGAAGAGCGGGATGGATAGGAGAATGAGGTGGCTCATGCCCTCTTCCATGCGGCCCGGGATGATCGATAAGGGCGCGTTCGTCGTGAGCGCGAGATACCCCAAAGTCGACAATGCGAATGAAAACGCGATTGGGATACCGCCCAACACCAGCGCCGCAAGTACAATGACGAAAAAGATCAAGAGATTGAGCTTGCCGAGCGGCGCGAGCACAGGCGCTGCAACGTAGAAGCAGGCCATTGACACGAGCGTGAGCACCGCACTCTTGGCGAACCGCGCTTTGCCCGGCGCGCGCCATACCCGCAAGATCCCAAACACAGCCATAAGCGCGATGCCTACGGGGACTGCCGCAACCCGCCAGGCATTCGTCACGTCGAGCGCCGGCGTGCGAATATCGAATTCTTCGTGTGCATAGGCATAGGCGTGCGGCAGGATCAGCAGCAAAAATGCAAGCGGCGCGACAAGAGCTAGGCAATCGAGCATTGCCCGCACTTCCGGCGCAAGTTTTCCGGCGATCATGGTCATACGCATATGTTCGTTGCGCTGGAACGCAATGGCGGCACCAAGCATTGCGAGCCAGAGGAAGAGGATCGACGCCAGTTCGTCGGCCCACACGATGGGACTGTGCAGGATATAGCGCGCAACGACGCCCGCCAGCAGAATGGCGATCTCGGCCGAAACCAGTAGAGCCAGCACAACTTCAAGTGCAGAACCAAGACCGCGTTCCAGAGCACTTTGTGGATGACCGTTATTGGCTTCGCCCGCCTGATGCATGGCTCTACTCAAGGCCCCCGCTGTATTTCAAAAGATGCCCCCAGGCTTCCGAGCCGTACTTTTCTTTCCATTTCGCGTAGAAACCGGTGCGGTTCAAAGCGGCGCGGAAGACGGCCGGATTGGCGTTTGCAAAGATCAGCCCCTTGCCTTCCAGATCTTTGCGCAGCGTCGTGTTCGCCAGCGCTATATCCTCGCGCTCCTTTAGCGCCGCAGCATTCAAATGCGTAATTAAGAGCGACTGAAGTCCGCCCGGCAGCGCCGCCCACGCGTTGGCATTAGCGACGAGCCAGAACCCGTCCCAGGCGTGATTGGTGAGCGAGCAGTATTTCTGCACTTCATAGAACTTGGCGATGTTTATGAGTGCCAGCGGATTCTCCTGGCCGTCGGCGATTTTCGTTTGCAGAGAGCTATAAGCTTCATTCAGCGGAATACTGACCGGCGCCGCACCAAGTGCTCTAAACATCGAGACCCAGAGGGGCACGAGCGGTACGCGAATTTTAAAATTCTGGAGATCGGCCGGCGTCTCGATCGGCTTCGTGCTGGTCGTAATCTGCCGGAAGCCGTTATCCCAGACGGCATCGAAGGGTATGAGCCCGGCATTGCGTACCTTGCCGCGCAAGTAGTTACCGAGATCGCCGTCCATCGAGGCCCACACTTTGTCGTAGCCCGTGTAGGCGAAACCTATGCCGGAAATGCCCATCGATGGGATGAGGGTCGAGAGCACTGTGCCCGGAAACGTCGCAAGCTCGAGTGCGCCCGAACGAATTTGCGACAGCATGCTTGGATCGCCGCCAAGCTGGTTGTTCGGGAAGAGATCGATTGAAAGCGCGCCCTGCGCTTCGGCATGAATGGCCGCAATGGCTTCGCTCAGCCGCACGTTGACTGGATGCGCGGCGGGCAGATCGTTGCCGAATTTGAAGCGAAAAGAAGGAGCCGCTGCAAACGCACGCGGGGTGCCTAAAACTGCGGATGCAGCGGCGAACCCGCCTTGCTTCAAAACAGACCTGCGTGACGGCATGCCCACGCGCGTTCCCTTCAACCAGATCCAGATCCAGCGGCTCTGGAACCTCGTGTAGATCGAAAACAGAACTCAAGCAACTGAATTCTGAATTCAGAATTCAGTTGCGGCTGACGAGCGGTTCGGCTAATCTGTGAAGATCATCAATTGCTGGGAGATACGCCCGTTGCGCCCTCTGTCGGTCCAGCCGAGCCTTGCCGAGCAGGTCACCGAGCAAATCTTGTCGGAGATCATTGCCGGCCGGCTCTCTGAAAACGCCCGGCTCATTCAGGACGAGCTTGCTAAGTCGCTCGGCGTCTCCCGCCAGCCGGTGCAGCAAGCGCTATTGCTCCTGCGCAACCAGGGATTCCTGCGCGATGCGCCGGGCCGCGGCCTTGTCGTTGCGCCCATCGACGGCGATTTTGTTCGCGATCTCTATGAAATCCGCGCCGTGGCTGAAGGCTTGGCCTGCCGCTTAGCCGCCGAGCGCGGATCGGAGCAGGCCGCGAAGCTCGGGCCGAAACTCATCGAGGACGGACGCAAGGCCGAACGCGAAGGGTCGGTAGCGAAACTCATCGCCGCCGACATGAGGTTCCACGAGTTCCTGTATGAAATCTCCGGCAATCGCCTCATCAAAGAGACAACGCAGCCCTATTGGGTGCATCTGCGCCGCCTCATGGGCGAGGTCTTGATTAAAGACGAAACGCCCCGCCGCATCTGGGATCAGCACGAAGCCATCCTGCAAGCAGTCATTCGCGGTAATCCCGCCAAGGCTGAAGAGCTTGGACGTGCGCACATCACCAATGCTGCGAGTATCTACATTGCGCGCCTGGAGAAAAAACTAGACGGCCAAAAAGCGGCTCTGACTCGGGCATCGTAAGTTGAAGGCCCAATGCCTATTTCTTCAAGATCTGCGAGGCCGCTGCGGCCAGAGTCGCGGCCAGATTCGATGCAATGCGTCCGCCGCGCTCTTCAACGCCTTGGCCAACTGCGTGGCCGCTCCAGGAAAAGCCGCTCCAAGCGATAGTGTGGCCGCCAAGTGTCAGCATGAACGCAAGTTCAGCGTAAGACCCTGATTTCACCATCGCAGCGCCCTGAAACGGGGCTCGCTTTAGGGTTTCGTTAACCGTCTAAGACCAGCTTCGGTCCAACTTTGAACCGCACAGAATTCACCCCAGCGATGATTACCGAAACCGCCATCCGGCAACCCTATAAGTCCATCGAGGAACGTAGCGATAGCGCGCCGCTCCACCCTGGCGAAATTTTGCGCGAGGATGTCCTCCCGCATTACGGACTTTCGAGCTTTGAACTGGCGCGCGTGCTCGGAGTAAGCCGAATGGCGGCCGGCGACCTGGTTGCTGAAAAACGTGACATAACGCCAGACCTCGCCAAGCGGCTTGGCGCCGCCTTCCACCTCAACTCGCATTATTGGCTTGCACTTCAGAAGCAATACGATCTGTGGCATGCTGCAGAACCAACACCTGCTGGGCCGGCGGCACTTCGGGCGCAATATCGCGCCCTTCACGCCGCCTGAACCCAGCTCAACCATGCGAGATCCGGCATGCCGGCGGCAAGCCGCGTCGCTGAGAATTGGTCCAACTATTGGATCGGCCGCAAGCGCTTCGACCTAGGCAAGGTTGAGGCCGCTCGCGCGGCCGTAGCGCATCTCAGGCCCATTGTCGTGGTCACCGGCGGATCGCGCGGCATCGGCGCGGCACTGGCCATGCGGTTTGCCGAAGCCGGCAATGACGTGGCGCTGGTCGCACGCGATGCGATCGGCCTTTCGGCGGCCGCACGGCCTATTTCCGAGAAGACGCATCGGCGCGTTATCGAACTCGTGCAAGATATCATGCACGCCGACGCCCCCGAGCGCATAGAGACCGCCCTCGCAAACCAGGGATTTTACGTTGACGTTCTGATCAATAATGCGGGCATCGGACTTTCAGGCCCATTCGCCCAACCGAGAACCGATGACTTGGATGCCCTGATCGACCTGAATATCCGCGCGCTGACGCGCCTAATGCGCCACGCGCTCCCGGCAATGCGCGCGCGGCGTCGCGGAGGTATACTCAACGTCGCTTCTCTTGGCGGAGCAGTACCCGGTCCCTATCAGGCCGCCTACTATGCAAGCAAAGCCTATGTCATGTCGCTGACGGAAGCCGTTGCCGCAGAATCTTCCGGGCAAGGCGTTCGCATCTCGGTTGTCGTGCCTGGACCCGTCAATACATCTTTTCATGCCTCTATGGGTGCGGACGATGCACGCTATCGCACTTTTCTTCCGGCTCAGTCGCCCGAGGCCGTGGCGCGTATCGCTTACCGGAGTTTTTTGCTCGGTCAGCGTGTCATTGTTCCAGGACTTTTTAACCGGCTGGCATTTGTCTGCCTGAGGTTTTTACCCCACCCGGTCACGTTGCCAGTCATGGCGTGGCTGCTTTCGCCACCCCGTCAAACCGGGGACTGAAGGACAGTATGCGTTAGTTTCGTTTGCTTTATGGCAATCATTTTCAGCTTAAGTACTTGAGGACACCCGGAATGAAGTTTCGCGTATCCGGGACACCCATCGCGGCCGCGCTCCTCAAGCTCATTGAGCTTGACCAGAAGCGCGGCCGCGTGTTTTTCCGTTTGCTGCCCTCTGATGCGCGCGCATCAAGATATGTTTCCTGTTTTTTCGGTTAGTGCGGACTTCGGCACCGGCCCAAATCGGCGCTGTCGCGTGAGCGACCCCCACATTGCTGCAACGCAATATTCCGGTGCGTTAAAAACCTGAATCTTTTAAAGCACCCAAACTGCCCGTAGTACTTTCTCAAAACAGTAAAAATGTTGGATTGCGATTCTGTCTCAGTCGTATACTCTGACAGTCATTCTACTTTGGAGGTGATTATGTGCCGGATACTTTCCAGCCAGCCGGCTCAGTCGTTCGCGTATCAGACCCGCTCTGTGCGCCTTGGCGGCCACGCAACAAGTATAAAGCTCGAGGCTGCATTCTGGGAAATACTTGAGGAAATCGCGGCTGAGATGAAGTTGCCCCTCGGGCGCTTTCTAACGGAATTGCACGACGAGGTTTTGCTGCTGTCGGGGGACACGCACAATTTCACGTCGCTGCTGCGCTGCGCTTGCCTGACTTACGTGTCGGAAATTCGCGGCCGTGCCGATGCAAAGGTCGTGCTGCGGGAAAAGCCGCGTAAACAGGTGGCAGCCGGCCTCGAAGCAGCCGAGTGACGGCGGTTAACGGCCATGCGCGACCATTACAGAATAGGTATCGCTAGCGCACTCATTTCATTGATGTAGTACCGAAATACTACCCTTCGTGAACCACCACCTCATAGCATGATTGTGCGCAATTTACTGGCATGGAGGGGGCGTTGAACATCAGCCGCTTGGCGACGTTAGGATCGATGCTGGCCGTTGCAGCGCTGAGTTCAATGACGACGTTCCGCTCCGCGCGTGCGGAAGACGCTGTCGATATGGCTTCAGCATCCAAACAATTTATGAACAGCTGCGGCGTCTGTCACACGGTCGAGCCCAAAGCTGAGATCCGGCAAGGTCCAAATCTCGGCACAGTCTATGGCCGCACGGCCGGCACGCTCGCGGAATTCCCAACGTTCACCGACGCAATAAAAAAAGCGGGCGCAGGTGGATTGGTTTGGAATGACGAGACACTCGACAAGTGGATCACGAATGCTGCAGAGTTCATTCCAGGTTCGGGCATGCCTTATTCACAGCCGGACGCCGCAAAACGCAAACTCATCGTCGCTTATCTCAAGAGCTTAGCCGGAGGTGCCGCCGCCCCGGAAAAAAAATAACTGTAGAACTACGACACAAAGCGCACACGTAACGTGACAGTGTTGGCAGGCGACGCGCCCGACAACTGCACGACAACAAAAAAGTAGGAGGAAACGGCAATGAACTTGATTGATAAAACACCGGAGGTCGACCGCCGGTCGTTCCTTCAAACGACGGGAGCCGCGGTACTTGTCGTCACCAGCACGGCCGTCATGTGCCCGACAGAATCGTGGGCGCTGGAAGCCAAGAACCTGAAGCCGGAGACGATGCGCACGCTCATCAAGATGTCGCGCGATATCTATCCGCATGACCGTCTCGCCGACAAATATTACGCCGCGGCCGTCAAAGGCATGGACGACAAATCGACTGACGGCGCGCCGCTGAAGAAGCAGCTTGAGGACGGCGTTGCAGCGCTCGACGCGGCCGCTAAAAAGGCCCATGGCGTCGGATACGCAGACGTCGGCTGGGAACATCAGCGCGTCGCGCTGCTTCGCGCCATTGAGAAAGACGGCTTCTTCCAGGCTGTTCGCGGCGATCTTGTCGTCTCGCTCTACAACCAAAAGGAAGTCTGGCCGATCTTCGGTTACGAAGGTGAGTCGGCTTCCAAGGGCGGCTACATCAAGCGCGGTTTCAACGATATCGATTGGCTCTAAGAGCCTCACAACTAAGAACATAAAATTTCTGGAGGAATGCCCATGCCGGCACCTTATAAAAACGACGACGGTTCAGTAGTTGTAGTCATCGGCTCTGGAGCCGGCGGCGGAACGGTCGGGTCTGAACTTGCAATCCTTGGCGTTGACACCGTCATTCTCGAAGCAGGCGCACGCCACACGATCGAAGACTTCGTCAACGACGAATGGCCGAGCTTCGGTCAGCTCGCTTGGCTCGACGAACGTTCGACATCTGGCAACTGGCGCGTCGCCAAAGACTTCGCAGGCCTACCCGCCTGGATCGTGAAGTCGGTTGGCGGATCGACCATTCACTGGGCCGGCGCATCGCTGCGCTTCCAGGACCATGAATGGAAAGCCAAAACGACATACGGAGATATCGCGGGCGCTAACCTCATGGACTGGCCGATCGACGGCAAGGAACTGGAGCCGTGGTACACGAAGGCCGAAGACCGTATGGGCACGACGCGCACCAACGGTATCGAAGGTCTGCCCGGCAACAATAACTTCAAGGTGCTGAAAGCCGGCGCCGACAAGATGGGCTACAAAGAGTGCCACACGGGCCGCATGTCGATCAACTCGGCTCCTCGCGATGGACGTGGTGCCTGCCAGCAGATCGGTTTCTGCTTCCAGGGCTGCAAATCGGGCGCCAAGTGGTCGACGCTCTACGCCGAAATTCCAAAAGGCGAAAAGACCGGCAAGCTGGAAGTTCGCCCCAATTGCCACGTCACGCGCATCGAGCATGACGACAAAGGCAAGGTGACGGGCGTTGTCTACTTCGACAAGGAAGGCAAGGAACAGCGCCAAAAAGCACGTGCTGTCTGCGTCGCTGGTAACTCGATCGAAAGCCCGCGTTTGCTGTTGAATTCGGCGTCAGCTAAATATCCCGACGGCCTCGCCAACTCCTCCGGTCAGGTTGGGCGCAACTACATGCGTCACGTTACTGGCTCGGTATACGGCATCTTTGAGAAGCCCGTAAAAATGTGGCGCGGCACCACCATGGCCGGCATCATTTCGGACGAAGCCCGCTATGACACCAAACGAGGCTTTGCCGGCGGTTACGAACTCGAAACGCTCTCGATCGGCCTGCCGTTCATGGCGGCATTCCTCGATCCGGGCGGTTGGGGCCGCGACTTCGCGGCCGGCATGGACGGCTTCAACAACATGGCCGGAATGTGGATCGTCGGCGAAGACATGCCACAGGCGAACAATCGCGTGACCGTCAACAAGGACAAAAAAGACAAGCACGGAATGCCGACGCCGAACGTACACTTCGACGACCATCCCAACGACATCGCCATGCGTAACCACGCTTACAAGCAAGGTGCCGCGTTGTATGAATCGGTCGGCGCAACGCGTACTTTCCCGACGCCGCCCTATCCTTCGACGCACAACCTCGGCACCAACCGTATGAGTGCGGCTGCGAAGGACGGCGTCGTCAATAAGTTCGGCCAAACGCACGACATCAAGAACCTCTTCGTTTCAGACGGCAGCCAGTTCACAACGGGCGCATCCGAGAACCCAACGCTGACGATTGTGGCCCTGGCACTTCGCCAGGCCGCTTCGATCCGCGATATGATGGCGAAGGGCGAGATTTAAGGTTTGTTACCTCTCTCGCCGGTTCCGGCCGGCGCGAGAGGATCATCCCTGAGAACAAAGAAAAAGCGAGGCAGCAACGCCTCGCTTTTTTCGTGTCTCGGACACTCAAGAAAATTGGCGCACCCCCGAAGACGAAGTTCAAACTCTTCAAAAAATCGGGTGTGGCGTTCGAATGAAACGAGAATGGCGCGCCCGGAAGGATTCGAACCTCCGACCCCCAGATTCGTAGTTCCGTGACATGTGAACACAACAAGAACCGTAATGTCTAAGGGTCTTCAGACAAATCTGTTTAATTTCATATCATTAACACTGCTACTCAGGATTTTTAGATCTCTTTTCGTTCCATTGCAGCCTAGCTTTTTTGCTACCCATGTGCTACCCAGAGCGACCTAAAGATCTCGACTCTGGTGCTCTGGATAAGCCGCATTTCTTGCTACCCGGTGCAGTTATTAGAGCCTCGTTGTCAGAGTCTGGTGCTCTTTTCCAACCTGGAGATTTGCCCATGGCAAAGCCATCAACACTCACCGATGTGGCTATCCGCAACCTGCGGCCTGCTGATCAGCGCTATGAGATTTGGGACAGCAAGGTCACGTGTCTAGGCGTCCGGGTTTCTCAATCAGGCACCAAAACTTTTGTCGTGCTCTAGCGCCATCGCGGCCGCCCAAAGCGACTGACGCTTGGACGCTATCCGGTGCTGCGACTCGATGATGCCTGCCGCCTTGCCAACGAAGCCTTGCGAAAGGTCGCCCACGGCGCTGACCCGCAAGCTGAAAAAGCGGCCGCCCGCGACGCCACAACATTTCCGCAGGCACTTGACCAATTCATACGGTTACATTGCAAGCGCCACAACAAGCCCAGCACGGCAAAAAACACCGAGGATACTCTCCGCAGTGGTTTTGAGAAGAAGTGGGCCAATCGCGATATTCGCGACATTTCAAAAGCCGATGTGATCAAAGTCATCGACGGCTTCACCGAAAGGGAACTTCATGGTGCCGCCAATCATGCTCTCACGGCCGTCAAGACATACTTCAATTGGTGCGTCGCCCGCGGTCTTGTCGAAGCGAATCCGGCTTTGACCATTCCCCGCCCGGTAATCCCCCCTCCCACTAACGGGATTTGAAGGTAGAATTTTCTCGGCCCCGAGGCACGAGGAGATTGAGATGAGGAAGAGCCGGTTTAGCGAGACCCAGATCATGGGGATTTTGCGCCAGGCGGAGGGCG
>JANMNH010000034.1:0-2857 GCA_031373745.1 Hyphomicrobium sp. | reverse complement strand
GTAGCGCTTGGCGATGCCCCGGCGGTGCGGCGGACAGTGATCTCGCGCGTAATCGTGCTGCAGTCCGCCTTCGCGCCATCGCGCGTCAATTTTGCTTGCCACGTTCCCACATCCGGCGCGGCAACCTCCGCAAACCAGTAGTACGGCGGCCCGCCTTGCCGCTCTCTTGTATTGACCGCGGCATTTCCGTCAGGCCCAACCAATGACAGTTCGCCATCGAATGCCGTTTCAGAAGCGACGACGACGCGTAACTGTGCGCCCTTCCAGGGCGCAATGGGCGAGGACAAAACCGAGATACCGGTGGCGGCGCCGCAATCGGCAGATTGCTCCTTTGATTTTTTCTCTTCGGCCGAGACGGCTGGACCGTTGGCAATATACAGCAAGGCCGCGACTACAACGGCAAATTGGCGAACTGAAAACAAGCAAACCCCCGGGGGTCACTAGGACGAAACCGAACCATATTGCCAAAGCTGCGGCTGATCCATGGCAAATCGGCTCACAGGCAGGACCACTGCATATGAAAAACTATCTCGGATGCGCGCGATTCCTCCCTCCCCTCGACGGAGAGGTGTAAGGAGTGGGGCGAAGACAAGAGCGGTGGGCGTGACGAGCTAGACGTGATGTCGGCCGAGCGCCAAGAGCGACCGTCGAGCTTTTTTGACCGTTTGCCAGCGTGAGCCGGCTGGCCGGCGAGGGATCAATGAACTAGATTTCTAACTTGACCACTGGATCGGGGTTGGTCTCGGCCTCAAAGGGAACGGGTAATGGCCGCAGCCCAGATTGATTTGAAAATGGTGGAAGCTAATGGGAGTTTGCAACCATGGCCCCTCTGCTTGAAGGCGTCCTCGCGGCGACCGTATTGTCTCTGATTAGTACGATTGCCTACGCCGGCGCCCAATTGGACGACCATCGAGCCGAGGCCGGCTTGCAACAGCCACGCCTGACCGTTCTTTACGACGCTTTCGGTAGCGCGAGCGAGATGCAGAAGGACTGGGGCTACTCAGCGCTAGTTGAGTTCGGTGGACGGCGCATTCTGTTCGATACGGGCAACGACGCGGCCAAGTTTGCCAAGAACGTCAGGGCCAAGGGCGTGGACCTGACCACCGTCGACTTCGTGATCATGTCACACCGCCACAGCGACCACATGGGTGGCTTGTCGCACGTCTTGTCTGTCAATCCCAAGATCAAGATCTATGCCCCAAAGGAGGGGTTTGGCGTCTTTGGCTCGTCACTCCCCTCGAGCTTCTATCGCAAGGCGGAAATTCTGCCAGCGAAGATGCGGTACTTCGACGGTGCCCCACAGGAGACAATGAAGTTCGGCACTGCCTGGCACGGTGCCAATTTCGAGCTGATAGACAAGACGACCGAGATTGCACCCGGCATCCACATCATTGCCCTTGTCTCAGACAAACCCGGCACGCTGGAATTGAAGGAACTTTCGCTGGCGATCGATACGCCTGAGGGAATAGTCCTCGTTGTTGGATGTTCGCATCCCGGTATCGATAGAATCGTGGAAGCGACATCGGCAATCAACAAGCACATTCATCTTATTGCGGGTGGATTGCACTTAGTCGTGGCGCCGGATGCGGACATCGCGAAAATCGTTACCACGCTCCATGACGTCTATCATGTGGAGTGGGTAGCTCCCGGTCACTGTACTGGTGAACCTGCATTTGCCGCCCTCCAACAGGCGTTCGGCGATCGATATTTGTATGCAGGATTGGGCACGACGATCGGCCTGGGTGTCAATCCACGTGCTGATCTTGGCGGTGGCCCAACATTTGCGCTGGACGAAGATGACATCCGGACTTATCGCGACATCAGACGAAGAGATCTGATCTCATTTGGACGTGCATCAAAATGAGATAGCGGCCGGCTGCACCGGCTTGAACCGCGCGCAACCGGCTTCATCTCGGGGTCAAAAGCGGCTACCTGTCTCCCGGCGTCCCCTCCGCACCCCCCCGGGTTCGGTTCTCGTCCCGAAGCGACGATGTCCGGGGCAGGCTATAAGCCCACCCCTCAAGGGGGGGGGGATTTCGACCTGCCCGTCCCATTTGATTTGCAACTGCAATCGTGGCACACGCGAAACCATGAAAATCACCACCTGGAACATCAACGGCGTCAAGGCGCGCGTCGAAAGCGCGGTTGCGTACCTGAATCAGGAAAACCCCGACGTCGTCTGCTTTCAGGAAATCAAATCGGTCGACGAAGGTTTTCCCCGCGAGGCCTTCGAGGACCTTGGCTACAACGTCGCAACGCACGGGCAGAAAGGTTTCAACGGCGTCGCCATCCTTTCCAAGTCACCGCTTGAGGATGTAACGCGCGGCCTTCCGGGCGATGACAACGATCCGCAAGCCCGCTGGATCGAAGCTCTGGTCCCCGCTGGCAAAAAAATGATCCGCGTCGTCTCGCTCTATTTGCCCAACGGCAACCCGATTCACACGGAAAAATTCACTTACAAACTCGCCTGGATGGAGCGCCTCAAAGCGCACGCGCGCGACCTCATCGCCGACGAAACCCCGCTCGTACTCGCGGGCGACTTCAACGTCATCCCCGAACCACGCGATGCCAAGCGGCCCGACGCCTGGGTCAACGACGCACTCTTTCAGCCCGAAAGCCGCCGCGCGCTGCGTTCGCTCACCGCCCTCGGCCTCACCGACGCGATCCGTGCCGCACATCCCGAGTCACACGTCTACACATTTTGGGATTATCAAGCGGGCGCGTTCCAGAAGGACGACGGCATCCGCATCGACCACCTTCTCTTGTCAAGCGAAGCCGCCGACATGATGGTCTCAAGCGGCATCGACCGCTTCACGCGCGGATGGGAAAAGCCTTCCGATCATGTGCCCGTCTGGGT
>JANMNH010000107.1:0-6947 GCA_031373745.1 Hyphomicrobium sp. | reverse complement strand
CCGGCGCGAAAAGAAGCGGCGCCCGAAACTCATGGAATACCGGCTGCGGCAACAAGCGGAAGAACGCTACAGCGAAGCGTGCCGCCAAAGGATGATCGCACTCAATGCAAAGCGGCGCGCGGCAAAGGCTGCGGCACAGGGCGGTTGAAATTCGGGAGCCAGCGCAACGACTTCGCAACGGACAGCGTCGCCAATTGCTACTTCGAGAGTCCCTACTTCGCCAGTTCTTTCAAGCCGCGCTTGATGAGGCCCGCAGTGCCCGCCGTCTCGCCTAGCTCTTTCATCGCCACGGCAACGGCAGCAGACGCCTGTTGCGGATTGTATCCCAAATTGGTCAGCGCCGAGATGGCTTCCGCCGCCGCGTGGTTGGCGATCGCCGCAGCAGAACCGGACGCGCCGCTCGTCCCCGCCGGCACATTGAGCCCCGCAACCGACAAGCCCGGCGCCTTGTCCTTCAGCTCCATGACTATGCGCTGCGCCAGCTTCTTGCCGACGCCCGGCGCTTCTTCCACCGCCGCCCAATGCCCAAGCGCAATCGCATTCGCCAGATCCTGCGGTGTCAGCACGCTCAAAACGGCAAGAGCCACCTTAGCGCCAACGCCCTGGATCGACTGCAATGTGCGAAACCAGCTGCGCTCGTGCTCGCTTTGAAAGCCAAACAGCTTAATCGCGTCCTCGCGCACGTGCGTGTCGATGGTCAGCGAGACTTCGTCGCCCGCTTTCAAGTTGCGCAGCGTCTTGGCGGAGGCCTGCACTTCATAGCCGACGCCATTCACATCGATGAGGAGATAGCTCTCGCCGACCGCATCCACCTTTCCGCGCAATTTGCCGATCATGTTTGGCTCCGCCGGCAATTGGCAATCGGCAATCGGCAATCGGGATTGGCGGCCACACTTGCAAAGAAAACTTGCCGGCCAGGAATGCACGAACATCCACGCCGATTGCCGATTGCCGATTGCCGATTGCCCATCACTTACTGCCTGCCGCCCTTGCCCAATACCATCGCCGCCAACTCCCTCGCGCCCCGCTGGTTGGCATGACAAATCGCAATCGCCAATGCGTCCGCCTCGTCCGCGCTCTCGAATTTCGCTTTGGGCAGCAGGAAGCCGATCATGGCTTGAACTTGATGCTTATCCGCGTGGCCCGCGCCAACAACCGTCTTCTTGATTTGGTTCGGCGTGTACTCGGCAACTTTCATGCCCTTGAGTGCAGGCGCCAGCAGCGCCGCGCCGCGCGCTTGACCAAGCTTCAAGGTCGAGCGCGGGTTGTCGTTGACGAAAGTTTCCTCAACCGCCGCTTCGGCGGGATCGAAGCTGGAAATCACGCCCATCACACCTTCGAACAGCGCGCGCAGGCGATACGCAAGGTCATCGTCCGCCTCCGAGGTAATAACGCCCGATGCCACATAAATCAGCCGCACGCCGTCGCTATCGAGCACGCCCCATCCGGTGCGTCTCAATCCGGGATCGATACCAAGGATGCGAATCGTTCTGCTTCTCATGCCCCTGGCATAGCACGCGAGGGTGTATTCGCGAGCAGGTCTGCGGGTGTCGGCTGCCCCCAGAGCGGAGGCATTGCGCGCGGCGGCGGCGGCGGACCGGCCTTCGGCACCGGCGTCTTGCTCTTCTGGATCAGCTCATGAAGCGCCAGCGCCAGCTCAGGTTCGTTCCAATAGCCCATATGCCCGCCCATGGGCATGACCACGTTGTCGATGTCGCCGCCTTCCGGCACCGCGATCACGCCGCCGATCGGATCGTCGACGCGGTAGAGGTTGATCCAATACTCGACCCGCTCCGCCACATCGAGCCATGCCGGGCCGTCCGGCACGTATTCGTAAAAATACTTCTGGTAGATGTGGCCGAGCGGGGACCCAAACGACATGAATTGCGGCCGCGCGCCGCCGAGCGCCCCGTGCCCGGCCAGATGATCGCGCATATAGTCGAAGGCGACCACCGACCCTTGACTATGGGCGGCAAAAATAACGACGTCGAATTTTTCTTTCATCACGCGCTGCTCGAGCAGCGTCAACAACCGCTGTTGAATGAGGGCACGGCGCGGCCGCGTGTGGCGCGCGCGGAACTGCCAGGGGAAAAAGTACGTCGCCGACTCGATGCGCGGCACATAGTGATGATCGATCAAGTCGCGGGCGATATGCACGATGTTGCTGATGCGGTGCCCGGCAAGGAAGGGCATCCCCAGGGCAATCAGGGTGGCGATTGGCAGCAACTCCTTCCTGACACTGTCGAACAATGCATACTTCTCAAGCTGCACCTGGAAGTAAATCAAGCTGATAAGAATAAGAAACAACGTGATCAACGTGCCGGTAATGGCCGGATTGAAGAGCACCCGCGACATGCGCCGGGCGGTAGCTGGCAGGTCGTTCGCGCCTCTGCGGGCAATGCGGCGCCGCTTGCGCACAAGCATCAAAGTCAGAATGATGCAAATGGCGACGGTAACGACTGTGATCAGATAGACGAATTTGAACCGGTCGATCCAATCGAAGGGCATATTGGGAAATTGGAAGAGTTTGAATGCGGCGCTATCGTCGGGTACGCCCTGCTCGGCAAAAATGCCCATGATGTCGGTACGCACAGGCGACAATTGGCGGTTGAGTTCGGCGCGGTTGAGCATCGTGTAAAGCGCCGTCACCACAATTGTGGTCCACATCATGAATTGCAGAATGACGATGCCGATGCTGGTTGCAATCGGTCCCCGCGCCGGATCGGGACTGCCGCGCCCGGACAATGCGCGCGCCGCCAGTGTCATAACCGCGATCAGCAGCACCAAGCCATAAAGCCGCCAACCCCAGATGATCGTCCGGTAAAGCCCGTCGATGTAACAACCGCCGAGGTCGTCGAGTCTCGAGCAATCTGCCTTCCCCGTAGTGCCACCAGCCTCGTCCGGCCTTTTGAGGCTCCAAACTTGATCGAGATAATAGGCAAGCCATCCGTAGTGATTGAGGACGAGGAGTGCGGCGGTAACAAGTGTCAGCCAAAAAACCGTGTCGTACCACGAGATATCGCGCTTGAAAGCGATCCACAGCAAGGCCAGGAGCGAAACTACAAACAGCAGCGCTTCAATAATCACGAAGCGCTGCTGCGCATCGCCCAAAAGCACGTTGAGCCAGCTTTTATCGATCTTCGAGTAGGGCAGCGGACCGAACAGCAGAAAGAGGCAAATCGCCGACGTGGCGATGGTCAGCGCCGCAATCGGCCCGCGCATCATCCAGCTCGCGAACCACAGAAGCGCCCTGACGGCATTTGCCGCAAACTCGTTGCCACGGCGCAGCATGGCATCGACAAGATGATGCGATTCAAAAATGACGCGGAACAGTCCTGCGAGCGCGTTGAGCCGTCCCGGCTGCAGATTTGTCAAATCGGCCCAATGCAATTCTACGCCCGTCAGTTCCGTGCCATCGTCATGAGTCGCACGGCGCGAGACCACTGGGAACGTCGCGGAGTTTTCCTGACCAACGTCCTCTTTCAAACGCTGGAAGGCGCTGAACTGCGAGACTTTGTAATCCGGCACCTTGCCGGACAACGTCTCGAGAAGCGTATTGACGGCGTAGCCCGGCTCCGTCTCGCCAACGCCGTGAATGACGACCAGTCCGATCCGGATCGGGTCTGCGCGCTCGCTTCCCCCATCGCCGCCGGACATCACACACCCCCAAACACCACAGGCACAAATTATTTGAATATATGGCCGGAGTGTTTTGCGGTATCGTCAGAGAGTCAACCGGATTGCGGCGCGGGCGCGCGCGTTTTTCCCGTCACACGCCCGAACCGCGACATGACGGCAACATGAGGGCCACATGGACTTGATCGCCAACCCGGTTTTGTTAACGATTGGGCTCGGGTTCCTCGTCGCCGGATACGTTTTCCTGCGCCGCGCCACAGGCCAAAGCCTCCTCGATGCCACGACGGATGCCACGTGGGAGTCTGTCAAAAACCGCGATATGGGGGCGCTGCGACAGCATCTCGAGGGCACGATTTCGGATATCGCTTCGGAGCAATCGAATACCGCGCGGGCCAAGAAAATTGCGGGGCTCGCCGCGCGCGAAGCCATGTCGCGCGTCATGCGCGTTGCCGGCATCGTCTCGTTTTTGGGTGGGCTTTTACTTGCGGCGCTTGGGCTATTCTGGAAGTGACGTTTATGTGCCGGAATTGCTGCCGCCACGATGACGGTGGTACTCGAACGAGTGCGCCAGATTTTCGGTATCAGGAAGCGGATTTTCAACCAGGGACGCACGAAACTGAGCAGGCCGTGCCGCCGCCATGTGCGCCTCGATGAAGTCGGCCCAAAGCAACCGGCGCAAATTGCGCGAATACGCTTCAAAACCTGGCGAGCCGTGTTGGGCCATCTGCAAGCTTTCGTCTTCAAGCCGCGTTACCAAATTATTGTGCCACAAGTTCGTAAGCGGCAGATTGACGGTCCGCGCGAAATTTTGCGCAATTGTTCGATCAATTTTCCGGAAAACTTGTTGCTGTACAAGGCTCAATCCAGCAAGCGGCCCGTTTACCGGCACCTCACGCTGCCGTTAGCTTTTTCATCAAATCTTCTGAAATTTCGAAATTGGCATAAACATTTTGCACGTCATCGTCATCTTCCAGGGCCGCAATCAACTTCATGATTTTGGCGGCGTTGTCTTCATCAACGAGCGTTGTGAGGTTCGGTTTCCAGATGGCCTTGACGCTTTTTGCTTCGCCCAGCGCCTTCTCCAGTGCGGCAGCGACGGTTCCCAGCGCATCAAACGGACAGGTGATCGCGTGGCCGTTGGGATCCGAGACGACGTCATCAGCACCGGCCTCAATGCCGGCTTCCAGAACCGCATCGGGCGAGCCTTTATCAGCCTTGTAGGCGATCTCGCCAACGTGCGTGAACATGTGGCTGACCGAACCGGTCGAACCGAGATTGCCGTCGTACTTGGTGAAGACGGAGCGAACGGCGCCGCCCGTGCGGTTGCGGTTATCCGTCAGCGCTTCGACAATGATGGCAACACCACCCGGCGCATACCCTTCATAGCGCACTTTGTCATAGTTCGCCGTGTCATTACCCGCCGCCTTCTTGACGGCGCGATCTATATTATCCTTCGGCACATTTTCCGCGCGCGCTTCCTGTATGGCCAGGCGCAAACGGGCATTCATAGCGGGATCCGGCAATCCTATCTTGGCGGCAACCGTTATCTCGCGGCTGAGCTTGGCGAACATCTTGGCGCGGGCGGCGTCAGCCCGGCCCTTTTTGTGCATGATGTTCTTGTATGCTGAATGGCCGGCCATCTGACACGTCTTTCAAGTCTCGTCGCGGGTTGCAGACCATTGGTCCAAGGTCCATCTTTTGCGGGAGCAAGGCGGCGAAGGTCAAGAGGCGGCGTTTGCCAGCCAAAAATCGGGTGCCGCCTTCTCAAGATGCGGCCCCTGACGGAACGCAGATACCCGCGTCGCTAGTCCCGTCTTGTCCTCAATTTCAACTGCGAACCCTGACAGCGTCGCCTGCCCCAGCGCCGGCTCATAGCGGCCTCGCGGAATTTTTGTCAGAAACCGGTTCAAAGGCTCATCTGCATCCATGCCCAGTACGGAGTTGTAGTCTCCGCACATGCCCGCGTCCGACATATAAGCAGTGCCAGCCGGCAAGACCCTGTGATCGCTTGTTGGCGTGTGCGTGTGCGTGCCAACGACTGCCGACACCCGCCCATCGACAAAAAATCCGAATGCCTGCTTCTCACTCGTCGCTTCGGCGTGAAAGTCGATGAAGATCACGTCCGCGCCGTCTTTCAACTTGCAGGCCGTGATCTCGTTATCGACCGCGCGAAACGGGCAATCGAGTTCCGTCATAAACACGCGCCCCATGGCGTTGATGACGAGAACGTCGGCGCCGTTCTTGGCTTTCAACAGCGCCGCGCCTTTGCCAGGCGTGCCTTTGGGGAAATTCAAAGGCCGGATCAAGCGATCATGACGCTCTATGTAGACGAGCGTTTCTTTCTGATCGAATGCGTGATTGCCAAGCGTGATGCAATCCGCACCCGCATCGAGCAAATCGTTGAGGATGGCTTCTGTGATGCCAAAGCCGCCCGCTGAATTCTCGCCATTGATGATCACGAAATCCAAAGCGTAACGCTGTATGAGCCCCGGCAAGGTTTCGATAATGGCGTTCCGGCCCATGCGGCCGACGATATCGCCGAGAAACAACAGGCGCATTTAGTCTCCCTGACAGCGCTTCGGTCCTGACGGCGTCAGAACCCAATCCAAGCGCTGGTCATAGCTCTCAGCTGGCACGGCGTCGACCACTTGTTCGTCATAGGCAACGCCAACGGCGGCGACGTGCTTCTTGGCCCTGAGTTTCGCCAGCGTCCGGTCATAAAATCCGCCGCCATAGCCAAGCCGGTATCCTCTCATGTCGAAGGCCAGCAGCGGCACGAGCACGACGTTTGGCTCAACCTCCGGCTTATCCAGGCCCGGCTCGGCGATGCCCCATGCCGCAGGCTCTAGAACATCCCCGGGCGCCCAAGTGCGCATGACGAGCGGCTGGCCTTTGCCAACCATCACGGGAAGCGCCATGCGGAACCCCTCCTCGTGAAGCCAGGTCATGAGATCAGCCGGATTGATTTCGTCGCGGATGGCCGCGAAGCCTGAAACGATCGTCCCCGTCGGCACGCGCAAAAAATCCAAGCCATGCGACGCCAGTAGGCGCCCGGCTTCGGGGCCATGCCTTTCAAACGCGCTTTTTCGCGTTTCAGCCGCACTGGTGCGGAGATCTTTCTTTGCGTCTCGATCAAACTCTGGCATCACGCCCGGCATAAAAAACGAAAGGTGCCGCGAAGGCCGTCGGGATCATGATCCCGCGTGGTCCCTACGAGTGTAGGTGGGCACCATATGTCCGGAACCACGGCTCCGGCCAGAGACAGCACCCTTGCGGATCTTATAGGCCCCCGGGTCATTTGCCCCTAACGA
>JANMNH010000106.1:0-21982 GCA_031373745.1 Hyphomicrobium sp. | reverse complement strand
GTCGGCTGCACGGGCTCGTATTCGGTTTTCAGGCGGGACGATCCCCCCCCCCCTGGTGGGGAGGGGTAAGGGGTGGGTGGATTCCCAACTGTGGGCTTTTGGGATGCCCCCCCTCCCGGCCTCCCCCTCGAGGGGGGAGGTGAAGTCGGCAAGTTTGCCGATTTTCCGTATTTCTTGTCGCCTTTAAACGAACCCGCGCGATCTTCGACGTCGGATTGGCGCGCGAGCGGATCGTCGGCAATTGCAAGTTCGGTTTCGCGCAGACGCTTGATCTCGTCGCGCAGCCGCGCGGCCGTTTCGAATTCGAGATCGGCGGCGGCATCTTTCATGCGCCGTTCCATGTCCTCGATGACTTTCGCGAGGTTATGGCCGACGAGCGACGCGTCTGTGCCAGCAAGGCCGGCATCGACCGTGACGTGATCCTGCTCGTAAACGCTCGACATGACGTCGTGAATGTTGCGTTTGATGCTCTCCGGCGTGATACCGTTAGCGGTGTTGTAGGCGACTTGCTTTTCGCGGCGGCGATCGGTTTCGGCGATGGCGCGTTCCATCGAGCCGGTGATCTTGTCGGCGTAGAGGATGACTTTCCCGTCGACGTTACGCGCGGCGCGGCCGATTGTTTGCACAAGCGACGTTTCCGAGCGCAGAAAGCCTTCCTTGTCGGCGTCCAGAATGGCGACGAGCGCGCATTCTGGGATATCGAGACCTTCGCGCAGCAGGTTGATGCCGATGAGAACATCGAACGCGCCGAGCCGCAAATCGCGGATGATTTCGATGCGCTCAAGGGTCTCGATGTCCGAATGCATGTAGCGCACGCGGATGCCGCTTTCGTGCATGTATTCGGTTAGATCTTCGGCCATGCGCTTGGTGAGAACGGTAACGAGGGTGCGATAGCCGGCCTTCGAGACGCGGCGCACTTCGTCGAGCAGATCATCGACTTGCTGCTTGGCGGGACGGATTTCGACCGGCGGATCGATGAGGCCTGTCGGACGGATAACCTGCTCGGCGAATGTGCCGCCGGTCTGTTCCAGTTCCCAGGTCTGCGGCGTCGCCGAGACGAACACCGATTGCGGACGCATGGCGTCCCACTCTTCAAAGCGCAGCGGGCGATTGTCCATGCACGACGGCAGGCGGAAGCCGTATTCGGCGAGCGTCGCCTTGCGCCGGTAGTCGCCGCGGAACATTCCGCCGATTTGCGGAACCGTGACGTGGCTTTCGTCGGCGAACACAAGCGCATTGTCGGGCAAATATTCAAACAGCGTCGGCGGCGGGTCGCCGGGGTTGCGGCCCGTCAAATAGCGCGAATAGTTTTCAATGCCGGCGCAGCTTCCCGTCGCTTCCATCATTTCCATATCGAACGTGGTCCGCTGCTCTAAGCGCTGAGCTTCGAGCAACTTGCCGGCGTCGTACATCTCATTGAGGCGGGCTTTGAGTTCGGTCTTGATCGATTTGATTGCCTGCTGCAGCGTCGGCTTGGGCGTGACGTAGTGCGAGTTGGCGTAGATTTTGACCAGCGAGAGCTCATCTGTCTTCGCTCCCGTTAGCGGATCGAACTCGACGATCGATTCAATTTCGTCGCCAAACAGCGAGAAGCGCCAGGCGCGGTCTTCCAAATGGGCCGGGAAAACTTCGACTGTATCGCCGCGGGCCCGGAATGCGCCGCGAATAAAATTGGCGTCGTTGCGGCGGTAGTGTAGCGCGACGAGATCGGCCAGTAATTGATCGCGCGACAGGCGCTCGCCCTGCTTCACCGTGAAGGTCATTGCCGTATAGGTCTCGACCGAGCCGATACCGTAAATGCACGACACCGATGCTACGATGATGACGTCGTCGCGTTCGAGCAAGGACCGGGTCGCGGCGTGGCGCATGCGGTCGATCTGCTCGTTCACCGAGGCTTCTTTTTCGACGTAGGTGTCGGTGCGCGGCACATAGGCCTCGGGTTGGTAGTAATCATAGTACGACACGAAATACTCGACTGCGTTCTCGGGAAAGAAACTTTTGAACTCGCCGTAGAGCTGGGCGGCAAGCGTCTTGTTTGGCGCGAGGATGAGGGCCGGGCGCTGTGTCGCCTCGATGACGTGGGCCATCGTGAACGTTTTGCCCGATCCCGTGACGCCGAGCAGCACCTGCGAACGCTCTTGCTTCGAGATGCCTTCGACGAGTTCCTTGATGGCCTGCGGCTGGTCGCCCTTGGGCGAATACTCGGAGACGATCTTGAAAGGCACGCCGCCTTGGCTTTTCTCAGGCCGCTCGGGGCGATGCGGGACAAACTGCGGTGTCGTGCCCGCAACGATCGGGTGCGAGGCCATGAGGGGCTGGCGGGCGAGAACGGCTTTGGCTCGGTCGCTGCGTTCCTCTGGTTTCGTCAGAAGCGCATTGAGCATGTCGGTCAGGCTTTCGCCGCCCATCGGCGGACGCGGCGCGCCTCCGCGCAAAGCGGGGAGAGTTGGTAATCCGTGCGCATCTTTGTTTGCGCCGGGCGGCCGGCTCGACGAAGGAGAGTCGCCCGGCGCCAAAAAAGAGCCTCCGGGCGCGTAGGGGCCTTGTGGGGCTTCGCCAAAACCGGGTGTGCCTGCGGCGGTCTCGTTGGGCGGCGGCGCAGGTTTGCCCGCTCTGCCTGTCCTGCCGGAGGCGGGCGAGTGTGCGGCACGAGGCTTGTTAATCGACTCGGATTTGGGTGGACGGGCCATGCCCCCATTATGGAGGAACCGGCGGCTTTTTTAAAGCCGCCGATCACGCAAATCGAGACATAGTGGCAGCAACGAGCGCTGCCTCCATGGGGGCTTCAAGATGGCGGCTCACGCTTTAGATCAGTTTCCCCACCCGAGCATGTAGCGCATGTCGCTCTCGACAACGCCGTTGTTTACGATGCCCTTTTTTTTCTGGTATGCTTTGACCTTCTTCTCGGTGCCCGATCCGAATTTGCCGTCTTTCCGGAGTCCGAGTTTGCCCTGAAGTGTCATTACGGAGGCTTTGGGTCCCTGACCCATTCTAAGGATGGGCTTCGCGGGCGCGCCTGTCAGTTTACGCCACGTTGCGTCACCGACCTTGCCGTCGTCCGTCAGTCCCTTGGAATTTTGAAAACTCTTCACGGCGCTTTCCGTGCCGCTGCCGAAATCTCCGTCGCGCGGGCCGCTGTAAAAGCCCTTCGCCTTGAGTTTCTTTTGCAGTTCGACGACCGCGGGCCCGTCCGTGCCTTTCTTGAGAAGAGCAAGCGCCGACATCGAGCCAACAACGACGGTTGCCGTGATCAAAATCATTCCCGCCGTAACGCGCGACAAAGTACTCATTTTACAAAACTCCCCAGAACAAAAGCCATAACTCCCGCAACCGTTCTACTCCGGCCGGCCGGGTTAGTATGTCGTCGGAACGACACACCGGGGCGCAAATCTGTATAGGCAATGCGAATAGATGGAATATGCGACGGGCGGCGCGCACGGGTCCCGCGCGATTAACCACGTTCGCGCCGGAACCGTTGGAGCTCCTTGTCCGCAGGTTGTTTCCGGCGGCGGCACCGGGGGGCTCCGGCCAGTATGTCGGCTGGGCGCCCGTTTCCGGGCACCTCACGAACAAATGTTCGGCACTGGCATTGCGAGGGGCCGTGCCGAGGCGCAACATTGGCTCATGGACGGGCAGGGCACTCGAAGAACTATGGAGTGCGCCGATGAAAATTCGCGATGTGATCGCCGCCAAAGGTTCCCGCGTCGTTACGGCGTGGCCGAACAAGCGTATGGATGAGATTTTGCGCCTGCTTGCCGAACGCAATATTGCGTCCGTTGTCATTGTCGATCACCAGGATCATCCCCAGGGCTTGATTACGGATCGCATGATTTTGAAAGAGTTCGCGCGCAGCGGCGCCGCCGGTTTCAGGAAAACGGCGCGGCAAATCCTGATGGACCAGCTGATGGACCCGCTGCCCGTGTGCGCGCTTGACGACACGGCGGCGGCGGTCATGCGCCGCATGACGCAGAAGCGGTTTCGCCACGCCGTCGTCATGGACGAAAACCGCCTCGCTGGGATCGTGAGCATCGGCGATCTTGTGAAGGTCCGTCTCGACGACGCTGAGATCGAGGGCCGGGTGTTGCGCGACATTGCGCTTGGGCACATGGCGGCGGGGTAAAGCGCGCGAATTTTGTTGTTCACATTTTGTTCTTTAGTTGATATCTTCCCGCCTGTGCTGTGACGGCCGTGAGAATCGGGGCAGTGAAGCAGGATGGGCGGATATTCACTCGAACTTTGCGCAGGCGCAGGCGGGCAGGCCCTCGGCTTGGAACGGGCGGGGTTTGAGCATGCGGGCGTCGTTGAGATCGACACTAACGCTTGCAACACGCTGCGTCTGAACCGCCCGCACTGGGCCGTACATGAGGAAGACCTCAATCACTTTGATGCCCGCTGCTACAAAGGCGTTGATCTGGTCGCAGGCGGATTTCCATGCCCGCCGTTTTCAATTGCCGGCAAGCAGCTTGGCAAGGATGACGAGCGCGATCTGTTTCCGGCCGGCCTGCGCATTATCGATCAGGTGCGCCCCAAGGCGGTGATGATTGAAAACGTCCGGGGCATTCTTTCGCCGGCGTTTGCGGAGTACCGCGATTTCATCGACGCCCGTTTAAAAAAGCTCGGCTACCAGACGCAATGGAAATTGTTCAACGCTGCAGATTTTGGCGTGCCGCAATTGCGGCCGCGCGTTGTCATTGTGGCATTGAAGCGCGAATTTGCCTCGGAGTTTTCTTGGCCGGAGCCGGGAAAGAAAAAGCCGCCGACGGTTGGCAGGACGTTGCACGATCTCATGGCCGCGCGTGGATGGCGTGGTGCCAGCGAGTGGCGCAAGCATGCCAATGCTATCGCGCCGACGATTGTCGGCGGATCGAAGAAACACGGCGGGCCGGATTTAGGTCCGACGCGTGCGCGCAAAGCTTGGGCGGAACTCGGAGTTGATGGCATTGGGATTGCGAACGATGCGCCCGAGCCCGATTTCGTTGGAATGCCGCGCCTGACCACGCGCATGGTCGCGCGCATACAAGGCTTTCCAGATGAGTGGAGTTTCTGGGGTAAAAAGACAGCGGCCTATAGGCAGGTAGGAAATGCGTTTCCGCCGCCCGTGGCGCATGCGGTGGCAGCGGAGATTGCCAAGGCGATTGCGATCCGGAGTTTAAAGAGGCCGGCGCGGAAAGCGCGCGAGAAAGTTTGGCAGGCGGAGTTGATATGATTGTTGGCCCCAAAGTTAGGAACTAGCGATGCGCGGCATCGTCTCGACAATGGGACTCGATCATCCAGACTACCCGGTTCTCGCAAGAATTAGGGATGCGATCTGGCAGAAAGCGGGTGGCCCGGAAAACCTTCAGTCAAAGCTTCCGATGTTGATTTCTGAAGCAATCGACTTCGTCGTTGATCCCGTCCGCACAGGACGGAATTCGTTGAGTGATCTGGACAACGTTGAGAAGACGTTTGTCGGCCTAAAGATCGAGCACTTTTTTCGCGATTTTCTTGATGTGCCGAAAGGGCTGCGGGATCTCGTGATCGACGGTATGGATGTTGACGTGAAGAATACGGTCAGCGCGACGTGGATGATCCCGCAAGAAACATATAAAAATGCTGAGCCCTGCTGCCTTATCGCTTCAGCCGAAGACAAAGGTCGATGCTGGCTTGGGCTAATGCTTGCGCGCGATGCGTATCTCGGCAACCAAAATCAAGACAAAAAGCGTGGCGTCATCGCAAACGGCTTTGCGAATATAATGTGGCTGGTCGATGGGGCTGAACTGCCGCCGAGTCACTGGAAATTTATTGATATGGCTCGTTTTCGCCAGCTTCGAATGATCAAAGGCGGAAAGAAGCGTGCAGCGCAATTCTTTCGTGAGAATTTGGGTAAGATAATACACCGGTCAGTCGTTGAGAGCCTGCTGTACGACCAACGGGATTTCATGAAGCGAGTGCGCGGCAATGGTGGGGCGAGAGATGATCTAAAGAAAGAAGGTATCGTTGTACTTTCTGGAATCTATGACTCGAAAGAGGCGAAGCGTCGGCGGATTGCCCTAGCTCGAGATGAGTTTGTTGCTGTGCGAGTGTCAAAGGTCTGAGACGTGACAGACAAAATCTCCAAAACCCGCCGCTCGGCCAACATGGCGGCGATCCGCTCTAAAGACACAACCCCAGAACTCATCGTCCGCCGCATCGTCCACGCACTGGGATACCGCTACCGCCTGCACCGCCGCGACCTCCCCGGAAAACCCGATCTCGTCTTCGGCCCGCGCCGCAAGGTCATCTTCGTGCACGGCTGCTTCTGGCACATGCACCCCAAGGCCAACTGCCGCGATGCTCGGCCCCCCAAATCCAACACCGGCTACTGGACCCCCAAGCTCGCGCGCAACATTGCGCGCGATAAGCAACGTGCAACTAAGCTTCGGCGGGCAGGCTGGCGGGTGCTCGTGATCTGGGAGTGCGAGACCAAAGACACCGCGAAACTCGCGTCGCGAGTGACTAAATTCTTAGCAAAACCGGCATTTACTTGATCTCAATCAACCAACACGGCGAACCCAAATACCGCACTTGCACAAAATCTGAGCAGTTGCGAGATAGGTGCAATGACAACTGTTAATAGTTCCTCTACGATTCGGGTGGGGAAGAATCAGTTGCTTTTTGGCGTGTGCATGTCGTGCCGGACATTTCGTGTCCGGCCGGTCGTGTGCTGCTGGCGGCGCATTTCTCCCTCGGGACTGATCGATCCTTATAGGAGGACACCATGAACCTCGTCACCGCACTCGCACTCGTCATCGGCGCACTTGCCGTTCTTTTAACTTGGCTCTTTACCGGCCCCGTTCTCGGCGGACTTGGACTTTCTCTCTGGGCGGCGTTCATCGCCTGGGGCAGCTTCTTCAATCAGGGCGGGGGCGAGAACGGTCTCAAGAATTCGCTTCTGCCGGCCATATGGGGTTCTATTTGTGCGACGATTGCTTTGGTGCTTGCGAATTCCGGGGCACTCGCCGGGCTTGGTGGTCTGGCGCTACCAGTGATTGTCGGCGCGACGGTCGCGCTCATGGTTCTCGGCGCTCATCTCCCCGTGTTCTCCGTCATTCCGGCGGCCGTTTACGGTTACGCCGCGACGGCCGCTTTCGCGCTCATGGGCAACCATGTCGGCGATGCCATGAGTATGGGTATCGGCACCATGCCCGCGCTCAATGTCATCGTCTCGATGGTGATAGGCGGTCTGTTTGGATATGTGTCGGAAAAGATCGCCAGCTCGCTCGCCGCGAAATAGCTCTCTCTTCCGGGTTGCATTACGCCGCCGTCCGGTTTTCCGGGCGGCGGTGTATTTTTTTGGCGTCCTCCTAAAGTCCACAACGCCGCCAGGTAACGCGCGGGTCATATCGTGCGAAAACCTCGGAGGTGCCTGAGGTACCATTGCGCGAGCATTGGAGGGAATGTGATCAAGAGATTGTGTGGGCTCGCGGCATTTATTCTCGGTGTGTTTGGTCCTGGACTGCTTGCGGGCGGCGGGTCGTATGCGGGCAACGCCAAAATGCCGGAGGGCAAGAAGACGATTTCGCTTCAATCGGCCGGCGGCGCGGTGTTGGTCATCGGCAGCGCGACGTTCACGCCGGACGGCAACGGCGCCAAGGTCGGCGTCGAGATGACGGCGCCCGAGTATCAAGACGAGTTCTTGTCGATGCGCCCCTTCCGCTGTCTCGCGGGCGATAAAGAAACCTGGTGCCATCTCGAATACCCCTACGAGGTCGCCGGACATGTCACGGCGGACGATCTCGTCGATCTCGAATACAAGCTGCTGTTTCTGTTCAAGCCGCCGGGAGGCTACGGCATCGACGCGTGGAACGGGCTTTATTTCAAGCTTGGCCTGCAGGAGGATGGGTCGATTTCAGGTAAAGTGCACGATACCGATTTGAACGTGCTTGCCGTGCCGCCGGAAGATCGCAAGGCGCGCGTCGTCACCCACAAGGATCTAACGGCGGTTGAGCCGGGGGTGCGCCGGTTTGAGAGGATAGAGATTAGGTGAGGGTGGCCTTGATCTGGACTTTGCAGCATGGGCCGGATTGCTGTTAGCTTTGTTTCAAGCATTGAGTAATCGGAAAGTTGCGCATGCCTCAGACCGCCCTTGTCACAGGCGCCAATCGCGGGCTTGGGCGGGAGATCGTGCGCCAGCTGGCGGCACGAGGCGTGCGGGCTGTGCTCGCCGCACGCGACATCGAAAAAGGATTGGCTGCGGCGGCCCAACTCAAAGCGCAAGGCCTTGACGTGGCGGCCTTTGCACTCGACGTTACGAGTGCTGAAAGCATCGCTGCTTGCGTATTGAAAATCGAGAAAGACTTCGGCGCCATAGATATTCTAGTCAACAACGCCGCAATCCTGATAGACGGGCCGAGCGGGTTCGACGCGAGCGCGTTCGATCTGACGCCGGAGACGCTGCGCGCCACTTTTGAAACCAATCTCATAGGGCCGCTCGCGTTAATCCGCGCAGTTGCGCCGGGGATGCGCCAACGCGGTTACGGCCGCGTTGTCAATGTGTCTTCGTCAGCGGGGCAGCTTGCTCACATGGGAATGGGCTTTCCCGCCTACCGTATGTCGAAAACGGCTTTGAATGCTTTGACCTGCATCGCCGCGGCGGAGTTTGCGAGAGGCGGCGCCGAAGTCAAAGTCAATGCCGTCGATCCTGGTTGGGTCAGGACCGGTATGGGCGGACCGGAGGCGGAACGCTCGGTCGAGCAAGGCGCCGAAACGGCCGTGTGGCTGGCAACGCTGCCATCAGATGGCCCGACGGGAGGGTTTTTCCGCGATAAGAAATTGATCGCCTGGTGAAGCGCGTCAATTGGCTCACAGCCCGTTGACGATATTGCCAATCATCAAAGTGAAGTAAGCCGAAATCGCCAGCCAGAATTCCTGATGCGGAAGATAGCGGGGAATGGGAATAAAGCCGAGTTTGGTAATGAGCGCCAGACCGGCCAGCGCCAGCGAAATCAGAAACAGGGCAATTGTCGGCGGATTGAGACGCATAGACTGTCCTTGTGATCGCTCATGCGCTAGCTGACGCTGGCCGCTTTGTTAACCCGCCGCGCCGCAAACTCAAAGTGTCTTGGCGGGTATTGCGCTGACGGCCGACTCAGCCGCCGTCTCGATTTCCATCACGAACCGGATCGGCCGGGCGCGGCTGTCGTTTGTGTCGCGCGCTGTAACGAGGACAAGACGCACGGAACGCGCACGGGTATCGATTTCTGTCGTCTTGGGATCGAATTCCGAGACGGACGCGACCTCAAGGTTTTTCTCGACGCCGTCTAAGGTCATCGATATGCGATCGCCGATTGCCACAGACTTCGAAACGGGCTGGCCGCCGTCGTTTGCCAATGCGGTCAGCCAGAATTCTTCGCTGCCTGAAACAGGGATGCGCGCTGGCTGGGTCGCAGATTGGGCGACCGTCGTCTGCACGTTTTGGCGGATGGCATGCTCGAAACTCGAACGCAGAAGATTTTCCGGGTTGCTGGCATTGACCAGTGTGCCGCCAACTGCGGCTAGGGCAACCACAGAACAAAGGCGGCGCGCCGAAAAAGGGCTTGAGGCCGAGGACCGGATCAATCGATTCCACATGACCGTTTCTCCTGTATCTGGCGGGAGTATATGGGGATTCGCAACGTCCTGGGCCAGTTCGTCCATGGTCTCGTTAAGAAACCGTCGGATGATATACGTAGGAAATATGTTTTAGGTTTGGGTCGAAGCCGCGTTTCCCCGTCATTTAAGTGCGTTTGCGCGGGTTAGCATAAGCCTGCCGCAGATGGCGTACTAGGGCCAGATTGAGGGCTGCAAGAAGGGAAAAAGCGAACGATAACAATAGCCAAGCGGCAACAATGCCGGTTTGGCGGTAAACTGCATCGTCCGCACTGGCAGATGTGCGGGTGGCAACGTTGAAAATTGGTCGCTCGCCAGGGGTCGCGACAGCCGGGCTCGCCACGTAGTTGGACGAAAGCCCCGGGCTCAACAGATGATGAGGGCTTGCGGAGGTCGGGTCGCTGGAGAGGCCGAGCGAGACGAGCACGCAAAGGGAAAAAGCAGCGCAAGCGTCGAGGGCCGGGCGCCAAAATGCGTACCTTAGTTTTGGGCGGCGAAATGTGGAGCCGTCCACTTCGGATAGGGGTTCGTCATTTTTCGCCATGAAAACCGTCATCAACTGCCCTCCGCATTAAATTCGAAAGCGACTCGAAGCTCTTAAGGTTCGAGTTGACCCTGCTATCTTGGCCAGGGTTGGCCGAGAATGTGGCTTTAGCGGAGCATTTGCCCACCTGCCGCAGGTCCCTGCCGCGTGTTGCCCAATGGTATCGGTGGCAAGTGGTTGCCAATTGGTTACCCACTTTGCGGCTCTCCCAGCTTGGCACAGCCGGGCCGGGATATGTCGAATGGCCTTATTGAAACCCCAGTGCGTTGGGCGTAGCTTCCGCGCCGCTCATTTCGCAACCGCGAAATGGAACCGCAGACAGCTCCCCGAACTCTAGATATTGGGCACGCCGACATGGGCTTTATCGCCGACAGCTTGAATCGCATTCAACCTTCAGCCACCATCGCGGTCTCGACCAAAGCCCGTCAATTGAAGGCGCAAGGCCGCGATATCGTTTCGCTGTCGGCAGGTGAACCCGATTTCGATACGCCGCAAAACATCAAGGACGCGGCCAAGAAGGCGCTCGACCAGGGTAAGACGAAATACACCGACGTCGACGGGATCCCAGAGCTCAAGGCCGCAATCGGCGCCAAGTTCAAACGCGAAAACAATCTCGACTATAAACCCGCGCAGGTTTCCGTCGGCACAGGCGGCAAACAAGTGCTTTATAACGCGCTGCTCGCTACACTCAATCCCGGCGACGAAGTTATCATGCCGGCGCCCTGCTGGGTGAGTTACGCCGATATCGTATTGCTCGGCGGCGGCAAGCCCGTGTTCGCCGAGACGACACTGGAAGACGGCTACAAGCTCCGACCCGAGGCACTCGAAAAAGCCATCACGCTGAAGACCAAATGGTTCGTTTTCAATTCGCCGTCGAACCCGACCGGCACGGCTTACTCCGCGGCTGATCTCAAGAAGCTGACGGACGTGCTTCTGAAGCATCCGCATGTGTGGGTGCTGACCGACGATATGTACGAGCACTTGCTCTATGACGGCCTGAAGTTCGCAACCATCGTCGAGGTCGAGCCCAAACTCTACGATCGCACGCTGACCATGAACGGCTTGTCGAAGGCCTATTGCATGACGGGCTTGCGGCTTGGGTATGCAGCGGGCCCGGAAAACCTCATCAAAGCGATGTGCAAGCTACAATCGCAATCGACGTCGAACCCGACATCGATCGTGCAGTGGGCGGGCGTGGAAGCCTTGAACGGCCCGCAGGATTTCATTGCTAAGAACAATGCGGTGTTCGTCGAGCGCCGCGATCTCGTCGTGTCCATGCTCAATCAGGCCAACGGCATCGTCTGCCCGAAGCCCCAGGGTGCGTTCTACGTCTACCCGAGTATCAAGAAGCTGATCGGCAAAACAAGTAAGGGTGGCGCTTCAATCAAGACGGATGAGGATTTTGTGACGGCGTTGCTCGAGGAAGAAGGCGTCGCGGTCGTGCACGGTGCGGCTTTTGCGGGTTCGCCCTCGTTCCGCGTGTCGTACGCGGCTTCCACCGAGAGCCTCAAGGAGGCCTGTACGCGCATCCAGCGCTTTTGTGGGAACCTCAAGTGACTACCAGCGCCGGCGGGGCGGACCAGTGAAAGGCGGCGCTCCTTGCTGGAGTTGCCGCTTTTGGAGTCTCGGGCTCATTGTGACACTCGCGGCCATTATGGTCGTGTGGTTGGCTGGGGCATAGGCATCAAGAGCATTGCAACTGATTAACTGTTGTTGCCTGGTGCATGGCCCGCCGATTTAGTCTTTTTCCTGGTCAATTAGCCTGATCAAATAGAATGGACTCGACGGCGTCCGGCCGGTGCAGTTCAGTCCGCACCGTGCCTAAAGTCAGCCATTATTGACATTTGGCGTGCCGAAAAACGCAACATCGGAGATCAGCAGTGAAATTTGTCATTCGACTGTTAAATGTCCTCATGGCAGCGGCGGTTTTTACCGGATCCGTGAATGCTGCTCCCCCTAGTGCAGAGCTCGTGGCGAAGGTCAACGCCGCAATCGATGCCGACAATGACCAGTTGACCTCAATCTTCAAGGATCTCCATCAGAACCCCGAGTTGGCGTTCACGGAACAGCGCACTGCGGCCATTGTAGCGAAGGAATTGAAGGCGCTGGGATTCGAGGTCACAACCGGCATCGGTAAGACCAGGGTCGTCGGCGTGTTGAAGAACGGCGCCGGCCGCACGCTTTGGTTCCGCGCCGACATGGATGCCAACGGCGTTCGCGAAACGACCGGGCTCGATTATGCTGCGAAAAAGCCGCAAAAATTACCCGACGGAACGGAAGCCGATGCCATGCATGCCTGCGGGAATGATGCCCACGTAACTTGGATGCTGGGATTTGCAAAAGCCATGACCTCACTCAAATCGGAGTGGTCCGGTACACTCGTGGTCTACGCTCAACCCGCTGAAGAAGTAGGTCTTGGGGCGCAAGCGATGTTGAAGGACGGCCTATGGGATCGCAATTTTCCAAAGCCCGATTTCGCTTTGGCAAGCCATACTGCCCCTGGCCCCGTTGGCTACGTTTCGAACAGTGCAGGCGTGCGGATGGCCGGCGTCGATCAGCTCGATATCACCTTTACGGGCGTTGGCGGCCACGGCTCGACGCCTCAGATGACGATAGATCCGGTGGTCATGGCCGCCCAAGCGGTCCTCGCCTATCAAACCATTATAAGCCGGACTGTCGATCCGCAGTCCGCGGCTGTTCTCACTGTCGGTTCGATCCAAACCGGCAAGGACAACAACGTAATCCCGCAAACCGCGACCTTGCTGCTCAATTTGCGCTGGCTGCAGCCCGAGGTGCGCGAGACGATGCTGAAGCGCATTGACGAGATCAGAAACGGTATTGCCATCGGCGCTGGAGTACCGAAGGACAAGATGCCGACGCGAACCATGAAGGGACACTCGGGCCCGCTGGTCAACGATCCCAATCTTGTCGAGCAGGTCAATCCCGCCCTGACGGCCTTGTTGGGCGAGGGCAAGGTTATCAATAATTTTCCAACGGTCATGGGCTCCGAAGATTTCCAGGACGTCTTAATTCCGCTGAAAACACCTTACGTGTACCTGCTGATCGGTGTTGCTCCAGTCGACGTCTTCCTGGCGGCTCAGAAGCAGGGAAAACCCTTCCCGTATTCCAATCACAATCCTGATTTCTTCGTTGATCTTGCTGCCATTCCTATCGGTACAAAGGCGAATACCATCTCCGCGCTCGCGCTGCTTGGCACAGCGAACTGAACGCCTTCGAGTCGTCCGGTTCGTCGTGGACGCCATGTGCTGGGCAGGTTCGCCCCAGCAATGTCTGATTTCCCCGTCATTACCCACATACAAAAAGAGCGCACAAACCTGTGCGCTCTCATACTCAGCCTTTGATCGGGCCTGAGACTGGAAACTCAAAAACGATCAAGCCGTCGCGCCACTCGCGAAGCGGCCCATCACCCACGACCATGCATTCGCGGCATGCAAATGCATCGGCGTGCGAGGTCCCGCGGCGGCCAAGACGGGCTGCCAAACGGTCAACGCATTCGAAGTTGCAGCCTCGAAGGTGCTAGAAGTATTTTCGGTGCCGAACGCCTCAGGGAGGTCGTCTTCGGCAACCATAACATAACCCGCTGCATCCACAGCGGTCATCAGTGCCTCGATACGCATTTTACGTCGCCTCGTACTCTTCCAGGCCATTTTCCCTCTGGCCCACGCCGTGATGCGATTGCGTGCCCATTTACCAGCCGCCACACGACCTCATCACTATTCCGTCTAGAGTGCACCCAATCAAGTTATTTTTTTACTCATATTGAAAATTGATTGATGAACGCGTGTCAGAATTTATTGCGGCGCAATATTTTGATGGCCTTCATGGCCGTGCTGCTTCGCACTGCAGCGCGACTGTCACGAAACTGTGCTCGAGCAAGTTTGCGGTCTATTGTTGCGATTGCTCCATGCCTCTGTGACGATGCCTTAGCCGCGCTTCCACGAGGTGCGGGGTGCGGCCCCGGTGTTGGCGCGCGCCTCGCAAGTGGAGGCAATTATGGGCAGTTCTGAAGCCCCAAGGGGCAGCAAAGGCACTGACGGCGGTAGAGGCGGGGTCCGCAGCGCGCGCTGTATCGCGCTTGTCGGACCCTTCGCGAGCGGCAAGACCTCTCTTCTCGAAGCGATCCTTGCGCGGACGGGAGCCGTTTCGAGACCAGGCACAATTGCAGCAAAAAGTACGGTCGGCGATGCAAGTCCCGAAGCACGCGATCACGCCATGAGCGTTCAGCTCAACGTCGCGGATGCAACATTTCTAGGCGATACGTTCACTTTCATAGATTGTCCCGGTTCCGTCGAATTCCTGCATGAGGGCGCGTTGGCGCTGGCCGCTTGCGATGCAGCCGTCGTCGTTTGCGAACCCGATCCCAAGCGCGTGCCCGCGCTCCAAATGGTCTTGAACCGCCTCGACGAACTTGCCGTCCCGCACATCTTGTTCCTGAATAAAATCGACAGCTTTTCAACGCCTGTCAGAGATATCATTCCGAGCCTTCAGCCGGCGAGCGCCAAGCCGCTGGTCTTGCGCCAGATCCCGATTTGGGAAAACGGCATTGCAACCGGTTTCGTCGACCTCGCATCCGAACGCGCTTACGTTTATCGCGAGCACGCGGAAAGCAAGATCATCGAACTGCCGGGAAACATTGCGGCGCGCGAGAAGGAAGCGCGTTTCCAAATGCTCGAAAAGCTCGCCGACTACGACGACGAACTGATGGAGCAACTGCTGTCCGACATTCCACCACCCAAGGATCGGGTGTTCGACGACCTGACAAAAGAGCTGCGCGACCGGCTTATTGTACCGGTGCTGCTCGGCTCGGCGGAACACGGCAACGGGATCGTCCGGCTGTTGAAAGCACTGCGCCACGAAGTACCTTTCGTTGGCGACACGGCACGCCGGCACAAGCTCGAAAATGCCAAGTGCGCGGCCTATGTGTTTAAAAATGTGCACACCAAGTCGGGCGGTAAACTTTCGTTTGCGCGCGTACTGGCCGGCGAAATTCCCGATAGCGCCGTGCTTGTCGGGAAAGACGGCAAGGAAGAACGCGCTGCCGGTCTATTCACGATCAAAGGCGAAGAGACGCAGAAGCGCGCCTCTGCCAAGGCCGGCGACACGATTGCACTTGGCCGGCTGGAAAGCATTGCGGCAGGCGAAACGCTGACCACGGAAAAAGGTGGCGTTCTGCAAATTAAGACCCCGGCTGCGCCCGAGGCGGTGCAAGCGACCGGGCTTGGATTGAAGGATCGCAAGGACGAAGTGAAGTTATCTGCTGCGGTCGCCAAGCTGGTCGAGGAAGATACTTCTCTCCGCGTCGAGCACGCGGCCGACACGCATCAGATCCTGCTGCACGGGCAAGGCGAGATGCACCTGCGCGTGGCAATCGAGAGGTTATCGCGCAAGTATGGCATTGAGGTTGTGCGCGAACCGAGGCGCATAGCCTACAAGGAGACGATCAAGGGCTCGACGGAAGTCCGAGGGCGCCACAAGAAGCAATCGGGCGGTCACGGCCAGTTCGGCGACGTCAAAATTGAAATCAGGCCGCTGCCGCGCGGCACCGGAATTTTGTTTAATGAGAAGATTACGGGCGGTGCTGTGCCGAAGAACTATATTCCGTCGGTCGAAATCGGCGTGCGCGACTATCTGGAAGAGGGGCCGCTCGGTTTTGCCGTCGTTGATGTCGGGGTCACGCTGACGGATGGGTCCTATCATTCGGTCGATAGCTCCGACATGGCTTTCCGCCAGGCCGGCCGTCTGGCGATGTCCGAAGGCATGCCGAAGTGCAATCCTGTGCTGCTCGAGCCAGTGCTGGCGGTTGAAATCGCCGTGCCGTCGGAATCCAACTCGCGCATTAACGGCATCATTTCGCAGCGGCGCGGTCAGATCCTCGGATTTGACGGGCGGACTGGATGGCCGGGTTGGGATCTAATTCAAGCACATATTCCAGCCTCCGAAATGGACAACCTCATCATCGATTTGAGGTCTGCGACGGCCGGCGTCGGCTCGTTTACGTCCAAGTTCGACCACTTGTCCGAACTCACCGGACGATTGAAGGATCAGGTGCTGGCGGCGCAGAAACAAGCGGCGGAATAGCGGCTCTGGTTTCCAAGATGCGCGCAAGGCGGTCCCGTTGGGCCGCCTTTCGTTTGTCCGGCCATTTGGCCGACGATCTCAGGATTACGGTCGGCTTTGCGGCAAGCCTTTTGCGGCAAGCCTTGAGGCAAGCTCAACTTGGCGCGCCGACAACCGAGCACGTGTGACGAAACGTGAGAGCAATGGGCGAACGGGGGTGGGTCGCCCATCACTAGCGCGAGCAGGCGTCAGATCATGCAGCGGCGACCCAGCAGCCTGAGACGAAACCGAATGCCACGGCATCCGGGTTCTTACGTGCAGCTTCAAGGAGTTTTTCGGGAGCTTGCACATCGACGGCTTTTCCCGTCTTTTTTTCCGGCCTAGCGCCATTCAAGAGAATGACGACTTTACCGAGTAATTCGGCCCTAATTGTTTTCATTGCTGCCCTCCAGCACACGAAAATAATTCTGAAGTGACTGAAAAACGACGACGCCATCAGCATCAGCAATTTATGCCGGTAATGCTACCATAGTATGACACAAGGCCGGGGTTATGCACAAGGGCAACTCGCACCTGCGAATAAAATTCATGAGAATACGGATAAGTGAGTGCAGCGCAATAACTTGCTGAAAGAAGTTCACCTTCGGACTTCTGAATCGGGCCATCAAAACCGATAGCGTGTGCATGATCACTGGTGGTTTTCAACAGGCCCCCAGATCTGGGCGAGGCGTGCGTCGCGACCGCAACCGGCGCGATAAAATTTATAACGCGTGGAGTTTGTTTTGTAGAAATTCTGGTCTTTCGCCGGCGTAAAGTCGCTCGCCCTCAAGATTTCGACAACAACTGGCTGCTTTAGCTTTCCGCCATTTTCGAGGGACGCCTTGCTTTCTGCAGCTGAGCGTTTCTGCTCATCGTCATAGACGAATATGGCCGGGCGGTACTGGCTGCCGCGATCGCAGAACTGGCCTGTCGCATCATGCGGATCGACGTTGCGCCAATAATGGGAAAGCAACTTTGCATAGCTCACAACCGATGGATCATAGGTCACGCGCACCACTTCCGTATGGCCGGTCTCTCCGGTACCGACTTCCTCGTAGGTCGGGTTTTTCGTATGCCCGCCCATAAAGCCCGACTCGGTATCGAGTACGCCCGCAACCTTGTCGAAGTCGCTTTCGACGCACCAATAGCAACCGGCCGCGAAGGTCGCGACGGCGCTTGCACCGGCGGTTTTGGCTTGTTCCTCAGCGGCGGCGGGCGCCACGAATAGTGCGAGCGACAACGAGAGCGCAGACAGGAAGCGGAGCATTTGGAACCTCGGAATATAACCAGCAGAGCCCCCTCCTCGCACGCGAGAAGAGGGCGGGTTTTGGGGAATGGGGCTAGGTCTGTTTAACTTCCAGCCTTGGGCACGAACTTCATGGCAACTCCGTTCATGCAGTAACGCAAGCCCGTAGGTTTAGGTCCGTCTTCGAAGACGTGGCCCAGATGCCCGCCGCAACGGCGGCAATGCACTTCGGTGCGTGTTGTAAAGTAGCTGCTGTCGTCGGACGTGCCAATGGCATTGTCGATTGGCTTGAAGAAACTCGGCCAACCCGTACCGCTGTCGAATTTGGTATCGGAGGTGAAGAGTGGCAGATCGCAACCTGCGCACTGATAGGCGCCGCCAACGTAAGTCTTGTCCAAGGGCGACGTACCGGCGCGCTCGGTGCCGTGCTTGCGCAGGACCTGAAACTGCTCGGGCGTCAAAATTTTCTTCCACTCGTCTTCGGTCTTGGTCACTTCGAACTCCGTCTTTTTGCTCTCTTCGGCTGCAGAGGCTGCAGTGTGGCACAGGGGCAGGGCGGCGGCGAGGCCGAGGCCAACCCTGGTAAAGTCGCGTCGCGTATACATGTTCACGTCCTTGGTGTTTTCCATCCGCTACTTCCATCCGCTACTTCCGGCCGTTTGCCGGTGTCGCAGTCAGGTACGGGCCAAACTAGGCCGGCGTTTCGAACAAGGGGGCTATGAAATCGATCACGACTGCGTGGGTTTCATGACCCAGGGGTCATTTCGACCCGCTTATCGAGATTAATTTCGCGTTCCGAGAGCTTGCAACGGTAGGCCAGCATCTCCACTCCTGAAGCCCGAGCCTTAGCGAAAGCGGCGGCATAGGCCGGGTCGATGTCCCCCGCCACTTGGAAGAATTTGGCGTCGCCGCGCTGTATCAGGAAAACCATGACCGCGCGGTGTCCGGCCGCGACCATATTGGAGAGTTCGTTCAGGTGCTTGACGCCGCGTTCTGTTTTGCTGTCGGGGAATTCGGCGAGGCCCGGCTTGCGCATTAGGTGCACATTCTTGATCTCGACGTAGCAGCAACCTTTGTTGGGATCGTCGAGCAGGATGTCGATGCGGCTGTTCTCGCCGTATTTCACTTCGCGGCGCAAGTCCGTGTAACCAAGCAGCTCGCCCACCTGTTGCGCGGCGATAGCCTCGCTAACAATCGCGTTGGGATGCCCGGTATTGATACCGACGAGCGTTGGCGCTTTGCCGGGCCCCGCTTCGATCATCTCCCAGGTATGGCGGTACTTGCGCGTCGGGCTATCGCTTGTCGAAAGCCACACAGAGGAGCCGGGCGCGGTCAAGCCGAGCATGGATCCGGTATTGGGGCAAGTCGCCGTCACCGCGCTGCCGTCCTCAAGCACAACGTCCGCGAGGAAGCGCTTATAGCGCTGGGTCAGGCTACCTTTGAGAAGGGGGGAGGCGAATTTCATAGGCCCGAGCATAGCAACTTGCAGTGCGGGACCGCAACGCCGCGTGCGACCGATTGGTCGCGCATTAGCGTCTTTTATTGGGCGGTGGTATTGATTGGGCAGCAGGCAATCAAGAAGCCGGTTAAAGGGATTAATTTAATCGTGGGTGCGCCGAAAGACATTACCTCCGCGTTGCTCGTCATTGGCGACGAGATCCTGTCCGGGCGCACCAAGGACAAGAATATCGGCGTGATTGCCGAGCGCATGACCGATATCGGCATCCGCCTGAAAGAAGTGCGCGTGGTCGCCGACGATGAAGCCGAGATTGTAGCGGCGGTGAACGCGCTGCGCACTCGCTATACGTATGTATTTACGACCGGCGGCATCGGCCCGACGCACGACGACATTACGGCCGACAGCATTGCCAAAGCTTTTGGTGTTGCAATAGGCGTCGATCCGCGTGCGCGCGCCTTGATGCAAGCGGCTTGCGACGCGCGCGGCGTTGAACTGACCGAAGCCCGGCTGCGCATGGCGCGCCTTCCGGCCGGATCGGAACTGGTCGAGAACTCGATCTCTATCGCGCCCGGCTTCATGCTCGGCAATGTCATCGTGATGGCCGGCATCCCCGATATCATGCGGGTGATGCTGGATGCCGTGACGCCAAGGCTCGAGACCGGTACTCGGGTGTTGTCCGAGACGATTGCTCTCGATAAGCCCGAGAGCCAGATTGCCGCTCTCTTTGCGGCGCATCAGGCACTCTATCCCGATGTTGCCATGGGGAGCTACCCTTGTCTGCGCGATGGCCGCCCGGCGACGGATCTCGTCCTGCGGGGCACGGATCCGGCCCGGCTTCAGACTGCTATGCGGGAACTCAGAGTGAAGCTGGGCTTGCCAAATGCGACTGTTTAAGTTGTTGCCGCGTAGCCGTATTCTAGCTTTATCTCGTTGAATTATAAGAAAATTGTGCGACGCAACATGGCGGCAATCGGCCACGGTGCGCGGCCTTGGTTAACGCATATGGTAGGCCCGTTCGGCTGGCTCTGTTTGAGATCGCAAAGCCCGGCTTGAACCCATGGAGGAAGACAGTGCGCATGGCACGCGCGCGCGTTAGAGAAATAGGAGCGTCATATGTTTCGAGGGATTACGCGGACCAAGGTTCGCGCGTTTTCAATTTCTGCGCTGATTGCAGCGCTCGCAGTCTCGGTATCGCCGGTATTTACGGCGAACCAAGCAGAAGCAAAGACCCCCGGCAAAACCTACTGCTACAAAGGTACGTGCCACCAAGTCAAAACCCTTTCCGAAACGGAGGCCCTTATTGGCCGCGATGAAACACTCAGTTCATCATACTACGACGACTGCAAATTCGATAGGTTCAATCCATGCGGGCTTACGTCGTCGGGCGAGAAATTCCGCCCCAACGACGCCGACAACGCGGCAAGCCCGATTTATCCGGACGGCACCGTCGTGCTGCTTTGGAATGAGAAAAACGGCCAAGCCGCCATCGTGCGCATTAACAATGCTGGGCCTTACTGGGGTAAACGCAAAATCGACGTATCGCGCGCGACCGCCGAAAAGCTCGGCTTCAAGAAGCGTGGCGTGGCCAAGCTTGCCGTGCGCGTGATCTCGGCGCCGACGAAGACTGAAGCGCGCTATAAGAAGAACCGCCGGTACGACGCCGTTCCGGGCGCACTTGGCACGTTTGCCTCGCTCGATTCTGCTGCGGGCGGCGCGGTCCTGGCAATGAACGGCGGCAAGACGCAAACGTTTGCGTCGGTTGTCAGCAAGCTTCCATCAGTTTCCGAGGTACTGCGCACGCCGTTGAGTGGCTCGAGGCTGGCGAACGCCGAAACTTTGCCGGGTCAGAGCGCGGAACTTTCGTTTGGCGGTGAAACACCGGCTGATGGGTTGAGGGCAGCGGCCCGCCGCACGTTCGGTCTCGATCAGGAAATCCGCCGCGTAGCACCTTCGACGTTGACGGCTGAGGCCTTGTACGGCCGCATCCGCAGCGCGCTGTAAAAATCCGGCGATCGTCGAAAACGATAAAGGCCTCTCCGGTTCGCCGGGGAGGCCTTTTCATATCGGGCTGTCTCAATGCGGCGATCAATTCACCGGCATGCGCTCGCGGCGGCCAAAGTCCTTCTTGCGCGCGCCGGGGGAGGGTTGATCGTCGTCGTCCTCGCCCGTGTCGTCCGCGACGAACAAGTCGTAGTGCAGGTCGAGTGCATCCAGGAACGCAGCCGCCATATCGAGCAACGGCCCGAGCGCCAAGCGCTTGGCCACAAGGAAACTGTCGTCAATCGTCAGTTGGGCGGCATTTGAAACATTGGCGGCGTCAGGCGCGATAAGCCCGCGGCTGCGCACGTAAGCGACGAGGCCGTCGCCGGTATCAAAATCGTCGTCCGTCGCGTCGCCGCATTCTTTGACGGCGTCCAGCAGTATGCCCGTGGCGCCGGCGAAGAGGTCCGAAACGGGGGCGAAACGCTTGTCGGTTAGGCTCAAAGTCCGGGCATGCTCGCGCGCCTTGATGGTATGGGCAATGAGGATCAGCTCATAGCCGCGCACGTCTTCGGCGAGTGCGCGCTGGCTGTTGGCGAAGACTTCGGGGTCGCCAGGGTCTTCGGCCAAGCTGCGCCAATCCGCGCCGCACGTGACGAGATCTTCGCCGGCCGCGAGTACGCCATCGAGATGATCGGCTAGCAAATAAACTGGCAGCGGCGCCATGGGCGCGGTCTTGGACATTGCAGAAATTCCCCGCAGAACTTCGTGGTGACTCGAAGGAGGAGAGTGCACCGATTCGCTCATCCTCCCAACGCGAGCACAAGGGGCCTGTGGGCGCGCTGGGACAAGCGGGGATAAGGTGTGGAGAAGGGGGCACGATTAGGCACCCTGTGCCGCAGCCTTTGCCGCGCGCCGCTTTGCATTGAGTGCGATCATCCTTTGGCGGCACGCTTCGCTGTAGCGTTCTTCCGCTTGTTGCCGCAGCCGGTATTCCATGAGTTTCGGGCGCCGCTTCTTTTCGCGCCGG
>JANMNH010000087.1:0-4482 GCA_031373745.1 Hyphomicrobium sp. | reverse complement strand
AATTTCGAAGGTCTGCGCCGAGATCGGCCGGCCGAGCGCTTCGCTGATTTCGTCCATCTTGAACTCAAGTTTGCCGTTGCCGTCGATGCGGATCATTGCCGGCATATAGGTTACCGAGACCCCCTTCTTTCCATCCATAACTTCGGCTATGGCGCGCGCTTCGACACTGTCGTTCATGGTCACGCCGCACTGATGCGATATTGTGTCTTCGAATGTGATGTCCTTCATGGTCTTGAAAATATTGGCGTGGTGTTCCTGGCTCATGACTGCATTCCTGTTCCAGAGTTCGGTTCGATTGGGGTGGCGTCAGGCGCTGACCGAGACCGGCACTTTGAGACCGGTTTCGTTGGCGATGGCCTGCAATCTGTTTTTCGCTTTTGCTATGGCTTCGGCGAACGTTGCGACCTTGACGCGCGGCTGCGACCAGATCGGCTGCAGCTGGTTCGCAGCGGCGAGCGCCAGATTGACGTGTTTTTCGAACCAGGCATTCATGACCGCCTGATTGTGGGCCGCGTGTTCCTTGTCATGCGTCAGCATGTGCACGTACTCGACGGTATTGGCGAGGTTGCGCTCGTAATCGGCTTCCGCCGCGGAGACGACGCTCGGCGTGATAAAGTCGCCTTGGGCGGCGGCCATTTGCATGATGAAACCGCTGCGGAACAATTCGCCAACGAGCGGCTCGAAAGCCAAATTCGTCGCCATATATTGTTCGGCATAGTCCGTTGAGCCCATAATTTCTTCGATGGCCCGGCGCGTGCCCTGCCAGATGGGATCTTCCATCCAGTGCTTCTTGCCGGCGCCGGGATCGAGGTTGGCAATATCGAGTGCGATTTCGCCGATGTAGAGCGTGAGATCCTGGGCAAAGCGCAGCTTGTACGACGAGTTGGTCAGGATCGCGCTGTTGATCATCTGCGTGTAGCCGTAGCGCTGCGCTTGCATGGTCGACGTGCCAAGACCGAATTCGGCGTGCTTGTAAGCGCCGAGATGGTCTTGCAGCACTTTCACCCAAGCCGGATCGAAGCGGCCGACGGCGCCCGAGCGGCGGCCGTTTTCAATAACGCTCTGCACCGTGCCGCAGATCGTCGATTGGCGCTGATAGTGGGTCTTCTCCCACTCCTGATCGACCGCGCGGAAGGCGTGCCAGTTGCTGCTTTTGCACTTGGTCCAGTCCTTGGTGTAGGTGCGGTCGCCGTTCGGGAAATGTATGATCCAATCTTGCAGCAAGTAGCGCTCGGGATCGGGTTGGACGTCAACCGTCATGTCCTCGTAGTGCGTCGCTTTGCGGCCCTTGGGATCGTAGTAGTTGTACTTTCGGCTGTCCGATCCTGGGAACGTTGCGGACCCGGCGGCACCGGATTTGACGGGGGTCGAGGTTTCAGCTGCCATTGTTTTCCTCCTGGAGTTTTAACGTTTTTGTTTGTTGGACTGCGTTTGGTTTGTCTCGTTCTTTCTTTTCAGGCGCAGGGTCATTTGATGGGTTGGGTAAACTTGTCGAAATAGATGCGCGATGGCTCGACGCCGGCGGCTTGCAGGACGGGCAGTACAGCGTCGATCATGGGCGGCGGCCCGCACGAATAAGCGTCCATGTCGCCACTCAGGCCCTCCGCGCGCAGTGTCTTGGCGACGACCTCGTGGACGAAACCCGTTTCGCCGGTCCAGGCGTCGCCGGACGCGGCGTCCGACAAGGCGGGAATGAATTTGAAGTCGTTGAGCTTGGCGCCAACCGCTTCGATTTCTGCGAGGTGAAAGAGATCCGCGCGCGTTCGCGCCCCGTAGAAAAAACGTATTGGGCGGTCTTCGCCGCTTTGCAGATGATCGTTCAGAATTGACCACAAAGGCGACATCCCGGATCCGCCGCCGACCAAGATCATCGCGCCCGAGCGGCCTTCGCGTCTGAGGCACCCGCCATAAGGACCTTTAGCAGAGACCGGCGTGCCCGCGGGCAACCCGCCGTCGAGCAGGGCTGAGAACGCGCCATCCGCGTATTTCTTGATGATAAATTGCAACCTGCGCGGCTCGCTTGGCGTATTTGCCATCGAGTAGGCGCGGGTCACGCCGTGGCCAGGAATGGTGAGATCGACATACTGACCGGCCCAGAATTTCATCGGGTTTTCGAGTTCGATTTCCAGCAGCCGTATGTCGTGAGTCAATAGCGTCACGCTTGTGACGGTGCCCGCGTACGCTTTTACAGGGATCGACCGGCTGAGGAGTTCTTCGTCAAAGTTCAAAAGCTCGACCGTAATGTCGCTGTAGGCGTGCGTCCGGCAGAGCAGGATGTGGTTCGTTTCGCTTTCATAGTCGGGAAGCGCAAAGGTCGAGTATTTCAAAAGCTCTATATCGCCATCGATGAGCTTCGATTTGCAGCTGCCGCATTGCCCTTCCTTACAGCCGTGCATCAGGGCGATGCCTTGGCGGAACGCCGCGTCGAGCACCGTCTCGCCTTCTTCAACGTCCATCTCGATGCCGACGGGTTCAAGACGAACGGTATGTACGGCGGCCCCTGACATTCTCTTTCCTCGAAACTTAAAAAACTTGCTTGCGGGGGAAACGGAGGCCGCAAGGCGCGGCCTCCGTAACGTGTCGAATAATGTGTCGTATTAACCGGCGAACGGTTTGATCGAGAAGCCCTTGCGATAATCGGCAACGGCCTTATCGCGGTCTGCCGGGCTCATCGCGCGGATGAGTGTCAGCGGGCTTTGGATCGTACAGCCTTTGATGTCATCCAAGGTCCACTGATCCTTCGGTTCGAACCGGAGATGCGGCTGCGCCACGATCGTCTTGCCGTCGTTGCGCACGAACCCGAGGTCCTTGATGCAATCGGCAAGATCCCAGCCGTGGTAGCACTCTTCCCAAATGCGCCGGCCTTTGAAGCGGCCCATTGCGGGCGTCGCGCGGCCTTCGTATTCGGCCTGGAAGGCCACCTGATGGGTCCATTTGCACTGCTCGGAGCAGTACGTGTAGAGCGTGCCGTCGACTTCGCCGACGCAGAAGTCCTCGCGGATGACCGCGGGGCACATGCAGCTCCAGCAGCGATGCGGATAGGCGTAACCGTTTTCGCCATCGAACAGCATGTTGGTCTGGCCGGGCACGCTCTTCTTGGCATACCACTTCCAGTAATCGCCGAATTCGGCATACCAGCCCGGGTACTTCTTCTCAAACCATTCGAAGTCCTTTTCGGTTTGGGCTTCGATGCGCCAGAAGTTGACAGGCCAGCCGACCGAGAAGAATTGTGCGATCTTGTGCACGTAGTTCTTCTTGACCAGGCGATCCCAGGCTTGCGCCACGTCGTCGTGGTGGATTTTGATGCCGTACTTTTCGAGCGGCAGCATGTAGGTGCGGTAGTAATCCTCGTAGATCCAGCGGTGCCAGAGTTCGACGTAGGACTCCTTGTTCTTGTCGCGGTTCGTCGTGCCGTATTCGATGAAGGTGCCGATGGCGGCATCGACGATGGCGTGGTTCTGCCAGAACGCGTACTTGAGATCGCGTTCCAAGAGCTGGTGGTTTGACGGATCGTTGATCATCGCCATGAGCAACGAGTGGCCGTTACCGATGTGGCGCGATTCGTCCGATTGCACCGAGAGGAACACGGTCGGCAAAGCGTAGTCGCCGTTACGAGCGGCTTCCGACGGCATGGCGACGAACAGCGTGTTGGTGAATGCCGTTTCGGCGACAACCGTCAGATAGACGTTTGCTGCCGTGATGGCATCGCCGGTCAGGAACCCTTCGGCAAACTGACGGCCGATGGTGCAGGCGTAGCACTTGCCGAACGCCGCTTCCGTGATGTCGAAGCCAGCCGGATCGATGTAGTTTTCCATGTACCACTTCTTCAGGTTCATCTGAATCGTGGAGTGACGGAATTCATCGACCATCTGCATGGTGAAGCCGGTGCGCAGCTCTTCGCTGGGCGCTAAACGGGCAACCATGGCCATCGACCGTGCCGCCGAGATTTCGGGGAACGGGATGATGGCAAGGAAGAGCTTCATCCACTCAACCCAACGCGGCTCTACGTTGCGGAACATGTCGCCACGAAGAGCTGCGTCAAGTGCGCCATAGACGCGATTGTCTTTTTCTTCCTGCATCGGGAAATAGGAACGCAGGACTTGCTTCATCGGGTCGCGCGGAACCTTCGAGATTTTGTAATCGGTCGGGAAGGTTTGCGCTTCCTGGACGAAACTTGGCGTCCAACCGAGATCGGCAATACGGGCCGTGGCATCGGCGATGCTCATGCCCTTCTGCCCGGTTATTTTATTCAATGTCAGGTTTGCTGCCATTTTTCTCTCCTCGCAGTTTAAGTCAATTTCCGTTTTCTTGAGTGGCGTTTGATGAGAGTGTTGTCGATATTTCTTAGGTGCCACTCGGCACCGGCCTTTTCGTTTTCAGTTTCAGTTTCAGTTTTTGTGTTGATGCTCGTGGTCTTGACAGCCGCTTCCACAACTTGTGACCGCATCTGCCGGGGTCGTGAGTGACTTACTTTCTGCAATG
>JANMNH010000082.1:0-2301 GCA_031373745.1 Hyphomicrobium sp. | reverse complement strand
AATCAGGTCGCACAGTGAGTAAGTGCTTGTCGAAGGCGGCATGGTGAATTTTGCAGAGTGCGAGGCCATTGCTCACCGTCGGTACGCCATCCACGTCACTATCGGGAACGATGTGCGCGGCATCGAGCAGGACTTCATGCTTGAGCCTGCACAGAGCGCATTGCTGCCGGTATGCCGTGATCACCCGTGTGCGGAAAGCTTGTTGGTGGATTCGGCGCTTTGCTTGCACCGTAATGTATCCGCGACGAATTTCGTCGTCATTGCTGGAGACAGCCGAGCCAAGCGCTAGGTTAGTCGCGCTTTCGAGGGCAATCGAATCGTCGATTCGTACCAAAAAAGTTAGATCTGTCGGCGAGTCCCAGGCTACGAATGCCGGCCAAAGGGGCACATATTTGCCGACGGTTATGGCATGCAAATACACGAGCGGCACCTGATTGCGCCAACACTCGCGAACTCCGACATTCTCATGATGCATCGCATCGTCTCCGCGGTAGCTGTAGCGAAGAACTCCGTCTGATCCCAATACGTCGTTGTAAGGGCTTTTTATGGTCGAAGTAATGGAGATCGGAAGTGAGAAACTTGCTGGCTTAAATATGCCTTGGGGGCCTACCAAGTGAATCCGATTGCCCTGGAATAGAAACCCTTGCTGTAGAACGAAATACGGCAATGCCTCGCCATGGATTTCGATTTGTTCCGCTAGCCAAGCGAAAGTCGCGCGTCGGCCCTCGAAATCGATCGCGGTCATGCCTGCTGAGTCAGCGCAAAGACCATGTCGCTAATCGATCGGCGAAATGCCTCGTTTTCGACGAACTGTTTATAGACTTGAGTATCGTCTTTCAGCAGACCTTGCATCATTCGCCCTAAAGCTTGGTCATGAGCCATACGCGCAGTATGCGGCGTGTTTTCGCGCGCATTGCGGTAAGCGGCGTCAGCCGCAACCTTTGGCGCAATGTCATCGCGAATGCGACGCGCAACGCGATCGCCGTCGTCAAACAAGGTTCCAAATTGTTCGTTGAACGTCTTTAGGATATTGCTCAGCCGGTCAAGCTGCGCGTCTGGCTTATGGCCGCCGGCAGCCGTCGGCACGGGTTCGATTTCTGCGTTCTGATCCGCCAAGGCGATTTTCAATACTGCTTTCTTTTCAACTCGGTAGCTATCCATATCGATCGCTTCCAAGATTCCCTTTGCCAGGTCCTCCTCCTTCGGTGCAGGCAATTTGGGAATCAAAAGATCCAGGAAGATAGAGAGTTTTTCCCAACCTGCATTGCTGTAAGGAATGACAGAAGCGAGAAAGGCGTACGTGCGACTGAACACTTTACCCTTTCCTTTGAAACTCACCTGGCCATCTTCGTCTAGTGAGTCGTTGTACGCCGCTACGCAGCTGTCGAGAATCGGGTCTAGCTTGTCGCGCTCCGCACCATCAAGAAATAGAGCAACGAGCTGTTGAACCTGCTCCTCTGAGTACACCTGCGCCTCGTCTAGCGCCGTTTTTAGGTCGTGCAACTTGTTCGGATCGGTCTCTTCTGCTAGCAATGTAGTGCGGTAGTAGTCCTGAAACGCGAGCGTGATGCCCGCGCCGTTATTCTGAAAGTCGAGCACAAAGCAATCATGCTTCTGAGGGTGTGCACGGTTGAGCCGCGACAGTGTTTGCACGGCCTTGATACCCGAAAGCGCCTTGTCCACGTACATCGTGTGTAAAAGCGGTTCGTCGTAGCCCGTTTGAAACTTGTCGGCGCAGATCAGGAAGCGATAAGGGTCAGCCTGAATCTTCTCTGCTATGTCCCCGCTCGAAAACCCATTGAGCGATGCTTCGGTTACTTTCGTGCCGTCGTATTCGTACTCGCCGGAAAACGCGACGATTGCCTGATACGGGCTCTTGCGCTCCAGCAGATACGCCTTGAATGCGTGAAAGTACTGAATCGCTCGCTCGATACCGCTGGTGACAACCATCGCCCGCGCCTGTCCTCCGATCCTGCCGGGGGCTAGCACCTGCTCGTGAAAATGGTCCACCATGATCTCGGCCTTGAGGCGGATCGCGTGGTCGTGACTCTCCACGTAGTGGCGTAGCTTCTTCTTTGCCCGCTTCGTGTCGAATTCCGGATCATCATCAGTTTTCTTGATCAGTTTGTAGTAGCTATCTACCGGCGTGTATGTCTTCAGCACATCCAGGATGAAACCTTCTTCGACCGCCTGCTTCATGGTGTAACAGTGGAAGGGCCGATGCTTGACTTTGCCCTCGGCGTCAGGTGACAGCGCCTCGCCAAACATCTCCAGCGTCTTGTTCTTGGGCGTGGCGGTAAA
>JANMNH010000039.1:0-28836 GCA_031373745.1 Hyphomicrobium sp. | reverse complement strand
CCGCATGTTGCGCCACGGCTATACCCACCCCGGCGTCCCGGCCCTGCGAACGCCGTTGCGCATCGCCGGCGACATGCCGGCCAAGGGTCAATACTACGACAACGATACGTTCGATTCCGAACTCGAAGCCGCAGTGCGCCGCTTCCAGCAGCGCAACGGCATTCGTCCGACAGGCAGAATCGAGCAATCGGTCTACCCGATCCTCAATATCACGGCGGCCGACCGGCTCGCGCAACTGAAGCTCAATTTCGAACGCTTGCGCGGCTTGATGAATGGCGGCATCGAAGACCGCTACGTGCTCGTCAATGTACCGGCTTTTCAATTGGAGGCGGTCGAGCGCCACGAAGTGCAGTTGCGCCATCGCGTCATCGTGGGGCGCACGGAACGGCCGACTCCCGATGTGCGCGCAACCATCAAGGCTCTCAATTTCTTCCCGTTCTGGCGCGTGCCCGATAGCGTCGCGCAACTCGATCTGGTGCCGAAGCTGCAAAAGGAACCGGAGTATCTCGAAAACGAGATCATCCGCGTGTATGACGGCTACAACGGGCCGGAACTCGATCCGAGGCAAGTCGATTGGCATGCGCCGCAGGTCGCGAATTTCAAGTTCAAGCAGGACCCGGGTGACAAGAACGCGCTCGGTCTCGTGCGCATCGACATGCAAAACGAGCACGGCGTTTACATGCACGACACGCCGATGAAAAAATTGTTCGAGCAGCGCACGCGCAATTTCAGTGCCGGATGCGTGCGCGTGCAGGAAGTTTTTCAGCTCGCCGAATGGATCGCGCGCTACGAGCCGGGCTGGGAACAGCCGGGCAGGGTCAAGGAAGTTCTCGCGGGTGGACAAGCGCTGGATCTGACGCTGACGCGCCCGTTGCCGGTTTATTTCGCCTACATCACCGCATGGGCCGAGCCTGGCGACGGACATGTGGAATTCCGCCCGGACATTTATGGGCGCGATAGTGGCGCTGGCCTGCAGCAGTCTTGGCAGGATCCGGACGACAAGCCGCCGGCGGAAGCTGGCCGTGCGCTGGCGCCTTGAGGGCTGCGGCATTCGTTGAGGTCATGACGTACGCGTGAAGCCGCTGCTGGCGCGGGAGCAATCAATCAGCACGCACCAATGGCGACTTCATAGCGTCATTGATCCACATTGTTCCGTCAGGCCAATGCTCCGTCAGGCTTGGCCAGAGTCGCGGCGGCCCTTGAAAAGGCTTTTCAGCCCAGCCACGAGTGCGATGGCGCCGACCGCGATCAGCTTGAAGAACTTTGCGGCGAATGCCGCCCCGAGCGCCAGGATGCCAAGCTTTTTCGCCGCGACGCCGCCAATCAAAGCCGCAAGCCCATACTCCGCTAGGCGATCCGTTTTCGGATCAAAGTCCTCATAGCGCTTGCCGTCGTTGAACTGGAGTGATGCCAGCAATTCCTTGGCATGGACTTTCTGCGCTTCGACCTTGTCGATGCCGGTCACCAAGTTCAGCTCAAAGTGACCATCGCGGCCAAGTGCGTAGGTGTTGTAGTTGGCCGAGCCGCCGTCTGCCGATCCCTTCTGCTTTACGAGCGCAGACCAAACGAGCCGGTGAGACGCCGCGTCGTAGGCAGGCGCCTCGACCCAGTCGCCCACTTCCAAAGCGCTGAACCCGCGACTGACGCGATCTTCGTTGGCTGATTCAGTACCGTCTTTCAAGGATTGCAGGAGCTCATCTGCGTTCCAGGTTTTGGCATCGTCGTCTTTGACATGGCCGTCGCTCAAGTAATCGAGATAGGCGAGCCAGCCTCCACTTTCGGCCGCTGTCGCGATGCCGATGAGGCGCGGAGAATTGTTATTGCCGAGCGCCAAGGACAGCTGGCCTGCTTCAGGCTGTGGAATGAAAATGTAGCCGGCGGGCAAATGGAGGACAGCTTGAGCTGCGACGGGAACGTCTTTTGGCCCAGCGATCGCGGCGGCTTGTGCAGCTTGTGCCGCCGCTTGAAACGCGGACTCCTTTTTCGCCTGGAGCGTTTGTTCGGGGGCCTCTTGGGCGAGAGCCGTTCCAGAAACCAACACCAAGGCGACAAACGCCAGAAAGGCGCGCGAGGGAGTGTTCATGTCGTGATCCTTCCATAGCAGCGATCAAACGCGCCTCACCGCAGCGCGGGAAAGGTCAGACTACGCCTGCAATGGAGCTACCGGCAACGCTGCGTTTGGGGGAGGCGCATAGTGGAATAGATGATGGAATAGATGTGGCGCGGCCACAACAGCGCTCGGCGTGGCCAGCGCTGCACATCTACTTAGTTTGAGATTTTTGAAATCTGGCTCCGCGGGTAGGATTCGAACCTACGACCATTCGATTAACAGTCGAACGCTCTACCACTGAGCTACCGCGGAATACCGTGTCGCACTTGAACAGGGGCTCCGATTAACAGAACTGTCCGCTCAAGGCGAGTGGTTTAAGTCGTCACATCCTATCCGGCCCTAACCGGTTCAGATAATTGGAGGCCACGCCCGGAATTGAACCGGGGTGCGCGGATTTGCAGTCCGCTACGTAACCACTCCGCCACGTGGCCTCATTTAGCTCGTCAAGTTGGCGGCACGCCAACATCAGCGCGTGCTCCCCGTAACCGGCCGCGCTCATCGCAAGGCCGGGGCAGACAGGCCGTCTTACATAGTCACAGAAGTGGTTACAAGATGTTGAAGGGTCAAAGTGGCGGCCTGCGACGGCATTCCTGTCGTCCAGACGCCGCAGGTTGCGTATAAAGGCGCCGCACATCGCGCGATTTGGCGGTTAATCCGCGGGCCCTAAGGAGACAAGGACAATGGCCGACACGGCGCTCCAACGCAAAAACATGGTCGAAAGCCAGGTGCGTCCCAGTGACGTGACCGACCGGCGCATCATGGCGGCCATGCAAGACATTGCGCGCGAACGCTTCGTGCCGGAGGGGCAGAAGCCTTTGGCCTACATGGACGAGGCAATCCCGTTTGGCGGCGGCCGGGGCATGCTGGCGCCCCGAATCTTTGCCCGGCTTGTGCAACTCGGCAATATTGGGCCGGGCGACGAGATTTTGGACGTTGGCTGCCTCAGCGGGTATTCGGCGGCCGTTTTGGCGCGTCTGTCAGACAGCGTGACGGCGCTAGAGGCCAACGATACGTATGCAAAATCGGCCGAAGGTGAACTCAAGGCCCAAGGTGCAACGAATGTCCGCATTGTGACAGGTGAGCTAGCGGCAGGGCACGCGGCGGCGGCGCCCTATGACGTTATTATCGTCGAAGGCGCTACAGAGCGCATACCCGAGGCTCTGACGGACCAGTTGGCGTCGGGAGGCCGGCTGGTTGCGATTGAGCTGAGCGGGCGGCGCCTCGGGCAGGCGGTCATCATCACGAAATCGGCGAGCGGCCTCACCAAGCGCGCGGCTTTCGAGGCCTCGGGTTTCTTGCTGCCGGGGTTTGAGAAACCGGCCGCTTTCACCTTCTGAAGTTTGCCGGGTCCTTAACGGCGCCGCGCCGGATTTACCTTTCGTTTAGCGAATCAGCAGCCAATCCGGAATCTGAGATGTCTCGGGTTTTTTGAGGTTGTGGAAGCTGATGATGGCGGAGTTGGCGCGTCGCAAGCAGTGGGGTCGAAGCAGGGTCGCGCTCCTCGAAGCGGCGGTCCTCGCGGCGCTATTGCTGTTTGTGCCGCTTCAGCCGGCTTTTGCCGAAAGCCTGCGCGAAGCGTTGGCTGCCGCCTATCACGGCAATCCGCGGCTTGACGCCGAGCGCGCCAAACTGCGTGCTACCGACGAAGACGTTGTGCGCGCGGAAAGCGGATACCGGCCGATCGTCGAAGGGTCGGCAGAAATCGGCCAGCAGCGCACGGCGTCCGAACCGCGCAGTTCGACGGCCGGCGAGTCGAGCCCATGGGGCTACACGATCTCCATGCGCCAGCCGGTTTTTCAAGGATTTCGCACGCAAAATGAGGTGGCAGAAGCCGAAGCTTCCGTTAAGGCAGGACGGGAAAATCTGCGCCTGGTTGAAAGTACCGTTTTGCTAGATGCCGTGAAGGCCTACATGGACGTCGTCACCGCTACATCGATCGTGCGCATTCGCGACAGCAACGTGCTTGTTCTGGCCCAGGAACTCGAAGCGGCGACCACGCGGCGCAGCGTCAAGGAAGTTACGAAGACCGACGTGGCACAAGCGCAAGCGCGCCACGCGCGTGCCGTTGCCGCCGCCGATCTCGCCGTCGCCGACATGAAATCCGCGGCCGCAAACTATGAGCGCGTGATCGGGCACGCCCCGTCGGCGACCGGCATGCCGCCGATGAAACTGAAGTTTTTGCCGCGATCTCTGGAAGAAGCCTGGAGCACCGCCGAACGCCAGAGCCCGAACCTTGCGTCCGCTCTCTATCGCGAAGAAGCGGCGCGGCATGCCATCGACAAGGTGCGCGGCGAGCTTTTGCCGGAAGTCAACGTCGAGGCCAGCTACGGCCATCGCGAAAACCCAAACTCGGCATTCGACCAGCAGGATTCGGCCAGCATCACCGGCCGGGTCAGCGTTCCCCTTTATGACGGCGGGGAAATCCGCGCGCGCGTGCGCCAAGCCAAGCACACCCAAGTCTCGCGTTTGCAAGAGATCGAACAGGCGCGCACGGAAACGGTCGCCCAGGTGACGTCGGCCTGGTCGGTCCTTAACGGGCAACGGGCCAAGCTCAAGTCGGACACGATCCAGGTTGAAGCCAATCGCATCGCCCTCGAAGGGACCCGGGAAGAAGAAAAGGTCGGCCAGCGAACGCTGCTCGACGTTTTGAACGCCGAACAGGAGTATCTGGAGGCCCAAATCGATCACGCCAATTCCCGGCGCGAGGTCGTCGTTGCCAGCTATCAACTCCTGGCGGCGATGGGTACGCTGACGGCCGAAGATATTTTGCTCACATCGACGATATACGACCCCGAGCAGCATCTGCTGGAAGCACGGGACAATTGGTTCGGCATCGATATTACCGATGCGGCGGGCCGGCGCCAATCGATGCAGGCGACCGACAACGAAGTCGATGTGACCGACATCGTCGAATAATTAACGCGGCGCCTCGCGTTGCCCCCTCCCTGAGACTTAAATTCGTGTGGGAATTCAGCCACCCCCGGCGGCCAAATCGCCGGGGCTTTGCTGCTACGCAATAGCGGCCTAACGGTTTGTTAGCTTAGTATCCTGTGGACAGGTGATTCCTGCGGACAATGAAAACTAGAGAATCAAGCTAGCCCGGAATTGTCGGGAAAGTCCGTGGGGTCCGGGGGTCGGCTCGACAGAAGAATTTTTCAGTCGGGCTTCAGAGCGGATTACAATATGTCGTTGGGGGTTTCGGGAAAACTGAGACGCGGCTGGAAGGCATTGGCAAAACGGGTTGTTACTCCTGTCTTGCTCGGTGCGGTTTTCGCTTTTGCGCCGGGTGCTGCGCGGGCTGAAAACTTGCTCGACGCGCTCGCCGCTGCTTATCGCTATAATCCGCAGTTGGACGCCGAGCGCGCGCGCCTCAGGGCGACGGACGAAGGCGTGGCGCAGGCCATGTCGAACTTCCGGCCGCAGATCGATCTTCGCGCCGACGCGGGACATCAAAACACTCAGACCCGGCCGGGGTCGTTCAACGAGGGCGAAACCAATCCACGTGGATATTCGCTCGAATTGGTTCAGCCGCTTTTCCGCGGCTTCCGCTCGACGAATGCCGTGAACGAAGCTGAAGCTGCCGTTCGTGCCGGCCGTGAAACGCTGCGCAGAGCCGAGCAAGAAGTTCTGCAAGATGCAGTCGAGGCCTATGCCGACGTTGTTAGGGATCAGGCTATCGTCAGGTTGCGCGAAAGCAGCCTGCAATTTTTGAATCAGGAATTGCAGGCGACGCGGGATCGCTTTGCCGTTGGCGAAGTGACAAGGACGGACGTGGCCCAGGCCGAAGCACGGCGCGCTCAGGCGTTGAGCCAGTTAGAATTTGCGCGCGCAAACTTGAAAGCCAGCCGGGCCCGTTACGAGCAGGTTGTTGGCAATGCCCCGCAAAAATTGAGCGAGCCAAGTTTGAGTTCGAAGCTCTTGCCGCGCGGCCTGGACGAAGCAATCGGCATCAGTTCGCGCGAGAACCCTGTTGTCGTCGCCGCGCTCTACAACGAACAAGCGGCACGCTTTAGAGTCGATTCAATCCGGGGAGAATTGCTCCCGGAGGCGCAACTCGAGGCCTCGTGGTCGGAACGCTGGGACCCAAGCCGGCAGCTCGATGAGAGCGAGACGGGCGTGGTTCGCGGTGTGGTCCGGGTGCCTATTTACGAAACGGGTGAAGTTTACGCCCGCGTTCGCGCGGCCAAGCACACGCACATTTCGCGCATTCAAGAGATTGAACAGAACCGCGCTTTAGCCCAGTCCCAAGTGGCCCAGGCCTGGGCTCAACTGCAGGGCGCCAAGGCACAGATGATTTCCGACAAGGCGCAGATCGAAGCGAACCAGACGGCGCTTAACGGCGTGCGCGAAGAAGAAAAAGTGGGCCAGCGCCAGCTGCTCGATATTCTCAACGCCCAGCTGGAATTAATCCAGTCGCAGGAGCAACTTGAAGCAACGAAGCGCAACATCGTGGTTTTCACATATCAGGTTGTTGGCGCCATCGGCCGCTTGAATGTCGCGGAACTCGGCGCCGTCGGTACGGTCTACGATCCCGAGCCGCACGCCAATGAAGTGCGCCGTAAGTGGATCGGCACCGATATCACCCACGACGATGCCCGGCGCGAACACGGCGCCGACGAGTGGAACACCCGCGTTGAGCACGCCCCCGTGAAATGAGCCGGTTTTTGGGCCGGGTGTCCCGCCAGGCACGGCGGGGTGTCCGCCTGTTTTTGGTAATCGAATTGAATTTGCCTTGAGAGCGCCGCGACGGGGAGATAATTCCTTGTGGTAAACGCTGCCGGAAGCCCTCTAAAGCCGTGTGTTGTGTCTATACTGATATCCGAACTGTTGTCTAATTCCGGGGCCGGAATGCCGGCTACGATCAACCGACGTGCAGCCCGGACGAACTGCCAGGACTTTGGAGCAGGCGGTCCTGGACACAAAATAGGTGCGGTATGACGCGACTTGAACCAGCCGGTGAACCAAGCATGGAGGACATTCTCGCCTCCATTCGCAAGATCATCGCAGAGGATCCGCCGGGCTCGCGTGCCCTGCCGGAAGCACGCACCGAGTCGGCAGCGCCGTCAGTCACCGAACGCATTTTTCAGCACATGGGCCAGCCTGCGCGGAGCGAACCGGCAAAGCCCGCCGTTACCGCCGAGCCGTATCTGCGCTCCTCCTCCATGCCTTCGTTGTCGAGCACGCCAACGGGTAGGCAAAGCGCGGAGACATCGAAGCCTTTCGACATCGACGCGCAGATGGCTGAAGTTTTGAGCAAGACGCGCGGAGGCGCGACGCTGCGCGACGTCGAACCGTCGTTCGATCCCGTGGCGCCGCAAGTACAAGCCGCGCTCGACAGTTTGTCAAACGCGCCACCGCCGCGCCCGGGGTTTACAGTGGCACGCGATGGGTTTGTTCCGGGCGCGACACCGGCAGCGCCTGGCGGCGATCCGTTTGAATTTTCTCTCGGTCCGTCTCCCTTCGCCGTCCGGTCCCAGCCCGAGCTCGAAACATCGATGCCGGACGTGCGCGACACCCGTTTTCAGGATTTTGGCACGTTTGTCCCAACCCGCACGTATGCAAGTGAAACCGATACGGCTGAAGCTCCGGTTTCTGCCCCAGTTGCTGCCATGGCAAACGAAGCCAGTGCCATTGACGCCGTTGCGGCAGAAATACCTGCGGTAACTGCGACCGAAAGCGGTGCGGCCGTGCCAGCGGAAACGGCTTCCAGCGAAGCACCAACGCCTGAAGCGATTGCAGCTCAGTTGAAGGATTTCGACGCCGCCATCGCGTCTCCCGAGACGGAGCCCGATGCGGCGTTGAAGAGCGCCGATAAGGTACTGGCCGAACTCAAATCGAAATTGGATCAAGCCAGCGCGCTCGAAAATGAAACGGCGCCGGCGATTGGCGAGCCCGAGCCGGCGATTGCATCCGCTGCATTCGCGCCGGTTGAAGCGGAAGAGCCCGTCCCTGAGCTTGTGCTGCAAGAGGCGCCGGTTGAATTGGCGCGCGAGCCCGAGCCCGAAGTTATTGCCGGCAACGTGATGGCAGGGATAAACGCGAGAACGCCGTTCGCGGATATTGTCTCGGTCTTTGAGCCCGCGCCTATTGCAGCACCGGAAATGGTTCGTGAAATCGTTCGCGAACCGGTGCGCGAGATAGTGCAAGAGATGGAGGTCGCCGAGCCACTCAGGGAAAACCATTCGGCAAATTCCGTGTCGCCTTTCCACACTATGCAAGTGACGGCGATGCAAAATGCAGGCGGTGCGGGAGCGCGCTCCATGGAAGATACGGTTGCGGAACTGTTACGCCCGATGCTGCGCTCTTGGCTTTCCGAAAACATGCCGAAGATCGTCGAGCGCGCGTTGCGCAAGGAAATCGACGACAGTCTACATTCCGAGCACAAGACAGCCGCGGAATAGCGCGACGCGCTTTTTTCTTTTATTCCATTCAAAGACCCTGGGGCGCTCGAGATTTTACGGGCGCGCGCGCCCCGAATTTTTTTGTCACGAGAAAACCGGCAATTTGCCGCGCCCGCCACACGAGCGCCAAGTATTGGCGCTAATGCAACACCCGGCGCGAAAAATACTTTTTCACCGGTCGGGGGTGAAAACAAAGTTTGCGCCATCTTCGGGCCACGGCAGCAAGCGTCGCGAGACGTCTTGTGCTTTGACGAGAGATAAGACGAACCGATCGGGGCAATTTAACGGGGTGCCGGCGCGGTTCTGCGGTCTTTAAATCGTACGCAGAAAAGGAAGCGTCATGACGACAATCAATGGGGTTTACCACCACAACGTAGAAGACATTCTGGCGTCGATCCGCACCAGTATCGCGGACGAAGCAGGCGCTACGCGCTTGGTATCTGGAGAAATCCATATGCCGATGCATCATCCTTTCCAGGCCCGCCGCGATGCGCCGCCGCCGGCAGAGGAAGCGGCCGAATTCGAGCTGCCTGCGATTTTCAAGCCCGGGCATCACGCAGCGGTCGAGAGGCCGAAACTTCTCGGGCGCCTGAGCGAGGCCCTGAAGTCAACTGCACCGCAGGATGCCGGCCGGGCGAGAACCGTCATTCCGTTCGATCCTGCATCCGCCAACGGGCGCATGATCGAACCACCTGCCGCATTGCAGATGGCGGTGGCTTCGCCGGAGACAAATCCGTACCCAAATCCTTACAATGCGCCCCAGCACACGGCGCAGCAGCAGAGCCCGAGAAAAGACGAGGGCGAAGTGGCACGCGTGATGCCGTCGTTCTTCGACACGCGTATCAACAAACTAGGCGAGATGTCGCGCGAAGCTTATAAACCCAAGGCGCCCGAGCCCGTGCCGCAGCTGGCTCCTGCGCCTGTTTATCGCCAGCCGCCAACGCTGCCGCAAGGAAATTTGGGGAATTGGGGTGATCTCGCCCAGCAGCACACGAACAGCGCCGTCGACGATGCCGCGGCGCAGTTGCTGAGACCGATGCTGCGGCAGTGGTTGCAGGAAAACATGCCGAAAATCGTCGAAAAGGCCCTTTTGAGCGAGGCGCAGGGCGATTTTTCACAGCCGAACCCAAACGATCCCAGTAGGCCGCAACGCTAGGTCAAACGGCGTTGAGGTTGACAGCACGGGAAGGAGCGCCTTACGACCTGTTTCCTCCGGGTTCATAAGCGATCTTCATTCCCATGCTCGAAAAGACATTCCAGCCGGCCGACATTGAGCCGCGCATTGCCGCCGAAGGGGAAACGGCGGACGCCTTCACGGGGGGGCGCGGCGCGGCCGGGGGAGCTAACGCGCCGTACGCGATTGTCATCCCGCCGCCGAACGTGACGGGTTCGCTCCATATGGGGCATGCCTTGAACAATACGCTGCAAGACGTGCTGGTGCGCTTCGAGCGCATGCGCGGGCGCGACGTGCTGTGGCAGCCGGGCACGGACCATGCAGGCATCGCGACGCAGATGGTGGTGGAGAGGAAACTCGCCGCCGAGAAGCTTCCCGGCCGGCGCGAGATGGGGCGCGAAAAGTTCCTCGAAAAAGTCTGGGATTGGAAAGCCGAGAGCGGCGGCACCATCGTCAATCAGCTGAAGCGGCTGGGTGCGTCGTGCGATTGGTCGCGCGAGCGGTTTACGATGGACGAGGGGCTCTCGAAGGCCGTCGTCAAAGTGTTCGTCGAATTGCACGGCGCTGGCCTCATTTATAAAGACAAGCGCCTCGTCAACTGGGACCCGAAGTTCCAGACGGCGATCTCCGATCTCGAAGTCGTGCAGCTGGAGAAGCGCGGGAGCTTCTCATGGGCATCGGGCGATCCCGAGAAGCCGTTCGACGAGGCGGCACTCGCCAAAGTTTTGGCGAAAGACCCGAGCGGGCACATGTACTATTTCCGCTATCCTTTGGCGACGAAGGTTGCGGGCTACGATAAGGATTACATTGTTGTCGCGACGACGCGGCCCGAGACGATGCTCGGCGATACCGGCGTTGCCGTGCATCCCGAGGATGAGCGCTATGCGGCGCTGGTTGCGGCGGGAGCCAAAGTCAAACTTCCGCTTGTGGGCCGCGAAATTCCAATTGTCGCTGATGAGTATTCCGATCCCGATAAAGGAACCGGCGCGGTGAAGATTACGCCCGCGCACGACTTCAACGACTTCGAACTTGGCAAGCGGCAGAACCTTGCGCAGATCAATATTCTTGATGCTTACGGCAAGCTCAACGACGAAGCGCCGGAAGCCTACCGCGGCATGGACCGCTTTGAAGCGCGCAAGAAAGTCGTGTCTGAATTCAACGCGCTGGGGCTTTTGGAGAAGATCGAGCCAACGACGCACACCGTGCCGCACGGCGACCGCTCGGGCGTCGTCATCGAGCCGTGGCTGACGGACCAGTGGTACGTGAACGCGGCCGAGATGGCGAAGGACGCGATCAAGGCGGTCGACTCGGGCGAGACTGAATTCATTCCCGCCAATTGGAAGAAGACCTACGACGAGTGGATGCATAACATCCAGCCGTGGTGCATCTCCCGCCAGCTTTGGTGGGGTCATCAGATTCCGGCTTGGTATGGGCCAGATGGACAGTACTTTGTTGCTACCGAAGCGAACGAGGCACTGACCAAAGCGCGACAGCACTACTCGCAGTTGGCGAAGGATGCACCTGCAAAAAGTAGGGATCGAAGTGTTGGTGAAGCGTACCAGAGTATTGGACCAGAAGACTTAAAGCGCGACGAAGACGTCCTCGACACCTGGTTCTCATCCGCGTTGTGGCCGTTCTCGACCATGGGCTGGCCGGACGAGACGGCGGAACTCAAAAAATATTATCCGACCAGCGTCCTCGTCACCGGCTTCGACATCATCTTCTTCTGGGTCGCCCGCATGATGATGATGGGACTGCACTTCATGAAAGAAGTGCCGTTCCGCCAAGTCTACATCCATGCCCTCGTGCGCGACGAGAAGGGGCAAAAAATGTCGAAGTCCAAGGGCAACGTGATGGACCCCTTGGTGTTGATCGACGAGTTTGGTGCCGACGCTTTGCGTTTCACGCTCGCCGCGATGGCCGCCCAAGGGCGCGACATCAAACTCGCGAAATCGCGCGTCGAAGGCTATCGCAATTTCGCAACCAAGCTTTGGAACGCGTCGCGCTTCGCCGAAATGAACGAATGCGTGCGCCAGCAGGATTTCGATCCCGCCAAAGTCGAGCAGACGATCAACAAATGGATCATCGGCGAAACCGAACTCGCGGCCAAAGCGGTCACCGAAGCGCTCGAAGCTTATAAATTCAACGAGGCCGCGAATTCCGCTTATGAATTCGTCTGGGGTCAATTCTGCGATTGGTACGTCGAACTCATCAAGCCTTTGCTCGCCGGGGACGATGAAGATGCCAAGGCCGAGACGCGGGCGGCGACGGCCTGGGTGCTCGATCAGATACTGAAGTTGCTGCACCCGTTCATGCCGTTCATCACGGAAGAACTTTGGGCGCATATGGTCGAACATGGCGTCGCGCGCCGCAATCTCCTGTGCCACAGCGAATGGCCGCGTCTCGATGGGCTCGTCGATCAAGAAGCCATCGACGAGATCAATTGGATCGTCCGGCTCGTTTCCGAAATCCGCTCCGTCCGAACCGAAATGAGCGTGCCGGCGGGTGCCAAAATTCCGCTCGTTCTCGTCGGCGCGGACGCGGCCTTGAAAGCGCGCACGCAAAGGAACGAGGACACCATCAAGCGTCTTGCGCGTCTTGACGACATTTCGTTCGCCAAGACGGCGCCGAAGCAGGCGGCGTTGATTGTCACCGGCGAGACGACGGCGGCGTTGCCGCTGGCCGGCATCATCGACATGGCGGCGGAACGAAAGCGCCTCGAAAAATCAATTGAAAGCGCGAATGCCGATCTCGGCAAGATGGATGCGAAACTCTCCAACCCGAGCTTCATGGAGCGCGCCAAGGAAGAAGCCATTGCGGAAGCCAAAGAGCGCAAGGCTGAGCTTGAAGCCGAGATCAAGCGCTTCTCGGCGGCGCTGAGGCGGCTGGGAGACTAGAAGTTCTCTGCCGTTTGCAAAGCGATGAAATGTAGGTTGGGTTAGCACCGGCCCATATCGTACAGAGTTCGGGGAATTGTGCTTACGGTGCGTAACCCAACAACCTCATGCACCGTTTTCCAACTTTACGTTTCAAAACTCTGTGGGTTTGATTGTTGGGTTGCGGCGCTCTCTTTATGCGCTTCGGTTGCCCACGCTGCGACCGCGCAAGCGCGCCTGACCCGACCTACGTTTCCCGCCTTTGCGTCTAGGTTCCGGGAACGGCAGCGGGCACACCCAACAATTTCAACGGCGCGTTCTCGGCCGTCGTCAGCGTTTTGATGCGAAGTTCCTTGACCTTCCAGCTGATGCCTTCAAGCGCGAGCTTGGCAAGGTACACGCGATCGGGATCGTGCTTGTCGGCCATGTCGATTTCGAAGGTCGTGAAGCTCGTGAACTCGGCGCGCTTCACGCGGGCCCAAAGCCGCTTGATGCGATCCGTAACGGCCAGCTTCGACTCGTCGGGCTGTCCGGCAATGTAGTCGCGGTACATCTTGCGGTAATTGAAGAGCTGGGTCAGTCCTTCTGGCGTGACGTAACTCTCGATGGCGCTGTTGACGGCCCCTTGACCCATGTAGGTTTTGAAGCGTTGCCAGAGGCCGGGATTTGTCAGCGGTGCTTGCTCGGCATCGGGTACGTCGAGCAGAAGTTTGCCGATAGTTGGCGCAAGCGTTACGCGCACGGCCGGCCAATCGATCTTGTGTTCGAGGTAGGCGGCGTCGCCATTGCGCACGGCTTCGCGGATCCACCACGCGGTCGCAAACGGCGAGGCGATGTAGGCGGCGATGGCCAACGTCAAAAGTGTGGCTCTGAAGAGCAGGCGCCTCATGCGAGTTCCTGTGTCAAAAATTGTTGAAACAGCAAATTCCGGTAGTCCGCAGTAAACACGAGAAATCTGGCGAACATCTGTCGCCGCGCGTTTGGCGTGCGAACTATTCGTCGCGGGAGGTGGAAAACAGTTCATCCCTTGCAGCTGCAATGGCGTTCTGACAAGAAATTACTGTGCAGTTTCAGTCTTCTTGCACACGCCCTTCAAAGCCTCCCAACCGGCCGGATCGAGGGCGGGCGTCGACGGATAGGAGGGCTGACGCCGGATCAACTCGGCGCGCTCTTCGGTCGGCGGATGCGTACGCAGCATGTCGAAACTCTTGATGGCCTTGGTAACTTCGTCGCCGCCCTCGATCTTTTGCACGCGCTTGAAGAAGTTAAGCAAGCCTTGCTGCGAGATGCCGGACTTTTTCAAAAGCTCGAGAGCGTGAAGGTCCGCCTCACGTTCCGCGACGCGCGTATAACCAAGCTGGGCGAGCACGAGGCCGAGGTTGGCGAGCGTGCCGCCCGTGCCGCCGAGCATGAGTTCCACCGCGGCGGCAAGGCCAACGGCGCGGATGATGCCGGTCTCGGGATGCATCTCGATGCCGTGGCCCATCTCATGCGCCAGAACGCCTGCAACTTCGTCGGCACTGTCTGCTTTCTCGACGAGGCCCTTGGTCATGACGATTTGGTTGCCGGGGACGGCGAAGGCGTTCATCAGCGACCAGTCGACGACAACGACTTTGAATGACGTACGGTTCCCGGCCGAAGCCGCGAGGCGCGCGGTCAGTTTTTCGAGCGCCGCTAGGCCGGCTTCATCGGTGCAACGCTTCTTGTCTTCGGCGATGGATTGGATGGTGGCAGTGCCCAAGCGGTCGCGCCAGCTTTGCGGCAGCAGGGATGCGATGGTGCGAATAGGGCTCCAGCCCGAGACGGAGAGAAACGCGAAGAACGCGGCGATTGCGCCGGCGCCGACGATCCAGGGGCGCGCATGGCGCCAGCGTTCGGCTTTGGCCGTCAAGTGGGCTGCGCGGCTCGCAAGGCCGGATGCGAACTCGGCGCCCGGAACAAAGAGCGTGGCGCCGGGTGTCGCGGTGGAACTCAAGAGGACATCGACGGACAACGGCCGGATAGGCTCGCCCGCGCGCAACGTGTCGTAGGGCCAACGGAAGCGCTCGATGGGGTCTTCGGCCGAAATTTCGATCCCGCTCAAATCCAAGCGGACTTGAGCATTCCGGGCCGCTGCCGTTCGGCCGTCGCCGAGCCTTGCAAAGTGTGAATTAGAAAGCATCGAGATCGAACACCTGGGCTAAGCCTTCGCCGCGTTTGGGACCGGTTGATTGGCTCTGCAGGATGGCATGGAGATTGAGCGGTCCATCTAGCTTCAAGCGCGACAAGAAATAACGGGCCGAACGGAATTGTGCAAACGTGGTCGCGAGGGTTGTGGTGAAAACCACTGGGAGCACAATCGCAAAAATGGGGAGAAGCCCGGTCTCGTATTGTGCGAGTTCCTCGTCCGGCGCCCGAGGCGCGAGCCCGAAAATTTTCAAGAGCAGCGCGCCGATGGCCAAACCAAGAAGTAATCCGAAAGCGGCGAGCATCCAATTCGAGAACAGCAGCCACATGAGACTGCGGCCCGAAGCTTCCAGCTTGAAGGTCGCGCCTTCGAGATGCGTGTGCCCGGCAAAATGGTTCATCTGGTTGGCGCGATACCAGGCGGTGACGAGGCCAATGCCGAGGAGAGTTACGAGGCCGAATGCGAAGAAGACGAGAATTTCTTTGCCCGAAGGCGGCAGGCCCGCCTGCATAAGCTCGACCAGACCGCGGCTGTAGGCATACGCGACAGCTGCCGCAGTTGCGCCCATGTACAGAAGCGCGCTTGCCGCCCAGGCAAAGAAATAGCGTTTGTAGAGCGGCCCAGGCCGCCCGGTGTAGGAAAAAGGCCGGTCGCCAAAACGCATGTTGTTGGTGATCAATCCTTGCAGCTTGTTGGCCCGCCAGGGAAAAATCCAAAGCGCCGCGATAAATCCGAGCACAATGATCAGGCCGCCGACTTGCGGAGCGATGACCCACGAGGCAAAACCCGATAGCGCCGTGACAAGTCCGAAGGGTACTGCAAGCGTCCAGAAATAGGACCAGGCATAGACGGTGGGGCTGCCTTCGAGGCTGCCGCGAATACCGCGCCAGCGCGTGCGGCTCAGGCGAAAGCGTTGCGCGCGGTACATGGCATTGCCAACGAGCATGAAAAACACGAGGTAGGTGCCCGCTTGATACGACGCGATCGCAGCTTTGTTGCCGGGGAAAAGTAAAACGATAGCAGAACCGGCGATTAAAACCGGTAGCAGCACGGCGAAGAAGACAACGAGGAACCCGAGAAACAATTCTTTGCCGGTGCCCGTGTACTCAAGCGGCTCGCCGTTCAGCCGCGTGAACGACCAGATGCGGCGGCGGACCTCGGTTTTTCCCCAGAAGGAATAAATCCCAAGCGTCAGGATTTTGAGCAGGCCGTTGACGAGGCCGAGCCCAAAGAGGCGGTCGCCTTTGGAATCAAACGTGATGTCGATAGCGTGCTGCGGGGCAGCGGCGGGCCCTGCGTCTGAAAGCGTATCCAAAAGGGCCTCCCTCGAGCGCGCTTAAATCTTCCGGTTGGTATCCGTGCCGCCGCGAACACTATGAAACCATGCCAGTAATAGATAACGAAAAAATGCCTCCCAAAATGCCCTTGAGATGCCTAACTCATGCCCTTTGGCGGTCGAAGTCGGCACCTATGATGCTGATGCGAAGTGCCCGTTAAGGCATGGAATTCTTTACCTGCCGCAGGCCTGAGAAGGGCCGCGCCGGCAGGGCCCGGACGCAAGGCTGGCGTGCTTTCAAGACCTTCCTCGGATCGAACGTTAAGCAATTGTTGCCTAAGGGCAACGGTGCATGGGGTCTATGCCACTATCGGGCCACAAATGCCGCGCAACAGCAAGGGAAGGGAAGTGTTTTGGGCCTTGTCACACATCCCTTGCGCTACCGCGCAAACGGCTGAGGTGGCTGCATCGGTCTTCTTGGACGCAAACGGCACAAGCGATTGTGCAGGTGCGGTCGTGACGCCGCCGCTAAGAACTAAAGAGGAATACGATGGACGCGAAGACGTTCGATAAATCGAAACTGCCGAGCCGCCACGTGACGGAAGGTCCTTCGCGCGCGCCGCACCGCTCGTATTATTACGCGATGGGGCTGACGGAAGAAGAGATCCACCGCCCTTTCATTGGCGTCGCCTCGTGCTGGAATGAAGCGGCACCCTGCAACATTTCGCTGATGCGCCAAGCGCAGTCGGCCAAGGCCGGCGTCAAGGCTGCCGGCGGCACGCCGCGCGAATTCTGCACGATCACCGTGACAGACGGCATCGCCATGGGCCACCAGGGCATGAAGTCGAGCCTTGCGTCGCGCGAAGTGATCGCGGACTCGATCGAATTGACGATGCGCGGGCACAGCTACGACGCGCTCGTTGGCATCGCGGGCTGCGACAAGAGCTTGCCCGGCATGATGATGGCGATGTTGCGTTTGAACGTGCCAAGCGTGTTCATGTACGGCGGGTCAATCCTGCCGGGCCGCTACAAAGGCCGTGACGTGACCGTGCAGGACATGTTCGAAGGCGTCGGCATGCATTCGGCCGGCAAAATGTCGGACGCGGAATTGCACGAACTTGAATGCGTAGCCTGTCCTTCTGCGGGCTCATGCGGCGGACAGTTCACGGCGAATACCATGGCGTGCGTGTCCGAAGCCATTGGCTTGGCACTGCCGGGTTCGGCCGGCGCACCGGCTCCTTACGAAAGCCGCGACGAATATGCGAAGGCGAGCGGCGCAGCGGTGATGAAACTGATCGCGCTGGGCATCCGTCCGCGCGATATCTGCACGCGCAAAGCTTTCGAGAACGCGGCCGTTATTGTGGCCGCAACAGGCGGCTCGACCAACGGCGCCTTGCATTTGCCGGCCATGGCGCACGAATGCGGCATCGATTTCGATCTCTTCGACGTGGCGGAGATTTTCAAGAAGACGCCCTATATCGCCGACTTGAAGCCGGGCGGTAAATACATCGCCAAGGACGTTCACGACATCGGCGGCGTGCAGCAGATTTTGAAAGCGCTGATGGAAGGCGGGATGCTGCATGGCGAGTGCATGACCGTGACGGGCAAGACAATGGCCGAGAACCTCGCCTCCGTGACGTTCAACAAGAACCAGAAAGTTATCTATCCGGTCTCCAATCCCATCACGCCGACGGGCGGCGTTGTCGGGCTCAAGGGTTCGCTCGCACCCGATGGCGCGATCGTCAAAGTTGCCGGCATGAAGAACTTGCAGTTCCGCGGGCCCGCGCTTTGTTTCGATTGCGAAGAAGATGCTTTCCAGGCCGTCGAGAACCGCCAGTACAAAGACGGCGATGTGTTTGTCATCCGTTACGAAGGCCCCAAAGGCGGCCCCGGCATGCGCGAGATGCTCTCGACGACGGCGGCGCTTTACGGCCAAGGCTCGGGCGACAAGGTTGCGCTTATCACAGACGGGCGCTTCTCGGGCGCCACGCGCGGGTTCTGCGTCGGGCATGTTGGTCCCGAAGCGGCCGTCGGCGGTCCGATCGGGCTCGTGCGAGACGGCGACATAATCGCGTTGGATGCCGAAGCTGGCACGATAGAACTCGAAGTCGATGCGGCCGAACTCGAGCGGCGCAGGAAAAGCTGGAAAGTGCCGCCCAACCCTTATCAGTCGGGCGCGTTGAGAAAATTTGCGGATCAGGTTGGGCCGGCGCGTTACGGCGCGGTGACCCATGCAGGCGGAAAAGCGGAAGTACACTGTTATGCGGACATATAGTTTGAAGAGGCTTTTGATTGCGGGCGCGGCCTGCTCGCTGCTTTCGGCGGCGACGGTGGCTGCGGCCGGCGGCGGCGTGACGTTCCGCTCGCCGGATGAGGCTTTGCATCAGGGTATCTCGGCCTTCAACGGCGGATACTACGAGCTGGCGGTTCCGGCGCTGGAAGCAGCGTCCGAGTCGAGTCCCGTTGTCGGCTCGTTTTATTTGGCGCGGATTTATGCCGACAACGAAGGGTCCTACACCGATCACCCCAAGGCCTATTCGATTTTCAAGAAGCTCGCCGACGAGTTGCGCGACGTCGATCCCGACGATGAGGATATGGCGCCGATTGCGGCACGCTCCTTGACGCACGTCTCGAACTACTTGCGCGAAGGCTTAGCGGAGAGCGGATTAAAGCCCGACGTTGCCGCCGCCGACCGCGCGCTGCAGCGGGCCGCGCTTTCGTTCAACAACGAAGACGCGCAGTTCGAGCTGGCTAAAGTGCTGCTGCGCGGGGAAGGTCCCGACATCAACCTTGCAGGTTCCGACGATCAAGACAGCAAGATCGAGAATGGCCGCCACTGGCTGTCGCGCCTGTCGCGCGGCGGGCATGCGGGTGCGCAGGCGTTCCTTGCCGATCTCATGTGGCGCGGGAAGTATGTGCCCAAGGATCAGATCAACGCGCTCAATCTCATCGATGTCGCCGTTGCCAACTCGCCGCCGAACGAGCGGGTTTGGATCGACGATATTTATCAGAACATCTACTGCAACGCGGGCGAAGGGGTGCGCCGGCAGGCCACGGGCCGTGTTGCCGAATGGCGTAATCGCTATGGCCGCCGCCATGAGGGTAATGCCGGCAAAAGCGGCCTCGACGATCTCGCGGCCGATCCCGTGCGCACGTGCGCGAACGGCGAGGCTGTGGTGCCGATCGGCGTGCATAACGAAGCGGCAACGACGGCGGCACCGGCCGCAACGCGCGAGCGCGTGATCGAGCTGCCAACGCCGCCCGGACGCGATATGCGCGATGTCGGCACGGGGTTCGCGCCGGAGGAGTGAGGGGTGTCTGACCCTTCGTGTTGAAGACACGCCTTCGGCATGATGCGTCTGATACCGAGCTTTGCCCTGGAGAAGTAGAGACCGCCCCCTCACCCTGGCCCTCTCCCCAAGGGGAGAGGGAATCTAGGCCAGTTCCACCCACACCGGCACGTGATCGGATGGTTTTTCCCACGCCCGCGTGAAGCGGTCGATGCCGCTCGCCGTCATCATGTCGGCCGCTTCGCTTGAGAGAAGTATGTGGTCGATGCGGATGCCGTCGTCCTTCTGGAACGCGCCGGCCTGATAATCCCAGAATGTGTAGACGTGACTGTCGGGGTGGGCCGTGCGGATGGCGTCCGTTAAGCCGAGGCCGAGAAGCGCGCGGTAGGCGCGGCGGCTTTCCGGCTGAAAGAGTGCGTCTCCGGTCCAAGCGTCCGGGCGTTTGGCGTCGCGCGGCTCCGGGATAACGTTGAAATCCCCCAAGAGGACGAGCGGGGTTTCTTGACTGATGAGTTGGCGCACGTGCGCCTTGAGGCGCTCCATCCAGGCGAGTTTGTAGACGAATTTTTCCGTGCCGATTGGGTTGCCGTTTGGAAGATAGAGGCAGGCAACGCGGACCATGCGGGGTCCCAAGGGAACAAGAGCTTCGATCCAGCGAGACTGGAGATCTTCGTCATTGCCGGGAAGGCCGCGCGACACGTCTTCGAGGCGTGATTTGGAAAGGATGGCGACGCCGTTAAAGCCTTTCTGGCCGTGGGTCTCGACATTGTACCCGAGGTCCTCGAAGGCCGCGCGCGGGAATCCTTCATCGACCGATTTGATTTCCTGAAAGCAGACGACGTCGGGGGATTCCTGTTTCAAATACGCGACGGCGTTCTCCAGCCGTGCCTTGACCCCGTTGATGTTCCAGGTGGTGATTTTCATGGGTTCGCGTGTGCCACGAAGGCGAACGCAAATCAAATGGCGTGGTGCATCTTCTCTCAACTGAGCCGATTTGCCATGGTTCAGCCGCAGCTTTCGCAATATGGTTAGGCCTCTGCCCAGAGATCCCCGGGGGTTTGCTTGTTTTCTGTCCGCCAAGTCCTTTTTCCCGCTCGCCAAGTCCTTGCCGCCGTCGCGGCCTTTCTGCTGATTGCCAACGCTCCTGCGGTCACGGCCGAAGAGACGCAATCTAAGGAACAATCTGCCGATTGCAGCGAGGCGGCCGGCATCTCGGTTTTGTCCTCGCCGATTGGGCCTTGGAAGGGCGCGCCACTCCGTGTCGTCATTGCATCGGAGACGGCGTTCGATGGCGAACTGTCATTGGTTGGGCCCGATGGAAGCGCCGCCTATAAGACCCGGGAACGTCAGGGCGGGCCGCCGTATTTCTGGTTTGCCGAGGTCGCGACGCCCGCCGCCGGAAAATGGCAGGCGAAGCTAACGCGCGATGGTGCGAAGGCGGACTGCAGCACGATCACGCGCGAGATCGCTGTCCGCCGCTCCGCCGGGGCGCCGCCGAGCGCAATACAGGGCAGCGTCTGGCCGCTCCGTGAATCATGGAACCGCACAACCGAAAACCTGTATTCCGTTTGGATCGAGAAGTTGTTCGACGCGCCGCTTGAAGAAGCGCCGTCGTGGCCTGCGCTGCATGACGTGTTGCGCGATAAATCGCGTAATCTCCTGTTCAATCACCTGGGTCTCAAAGAAGACGAGAAGGGCACCGTCATACAGCCCGATTGCGCCGACCTTCCCTATTTCCTGCGCGCGTACTTCGCGTTCAAGATGGGGTTGCCGTTCGGTTACTCGAAATGTTCGCGCGGCGGTGGCGGCAAGGCCCCGCAATGCCCGGCGTGGTGGAACATTCAAAACGAGGAACCGCCGCCTGCGTCGCCTGACGAGAAGAAGGGGTCTGGGTTATTGTCAGGCGTGTTTGGCGACTCGAAGCCTGCGAAGAAGGGCGTATCGCGGCCGCCGGGGCTGGTAGCAGGCTTTGGGCATTATTTAAAATCGACAGTTGCCAATGGCGTCCATTCCGGTGGCGGCCGGACATTGGGGAGCGACGACAAGACCGATTATTACCCGGTGCCGCTTACCCAAGAGTCACTTCGCCCCGGCACGGTGTATGCCGACCCTTACGGCCACTTTCTGGTGCTGGTGAAGCGCGTTGCGCAGACGGGCGATGCGGCGGGTGTGTTGCTTGCGGTCGATGGGCAACCCGACGGCACGGTTGCACGCAAGCGCTTCTGGCGCGGCAACTTCCTGTTCGCGAGCGACCCCGCGCTCGGCGGTCCTGGGTTCAAACGCTTCCGGCCGGTTGTGCGCGACAAGAAGAGCGGCTTGAGGCGTTTGACCAACGACGAAATCGCCAAGAATCCCGAGTTCGCTGATTTCGCGCTCGATCAGTCGACGCTTGAGGTCGAAGGCTTTTACGACCGTATGGAAGACGTGATGTCGCCCAACCCGCTCGATCCCGTGCGCGCGATGAAGGAGGTCATCACCGCTCTCGAAGAGCAAGCCAAGACCCGCGTCAACTCGGTCGAAAACGGCCGGAAGTATCACGCCGGCGGGGGCGGGGAAGCGGCCATGCCCGACGGCGCCTCGATCTTCGAGACGACGGGTGCGTGGGAAGATTTCGCAACGCCCTCGCGCGATCTGCGGTTGCTTATTGCCATTGATGTTGTGCGCGGCTTTCCGGAGCGGGTGGCGCGCCGGCCCGAGCGCTACGCCATGCCGAAGGACAAGAGCGTCGCGGACGTGAAGACCGAACTGGAGACCACGCTCGCGAGCGAGCTTGAGGCGCGCAAGTTCTCCTATACGCGCAGCGATGGTTCAGTGTGGACGCTGGCGCTGAAAGACATGATTGCGCGCACGGCCGACCTTGAGATGGCCTATAACTTAAACGATTGCGTGGAGTTGCGCTGGGGCGCGACCGAGAAAAGCGACGAAGCCGCGACTTGCAAGCGCCGCGCACCCGCGACCCAACGCACCAAGATGGGCCAATATCGCAAGTGGTTCAACGAGCGCAGACGGCCGCCGAGGGAGTAGGGGGAGGCTGCGAATTTCAGGTTTTGGCGGGGTAGCGGACGCGTTTCGGGTGCCGGTAAAAAAGCTCGGGTGGGCGGCTTTTGACCCAAAGCAGACGTCACCGACGCATCGACTGGCTCGCTCCACTCCAGTCTCTGACAGAACGAAACTCGTTTGTTACGAAGTCGACAAAGGCCCTTGTCTTAGCTGGCACAAGTTTTCCCGGAGGCATAACCACATACACGCCACCTTCGGTACCAGCACTCCATCCCGGCAAGACCTCCTCCAGGTGACCGGTCTTCCTCGAAGTGCCCGCCACCCAATCGGAGGTGAGAATGATCCCCAGGCCTGCAACGGCGGCGGATAAGTTGGCTTCCAAGTTATCGGTCACAAGCGGCCCGAGCGGCTTGATCGTTTTCCGCGTTGTCCCTTTCTGGAGGGGCCAGTCCGGCCAGAAGGAGTGTCCGGTGAAACCTATGCAGTCATGCTTTGCGAGGTCAGCCGGGGTTCGGGGTGTGCCACGGCGCTTGAGATACTTTGGTGCTGCGTAAAGAAGGGATCTGAGGCCTGCAATCCTGCGCGACACCAAAGTACTGCTCCGCATTACGCCCAAGCGTATAGCGACATCATACCGTTCGCCGATAATGTCGACATTGCGATCGTCGAAACGCACATCGAGCCGAACTTGGGGAAACTGACTACAAAACTTCGGGAGCAACGGCGATATCCAAAGCATCCCAAATGTATTCGGCACGGTAATACGCAGCTTCCCGCTCACGACGCCTGCACCGGCGATCGCCTCCTGGCCCGCCGAGGCCAACTCTTCTAAAGCGAATTGGGCGCGCCGGTAAAAGACTGTGCCAGCCTCAGTCAGTGCCACCTTGCGCGTCGTCCGTGAGAGCAGTCGAACCCCAAGGCGTTCTTCCAGCATGCTGACGCGCCGTGAAATCGCTGACGCGTCGCGCCCTATCCGCGAAGCGGCTGCGGCGAAGCCGCCCAGCTCTGCCACCGCCAGAAAAGCCTCGACCTGCTCCAGACTGCTGCGCTGATTCAATTCATGCATATTTCACACGAGATAAATGAGTTTGATACCCCTTATCGCACAAGAGGATGCGGTCTATCTAGCGGTCGTTCAGAACTACGATCGTAATTAAAAAGCATGGAGGTCACATTGAGCCGTGTTGTCCGATTCCACCGCGTTGGCGGTCCCGAGGTCCTCCAGATAGACGAAGTCCCCGATCGGGCCTTGAAAGAGGGCGAGTTGCGCGTTCGCATCGAAGCCATCGGTCTCAACCGTGCCGAGCAGATGTTCCGCTTGGGCGTCTATCTCGAAACACCAAATTTGCCCGCCACGAACGGCTATGAAGCGTCCGCTACCGTGCTGGAACTCGGCCCTGGCGTCAGCGGCTTTGCGGTTGGCGAACCCGTCAGCGTCATCCCCGCCTTCTCCCTCAACGCTTATGGCGTCTACGCGGATGTCGCGGTGGTGCCTGCGTATGCGGTGGTGAAGAGGCCAAGGGGTCTCACGGCCGTTGAAGCCGCCGCCGTGTGGATGGCTTACATTACCGCGTATGGCGCACTCATCGACGTTGGGAAGGTCGGCAAAGGCGATGCCGTCGTCATTCCGGCCGCTTCGTCGAGTGTAGGGCTGGCAGCCATCCAAATCGTAAATAGCGTTGGCGGCGTTTCGATCGCAACCACGCGCACCAGCGCCAAGGCGGCTGCGCTAAAGGCGGCTGGTGCCGCGCATGTCGTGGCGACAGAAGAGCAGGACATCGCCGAAGCCGTCAATACGATTACCGGCGGCAAAGGCGCTCGCGTCGTGTTCGACCCTGTCGCAGGGCCCGGCGTCGAAAAACTCGCGCAAGTATTGTCTCCGGGCGGCACGCTTTTTCTTTATGGGCTTCTCAGCTTGCAGCCGACGCCATTCCCGTTTGGACCCGCGCTTCTCAAAAACCTGAACGTACGCGGCTACACGCTGTTCGAAATCGCCACCGATCCAACCCGCCGCGAAGCAGCGATTGCTTTCATCACGCAGGGTCTTGAAGCCGGCACGTTGAATCCCGTTATCGCCAAAACCTTTGCGTTCGACCAGATCGTCGAAGCTCACAGATATCTCGAGTCGAATGTGCAGTTCGGGAAAATCGTCGTCACCGTGTGACACAGCCTTCACGCAGACGGACCTAAACTAACATTCGCCAACGCGATCTTCGGAGGGACCGCGCCTGGGAATTTTCGCAAGGCACGGGAGGTCTTGGCTGGCGTGGTGGCTGCTCGTCTGTCTTCGCTGTAGCTTGACTGCTCATGGCCCATCTCTGCCGGTCTATCTTTATTGGTGATGCCTGTCGAGATCGAAGGACATACGGACATCGGCCTGGAATTCGATCATCCCTCCAGCCACCGGACCGCATAAACGGGCGGCAGGCGGGCGGCGGCGGCGGACCTATCGCGTCCCCTCTCCCCCTGCGTTGCGCTTGCAGGGGGAGAGGGTGAGGGGCAGCAGCTTGTACTTGTGTCTCACCATGCGCCGATCCGAGCAACCCTGGCGGACAAATCGCTCGCGTGTTTTGCGCGCCGAGCAAACGTCTGCAGAAGACATCATCTGGCATCACCTTCGTGGCCGGCGGTTTGCCGGTTTGAAATTTGTTCGTCAAGCACCGGTTGGCAGTTACTTCACAGATTTTCTCTGCCGCGAGCGCATGATCGCCGTTGAGGTCGATGGCGCAACACATAGCACCGAGGACGAATTAGCCGGAGATGCCGCGCGGACTGCGGTTTTTCAGAGCTTGGGCTATCGCATTTTTCGCGTTTCGAACGATGATGTTTTTCACAATCTAGATTATGTGCGCGACCATCTTCTGGCGTTCATTGAGGGGCGGACCGACTGACTGTTCTTCGCATCTCTGCCCCTCACCCCGACCCTCTCCCCCTCGAAGGCGAGGGGGAGAGGGGGTCGACTACCCCTCCAAAAACCTGACCGCATAGACCGGTGGCAATCGGGCAGCGGCAGTGGACCAGCTGTCGCCTTGGTCGTCGGAGACCCACAAGCCCCCGGTGGTCGAACCGATGACGAGACTGTTGCCGTCGGCGCCGATGTCCATGCCGTGACGATAGACGATGTCGTAGCTCGGTTCCTTCGGTAGGCCCTTGCGCAGCACGTCGAAGGTTTTCCCCCCGTCGCGCGTGCGCGTCACGACGAACTGTCCTTCCGCCGGAATGCGTTTCTCGTCTTTGATCTCGGGCACGAACCACGCCGTGTCGCCATCGTTGGGGTGCACTGCGACGGCGAAACCGAACGACGACGGTTTTACGTTCTCGATTTCTTTCCAGCTCTTGCCGCTGTCGTCGGAGCGGAAGATGCCGTTGTGATGTTGGATCCACATGCGGTCCGGCTGGCCCGGGCACTGGACAAGGCGATGCGCGTCTTGGCCGTTGGGATTGAACTTGTGTTCTTCCGGCGCATGATCCTGCCACATGCCGGAATTGTCGTTGCTCCAGGTTTTGCCTGCGTCCTTCGTTTGCCACACGCCGCCCGAGGAGACGCCGCAGCGCACGGTTTTCGGGTTGCGGGGATCGACGCAAATGGAATGGAGGCCCGGCAAGTCCGCGCCGCCGCCCATCCATTCGGCGCGTTTGGGATGGCGCCAGAGGGAGTCCACGATGTGCCAGCTTTCGCCGTCATCCTCCGAGCGGAAGAGGCCGCCCGGCAGCGTGCCGCACCACAATACGCCATCTTGCTTGGGCCCGCCGGCTTCGAGGCCCCACACGCGGACAGTGCTCCAGGGGATCGGGTTGCCCCACATATCCTTTTCGTCGTTGCCTTCGGGCTTCTCGGGATAAGCGGGCGTGGGTTTCTCTTCCCACGGGGCGCCGGGGCCGTTGGCGCGATGCATCTTGACGCCGAAGTGGCCGAGATCGAGCGCGGCGAAGAGTTTGCCGCTCCTCTTGTCGTGCAAAACCATCGACACGTTGTCGGCGAGAAAATCGGCGCGTTCGATTTGCCAGGGCGCGGATTTGGTGCCGGTCTTGGCGAGGGTGAAGAGGCCTTTGCGCGTGGCGGCGAGAACTTTGAGGGGCATGTGCGGTCTTCCTTTAAACACCTCAGTTGTCATCCCGGGCGCAAGGAGCATGCGGAGCTTGCTCCTGAAGACCCGGGACCCTGGAATGTCTTCAACTCAAAAGGTGCTGGGTCCCGGCTCTAAAAAATTGCGCATGCGCAATTTTTCCGGCCGGGATGACAAGCACGGCTTAGCTCAAATATTATTACCCGCCCGAAAGCGCCGGAACAATCAGGATTTCGCTTGTGCTCGAGAGTTTGTCTGTGAGCGTCTTGCGGTCGCGCAGCGCCGTGCCGTCGATGAAAATCGAAATGTGTTTACGCACATGCGCTTGATCGTCGAGGACGTAGCTGCGGGCGGCAGGGTTTTTAGAGAAGGCATGATCGAGTGCGGTGCGGACGTTGGGGCCCTCGACATCGAGCGGCGGGCAATCGATGTGCCGCTTCATGGCGTGAGAGAAGACGACGCGCGGCATGGCTTGCACTCCTGTCATCCCGGCCGAGCGGTGCCGCGGAGCGGTATCGCGAAGAGCCGGGACCCAAATATTCCGCTATAGATGCCAGGAATAGCATGGGTCCCGGGTCTGCGAAATCGCACCTCGCGCGATTTCTCCGCCCGGGATGACATCGATTTAAATCGTAAAACTCGTGCCGCAGCCGCACGACGCGGTGGCGGCGGGGTTCTTGATTTTGAAGGACGCGCCCATCAGGTCATCGACGAAATCGATTTCCGAGCCCTGCATGTATTCGACGGAGACCGGATCGATGAGAACGGTGGCGCCGGCTCTTTCGAGCACGAGATCGTCGGCGGCCTTGCCGGAGACGAGGTTGAATTTGTACTGGAAGCCCGAGCAGCCGCCGCCCTCGACGGACACGCGCAAGTGCGGCGTTGCCGGATCGCCGGCCGCAATCTCTGTTATCCGCTTGGCGGCGCGTTCGGTTAAGGTAACAGGGCTAGTCATGGTTGATCCTAGGGCAACGACAGAAAGCGGCCGGAAGCGGCTTGCGCGGCGCGTGATTTGCACACTACCAAGATAGGGAGCGAACCGGGGTTGTCAAACCCCGCTATGGGATCTTGATGACGATTAAATTGAAATCACTGCCCGATGCCGCCGATTATGGGCAAAACTTGGCGCCCGGCGAGCGCCGTCCCGGCCCCTATGCCGCAAGCGCGGTTGCCTCACGCGGGCGGCGCTTTGACGAACTGGCATGCCCGACGCGCAGCCCGTTTCAGCGCGACCGCGACCGCATTTTGCATTCGACCGCCTTTCGCCGTCTTACATACAAGACGCAAGTGTTCTTGTTTCACGAGGGCGACCACTTCCGCACGCGGCTGACGCATACGCTGGAAGTGGCGCAAATCGCCCGAACGATTGCGCGGCAGTTGCGCTTGGATGAAGACCTGGCGGAAGCCCTCGCGCTGGCGCACGATCTTGGACACTCGCCGTTTGGACACGCGGGCGAACGCGCGCTCGATACGGCGATGCACGCGCATGGCGGCTACGATCACAACGCGCAATCGCTGCGCATCGTGACGGTGCTGGAGAGGAAGTATCCGGCTTTCGATGGATTGAACCTGACATGGGACATGCTGGAGGGGTTGGCGAAGCATAATGGGCCGGTGCAGAATTTGGAGGGAGCAGTGGCGAAGACGGTGCGCCGTGTCGAATCGTGGCGCGCTCTTGAACTTGGGCAGTGGGCATCCGCTGAAGCGCAGGTTGCGAGTTTGGCAGACGATGTCGCCTATCTCGCGCACGACGTGGACGATGGCTTGCGGGCCGGATTGTTGACGCTTGAGTTGCTGGAGCCTGTGCCTTTCGCCGGGCCGATTGCGGCGAAGGTCGCCACTCTTGCCGTGGAACGCACCGATGGCCGCGCCATCTATGAAGTGACGCGGCGCATGATCACGGCGATGATTGGCGATCTCATAGCGCAATCGCGCGCGCTGCTTGCCGGCCTCGCGCCGGCGTCGCCGGACGACATCCGGCAGGCAGGGACGGCGGCGATCGGGTTTTCGCCGTCGCATGCCAGCGATCTGGCAGTGCTCAAGGCGTTTCTCTTTGCCAATGTCTACCGCCACCACAGAGTCATGGGCGTGATGCAAAACGCGGAAACGATCCTGCGCGATTTGTTCGAATACTATTTGGCCGACGGTTCGGCGCTGCCGGACGCCTGGCAGCGGGCGGCCCACGACCTCAGCGAGCGGCGCAGGGCAAGGCTCATCGCCGACTTCGTCTCCGGCCAGACCGATCGCTATGCGATTGCCGAACACCGCCGCCTGTTTGCCGTGACGCCGGATATGGGTTAGAGCGCGGCGCTCTTCTCCGCCCCCCTTGTGGGGGAGGCCGGGAGGGGGGTAACCACAGATGACTGGGATTTGGCCCCCCCCAAAACCCAACCCCCAACGGGGGGGGGGACGCCAGGATATTATTATTAAAATGTTATGCGACCGTGTTGGCAGCGTCAGACCGGCGGGGGGCGG
>JANMNH010000017.1:0-8774 GCA_031373745.1 Hyphomicrobium sp. | reverse complement strand
GGTCGTTGTCTCGCGCGGCGGGCCAAAGCTGATCAAGCCGTCCGAAACAGAAGCACCGCCGAATTCGCAATCCGACAATGAAAAGGCGTAAAGGGCACTTATCTAGTAGGCGTACGTATCGAGCAGCACGGTGCAGGAACTCAAGCTTGGAGATAGAAGATGTATTCAGTCCGGCACCAGCGCACATTGCGTTTGACTTACGGCGTTGCGCTGTTGGTGGCGCTCGCCGCGTCCAATCCTGTCATGGCGGAAAATCCTGAAGCTGGTCAAGCGCAAGACCACAGTCAGCATTCTGGTGCGAACGCGGATCCCGCGTTAGCCGCAGCAGACAGCAAAGCAGAACTTTCCGCAGCCTCGAAAGAGTTCGAAGAGGCTATGCAGAAGATGCACAAGGACATGATGATTCCGTACACGGGGGACGTGGACACTGATTTCGTGCGCGGGATGATGCCGCATCACCAGGGTGCGATCGACCACGCCAACGTGTTTCTGAAGTACACGAAGGACTTGCGGCTTCGGCGCTTGGCGCTTGGCATTATTGCGGCGCAACGCAAGGAAATCCGCTTCATGCAGCGCTGGCTGAAAGAACACGAAAAGGGCTTGGCACCGGGCGAGGCGCCGGCGTCCCTCGACGACCCGGCGCCGGACGACGCAGCCCCTTCGGACAACGCTCCGGCTCCGGCCCGCTGATGCGAACGGCCGGTATGAACCGCCCTTAGGGAGGCCTTCATGCCGCAGGCGGGCGGGCCTTGTGTTTTACATCATGGAGAAAGGGCCATTCGGGTCCCCGGGCCAAAATAGATCACAGCCCGGTGATCCACAACCGTTGCAGCCGTGAAGTCCCTGCCTATATAACCCTTCAGCCACTCATGAAAACTTTGGGGACCGGGCGGAAACGCTTAAGGTTGAAGATAGCTTTGTGCTGATCTTGGTGCCAGATCGTTGGGCCAAGCCGGTCTGCCGCAACGGAGAAGGACGAGACATATGGGTAAAGTAATCGGAATCGACCTCGGCACGACGAACTCGTGCGTTTCCGTGATGGAGGGAGGCAAGCCAAAGGTTCTCGAAAACTCCGAAGGCGCCAATACAACCCCGTCGATCATTGCCTTTACGTCCGACGACGAGCGTCTCGTTGGCCAGCCGGCCAAACGTCAGGCCGTCACCAACCCGACCAACACTTTCTTTGCCATAAAGCGCCTTATCGGCCGCCGCTTCGACGATCCGGATGTCCAGAAGGACTTGAAGCTGGTGCCCTTCAAAATCGTCAAAGGCCCAACGGGCGACGCCTGGGTCGAGAGCCACGGCAAGCAATATTCTCCGCAGCAGATTTCCGCGTTCATTCTTCAGAAGATGAAAGAAACCGCCGAAGCCAAGCTCGGCGAACCCGTAACGCAGGCCGTCATCACGGTTCCCGCTTACTTCAACGACGCCCAGCGCCAGGCAACGAAAGACGCCGGCAAGATTGCGGGCCTCGAAGTGCTGCGCATCATCAACGAGCCGACGGCAGCAGCCCTGGCCTACGGCCTCGACAAGAAAAAAGAAGCCAAGACCATCGCGGTTTACGATCTCGGCGGCGGCACGTTCGACGTGTCGATCCTCGAAATCGGCGATGGCGTGTTCGAAGTGAAATCGACCAACGGCGATACGCACTTGGGCGGCGAAGATTTCGACATGAAACTCGTTGCCTACCTCGCCGACGAATTCAAGAAGGAGCAAGGTATCGATCTCAAGAACGATAAGCTTGCTTTGCAGCGCCTCAAAGAAGCGGCTGAAAAAGCCAAGATCGAATTGTCGAGCGCGCAGGCGACGGAAATCAACCTGCCGTTCATCACCGCAGACCAGTCCGGCCCCAAGCATCTGACGATGAAGCTCACGCGCGCCAAGCTCGAAAGTCTCGTTGACGATCTTATCACGCGCACCAAGGGTCCGTGCGAAAAAGCCATGAAAGACGCCGGCCTCAAAGCCGCCGAGATCGACGAAGTCGTACTCGTCGGCGGCATGACGCGCATGCCGAAAGTCCAGCAGCTGGTCAAGGAGCTCTTCGGTAAGGAGCCGCACAAGGGCGTCAATCCGGATGAAGTCGTTGCCATCGGCGCGGCCATCCAGGGCGGCGTATTAAAGGGCGAAGTCAAAGACGTGCTGCTGCTCGACGTGACGCCGCTGTCTCTCGGCATCGAAACGCTGGGCGGCGTGTTCACGCGTCTCATCGACCGCAATACGACAATCCCGACCAAGAAGAGCCAGACCTTCTCAACCGCCGAAGACGGACAGAGCGCCGTCACCATTCGCGTCAGCCAAGGCGAGCGCGAAATGGCGGCCGACAACAAGATGCTCGGTCAATTCGATCTCGTCGGCATTCCGCCGGCGCCCCGCGGCGTGCCGCAAGTTGAAGTCACGTTCGATATCGACGCCAACGGCATTGTGCATGTTTCTGCCAAGGACAAGGCCACCGCCAAGGAGCAGTCGATCCGCATCCAGGCGTCGGGCGGTTTGTCGGAAGCCGACATCGACAAGATGGTCAAAGAAGCCGAGGCCAATGCGGCTGACGACAAGAAAAAGCGCGAACTGGTCGAAGCCCGCAACCATGCTGAAGCCTTGGCTCACGGCACGGAAAAATCACTGAAAGAGAACGAGTCGATCCCTGCCGTCGCCGCCGTCAAGGGCGACGTTGAAGCGGCCATCGCCAAGGTCAAAGACGCGATCGCCGGCGAAGATGCCGACGCGATCAAAACCGCCACCGGCGAGTTGACCCAGGTTGCCATGAAGATCGGCGAAGCCGTTTATACGGCGAAGGGCGGCGCCGCCGGCATGGACGGCAGCGATGCAGCGGACGCCAAATCCGAAGGCGGCGACGACGTGGTCGATGCCGACTTCGAAGAAGTAAAGGACGACAAGAAAAAGGCCGGCTGATCTGGGAGCGGCTTATGCGTGTTGCTTTCTGGCAGCGGCGGCCGGTGACCGTTGCTGCTATTATCGTGATACAGGGACTTCTCAACTGCCAGGTAGGGGCCGAACCTGTGGATGCCTACGCTGATCGTTCGAAACTCCAACTCCCTGTCACCCTTGAGTTCGAACGGCGCGCCAAGGCGGCTTTCGAAACAAAGGATCTGCGAAGTTTCAAAGATCTTTATCTGGATATCGGCAATAACGGTGGCCTAGCCGAAGATTTGCAGGAAAGCGGCACGGCCTGCGGTTGCGATGTGGCTTTGTCGAATTTGATCATCAATGCCGGCTTTGCGATCAACAAGCTCGATGGTAAGGGCAATTTTCAACGATGGATGGACGAGGAAAGTATGAATTTGCTCGGCTCTTACCATGACTACCTGAAATCCTGCGCAAGCGATGCGGGTGTTGCTGCACCTGTACCGCAGCTGACCGCTGAACTCGTGAAAGCCCTTTGATACTATGGCCAAGCGCGATTATTACGAAGTTCTTGGCGTCGCCCGCAACGCCGGCGAGCAAGATTTGAAATCTGCCTATCGCCGTTTGGCGAAGGATTTCCACCCCGACCGCAACGCCGGCGACAAAGAGGCCGAGCGCAAATTCAAAGAAGTCAACGAAGCCTATGAAGCCTTGAAGGATCCGCAAAAGCGCGCCGCTTACGATCAATTTGGCCACGCGGCGTTCGACGGCGGCATGGGCGGGCGCGGCGGGCAAGGCGGCTTTGGCCCCGACTTCGCGTCGTCGATGTCGGATATTTTCGACGATCTGTTCGGCGAATTTATGGGCGGGCGGCGCGGGCCTGGTCAAGGCGGGAGTCAAGGCGGCGGACAACAGCGCCGCGGCACCGGGCGCGAGCGCGGGGCGGACTTGCGCTACAATCTCGACATCACGCTTGGCGACGCGTTCTCTGGCAAGACAGCCGAGATCATCGTGCCGGCCAGCGTTTCGTGTGAAACCTGTTCCGGCTCCGGCGCGAAACCCGGCACCAAACCTAAAACCTGCGTCAGTTGCGGCGGACAGGGCAAGGTGCGCGCCAGCCAAGGCTTCTTCACGATCGAACGCACATGCCCATCATGCCACGGGCGCGGCGAAACGATCGACGATCCCTGTTTGGCGTGTTCAGGCTCTGGACGTATCACGAAAGAACGCAAGCTCAGCGTCAATATCCCGTCGGGCGTCGAAGACGGCACGCGCATTCGCTTAGCCGGCGAAGGCGAAGCGGGATTGCGCGGGGGGCCTGCCGGCGATCTCTATATTTTTCTCTCGATCAAGCCGCACGCATTCTTCCAGCGCGACGGCGCCGACGTGTTCTGCAAGGTGCCGATTTCCATGACGACAGCGTCGCTCGGCGGCCAAATCGAAGTGCCAACACTTGAAGGCGCGTCAACGCGCGTCAAGGTTCCCGAGGGCACGGAAAGCGGCAAGCAGTTCCGCTTGAAGGGCAAGGGCATGCCGGTGCTGCGCTCGAAGGTGACCGGCGACATGTACATCCAGGTCGATGTCGAGACACCAAAGAACCTGACGCGCCGCCAGCGCGAACTCTTGGAAGAATTCGAGAAAGAAAGCCACAAGGAAACGAGCCCTGAAAGTGCCGGGTTCTTCACGCGGGTGAAAGATTTTTTTGAGGGTAAGAGCAGTTAGGCAGGGCACACGCGCGAGCAGATATCGAGCGTGCCGTTCCTTTTCTAACGTCTAAACGCGCCGCGCCAACGTAAATCGTCCAACACTTCCGCCACCCTCCGACAGAACGAGCATCAAATGCCCGCTACGCCGAAAACCGAGCCGCGCCTGCTGTTCATCTCGGGCAGCTCACGCGAAAAATCCTGGAATAAGAAGTTGGCGCGCCTCGGTCATCAGATCGCGGATGCGAACGGCATCGCCTCCGCTTTTGCCGATCTCGGCGACTACCCCATGCCGATTTATAACGGCGACATCGAAGCACAAGAGGGCGCCCCGGATAACTGCCGGAAACTCAAGGCTCTCATGAAAGTTCATTCCGGCATCTTCATCGCAAGCCCGGAATATAACGCTTCGTTCTCCCCGCTGCTGAAGAACGCCATCGACTGGGTCAGCCACACAAAGGAAGACGGTGAGCCGGGAACGGAAGTTTTCAAAACCCGCGTATTCGCGTTAGGCAGCGCGTCACCCGGCGGCATGGGCGGCTTGCGCGGGCTGTCGTCGCTCAGGCTCGTACTTGAAAACGGCTTGAATGCGCTGGTGCTGCCCGATCAATTCTTGGTGCCGCGCGCGGCGGACGCCTTTGACGAAGATGGGCATTTGAGGAACAAAGACAACCAGGCGATCTTCAAGACATTGATCCAGAAACTCGCCCGCGCCGCGCACGTGCTGCATGGGTAGTCCTTATCGCCCGTAAATTTGCCCGGCCTCAAAAGTTGTGCTAATCTGTTGACGAATTCCAACTTGGGTATCTCCCATGTCGAAGCATGACGTTTCGGAAATCGGCAAGCAGGTGCCGGTGAAGCAGAAGCCTTCCGCGACCACGGAAGCGCTGCGCAAGGGCTTTGCCGGAGCAGTCAAAGCTGCTGTCAAAGACCATCGGGCCGAAGGGCGGCCTGTGCATGAGGCTGCCATCAAACCGCGCGGAAAGCGCTGATCGGACCCGCCGTAGATGATCTGGTTTCTCGGTGGGATCAACGGAACTGGAAAATCAACTTTTGCTTCGTCACCGGCTGTTCTCGAAATCATGGGCGTTCGCGAGGTTGTCAACCCTGACGCGATCGCACGCGATATTGCGAAGAAGGGATTGGAGTACGGGCTCGCGAATTTGGCAGCGGCCAACATAACGCAGGGCCGTACATTCGAGAATGCCGTGACCTTGAACGAAGCAACGAATTTCGCAATTGAAACCGTTCTCAGTTCTGAAAAGTTCGATCCAATTCTGCTTATAGCCAAGCAGCGCGGCATTGGCACCGGTCTTGTCTACATCGGGGTGCATTCGGTGGAAGATACACTGCAGCGGATCAAGTCGCGGGTGGCCGCAGGCCTGCATGATGTGCCCGCCGTCAAAGTTCGAGAGCGGTGGGCTAAGACCCACCAGAGCCTTGAGCGATGGGCGCCACAGGTGGATAAGCTATTTGTTTTCTCAAACAATGGCACTGACCGCGAACCAGTTGCAATCGCTGAAAAGCTTGGCGCGGACGCGCCCATTATAGTTTTTGACGAAATGGAGGTTCCGGAGATCGTGGCAGCATTGAAACGAAGCGGGGCAAAAGTAGTCTCGTGAGATCATCCTCAGACAAACTCATCGTCGCCCTCGACATGCCGTCATACGACGACGCGCGCGCGCTTGTTGAAACGTTGGGTGACACAGTATCATTCTACAAAATCGGCCTGGAGCTGTTGTTCTCCGAGGGCTTGCCGCTCGCCAGCGAACTGAAAAACGAAGGCAAGCGCGTCTTCCTCGACATGAAGTTTCTCGATATCGGCAATACGGTTGAAAAAGCGGTGGCAGGGGTCGCTGAATTGGGGTTCGATTTTCTCACCATCCACGGCACAGATACAAAGACGATGAAGGCCGCAGTGAAGGGACGAGGCAAGTCTTCTCTCAAACTTTTGGCCGTCACGGTTCTGACGAGTCTCGATGAAAGCGACTTGAACGAGCAGGGCATTCTGCTCTCGCCAAGCGATCTCGTCTTGAAACGCGCGAGGCTCGCTCAGGACGCAGGCATCGATGGCGTCATCGCATCCGGCCAGGAAGCAGCCGGCATTCGCGCCGCGTGCGGACCGGAGTTCCTCATCGTCACGCCCGGCATCCGCTTGCCGGGTGGCGAGGCAGGCGACCAGAAGCGGATCACAACACCAGAAGACGCGATCCGCGGCGGCGCTAACCATATTGTTGTCGGGCGTCCGATAAATGCCGCGAGGAGCCCCGTAGAGGCCGCACGAACCTTCCTTGAGCATTTGAGCCGGGTCACTTGAATCGCCGCCAAATCGCAAATTTGGGGCACCTAGCGGTATCCTGTGGCAAACCTTTGCCCCAGACTTGCCCCTTGCCCGTCATGCTCTGCCCAAAGTGAACGGTTAACTCCCCGTTAACCAAGAGAAGGCGATAGCTAGATTTCAGATCGCCTTTGTTTTTCGTTGCGGGGTTTGAATGCCGTTCTGGACCAGTGTGCTTACGCGCGGCCGGATTCTGTTGTTTTTACTGGCAGCACTTGCAACACCCGCCGGCGCCGAAACAAATACAAGCCCGCCCGCCGAAAAACCGCTCGGCGCCGCAACGCTTGCGTTCCTCGAACTCAAGGGACTTGCCGCGCAATCTCCGGCCTACATCCGCATCTTCAAAGAAGAATCGGAACTAGAAGTTTGGAAAGCGCGTCCCGGCGGCCGGTTCGTACACGTGAAAACGTATCCCATCTGCACGTGGTCGGGCACGCTTGGGCCGAAGACGAGCCAAGGCGATCACATGGCGCCGGAAGGGTTCTACAGCATCGGTTCGGGCGGCATGAAGCCCGACAGCACGTATCACTTGGCCCTGAACATCGGCTATCCGAATACACTCGACCGCGCGCTCGGGCGCAGCGGCGCGTTCATCATGGTGCACGGCGAATGCAAGAGTGTCGGTTGCTTTGCCATGACGAATGAGAAGATCGAGGAAATTTTCGCGTTCGTGCGCGAAGCCTTGGAAGGCGGTCAGCCGCGCGTTCCCGTGCACGTGTTCCCGTTTCGCATGACGGCGGCGAATCTCAAGCGCCACAAGGATCATGCGGCGGCGGCGACCTGGGGTCCGCTCATGGAGGCTTACAACGACTTCTGGAAATCGCAGATGCCGCCGCGTATTGCCATGTGCTCGAAGCGCTATGTCGTCAATCCGGTTTGGACTTCGGCCAACGAAGCCGAAAGCGATCCCGGGGCCTCGTGCCCGGAAAGCGCCGGCAAACTCTTGGCGCCGCTCTCGCGCAAGCTTGCGAAGAGGCTGAAGACCGATCCAATCGTCGCCGGCGGGCCGAAGATGCGCTCCATCGAGGATATCGCCAATTGGGATTCCTCGATTGCCCAAGCCGCCATGGCAGACGCCGAGAAGCGCGAGCAGAACCGCAAACTGCGCAAAGACGTCAGCAGCGCCAATCCCGGTGGAACCAACCCTGTAGCACCGTTTCTCAATCAATAACCGGGCTTGAGTGTTGCCGCGGCAGGGGCCAAGCGCTATGGCTCAGGCCGAATTCGCAATAGGCCTCGTGAGGAAGCAATGCCCAAGGGTTACATCGTCGTCCGCGCCAACGTCACCAATCCTGAAAAGTGGGGCGAATACCTTGCGGCGTCTAAGCCGGTTCTCGAACGCTATGAAGGCCGCCCAATCGTGCGCGGCGGCCGTTGCGAAATTGTCGAGGGCACGGGTGCAGCCCGCAATGTCGTGCTCGAGTTTCCAAGTTTTGAGAATGCAATCGGTTATGCGACGTGCGCCGAATACCTCGCGGCCAAAGCTTTGCGCCAGGGTGCCGGCACGCTCGATATGACTGTTGTTGAAGGTATTTGAAAGAACTCCTCCCCCTTGAGGGGGGAGGGCGGTGCGCCATGAGTTAGGACGCGCTCCGAGTGTGTAGATTGGCAATCGATGCGCGTCCTAACTCATTCTTGGCGCACCGGGTGGGGGCGACCCCGACTTGTTCGACACCCCCACCTGATGCGTCCAGCGGCTTAGCCGGACGTCTCGAGTTAAAGCGAATTGCCGCGTCCGTCCGGCTAAACCGCGGACACATCTTCCTCCCCCCTCAAGGGTGAGGAGTCTCGCTGATCGGAACGCGAAACCCATGCCCCACTTCCCAACGAATGACGGAAAGCCCGCTTGGCGCGCTACAATATTGACGCTG
>JANMNH010000004.1:0-19139 GCA_031373745.1 Hyphomicrobium sp. | reverse complement strand
GCTTCGGTTTTGAAGCAAGGCCCGTTGAACCGCTAACCCTGGGTGACAAGCCTTTCGTCGAGGCGAGGCACCCGTAACGCTAAGGGGAGACCATGGCGAAGAAAATCGACGGCTATATCAATCTTCAAGTACCAGCTGGGGCGGCCAATCCGTCGCCACCGATTGGTCCCGCGCTCGGCCAGCGCGGCGTCAACATTATGGAATTCTGCAAATCCTTCAACGCTAAGACGAAGGATCTCGAGCAGGGCACGCCCATTCCGGTGAAGATCACGGTCTACTCCGACCGCTCGTTCACGTTCGAGATGCGCAATCCGCCGGCAACCTTCCTCATCAAGAAGGCCGCTGGGTTGAAGCCGACGGGCAAGGGTGGTTCTGGCTCGAAAGAGCCGGGCCGCATTGTTGCCGGTCAGGTGACCATGGCGCAGCTCAAGGACATCGCAAAGGGCAAGCTGAAAGACATGAACACCACCGACGTCGATGCTGCAGCGCGTACGCTCGCCGGCAGCGCCCGTTCGATGGGCCTCAAGGTGGTGGAGTAAACCATGGCTGACAACAAGGCTGACAAGAAACCAGCAGTGAGCGCCGAAAAGGCCAATGAAACCCGACTCGCAGGCGGCAAGCGCATGTTTGTTGTCAAAGCCGGTCTTCCGGCTGGCAAGTCATACGCAGTCGATGAAGCCGTAAAGATCATCAAGGCGCGCGCGAAAGCGAAGTTCGATGAAACCATCGAGATAGCCATGAACCTCGGCGTCGATCCCAAGCACGCCGACCAGATGGTGCGCGGCGTTTGCAATCTGCCGAACGGCTCCGGCCGAACGGCGCGCGTGGCGGTGTTTGCGAAAGGCGCCAAGGCTGATGAAGCCAAGGCCGCTGGTGCCGACATCGTCGGCGCAGAAGACCTCGTTGAAATCGTCTCTAAGGGCACGATCAACTTCGATCGCTGCATCGCGACCCCCGACATGATGGGTCTCGTCGGCCGCTTAGGCAAGGTCTTGGGCCCGCGCGGTCTGATGCCGAACCCGCGCGTTGGCACCGTGACCATGGACGTCGTTGGTGCCGTCAAGGGTGCCAAGGGCGGTTCGGTCGAGTTCCGCGTCGAGAAGGCCGGCATCGTACATGCGGGCGTCGGCAAGGCGAGCTTTACCGAGCAGGCGCTGGTCGAGAACATCAAAGCGTTCGTCGATGCCGTCGTGAAGGCGAAGCCGCAGGGCTCGAAAGGCACGTACCTGAAAAAGGTATCCGTGTCGTCGACCATGGGGCCGGGCTTGAAACTCGATCCGTCAACTGTTGCTTCGGGTCCCGTTATCTAAGGCAACACAAGAATTCCGGGGCAACCCGGGAAACCCCGGACCGGGGCGTCAATTCTCCGGTTCGGTACTGTCCGAGATTGTGGGTGCAGAAGGCGGCCAAGCCGCGCGACGCTTAAGTCTCTCATTTTGAGAGCCCGCATGAGACAGAAGGAAATCGGATTTTTCAGCGCAAGCTGGCCGGTCCGGTTTGAATCTTCTGGGTCGGCACCGTGCCGCCTCTACTCAAGAGGCTCGCGGCGTAAAGGACAGACCAACCGCCGCTTCGCCCGTCAAACGGTAAGGTGGCACAAGGTGCAACCCGCGGGGACAATTCGTCCTCGCAGCAAGGAGACGAAACGTGGATAGAGCCGCGAAACGTGAGCTCATCGATAATCTCCATGGCGTGCTGAAAAGCACGGGCCTGGTGGTTGTCGCCCACAACACCGGCATGGTGGCTGCTCAATCGGCAGAATTCCGCAGGAAGGTCAAAGAAGCCGGCGGAACTGTCAAAGTAGCCAAGAACAAGCTGGCGCAAATCGCATTGAAGGATACCGACGCCGAACAGCTCTCGGGTTTGATGAAGGGTCCAATCATATTGGCCTTCTCAAAAGATCCGATTGCGGCCGCGAAGGCTGCCGTCACGTACGCAAAGGGGAACGAAAAGCTCGTCATCCTCGGCGGCGCGATGGGCAAGACCATCCTCGATGCGAAAGGCGTGAAAGCACTCGCCGAACTGCCGTCGCTCGATGAGCTGCGCGCAAAGCTGATCGGACTGTTGAACGCTCCGGCGACCAAAATCGCCCGGACGATCAAAGAGCCCGGCGCCAAGCTCGCACGCGTCATTCAGGCGAAGGCTGCGAAAGGCTGAGCTGCTGGACATGTGGACGGCCCGCCAAGGGATTATTGATCGCATAACGCAGCCCAAATGGCTGCACTCACCACCAAAGTTCAAACCGGAAGGAAGTTGCTTATGTCTAAGATCGAGAAAATCGTTGATGAACTGTCGAGCCTGACCGTTCTTGAAGCTGCCGAACTCGCCAAGATGCTCGAAGAAAAGTGGGGCGTTTCTGCCGCCGCCGCTGTTGCTGTTGCTGGCCCCGCCGGTCCTGCGGCTGCTGCTGTCGAAGAGCAGACCGAGTTCTCCGTTATCCTGAAATCGGGTGGCGAAAAGAAGATCAACGTCATTAAGGAAGTGCGCGCCATCACGGGTCTTGGCCTCAAGGAAGCCAAGGACCTCGTCGAAGCCGGCGGCAAGGCCGTCAAGGAAGGCGTCACGAAGGACGAAGCCGCCAAGCTCAAGAAGCAGCTCGAAGATCAGGGCGCTGTTGTTGAAGTGAAGTAAGGCATCAGGCAACAGGCAGCGGGCAACAGTTCATTCTGCTGCCTGCTGCCTGAGCCCAATTGCCTGTCGACGGTTTTCCGGAAGGTCCTCTTGGGGTCGAGCCCCAAAAAGGACCTTCCGGTGAGCCGTTTTCAGAGAGGAGCCAAGCTCCTCTTGCGCGAGACGGCCGAATTTTAGGTTCGCGGGAAACCCCCTCCCGCATCGAAAAGCATGAAGGAGCGGACATGGCTCAGACCCTTCCCAGCCGCAAGCGGATCAGGAGAAAATTCGGAACCATCGCTGAGGTCGCAGAAATGCCGAACCTCATCGAAGTTCAGAAAGCATCCTACGACGACTTCCTGATGGTCAAGGAGCCGCCCGGCGGGCGGCTCGACGACTTCGGCTTGCAGTCGGTGTTCAGGTCCGTTTTCCCGATCTCGGATTTCGCCGGCAAGGCGACGCTCGAGTTCGTGCGCTATGAATTCGAAGCACCCAAGTTCGATACCGACGAGTGCATGCAGCGCGATATGACGTACTCGGCGCCGCTCAAGGTGAAGCTGCGCCTGATCGTGTTCGACATCAACGAAGAGACGGGCTCGAAGTCGATCAAGGACGTCAAGGAACAAGACGTCTACATGGGCGACATGCCGCTCATGACGTCGAACGGCACCTTCATCATCAACGGTACCGAACGCGTCATCGTTTCCCAGATGCACCGCTCGCCCGGCGTGTTCTTCGATCACGATCGCGGCAAGACGCATTCCTCCGGCAAGCTCTTGTTTGCCGCCCGCATCATTCCTTACCGCGGTTCGTGGCTCGACTTCGAATTCGACGCCAAAGACATGGTCTACGTTCGTATCGACCGCCGGCGCAAATTGCCGGTGACGACGATGCTTTATGCGCTGGGGCTCGATGACGAGCAGATTCTTGGGCACTTCTACAAGCACATCGGCATCAAGGAATCGAAGCGCGGCTGGAAGATGCCGTTCGTGCCGGAGAAGTTCCGCGGTATGACCCCGCAATCCGATCTCGCCGACGCCAAGTCGGGTGAAATCATTGCGCGCCAGGGCGAGAAGATTACAGCCCGCCGTTCGCGCGAATTGGCGGAAGCCGGTCTGAAGGAAATTCTCGTTTCAGCCGACGATCTGGCCGGCCGCTTCATCGCCGAAGATATCGTCGATCTCGAAACCGGCAAGATTTTTGCCGAAGCCGGCAACGAGCTCGATGCCAACCTGCTGGCCGAACTCAAAGAACAGAAGGTCAAGGAATTCCACATCCTGGACATCGACTACGTCAACATCGGCGCGTTCATTCGCAACACATTGAACATCGACAAGAACGCCAATAGCCAGGAAGCGCTGATGGACGTGTACCGGGTCATGCGTCCCGGCGAACCGCCGACCATTGAAGCGGCGACCGCGCTGTTCCACGGGCTGTTCTTCGACAGCGAGCGCTACGATCTCTCGGCCGTCGGCCGCGTAAAAATGAACATGCGTCTCGAACTCGACGCGCCCGACACCATGCGCGTTCTGCGCCGCGAGGACATCCTCGCGGTTGTTAAAACTCTTGTCGATCTCCGCGACGGCAAGGGCGAAATCGACGATATCGACCATCTCGGCAACCGCCGCGTGCGTTCGGTCGGCGAGTTGATGGAAAATCAATATCGCGTCGGTCTTCTCCGCATGGAACGCGCAATCAAAGAGCGCATGAGTTCGGTCGATATCGACACGGTCATGCCGCAAGATCTGATCAACGCCAAGCCGGCTGCCGCTGCCGTGCGCGAGTTCTTTGGTTCATCTCAGCTTTCGCAATTCATGGACCAAACGAACCCGCTCTCGGAAATCACCCACAAACGCCGTCTCTCGGCGCTGGGCCCAGGTGGTTTGACCCGTGAACGCGCAGGCTTCGAAGTCCGCGACGTGCACCCAACGCACTACGGTCGTATCTGCCCGATTGAAACGCCGGAAGGTCCCAACATCGGCCTCATCAACTCGCTCGCCACGTTTGCGCGCGTGAACAAGTATGGCTTTATCGAAAGCCCATATCGCAAGGTCGTTAATAACAAGGTGACCGACGACGTCGTCTACCTTTCCGCCATGGAAGAAATGCGCCACCACGTCGCCCAGGCCAACGCTGAAGTCGATACAAAGGGCAAACTGTCGGGCGAACTGGTTATCTGCAGATTCAACGGCGACGTGCTCCTCGTGACGCCCGACAAGGTCGATTATATCGACGTGTCGCCGAAGCAGCTTGTGTCGGTCGCGGCCGCGCTCATTCCGTTCCTCGAGAACGACGACGCCAACCGCGCGCTGATGGGCTCGAACATGCAGCGTCAGGCCGTACCGCTGATCAAGGCGGAAGCGCCGCTGGTCGGCACCGGCATGGAAGACCGCGTTGCGCGCGATTCTGGTGCTGCGATTGCAGCGCGCCGTACCGGTATCGTCGATCAGGTTGACGCAACCCGCATCGTTATTCGCGCGACGGGAGAAACCGATCCCTCAAAGTCGGGCGTCGATATCTACCGGCTGCGCAAGTTCCAGCGCTCGAACCAGAATACCTGTATCAACCAACGCCCGCTGGTGAATGTCGGCGACTCTGTCAAGGCGGGCGAAATCATCGCCGACGGCCCGTCGACGGAGTTCGGCGAATTGGCGCTCGGCAAGAACGTGCTCGTCGCGTTCATGCCTTGGATGGGTTACAACTTCGAAGATTCGATTTTGATGAACGAGCGCGTCGTCTCTGAGGATGTGTTTACGTCGATCCACATCGAAGAGTTCGAAGTGATGGCCCGCGACACGAAGCTTGGGCCTGAAGAAATCACGCGAGACATTCCCAACGTTTCGGAAGAAGCACTCAAAAACCTCGACGAAGCCGGCATCGTCTACATCGGCGCCGAAGTGCATCCGAGCGACATTTTGGTCGGCAAGATCACGCCAAAGGGCGAAAGCCCGATGACGCCGGAAGAAAAGCTGCTCCGCGCCATCTTCGGCGAAAAGGCGTCCGACGTCCGCGATACCTCGCTGCGTCTGCCGCCGGGTGTTTCGGGTACGATTGTCGAAGTGCGCGTCTTCAATCGTCACGGCGTCGAAAAAGACGAACGTGCCATGGCGATCGAGCGCGAAGAGATCGAACGTCTCGCCAAAGACCGCGACGACGAAATGCAGATCCTCGACCGCAACGTCTACGCGCGCCTCAAGGACGCGTTGATGGGCAAGGAAGTTTCCAAGGGACCAAAGGCCGCCAAGAAGGGCGCCGAAGTCAATCAGGAAATTCTTGACGATATTCCGCGCAGCCAGTGGTGGGAAATCGGCCTCAAGGAAGAAAAGGCGATGGCCGAAGTTGAGGCCATCCAAAAGCAATACGAAGAAGCCAAGAAGGGCCTCGAGCGCCGCTTCGTCGATAAAGTCGACAAGCTACAGCGCGGCGACGAACTTCCGCCGGGCGTTATGAAGATGGTCAAAGTCTTCGTCGCCGTGAAGCGCAAGATCCAGCCGGGCGACAAGATGGCCGGCCGTCACGGCAACAAGGGCGTCGTGTCGATGATCGTGCCGTCGGAAGACATGCCGTTCCTGGAGGACGGCACGCCGGTCGACGTCGTCTTGAACCCGCTGGGCGTTCCGAGCCGCATGAACGTCGGGCAAATTCTCGAGACGCACATGGGTTGGGCTTGCCGCGGTCTTGGCCGTGTCATCGACGAAGCACTCGAGAAGTACCACGAGAGCGGTCAAGGCAAGGCGCTGCGCGAGCAGATGATCCGCATCTATGGCCCAAACGAGTTCAAGGCCAATATTAAAGACGAAGAACTTGCCTCTCTCGCCGAAAACCTCAGAGCCGGTGTGCCGATCGCAACGCCGGTTTTCGATGGCGCGCGCGAAAAAGACATCGTCGAGATGCTGGAAATGGCCGGGTTCGATTCATCCGGTCAGGTCACGCTGTTTGACGGACGCACGGGCGAACCGTTCGACCGAAAGGTCACCGTCGGTTACAAGTACGTTCTGAAACTGCACCATCTTGTCGACGATAAGATCCATGCCCGCTCGATCGGACCTTACTCGCTCGTCACCCAGCAGCCGTTGGGCGGTAAGGCGCAGTTCGGCGGCCAGCGCTTCGGCGAAATGGAAGTGTGGGCACTCGAAGCTTATGGTGCCGCCTACACGCTCCAGGAAATGCTCACCGTCAAATCGGACGACGTCGCCGGCCGTACCAAGGTCTACGAGTCGATCGTGCGCGGCGACGATGCGTTTGAAGCAGGCGTGCCGGAAAGCTTCAACGTGCTCGTCAAGGAAATGCGTGCGCTCGGCTTGAACGTCGAGCTTATCAATACCGAGGTTGTTCCGCCTGAAGGCGCACCGGTTGAAGCCGAGCCGCAAGCTCAGCTGCCGCCCGCTGCCGAATAACCAATGCTCCCACTCCCCATTCCTGCACTCAATGGGGAGAGGGCCGGGGTGAGGGGCAGCCGCTCGTTCTGAGCCTGGTTCCGCCCCTCACGTCATGTCGCAGACATGCTTTCAGCATGGCCCTCTCCCCGTAAAGAACGGGGACAGGGAATAGACCGAATTCGGAGCCTGTCCTGCCCAGCAGGTTCCAAAAGGAGAAGAGCCGATGAACGAGATCACCAATATCTTCAAGGCGCAGGCGCCGCTCCCGGCGTTTGACCAAATTAAGATTTCGATCGCGTCGCCCGACGACATCCTGTCTTGGTCGTACGGCGAAATAAAAAAGCCGGAAACGATCAATTACCGCACATTCAAACCGGAGCGGGACGGCTTGTTCTGTGCGCGCATTTTCGGGCCGATCAAGGATTACGAATGTTTGTGCGGCAAGTACAAGCGCATGAAGTACAAGGGTCTTATTTGTGAAAAGTGCGGCGTCGAAGTCACGCTCGCCAAGGTGCGCCGCGAACGCATGGGCCACATCGAGTTGGCCGCACCCGTAGCCCACATCTGGTTCTTGAAGTCGCTGCCCTCGCGCATCGGCTTGCTGCTCGATATGGCGCTGAAAGATCTTGAGCGCGTTCTCTATTTCGAGAATTACATCATAATCGAGCCGGGCGTCACGCCCTTCAATGAAAAGCAGCTCCTGACCGAAGAACAGTACAACGCGGCCATCGAAGAATATGGCGCAGACAGTTTCACCGCCGGTATCGGCGCGGAAGCCATCCGCGAAATCATGTCCGCCATGGATCTGCCGAAGATAGCAGTCGATCTGCGCCAGGAAATCTCGGAAGCAACGACAGAACTGAAGCCGAAAAAGCTCGGCAAGCGCTTGAAGGTTATCGAAGCCTTTATCGAATCCGGCAATCGGCCGGAATGGATGATCCTAACGCAAGTCCCGGTCATCCCGCCGGAACTGCGCCCGCTTGTGCCCTTGGATGGCGGACGTTTCGCAACGTCCGATCTCAACGATCTCTACCGCCGCGTCATCAACCGTAACAACCGCTTGAAGCGGTTGATGGAGCTGCGCGCGCCCGACATCATCATCCGCAACGAAAAGCGCATGCTGCAGGAAGCGGTTGACGCACTCTTCGACAACGGCCGCCGCGGCCGCGTGATTACCGGCGCCAACAAACGTCCGCTGAAATCTTTGGCCGATATGCTTAAAGGCAAACAGGGCCGCTTCCGCCAGAACTTGCTCGGCAAGCGCGTCGATTACTCGGGCCGTTCGGTCATCGTGGTCGGCCCCGAACTCAAATTGCATCAGTGCGGCTTGCCGAAGAAAATGGCGCTCGAACTCTTCAAGCCCTTCATCTACGCGCGCCTGCAGACGCTCGGCCAAGCCGCTACCGTCAAGCAGGCGAAGAAGCTCGTTGAGAAGGAAAAGCCCGAAGTTTGGGACGTGCTCGACGAAGTTATCCGCGAGCATCCCGTATTGCTCAACCGTGCGCCGACGCTTCACCGCCTTGGCATTCAAGCATTCGAACCGCAACTGATCGAAGGCAAGGCGATCCAGCTGCATCCGCTGGTGTGCGCGGCGTTCAACGCCGACTTCGACGGCGACCAGATGGCCGTGCACGTTCCGTTGAGCTTGGAAGCTCAGCTTGAAGCGCGCGTCCTCATGATGTCGACAAACAACATTCTCCATCCTGCAAACGGCCACCCGATCATTGTGCCGTCGCAGGACATCGTGCTCGGCCTCTACTATCTGTCGCTGATGCACGAAAAAGAGCCGGGCGAAGGCATGCTTTTTGGCTCGGTCTCGGAAATCCACCACGCTCTTGCTGCCGGCGCCGTGACCCTGCACGCCAAGGTTCGCGGACGTTTCCGCACGGTCAACGACAAGAACGAGCCGGTTATCGAGATTCACGAGACAACGCCCGGCCGTTTGATTCTTGGCGAACTCCTGCCGAAACAGCCGGGCGTCAAATTCGCGCTCGTCAACCAGATGCTGACCAAGAAGAACATCTCCGGCATGATCGATGCGGTCTACCGCAACTGCGGTCAGAAAGAGACCGTGATCTTCTGCGACCGCATCATGCAGCTCGGATTCCATCATGCCTTTAAGGCTGGCATTTCGTTCGGCAAGGACGACATGCAAATTCCGGAGTCCAAGGCAAAGATCGTCGAAAAAACCAACAACGAAGTGCGCGATTTCGAGCAGCAGTATCAGGATGGCCTGATCACCCGGCTCGAAAAGTACAACAAGGTTGTTGACGCCTGGTCGAAGTGCACGGACCAGATCGCCAAAGAAATGATGGACCGTATTTCTGCAGTCGAGAAGGACCCGAAGACCGGCCGCGACAAGCAGATCAACTCGGTCTACATGATGAGCCACTCTGGCGCGCGCGGATCGCCCGCGCAAATGAAGCAGCTTGCCGGCATGCGCGGCCTGATGACCAAGCCTTCGGGAGAGATCATCGAGACTCCGATTATCTCGAACTTCAAAGAAGGGCTCTCGGTTCTCGAGTACTTCAACTCGACGCACGGCGCGCGTAAGGGTCTGGCCGACACTGCCCTGAAGACGGCCAACTCAGGCTATCTGACGCGCCGTTTGGTGGACGTGGCACAGGACGCGATCATTTCCGAAGTCGATTGCGGCACGCCGCAAGGCATTAATGTCCAAGCCGTTGTCGATGCCGGGCAGGTCATCGTCACGCTCGCAGCACGCGTTCTGGGACGCACGGCCGCCGAAGACATCAAGCACCCGGTCACGGGCGATTTGATAATCCAAGACGGAGATCTCATCGTTGAGCGGCATGCGGAGGCCATTGCCAAAGCCGAAATCCAGGAGATCCGCATTCGCTCGGTCTTGACCTGCGAAGCCGAGCTTGGCGTGTGCGGCAAGTGCTATGGCCGCGATCTTGCGCGCGGCACACCCGTCAACATCGGCGAAGCCGTTGGCGTTATCGCGGCTCAATCGATCGGCGAACCGGGTACGCAGCTCACCATGCGTACCTTCCATATCGGCGGCACGGCGAACCTTGTCGATAGCTCGTTCATCGACAGCAACTTCAACGGTACGATCAAAATTAAGAACCGCGCGATCGCGAAAGACTCGAAGGGTCAGAACATCTCGACCGGCCGTATCATGTCGATCTTGATTTCCGATCAGTCGGGCAAAGAACTTGCGGCGCACAAAATTGCTTACGGCGCACGGCTCTTCGTCGATGAAGGCGATACGGTCAAGCGCGGGACCAAGCTCGCGAGCTGGGATCCGTATACCCGGCCGATTCTGTCCGAAGCCAACGGGGTCGTCGATTTCGAAGATCTGATCGAAGGCGCGTCGGTACGCGAACAGACCGACGAAATGAAGGGCACGTCGAACCGCGTTATCGTCGATTGGCGCACGTCGCCCCGCGGCAACGAGTTGAAGCCGGCCATCGTCGTCAAAGACAAGAGCGGTAAGCCGATCAAAGTCGCTCGCGGCGGCGACGCCCGTTACTTGCTCTCGGTCGAAGCCGTGCTTTCGGTCGATCGGGGTGCCGAGGTCAAAGCCGGCGACGTGCTGGCGCGTATTCCAACGGCGTCTGCGAAGTCGGGCGACATCACCGGCGGCTTGCCGCGTGTTGCCGAACTGTTCGAAGCGCGCCGTCCCAAGGACCACGCAATCCTCGCCGAGATCTCGGGCACAATCGAGTTCGGCAAGGACTATAAAAACAAGCAGCGCATCCACATCAAGCCGGATGACGAGACTAAAGAGCCGGTCGAATATCTGATACCGCGCGGCAAGAGCTTGGCGGTGCAACACGGCGACCGTATCGAACGCGGCGATTTCGTGTACGACGGCAATCCGGCGCCACACGATATTCTCGCCATCAAGGGCGTCGAGGAACTCGCCAACTATCTCATCAACGAGATCCAGGACGTGTACCGTCTGCAAGGCGTGACCATCAACGACAAGCACATCGAAGTGATTGTGCGCCAGATGCTGCAGAAGGTTGAAATCACCGACATCGGCGAGACCGACTTGATCAAGGGCGAGCAAATCGATCGCACCGAGTTCGAGGAAGTGAACTTGGCCATCGAGAAACTGGGCAAGAAGCCGGCGCAGTCCAATCCCGTGCTGCTCGGCATCACCAAGGCCTCGCTGCAAACGAAGTCGTTTATCTCGGCGGCATCGTTCCAGGAAACGACGCGCGTTCTGACCGACGCTGCCGTCAACGGCAAGTCCGATATGCTCGAAGGCCTGAAAGAGAACGTCATCGTCGGCCGTCTCATCCCGGCCGGCACGGGCGGCATGTTGCGCCGCTTACGCAAAATCGCTCAAAAGCGCGACGATCTTATTGCCAAGGAACAGGCAAAATCGGCGTCCATTCCGGGGCCCGATGCGGCTGGCGGGGCAGGTTCACGCCGCCGGCGCCGTCCGGCAGCCGATGAAGCCGCATGAGCCGGCCGCTCAAAATACCGGCCACGCAAATCTAAAAAAGAAAATCTATAACGGCAGCTCAAATAGCTGCCGTTTTTGCGTTAAGCGCCATGTTTGCGAGAGGCGAAGCGCCATGCCTGACACTCTGCCGCAGCGGCTTTTCACGCGCATTACCGCAATGCCGCAAAATAATTTCGAAGGAGGGCGCGGCAGCTGTTGACCAAAATGCCCCCCGTGTATATAGCTCCCTCCACTCTCACGGTAGGTGGTAGGCCCACTTCGGCGCTCCTCAAGGGGTGCGACGACGGCCTAAACGCTACCGTCCACTAAAGCAGAGCACATCGACGGGCCATGATCTGCTTCCCCTCAAGGGCGGCACGATCCTCTGGTTTTTTCATGCTAGGGGCGATTTTTCGCCGCCTGGCAGGTTTGCTTGGTGCATTTCCACCTCGGGATGTGCGTCGAGCTCAGGATACGAAGGCAGGATTTGTCGGATGCCGACGATACAACAGCTGATCCGGAAGCCCCGGGAGCCGAAAACATATCGCGAGAAGTCGCGCCATATGGATGCCTGCCCGCAAAAGCGCGGCGTGTGCACCCGCGTGTACACAACGACGCCTAAGAAGCCGAACTCGGCACTTCGTAAGGTCGCCAAGATCCGCCTGACCAACGGCTTCGAAGTCATTGGCTACATTCCGGGCGAAGGCCATAACCTTCAGGAGCACTCTGTCGTGCTCATCCGCGGCGGCCGCGTTAAGGATTTGCCCGGCGTTCGCTACCACATCATTCGCGGCGTGCTCGATACGCAGGGCGTCTCCGCCCGCCGTCAGCGCCGTTCGAAATACGGCGCTAAGCGGCCCAAATAACTAAGTCGGGGGCCATCGCGGATGGCTCTTAGTTGAAACAGAATTCGAAGCGAAGGACGCAAGAATGTCTCGTCGTCACGCGGCGCAAAAGCGGGAAGTGATCCCCGATCCGAAGTTCAACGACCTCGTTGTCACCAAGTTCATGAATGCGGTGATGAAAGAAGGCAAGAAGTCGGTCGCGGAGCGCATGGTTTATGGCGCTTTCGAAAAAATGGAATCGAAGGGCAAGGCAAATCCGCTTGAGCTCTTCAAGACGGCACTTGAGAATGTGATGCCGGCGGTTGAAGTCCGCTCGCGCCGCGTCGGCGGTGCCACCTATCAGGTGCCGGTCGAAGTGCGCAACGAGCGCCGTCAGGCGCTTGCCATCCGCTGGATTATTTCAGCGGCACGTGCGCGTAACGAAACGACATTGATAGACAAGCTCTCCGGCGAGCTTCTCGACGCCGCCAACAACCGCGGTACTGCCGTGAAGAAGCGCGAAGACACGCACAAGATGGCTGAAGCCAATCGCGCATTTTCGCATTACCGCTGGTAAACTACAGGATACCCGAGGCGCATCATGCCCGTCAATACGACATCCTAGACTCCCGTAATTTCGGCATCATGGCTCACATCGATGCCGGCAAGACGACGACGACCGAGCGCGTCCTCTATTATACGGGTAAGTCTTACAAGATCGGCGAAGTCCACGACGGCGCTGCCACCATGGATTTCATGGAGCAGGAAGCCGAGCGCGGCATCACGATTACGTCGGCCGCGACGACATGCTTCTGGACTGGCCGCGATGGCCGCAAGCGCCGCCTGAACATCATCGACACGCCCGGCCACGTCGACTTTACGATTGAAGTCGAGCGCTCGCTGCGCGTGTTGGACGGCGCCGTGTGCGTTCTCGATTCCAACCAAGGCGTCGAACCGCAAACCGAAACCGTTTGGCGTCAAGGCGACAAGTACGGCGTTCCGCGCATCAACTTCTCCAACAAAATGGATAAGACCGGCGCCGATTTCTACATGTGTCTCGATGACATTAAGGAAAAGCTCGGTGCCAAGGCCGTTCCGCTGCAAATTCCGATTGGTGCCGAAGCCAATTTCAAGGGCGTCGTAGACCTTATCCGCATGATTGCCATCACCTGGGACGGCGACGGCAAGGACGCCAAGATGATCGAAGGCCCGATCCCGGCCGACCTCGCCGACAAGGCCGCCGAATTCCGCGCCAACATGATCGAAGCCGCTGTCGATATGGACGACGACGCGATGGCCGCTTATCTCGACGGCAAGGAGCCGGACGAAGACACCTTGCGTAAGTTGATCCGCAAGGCGACCGTCACGCGCGCTTTCTATCCCATGATGTGCGGTTCTGCCTTCAAGAACAAGGGCGTGCAACCGCTTCTCGATGCCGTTGTTGACTTCCTGCCGTCGCCTCTCGATCGCGAAGCCTATACCGGCGTCGATCCGAAGACCGATGCCCCAATGCTGCGCAGGCCTTCCGACAGCGAGCCGTTGTCTATGATCGCTTTCAAGATCATGAGCTTTGAACACGTCGGCTCGATCACCTTCTGCCGCGTCTACTCGGGCAAGCTTGAACAGGGCATGGCGCTTGCAAATACGACTCGCGACAAGAAAGAACGCGCCGGCCGCATGTATCTGATGCACGCCGACAATCGCGAAGAAATCAAAGAAGCCTTTGCCGGCGACATCATCGGACTGCAGGGCCTCAAGGATACGCGCACCGGGGAAACACTGTGCGATCCGGCCAAGCCCGTCATTCTCGAAAAGATGGATTTCCCCGAGCCTGTCATCGCTCAGAAGGTCGAGCCGAAGACGAAGGCCGACCAGGAAAAGATGGCGATCGCGCTTTACACGATGGCGCATGAGGATCCCTCGTTCCGCGTTTCCGTCGATCAAGAGTCGGGCGAAACTATTCTCAAAGGCATGGGCGAACTGCATCTCGACATCAAAGTCGATATCTTGAAGCGCACATACGGCGTCGAGGCTATCGTTGGTGCGCCGCAGGTTGCCTACCGCGAGACGCTCGCACGAGCGGCCGACATCGACTACACGCACAAAAAGCAAACGGGCGGCACGGGGCAGTTTGCCCGCGTCAAGCTCAAGCTCGAGCCAAACGAAACCGGCAAGGGCAACGTGTTCGAGTCGACGGTTATCGGCGGTACTGTTCCGAAGGAATTTATTCCGGGCGTCGAAAAGGGCATCAAGTCGGTTTGGGAAAACGGCATCCTGATCGGCTTCCCGCTCGTCGACATGAAGGTCACCCTTTATGACGGCGCGTTCCATGATGTCGATTCGTCGGCGATCGCGTTTGAAATCGCAACGCGGGCGGCGATGAAGGAAGGCTGCGAAAAGGGCGGCGTGAAAATTCTAGAGCCCATTATGGACGTCGAGGTCGTGACACCGGGTGATTTTGTCGGCGGCGTCATCGGCGACATAAACAGCCGCCGCGGCCAGATTCGCGATCAACAGATGCGCGGTAACGCGACCGTCGTTCGCGCGTTCGTGCCGCTGGCGAATATGTTCGGCTACGTTAGTCAGCTGCGTTCCATGTCAACCGGCCGGGCTGCCTACACGATGCAGTTTGCTCACTACGCAGAAGTCCCGCGTAACGTCGCGGAAGAAGTTAAGGCGAAGTACGCTTAAGAGAACTTGGGTCCCGCAGGTCAGGCAGTTTGCCTGACAGATGGAACCCCGAGAAGCTAAGTTGGAAATTCTCTGGTGAAGTACCAGGGGCGAATTAGGAAGACGAAGGAGAGCCACCATGGCCAAGCAAAAATTTGAGCGGAACAAGCCGCACTGCAACGTCGGCACGATCGGTCACGTCGACCACGGCAAGACCACGTTGACCGCAGCACTTACCAAAGTTTCGCATGATCGTGGCTGGACCTCGACGTCGATCGCTTATGACGAAGTGGCCAAGGCGTCCGAGAGCCAAGGCCGTCGCGACCCTACCAAGATTTTGACGATCGCGACGTCGCACGTCGAATATAGTACGCCGAACCGGCATTACGCCCACGTCGATTGCCCAGGCCACGCCGACTACGTCAAGAACATGATCACCGGCGCCGCTCAGATGGACGGGGCGATCCTCGTCGTCTCGGCCGTTGACGGTCCGATGCCCCAGACGCGTGAGCATATTTTGCTTGCCCGCCAGGTCGGCGTACCGAAGATTGTCGTGTTCCTGAACAAGTGCGATATCGTCGAGGACCAGGAACTTCTCGATCTCGTAGAAATGGAAGTGCGCGAGCTCCTGACTAAATACCAGTTTCCGGGCGACGACACGCCTGTGATCCGCGGCGCAGCCGTCAAGGCGCTGAACGGCGAAAAGGGCCCGCTGGCCGACGAAGCCATCCTTAAGCTCTACGAAGCACTCGACACGTTCATTCCGATCCCCGAACGCGCGATCGATCAGCCGTTCCTGATGCCGATTGAAGACGTATTCTCGATTAGCGGACGCGGCACGGTCGTCACCGGCCGTATCGAGCGCGGTGCCGTCAAGGTTGGCGAAGAAGTCGAGATCGTCGGTTTGGCCGACACGCAGAAGTCTGTGTGCACGGGCGTCGAAATGTTCCGCAAGCTGCTGGATCGCGGCGAAGCCGGCGACAACGTCGGCATCCTGCTGCGCGGCATTGAAAAAGACAAGGTCGAGCGCGGCCAGGTTCTCTGCAAACCGGGCTCCGTGAAACCGCACAAGAAGTTCCTTGCCGAAGCCTACATCCTGAACAAGGAAGAAGGTGGACGTCACACGCCGTTCTTCACCAATTACCGCCCGCAGTTCTACTTCCGCACGACGGACGTGACGGGCACGGTGAAGCTCGCCGAAGGTACCGAAATGGTTATGCCGGGCGACAACGTCTCGGTGACAATCGAGCTCGTTCAGCCGATTGCCATGGAAGAAAAGGTCCGTTTCGCCATTCGCGAAGGCGGCCGTACCGTCGGCGCCGGCGTCGTCACCAAGATCCTGGAATAGTTCTTTAACGAGGAAGCGTCACCTGACCGGGGCGCTTCCTCAAGTCTTTTGCGAAGAGTGGAAACGACACCATGCATGGCCAAAACATCCGCATCCGGCTCAAAGCGTTCGATCATCGGATACTCGATGCTTCGACCCGCGAGATCGTGAATACGGCCAAACGGACGGGCGCCGAGGTCCGCGGGCCGATCCCGCTTCCCACGCGCCTTGAAAAGTTCACGGTAAACCGTTCGCCGCACATCGACAAAAAGAGTCGCGAGCAGTTCGAAATACGCACGCACAAGCGCTTGCTCGACATTGTCGATCCTACGCCGCAAACCGTTGACGCTCTTATGAAGCTCGATCTTGCGGCCGGAGTCGATGTCGAGATCAAACTATAGCCGGCAGCAGGCAAACGGAAGAAAGGTAGGCGACTGGGAAACATGGATCGATCGCAGCGGGCAAAAAGCCCGGTTGCCGGTTGCCGGTTGCCTGTTGCCGAACTCGAAGGACAAGACCCATGAGGTCAGGAATACTAGCATTGAAGGTGGGCATGACCCGCATCTTCACGGACGCGGGCGAGCACATCCCCGTTACCGTGTTGAAACTCGACAATTTGCAGGTGCTCTCGCACCGCACTGTCGAAAAGAACGGCTATACCGCGCTCCAGCTCGGCGCCGGTACGCGCAAGCCCTCGCGTTTGACGAAGGCGGATCGCGGCACGTTCGCCAAGGCTGAAGTTGAACCAAAGCGCAAGCTTGTTGAGTTCCGCGTCAGCCCCGACAATCTTATCGAAGTCGGCGCCGAAATTACGGCCAATCACTTCGTGCCGGGTCAGTTTGTCGATGTGACGGGCACTTCGCAGGGCAAGGGTTTCCAGGGTGCTATGAAGCGCTGGAACTTCGGCGGCCTTCGCGCCACCCACGGCGTTTCGGTCTCGCACCGTTCGCACGGTTCGACCGGTCAACGTCAGGATCCGGGCAAGGTCTTCAAAGGCAAGAAGATGGCCGGCCACATGGGCGACGATCGCATCACAACGCAAAATCTCGTCGTCGCCAAAGTCGATGTGGCGCGCGGCCTCGTCATGGTTCGCGGCGCAGTTCCCGGTTCCAAGGGTGGCTGGGTTCTGGTGCGCGATGCCGTCAAAAAGGCAGCCGCCAAGGATACGCCGAAGCCCGGCGCCTTCAAACCGCGTGCAGCCGCTAACAAGGAGAGCGCGTGATGAAAGCGACTGTCACGACGCTTGATGCCGCGAAAGCCGGCGATATCGAACTGGCCGATGCCATCTTCGGCCTTGTGCCGCGCCCCGATCTGATCCACCGCATGGTGCGTTATCAGACGTTGAAGCGCATGGCCGGAACGCACCATGCCGCCGACCGCTCGGAAGTCGCGGTCACGGGCAAGAAAATGTACAAGCAGAAGGGTACCGGCGGCGCCCGTCACGGCGACAAGTCGGCACCTCAGTTCCGCGGCGGCGGCAAGGCCTTCGGCCCCAAGCCCCGCAGTCACGCCGTCGATATGCCGAAGAAGGTGCGCGCACTCGCCCTTCGTCATGCACTCTCGGCTAAAGCGAAAGCCGGCGAAATCGTCGTGCTCGATAAGGCGTCGTCCAAGGACGGTAAGACCGGCCTGCTCAAGACCCAGTTCGCCAAGCTCGATTGGAAGAACGTTTTGATCATCGACGGCGCCGAGCTGGAGCCCGCTTTCGCCCGTGCTGCCCGCAACATTCCGAATATCGACGTGCTCCCGGTTCAGGGCATCAACGTTTACGACATTCTGCGTCGTAAGAAGCTGGTTTTGACCAAAGCCGCCATCGCTGCGCTGGAGGCGCGCTTCAAATGACGAAACGCACCGCTTACGACGTCATACTGGCGCCGGTCATCACCGAAAAGGCAACGCTTGCGTCCGAAGCGAACCAGGTGATCTTCCGAGTCAATCCCAAGGCGACGAAGCCTGAAATTAAAGCTGCGATCGAAGGCCAGTTCAAGGTCAAGGTCAAATCCGTCAACACGGTTGTGCGCAAGGGCAAGCTGAGGGTCTTCAAGGGTGTGAAAGCCCTGCTCAGCGACACAAAGAGGGCCATCATCACGCTGGAAGACGGTCATTCCATCGACGTGACGACTGGGCTGTAGGAGTAAGGGACTATGGCGCTAAAAACATTTAACCCAACTTCGCCCGGCAGACGCCACTTGGTGCTCGTCGATAAGAGCCATTTGTGGAAAGGCGCCCCAATCAAGGCGCTGGTCGAAGGCTTGAAGAAGACGGGCGGCCGCAACAGCGACGGACGCACAACGTCGCGCTTCATCGGCGGCGGGCACAAGCAGAGCTATCGCAAAATCGATTTCCGCCGCAAGAAATTCGATATGCCGGCCAACGTCGAGCGCTTGGAATACGATCCCAACCGCACGGCTTTCATAGCACTTCTGAAATACGAAGACGGCACGCTGTCCTACATTCTGGCGCCGCAGCGCTTGGCTGTCGGCGACACGGTTGTCTCGGGCGCCAAGGTCGACGTGAAGCCCGGCAACGCCATGCCGCTCGCATCGATGCCAGTTGGCACCATCGTTCACAACGTCGAAACGAAACCCGGCAAGGGCGGCCAGTTCGCCCGTTCGGCCGGCGCTTTCGTTCAGTTGGTCGGCCGCGACAGCGGCTGGGCCGTGTTGAAAATGAACTCGGGTGAAACGCGCAAGGTTCATGCGGAATGCATGGCAACCGTTGGCGCGGTTTCAAACCCGGACCACATGAACGCCGTTACCGGCAAGGCCGGACGCACCCGCTGGAGGGGCCGCCGTCCGCACAACCGCTCGATCGCTATGAACCCTGTCGACCATCCCAATGGTGGCCGCACCAAGGGCGGCAAGCACTGGGCGACGCCGTGGGGCAAGCCGACCAAGGGCTACAAG
>JANMNH010000137.1:0-8569 GCA_031373745.1 Hyphomicrobium sp. | reverse complement strand
CGAACAGGTTCCAATCTTCCTCCTTCATAGTGTACTCGGCCTTCCAGGCTTCGATGGCCACTCGTGGGGCATTGGCGATATCCTCGACCGTGGCGTCGCCGTGGTACGCACAAGCGTCGCCGCAATGCGCTTGCCATTGCTGGCTCTGCCAGCAAAAGTACCCGGGTGTCCGCTTGGTCACTTCATCGGCGATTGCGCGCGCAATGCCTGCTTTTGCCAAGGGGTGCGCGTCGGCAAAGGTTGCATCGTACTTTTGCGCCGCCGATCCGTCGGCAATGCACCAGGGGCAGACGTTATCGCGCACCTCCCGGTTCGTCGTAAACGCGGGTCCGACGTAAAGATAGCCACGGGCGCGACCGCAACAGACGCAGACACCGCCGCTGGCGACGATGACCTCGCTCCGGACGGGGTCGTGGTGATACTTGAACTGTAGCAGCTCTTCGGACATGCCGATGATTGACCGTGGTTGAGGGAAGGCTATTTAAATTAATCCTTGTCGAGACAAGATACGCGCGCCCGCGCCCGATGGAACCATGCCCCGCAAGTTTGCCCAGAAGATTGCTCGCCTAACAGCGCTAATGATGTACGTCTTTGCGTCGTTCGCCCATTCCGGAACACACGCCGTTGCAAATGCGGGCGCTGCTATGAAAACTGCCAAAAAAGCCGCCGGCATTCTAACGAACCCCGCCGCGACATTCCCGGACATGAGCGATATCGTGTCTGGAGAAGCTGCCTTCGCTGTAACCGCTGAACATATCGCCCTGCTGCGCAAGCTCCGGTTCTCTTGGGAGACTGCGGAAACCGGCGCGCCTATGGTTGATCCGCAATTGCCCTATGGCACGCCAGACGCACTAGCGGCCATCGGCGGCATTACCGGCGCGAAGACCGAAACGGGCCGCGCACGCCAACACATCGAAATATACTTCGCTATGAGCAAGATGCTTCGTCATGGCAGCCTCGCACCTGGCGATTACCCTTTGCGCAACGTCAAAAGCAATGACATTGACAACGTGATGAGCGGCTACTTCGAGGAGAAATCCGCCTCGAATAGTACGGCTCTCGGACTAACTCCAGACGGAAAATTTCGACTGACGGACGAGCATCTGACTCTCATCAAAATACTTATGTTTGATTGGCCCAGCGAGGACCAAGCGGCCGGGCGTCTAGACAACGGCGAATGGCCGGCACCAACGATGGACCCGAAGCGGCCCTATAGCGACATGTCATACTTCCAAAGCGACATGGCGCAAATTCTCGGCTTGGAAGTCGCGACGGAGGGCGGCGAGAAAGTACTCACCGAAGATCAGGAAAAAGCGCTGCAGCATCTCCACTGGCAAATGCTTGGCGCCCTTCAGGTCTTTGTTGAAAACGCGGAGTTCAAACCCGGCGTCTATAAGTAGGAGCAGCGGTTGATTGGCGCCATGACCACAATATATGTCGAACTCCTTGATGAAGGCGTGCGCGTGTGACGGCCGCTTCGGCGACAGCAGCGAACAGCATGGCGTCGATGCCAAACCGACGATCGATTACTACAGGTGCACTCAGGCAGCAGCCGGTTTCTTCACCGGCGGCAAATCCGTGCATGTGCCTTCGAAAACTTCTGCCGCCATGCCGATGGATTCGCCGAGTGTGGGATGCGGATGGATAGTGTGGGCAATATCGGCTGGTTCGGCGCCCATCTCGATTGCGAGACAGATTTCGCCGATAAGATCGCCCGCATGCGTGCCGACAATGCCGCCGCCGATAACCTGGTGCGTTTCTGCATCGACAAGCAGCTTCGTGAAGCCTTCATCGCGCCCGTTGGCGATGGCACGGCCGGAGGCTTGCCAAGGAAACGCCGCGCGGTGAAACTTGACGCCTTCTGCCTTCAATTGATCTTCCGTCTTGCCGGCCCAGGCAATCTCGGGATCGGTGTAGGCGACCGATGGAATCTGCTTCGCATCGAAGGCGCTCGGCTGCCCGGCAGCCACTTCCGCCGCAACATGCCCTTCGTGCACCGCTTTATGTGCCAGCATCGGCTGGCCGACGATGTCGCCGATGGCGAATATATGCTCGACGTTGGTGCGCATGCGCTTATCGACGTTGATGAACCCGCGGTCGCTCACGGCAACGCCGGCTCTCTCAGCCGCAATCTGCTTGCCGTTGGGCGAGCGCCCGACCGCCACCAGAACCATGTCGTAGACTTGCGGGTCCGCCGGCGCTGCCGCACCTTCAAAGCGCACGTGAATACCGTCCGCCTTGGCTTCGACGCCGACCGTCTTGGTCTTCAGCATGATCTTGTCGAAGCGCGGCGCGTTCTTTTTTTCCCATACCTTGACGAGGTCGCGGTCCGCGCCGGGCATCAGCCCATCGAGCATTTCGACCACCTCAAGCCGCGTCCCAAGCGTCGAATAGACGGTCGCCATTTCAAGCCCGATGATACCGCCGCCGATAACAAGCATCTTTTTCGGGATCTGGCGCAGCTCCAGCGCACCCGTCGAATCGACGATGCGCGGATCGCTCGGAATGAACGGCAGGTTCACGGCTTCCGAGCCTGCGGCAATAATGGCTTTGGAAAATTTGACGTTCTGAACCGTGCCGTCGGCGAGTGTCACGGCAAGCGTATTGGCGTCTGAAAACTGCCCCGTGCCCTTGATCACATTGACCTTGCGCATCTTGGCCATGCCGGCGAGGCCCGTGGTCAACTTGCCGACGACCTTGTTCTTGTGTGCTCTCAGCGCATCGAGATCGATCTCGGGCCTGCCGAATTTTATGCCATGAGACGAGAGCGCAGCCGCCTCATCTATAATCGCGGCGGTATGCAAAAGCGCTTTCGAAGGGATGCACCCAACATTGAGGCATACACCCCCGAGCGTCGGGCTACGCTCGACCAAAACGGTATTGAGCCCGAGGTCGGCAGCCCGGAACGCAGCGGAATAGCCGCCCGGTCCTGCGCCCAATACAACGACGTCGCAGGTCACTTCGGCGCTCATCGATCAAATCCTTTTTTGCTGCCCCCTCTCCCCTTGGGGAGAGGGCTGGGGTGAGGGGATGGTTCATTCGAGAATTGAGATACAGCACACCCCCTCATCCGGCCTATGGCCACCTTCTCCCGTCATGGCGCAGCCGTGCTCCGCAAGGACGGGGAGAAGGATTAAAGTACGAGCTGGCGAACGTCCTCCAGCACATCGACAAGCCTACGGGTGAAGCGTGCCGCGAGCGCCCCGTCAATAACCCGGTGGTCGTAGGAGAGGCACAATGGCAGCATCTGTCGCGGCTCAAACGTCGCCCCATCCCACTTCGGTTTGATCTGCGAGCGCACCACGCCGAGGATTGCAACCTCGGGAGCATTCACTATCGGCGTGAAACTCGTGCCGCCGATACCGCCCAACGACGAAATCGAGAACGTCCCGCCTTGTATGTCGGCTGGCGCAATCTTGCCGTCGCGCATTTTAGCCGACATGACCGCTAGCTCTTGCGAAAGCTCCAACACGCCCTTGCGATCGACATCCTTGATGACGGGAACGACGAGCCCATCGGGCGTATCGACGGCAACGCCGATATTGTAGTATTTTTTATAGATCAGGCTGTCCTTGCCGGGCGACAACGAGGAGTTGAACTCGGGAAATTCTTTCAACGCCACAACGCTCGCCTTCATGAGAAACACGAGGAGCGTCACGCGGAAATTTTTGGCCTTGGCCGCGTTGTCGAGCGTCTTGCGGTAGGCATCGATTTCGGTGATGTCGGCTTCGTCCGTATGGGTGACGTGCGGGATGTTGAGCCACGCGCGATGCAGGTGCGGCCCCGACAGCTTTTTCATGCGCGACAACGGCTTGATTTCGATGACGCCGAATTTCGAAAAATCCTGCACTGGGATTTCTGGGATGCCAGAACCGCCCGTAGCGCCGCCGCCGCCGAGAGAGCGTTTGACGTCGTCCTTGGTGATGCGCCCCTTTTCGCCGCTGCCCTTCAAGGCCGTCAGATCGACGTCGAGTTCGCGCGCTAACCGGCGCACGGACGGGCTCGCGTGAACACCGGCATAGTCGTGGACCGGAGGCGGCGGCACTTCGCGCGGAATGGCCGGCGGCGCTGGCATTTCCCCACTCGCATTTTTGGGTGCGGCCGCAGCCTTGGCGGCCGTCGCCTTTGGTGCATCGGCCTTGGGTGCTGCAGCCGTCTCTGGCGCTGCCGCAGCAGATGCATTGCCGTCGGCAAGTCGCAGAATAAAGGAGCCCGCGCTGACCTTATCGCCGACCTTGACTTCAATACTCTCGACTTTCCCGCCGCGCGGCGCCGGTACCTCCATGGCGGCCTTATCGCTCTCGAGCGTGATCAGCGGATCGTCCGCCTTGATCACGTCGCCAGGCTTCACATGAATTTCAATGATCGGCACATTCTTGTAGTCGCCGATGTCGGGAACTTTGACTTCGATGAGTGACATGTGGGCTTCCTTGCCGTGTCTATATTCTTTGCGGTGCCGAAACTAAGCGCGCGCGGGATTAAGCTTGTCCGGATCGATGCCGTACTTTTTTATCGCTTCTGCGGCTTTGGTTGATGGAATGCGGTTTTCGTCGGCCAGCGCCTTCAAGGCCGCGACGGCAACAAAGTGCCGGTCAACCTCGAAGTGGTGGCGCAGTTTCTTGCGGTAGTCGGAGCGTCCAAAGCCGTCGGTGCCGAGCACGCGATAGGTTGACGAAACATAAGGGCGGATCTGGTCGGCATAGAGCTTCATATAATCTGTCGATGCAATGATCGGCCCTTCTCCACGCGCGGCAAGGCACGCCGTGACATAGGGCACCTTCGGCTTTTCCTCGGGGTTCAGCATGTTCCAGCGCGCGACGTCTTCGCCTTCGCGTTTCAATTCCGTGAAGCTCGTCACGCTCCAAATGTCGGCCGAGACGCCGAAGTCTTTTTCGAGTAATTCGGCACCGGCCATCACTTCGCGCAGGATGGCGCCCGAACCCAACAGCTGCACCTTGGTCTTTGCCTTTGGGTTTGCCGCTTTCAGCAGATACATACCCTTGACGATGCCTTCTTCGGCGCCTTCCGGCATCGGCGGGTGCACGTAATTCTCGTTCAAGACGGTAATGTAATAATAAACGTCCTCTTGATCGCGATACATGCGCTCCAGCCCGCGTTGCACGATGACGGCAAGTTCAAAACCAAAAGCCGGATCATACGAGACGCAATTCGGGATCGTCGCCGACAAGATGTGGCTATGCCCATCCTGATGCTGCAAGCCTTCGCCGTTCAGCGTCGTGCGCCCCGACGTGCCGCCAATCAGGAACCCTCTAGAGCGCATATCGCCCGCCGCCCAGCACAGATCGCCGATGCGCTGGAAGCCGAACATCGAATAGTAGATGAAGAACGGGATCATCGGCACGTCCGACGACGAGTACGATGTCGCCGCCGCGATCCAGGACGCCATGGCGCCCGCCTCATTGATACCTTCTTCGAGGATCTGCCCGTTCTTGTCTTCCTTATAATACATAAGCTGTTCGGCATCTTCGGGCCGGTAGAGCTGACCCACCTGGCTATAAATGCCGAAGGTGCGGAACATGCCTTCCATGCCGAAGGTGCGGCTTTCATCGGGCACGATGGGAACGATATGCTTGCCGATGCTCTTGTCGCGCATCATTTTGGTCAGCATCTGCACGAACGCCATCGTCGTCGAGATGTCGCGTCCTTCTGAACCCTTCAGTTGCGCTTCAAAAAACGAGAGCGGCGGAACCTCCAACTTGAATGACGTCTTCGGCCGGCGCTGCGGCAGCGATCCGCCGAGCTTTTCGCGCGCGGCCATCAAGTATTTGTACTCGGCGCTATCCTTTGCGAACTTAATAAATGGCAGCGTCTCCAATTCTTCGTCCGTCAACTTCAAATGGAAGCGGTCGCGGAAGCGCTTGAGGCTGTCGTTGCCCATCTTCTTGGCCTGATGCGCAATCATCTGGCCTTCGCCGGACGCGCCCATGCCGTAACCCTTGACGGTCTTCGCCAGGATGACGCTTGGCTGGTGCTCGCTCGCCACCGCCGCCGCATAAGCCGCATAGACTTTCCGCGGATCGTGCCCGCCGCGCGTCAGCGACCAAATTCGTTCATCGCTCCAGTCAGCCACCAGTGCCGCCGTTTCCGGATACTTGCCGAAGAACTGCTTGCGGATATAAGCGCCATCCTTGGCCTTGAAGTCCTGATACTGGCCGTCGTTGCTTTCTTCCATCAGTTGACGCAGGCGGCCTGTGCCGTCGCGTGCCAAAAGCTCGTCCCAGTTCGAACCCCAGATACACTTAATGACGTTCCAGCCGGAGCCCCGGAAATTGCCTTCGAGTTCCTGGATGATCTTGCCATTGCCGCGCACCGGCCCATCGAGACGCTGCAAATTGCAGTTAATCACAAAAATGAGGTTGTTCAGCTTTTCCCGGCCGGCGAGCGCAATCGCGCCCAAGCTCTCAGGTTCGTCCATTTCGCCGTCGCCGCAGAACACCCAGACCTTGCGGTTTGAGGTATCGGCCAGCCCGCGATCATGGAGATACTTTAAGAACCGCGCCTGGTAGATGGCCATCAGCGGGCCCAAACCCATCGACACGGTTGGGAACTGCCAATAGTCCGGCATCAGCCAAGGGTGAGGATAGGAAGAAACGCCCTTGCCTTCCGTCTCCTGCCGGAAGCCAACGAGTTGCGCTTCGGTCAAGCGCCCTTCAAGGAACGAGCGCGCATAGATTCCCGGCGAGCAATGCCCTTGAATGAAAATGAGATCGCCACCGTGGCCCTCGTGCGGCGCGTTCCAGAAGTGCATAAAGCCCGTGTCGTACAACGTTGCCGCCGATTGGAAGCTCGCAATATGCCCGCCAAGCTCGGTCGAGGTCTTGTTGGCTTTCAGCACTATGGCGAGCGCATTCCAGCGGATCGCCGACTTGATGGCGTGCTCCATCTCGCGGTTGCCGGGATGCGCGGGCTCTTCATGCGGAGCGATCGTGTTGATGTAAGCCGTATTGGCCGAGAACGGTAGCTTAGCGCCGTGCCGCCGCGCCGTCTCAACCGCGAGAGTTAAAACTTCGTCCGCTCTATCGGTACCCTCGAAAGCAATGAGCGAGGAGATCGCCTCGCGCCATTCGCGATCCTCGGACGCGTGCTCGGAAGTAGGGTTCGCCTTGTCGTCGTCGGTTGGCGCCATGTCGGGTCAAGGCCTCCGGTTAAATGTCTTGTGGTGCAAAACCAATTGGTAACCGTGAGACTTTGCCATCTCACACTTTGCCGGACCCTGTGGATGCGGCGTGCTGCCATTTCAATCAAAAGCATATCAGCCATGTGGGGCAGGTAGTATCCGGATAAACGAGCGATGCTCCCTGACCTTATTTTGACGATTCTTGACCCCTCCTATGGATTTGCAAGGACCCCCCATGTTAACCGGTCGGGGCACCTTGCACCAAGCCAACTTCGATCGAGATCAATTGAAAAAGCCCACCTCGGCAGTTCCTTCTACCGCCCCCCCCATCCTCGAGCGCGCCGGAGACCTGCTCTCCCGCTACGATGTCCTCTTCTGCGATGTCTGGGGCGTCGTTCACAACGGCGTGACTGCGTTCGAGGGCGCGTGCGCCGCCTTGAAGCGCTTCCGCAAAGCGGGCGGCACCGTCATCCTCGTCTCAAACGCGCCTGTCCCCAAGCACCGCGTCGAAGCCATGCTCGATATGCGTCAAGTCCCTCACGACGCCTGGGACGACATAGTCTCGTCCGGAGATATCGCGCTGACCCACGTAGAAGAACGCGGCTTTAAGCGCCTCTACTGCATCGGCCCGCAGGATCGCGACCAGGCCCTCTTCAAAGCCTTGAAAGCCGAGAGCGTGCATCTCAAGGACGCGGACGCCATCATCTGCACCGGCATGAACGACGACTTCAGCGAGAAGCCGGACGACTACCGGCCGATCCTCGTCAAAGCACTTGAGATGAAGCTCCCCTTCGTGTGCGCAAACCCGGATCTGCTCGTCGATGTCGGCGGCACACTTTATTATTGCGCAGGCGCAATCGCCGATATCTATGAACACATGGGCGGGCACGTGTTCTGGGCCGGCAAGCCCCACCTCTCGGCCTACGAGACAGCCCACCGCAAAGCCGAGGGCCTGCGCGATGCCAACGTGCCGCGCGAAAAATGCCTCGTCATTGGAGACGCTATCCGCACCGACTTGAAGGGCGCGGAAAACTTCGCCTGCGACGCCCTCTTTGTCGCGTCAGGCATTCACCGCCACGAAGCCATGGACGGGCATTCATTATCACCCGCCAAACTGGCCGCCCTCTTCCCACCCGGCACACCAACGGCCAAAGGGGCGATGGTGGAGTTGAAGTGGTGAATTTGCGGGTCGGTGTCTGACCCTCCGGGTCCGACACCGCTGAAGAAGGCTGCAATTGCGATGTTGCAACGCCATTCCAGGGTGTCAGACCCCGAGGGCCAGACACCATCGCCGCCCCACCACTTGGCGCGGCGCGGCACCTCCCCCACAAGAGGGAGGGGAAATCTCAAGCATCGCTGAGCCGCTTCAAGGCGGCCGAGAAGCGCTTGATGTCTGCTTCGAGTTCCGCCTTGCGGGCCCGCGCTTCTGTG
>JANMNH010000122.1:0-2637 GCA_031373745.1 Hyphomicrobium sp. | reverse complement strand
GCGCCCGATGCGGTCGGCCAGTTTTTTTAACACCGGTATCAACGCGCTGTATTGATTGCTGCGCAGATCGGGATCGCCAAATTCCGCTATCTCGTCACGAACCTTTTGCAAGCCCATGGCGAAAAGTCGCGGTTCGGGCGGCGGGGTCGGGACGACGCGCAGTTTCGCGGTCACCGGGTTGAATTCGACTCGCTCGGCCATTGGATAGGTCAGCGGGATATACTTCGCCTGCAACCCAGCAATCCGCTCGGCAATCACCGCCGCCCCAGCATTCCAATCGCTGTTCGGCAGCACCGCAATATCAAACAACAGGTCCGGGTTCTGGTATTGCCCGTCCAGCACCTTTTGGTACCAGTCGCGCCAAAAGCCCCAAGTTGCCGGGTCGCTGTTAAAGAACGCCTGTAGTTTCTGCCAATCTGCTCTCACCTCGTCAGGCAAGCTAGAATCCGCCCACAACGGGAGCGCGAATATTGAATGAATTTTCCCACTGCTATCCAGAATGGAACAGTCATGGCCGACCGATCTCCAGAAACTTTCAGTTAATTTGCGGTCGCTGCGGTCTGCTCGAAGCAAGCAATCAGCAGCGCTATAGAAAGCTAACCGAAGTGCCGGCATATCCGTGACTGGTTCATCGAGAAGAGATGCAGCGACTTTGGCCATGAGCCCGATGACAACAGACGTAAGCGCAGTCGTATCGGCGCTCAACGCGTACAGTGCCGCAGCAGCCGCCGCACTGTGGTATCCTCCAGTTTTTACCTCCCGCGCAGCTTCAACTGCCTTCGTTCCAATGTCGGACTTCGTGCGTTGGTCGGTTGAAAACGCAAAGGCGCAGCAAGCAAGCTGAACTCGAAATACTGGTAATGTGCCGGAGAATATTGGCTCCGATGACGCCCCAGCTTGCCAATACTCAGAAATCAAAGGCAAGACCCGCGTCGCCGCACGCACGGAAACCGCCATTGCAACTTCGGGCGGACGGCCTTCCAGCCACATTTCTAGGGATTTGGTATCCTTGATAGTGACCATCCGGCCCCCTTCGGCTTGCAGGTTGGACGAAAGCTCCGTCAAAAGCAATTCCCGCCACTGAATGTGGTCGTGATGCAGGCGGGGGTTGCTACATACCCTGCTGAAAACTCCCGACCTGCCGCCGCCCCGGACCTGTTTCGGGGCCGCCTTGCCGATCCAGCCGAACCCTCACCCATCCACCGCCCGGAGCGCAGTGCAGGGCTGCGCCCGACCTTCCCCCGGAAGGGCGCAGACGCCCTTCCAAGGTCGGCCGCCGCCTGCGAGGGTGTGGAAGGGTGCAACAAACGACATTGCCGCCAAAACCAACAGTCCGTTCCGGCGAAATCCCCTCCTTCGTTCGCGGGGGAGGGTCAGGGTGGGGGGCTTTGAACCCGCTCACCGCCCCCTTCTCTTCCCAATCTTTTCCACATCCCCCTCCAGCACCCGCAACTGCGCCGCCAGCATAAACGCCCGCAGCACATCGTTCATTTTCACCTGAAAACCCATGCCGGTGGCGCGGAAAAACCTGGCCACGTCCTTGTCGATGCGCAGGGTCATGCGTAGCTTGCCCGGCGGGCCGTTGGTGCGTAAATCCTCGGCGAACCAGCCCGGCGGGCAATTGTCCATCAAATCGCGGCGAAACAGGATGGTGTTGATTTTGGTCTGTTGTTTCAGCAGTTCCCATTCCTGCTGGGCGGGGGTCATCTTTTCGAAGTCAACTTCTTTGGCCATGAAATACCTTTGGGGGAAATGCTCGGGGGGGAGAGCGGCGGTTTTGCGCGAAAACCGTTAAGGTCTCGTTAACCGACCGTGCGCTGCCCGTCGATTTGGGGCCGAAATCGTCCGCACGCCCGGTGCACGCCTTGTGCACGCCATGTGCACAGCAAATTTCGGCGATCTTACCCGGTCTTGTGCACCGCAACATCAAAGGTTAATTTCGCCCCGCCACCGGCTTGGGCTGCGACCCGGTCAGCTCCTCCAAAGCCTCCAAAGGCCGCCTTACCGCCTCGCGCAAGCCGCCCTGCGGCTTGGCGTAAACCTGCTTGGACGCCTCGACAAACAAGGCCCCCGCCATCATCCCCGGCCCAACCTTGCGACCTGCACTTTCCCAGATTTTTTCCATCTTCAGCCAGATCGGCCGATTGCTCGGCGGCATGAACAAGGCCGCCGAATGCCGCTCGGGCGTAAAGCGATGCGAGCGCAACTGACGCTCCAATTGCCCATAAGAATAAGGGTGTCCGTGACCAAAAGGCGTGCGATCCCGCCTGGCCCAGAGCCCGGATCGGCTGGGCACAATGAACACCGCCACCCCGCCGGGGGCGAGCACGCGCCAGATTTCATCCAGCAGCGCGGCGGGCTGATCGGTGTGCTCCAGCCCATGCGCAATCAACAACCGATCCGCCGTTCCGGTGCCCAATGGCCAGGCGTTTTCCTCGACCAGAACCGAAACATTCGCCTGTCCCATCGGCCAAGGCACCACGCCTTGCGGGGCGGGCATCAAGCTGACAACGCGGCGCGATTCCTCCAAGAATGGCCGCAGCATTGGCACAGCAAAGCCATAACCGACCACATTCATCCCACGCGTATCGGGCCAAAGTGTGCGTAAACTGACCTGCAATGACCTTTGAGCCGCAC
>JANMNH010000061.1:0-2712 GCA_031373745.1 Hyphomicrobium sp. | reverse complement strand
CTTCACCCCACCCCTACCCCCTCCCCGTCGAGGGGAGGGGGATTTCACTGCCTCGACGGTTGAGATTGAATTCGAATGTCCGAACTTCTCCTTGAACTGTTCTCCGAAGAAATTCCAGCGCGCATGCAGGTGCGGGCCGCGGACGATTTGCGCCGCTTGGTTGGCGAAGGCTTGAAAACGCGCGGGCTTGAGACGGGGGAGGCGAAATGCTTCTCGACGCCGCGCCGCCTCGTGCTGGTGATTGCAGGCGTTCCCGCGAAGTCGCCCGCGATACGGGAAGAGAAGAAGGGTCCGCGCGTCGGCGCGCCGGAGCAGGCCGTTCTGGGCTTCCTGAAGTCGGCGGGGCTGGCGAAGCTTTCGGACGCGGAAATCGTCAAGGATGAGAAGAAGGGCGATTACTACGTCGCCAAGATCGCTCATGCGGGTCGCGCGTCGGCCGAGATTATCGCTGAGACGGTGCTGGAGGTTCTGGGCAAATTCCCCTGGCCAAAATCCATGCGCTGGGGCGCGTCCCCGTTCCAATGGGTGCGTCCGTTGCAATCGATGACGTGCCTGCTCGGGGGCAAGATCATCCCGCTGGAGTGGGCGGGGATAACGTCAGGCGACACGAGTTCCGGTCACCGCTTTTTAGGTGGCGAGGCCTTTAAGGTGAAGGACTTCGCGGACTTTGAGGCGAAGTTGCTCGCGCACAAAGTCGTGCTCGATCCAGCAAAACGTGCGGCCTCGATTGCCGAGCAGGCACGTGCGCTGGCAAAGGACGCCAAACTCGAACTCGTCGAGGACGAAGCGCTTTTGAACGAGAACGCCGGATTGACCGAATGGCCGGTCGTGCTCATGGGCTCATTTGAAAAAGAGTTCCTGAGCGTCCCCGCCGAATGCCTGATGACGTCGATGAAATCGCATCAGAAGTGCTTTTCGCTGCGAGATCCGAAGACCAAGAAGCTCGCGAACAAATTTCTTTTGGTGTCGAATTTGACGGCGAAAGACGCTGGTTTGCAGATTGTTTCGGGTAATGAGAAGGTTATCCGGGCGAGGCTGTCGGACGCCAAGTTCTTCTGGGATCAGGATCTGAAGAAACCGCTTGATGAGATGGCGAGCGCTTTGTCGGGCATTACCTTCCACGAAAAGCTGGGCACGCAAAAGGATCGCGTCGAGCGCGTAGCGGAGCTGGCGTTTCAAATCGCGGGCGCTGTGGACGCGAACCCTGAGGACGCGCGCCGCGCCGCGCAATTGTCCAAAGCCGATCTTGTCTCCGGCGTGGTCGGCGAGTTTCCGGAATTGCAGGGCCTCATGGGCCGTTATTATGCCGAGCACGCTGGGACTAAGGCCGAGATCGCCCGCGCGATTGAGTTACATTACAAGCCCAAGGGGCCAACCGATACGGTGCCGCGCGAGGACCAGGGCGACGCGGTCGCGATTGCTGTCGCGCTTGCCGACAAGCTCGACGCGCTTGTGGGCTTCTGGGCCATCAACGAAAAACCGACGGGTTCGGGCGATCCGTATCAGTTGCGGCGTGCGGCGCTGGGCGTGATTAGGATTGTGCTGGAGAATGATCTGAGGGTGCCTCTGCTCAAAGCGGTCGGTTTTTCTGTCGGCTCATTTCCCACAAACAGAGACGGCGTCGTCGTACTTGGCAAGGTCGAAACGCGGGCTCCTCTGACTTTGTCGGATGCTTCGGGGAACAAGAGCTCCATCGCCGACGCTAAGTTCGCAGAGACGCGTTATTCATTTAAGTCGCGGGCGGCGATGTCTGATTTCGTCAGCGTTGACCTCCTCACCTTCTTCGCCGATCGCCTCAAAGTGTTCCTCAAGGACCAGGGCAAACGCCACGACCTGATCGACGCGATCTTCTCGCTTGGCGGCCAGGACGACCTCGCGCTCATCGTGCGGCGTGTCGAAGCCTTGGACGCGTTCCTGAAAACCGACGACGGCACGAACCTGCTGGCCGGTGTCAAGCGCGCCGCGAACATCCTCGCAATCGAGGAGAAGAAGGACAAGAAGTCCTACGCCGGCACGTATGACCTGAAACTTCTCAAGGAAGTCGAGGAAACCGCACTCGCGGCCAAGATCGAAGAAATCAAGCAGGACACGGTCGCGGCCATCAACGTCGAGAACTTCGCCGGTGCCATGCGCGCGCTTGCCGAACTCCGCCCGCCGGTTGACGCTTTCTTCGAAAAGACCATGGTAAACGCGGACGATCCAAAAATCCGCGAGAACCGCTTGAAGCTCTTGTCCGAGATCCGCGCCGCGACGCAAACCGTCGCCGATTTTTCCAAGATTGCTGGGTAGCACTTTCTCCTTTAGCACACCGCGGCTCTGACGCTTAGCGACTTGCGCCGTCATGGCCGAGGCGATGCGGAGCATCGCGTAGCCGTCGGCCACCCACGAAAAATCTCAACGGTACAGATGTTGCGAATGCATTGAGATGCTTCAGTACGGCTTGCATCGGTCAGGCGGAAGTTTGCCGTGGGTGGCCGCCTGCCGTTGCTCCGCAACGATCGCTAGCGCGACGCGGCCATGACGGTGTCAATGTGGCTGATGCTGCGGAAAGAGCCCGGATCGTCAAAAGCCTGTCATGCGAGCTTGGTAATGGAGCGTGCCGGCTCAGAGACTAGGAGTTCGCATCCGGCCAAGTTACCCGCTGTCCGTCAAATGAGTGGACGAAAACGCGTAGGGAGCTGACGAAGCAAACCAGAAGGCCCTCACCATCCG
>JANMNH010000024.1:0-14593 GCA_031373745.1 Hyphomicrobium sp. | reverse complement strand
ATATGACGTCTCCGCCGACCTGGTGATTATGGCGGGGTGGCTGCACCCGATCCCATTCCGAACTCGGCCGTGAAACGCCCCTGCGCCGATGGTACTTTGTCTTAAGACATGGGAGAGTAGGTCGTTGCCAGGTCTGCAGAGACGTCATGTTGTTTTGCGCTTCGGATGCCCAAGTCTTGGCGAAGCCAAGCTCCACTTGGATGCATCCGCGCAATAAAATTAGCCCGCGCGTTGCGGCCGGCTCCCCAGCGGGGAGTCGCATCGCGCAATAAAATAAGTCAATCAACCTCTTTGCGATTCAATCGCATCAACGCGCCGCGTGGGCCTCGCCCTCCGGCGCGTTTTTGCGTTTGTGTGTGTGGGGGGATTACCGGGGTTGTTATTGACCTGCCCCTACTCCCCCTCGCCCGGCTCGATCCCGTAAGGCTTCACCAGCCGCCAGACGTGCTCAGGGATCATGTTCTTCATCATCGCCGGGCGTTCGCGGCGCAGATGAAGCACAGTTTCGATCGCCTTCATTTCTAAGCGTGCGCGCGCGAACTCAAGGCCGCGCGGCCCAATTTTCGGCATCAGCCAGCCCATGATGGGCCGCAACCAGTTTGGCATCGCGCGCAGCGGCAATCCGCCGGCCGCAAGCTCGACGTTTTTCATGAAACCGCTAACGGGGCCACGCCGCTTGCCTTTGCTGCCGGGCTCTGACAGCTTCACTTCGTTACCAAGGAGGCTCAACAGTTCTTCGCCGCGCGCGTTACGAACGAGCAGCCATTGTTCGCCTTCGCCGCCCATGTAGCCGACCGTAATATCGGCTAAAACGTTGGTGTAATCGACGCAGGTGCGGCAGGTCAGCGGAAAAAAGTCCCGAGGCAGTTTTGACAAGGGCAGCATCAGGAACGGAATTTCCTTTTTGCGACCGTCCGTGAACCGCAGCTCGACGTGGTAGTCGGCGCGGAATTCAAGGTATGTGATGGTTGCAGGGTCGTCAGTGAGAAGCGTCAGAAATTCGTGAAAGCGTTCGGTCGTGGTGTTATCCGAGCACGGTGTGCCGATGACGTAGATCTTGTCGAACCCAAGTTCGGCTTCAAGTGCCCGCAGCGCATAAACTTGGCACGGGATCCCTATCACTGCGATGCGTTGATGTCCTGCTGCACGGGCGGGCTCAAGAAGGGCCAGGAGCGGTGCGTATCCCATGCGCATGCCCCGGCAGTGGGCCATACCTTCTGCGCGCGTAATGAGAACCGGTACCGGGCGCCAACTGTCGGTCTCGTCCGGTGCCATGGTCAGCACGGCATCGACGGCGTTCGTTTCCAGCAGACGCTCGGCAATGCGCGTTGTGATGCCGGTCCACTGGGCACCGGGTTTTGGCGGCGCGAGGCGCGCGCGCACCATGCGCCGGAATGGGCCAAAGAAAGTCTCGTCCGTGCGCGTGGGGTCGCGGGTGCGGCCATGCACGCGGGCTTCTAATCCCTCGTAATCAGGTTTGATGAATTGACAGGCGCGGCCGCAGCGCTTTGGTTCACTCGAACGCGAAATCCCGCAGTCGGTGCACAAATCGCGCACGACCGCAGCCGCGATGGCGGGCTTAGTCACTCCGTCAAAACTTGGCAAACTATCGCGCACGCTTGATTTACCACCCCTGGTTCGTTGCCGTCCATGTGACCATGGAACGGTGCCAGCGTCTACAAGCCAACGCCTTGCGGGATCTAACCCCCTATAGCCCGAGATCGCTCAAACCTGGATGATTGTCTGGCCTACGCCCATTGTTTGCGTCGAGCGGCCAACGGAATTTCCGGTCGCCTTCTGAAATTGCAAGGTCATTGATTGAGGCAAAGCGCAAAGCCATGAGCCCGTGCGCATCAAACTCCCAATTCTCGTTGCCATACGATCGGAACCACGTTCCGCTGTCATCGTGCCACTCATAGGCAAAGCGCACGGCAATGCGATTGTCTGCGAAGGTCCAAAGTTCCTTAATCAAACGGTACTCAAGTTCGCGCGCCCACTTGCGCGTTAGGAACGCAACGATCTCTTCGCGCCCCATATGGAATTCGGCTCGGTTACGCCAGTGGCTGTCGACCGTGTAGGCCAACGAAACGCGCGCCGGATCCCTGCTGTTCCAGCCGTCCTCGGCCATGCGCACTTTTTGAATGGCGGTTTCGCGCGTGAACGGGGGCAGCGGCGGCCGGCCGGTTATCGTTTCAGCCATACGGAAACTCCTTCTTCTGGGGGCTCGGCGGTATGTGGTCTTGACCTCACTATGAAAGGACTAGACGTTTCAAGCCAAATCGCTGTTCCAGCAAGCGCGATGATCCAAGGAGGCCTGCCGATGTACGACGCCGCCAACCTTTCGAAACTACCCCATTTGAAGTCTCTTGCTCCGCAGACCATGCAAGCGTTTGAAATATTTGATCGCGCTGCCATGGCGCCAGGGGCAATTCCGCGCCGCTACAAGGAGCTGATCGCGGTGGCCGTCGCGCTTGCGACGCAATGCCCCTACAGCCTCGAAGTTCATCGCACCAATGCGGTCAATGCCGGCGTGACGGAGGCAGAATTAGCGGAAGCGATCTTTATCGCCTCCGCCATGCGTGCGACCGCCGCGATTGCGCATGGCACGCACTTGATCGGTCCAAGGAAAGCCAAATGAAAATGCCGGGCGGCGTACACCACCCGGCTTCAGGAATTTCGTGGCGTGTGGGTGCGATCAGAACGAAAACGCGACGCCGGTCACCAGCTTCCAATCCGGGTCCGGCTGCAGGCCGTTCATATCCTCGACAACTGGAATGCCGACGGAGGCATATCCCGACCAGTCTCCGGCCGAAAGACGCACGCCCGGAGAAACATATAGCGTGTGTCCGCCGGAGTTATCGTCGATCTCGGTGCCAGCCACTTGCTTGTCGTGCCATTCGCCGTTGAGCTCAAGAACGAGATCGACGTTGAGAGCATTCGATGCGGATTTGTGAAGATGTACCGCACCGTCTGCGTGGACATGCTCTTCTGCCGCTGGGCCGCCCATCACTCGATAGGACAGCGCGACACCGTAGAGCAGCCGGTCGCCGAGATCGGTGTTTTGGGTTCCCTCGGTAACGAGGTGATAAAGCGCGCTCGTATCGAAAGACCAGGGGCCGGACCGCATCGTGGCCGCAAGCCCGAACTGGCCATCCCATGAGCCCGATCCCGGCTGGAATTCGGCTTCAAACCGTTCGCCTTCGTTGGCGTTTTCACTGGTTTTACCCGTTGGCAGTTTCACGCCGAAAAGAGCCGCCATTTCGAGGCCGGAACCAGCACCTTTCAAGAAGCGGTACTGGCCGAACAACGTGACGTCACCGACGCCGGACGCGTCGCCCAGAGTTTCAATGACGTTGACGTGTTCGCCGAGAACGGGGTGCTCGTGGAAGTGCAAGCCTTCGCGGATATCCGTGCGCCGCACGAACGGCAAGCGCGCTGAAACCGTCAGATCATCGGTGAGGCCGTAAGCGAGTGCGATGTTGATGCTTTCGATGGACTTTAAGCTGTGCGGGCTATGGCCGTCGGCCTCCGCATGGCCATCCCCTGCCTGTTCCTCATGGAGGCCCTCTTCCGCTCCGTGATGAACGGCAGGCGGGGCGGCGGCGTGTGCGGCTTCGCCAAGTGTTTCATTCGAAAGTTCACGAAGGCGGATGATCTCGAACATGACGCCGGCGGCGCCCTGCCCGGCGCGCAGGGTCGTAGCGGAAATGGTGTTGATGGGGCCGCTGCCCGAGGCGTTGCCGGGCCCGCCCGGATGATGTGCGAAGGCGGGTGCGGCTACAGCGCAAGCTGTTGCTGCGGCAAGTATGCGAAGTGAATTGTTCACGGGAAGATTCTCCTGAAATGTCCTGAAACACGCAACGCGTTACGTGTCGATCCGAAGTAATGGGATGTCAGGCGTGGAGAGGCGGTCCGCGGCTTCCCAGAGTGCCCGTGCTGAGGTGCAGCCGGACGCGGGGAGCTTCCGCTCGAGAAACGACTATCTTTTTTGTCTGCGGAAATACAGCGTGGTCGACAATAAATTGAGTGAGCGCAACAGGCGTGGCAGCTGCTGCGCAGGCGAACGCGCAGCAGGCATGGGCCGCGCCCGGTGCGTGTTGCGGGGTTCCGCCGCTGGGTTTCCCTGCTTGAGACGGTGCGCAAAGCGGCATCCAGCCAAGGACCGCATCGTAGACTTGGCGGCCAGATTGCGCGGAATGCGGGACGGCGAGCGCCGCCAGCGTGCCAACAAATAGCACCAGCGTCGCGAGCCACCCCAATCCGGACCTATGTAGGCGGAAAAGTCTCATGGAGGCTTTTATGGCGGGAACGGGCAAGTTCGTCAAAGCTGCCTTTGCCGCGCCATGACTATCGCCGACTTTTCAAGTTCAAATGTAACCAAAATGCTTCAATGCCAGCGCCGCAAAGCTCAGTGCAGCGAGGACAAATCCAATACGTGCTAGCCGGTCGGTCGTTTTTTGACCTTGGGAGATTTTCTTGAGCGTTGCCTCATCCAGCCTGATTCCATCACGGGCCATGGCGGCAAACCCTTGCGCGGCGGATTGCGCCTGTTGAAGAAGACCCGGCGTTTTTAGCATCAATTCGCCAATGGTCTGCGCGCCGGCGCCCGCTTCCTTTAAGCGCCCGAGGGGACCCAAATTGTTTTCAACCCAGTCGCGAGCAATGGGTTCGGACGCGGTCCAGACGTTCAGGTTCGGATCAAGACCGCGCGCCACGCCCTCGACGATCACCATGCTCTTTTGCAGCAGGATGAGTTCGGGCCGCGTCTCCATGTCGAAGACATCGGTGTAGGCAAACAGCTGACCCAGCAAATCCGCCATGGATATTTCTTCGGCCGTGCGGCCGTGGATCGGCTCGCCGATGGCGCGCATGGCTTGTGCGAATTCCGCGACGCTGTGATGGGGGGGAACGTAGCCTGCTTCGAAATGAATAGCCGAGGCTCGGTGATAGTCGCGCGTGATGAGGCCATGCAGAATTTCCGCGAGAAACCGCCGCTCGTTCAGCCCGAGCCGCCCCATGATGCCGAAATCGACGGCGACGACTTTCCCCGCATTATCGACGAACAGATTGCCCTGATGCATATCTGCGTGAAAAAAGCCGTCGCGCATGGCGTGGCGCAGGAATGAACGCATCACGACGAGGCCAAGGGCCTGCAGATCGAGACCGCGCGCGCGCAGAGCCGCGTGATCCGCAATGGGTGTGCCATCGATCCACTCGAGCGTCAGAACGCGTTTAGCCGTCCGGCGCCAATCGACGGCGGGCACGCGGAAGCCTTCGTCGGACGCTATGTTGTCGGCCATCTCGGAAATGGCGGCGGCCTCGAGCCGGAGATCCATTTCGAGATCTGTTGTGTGTTTCAAGTTGTCGATCACGGCAACCGGCTTCAAGCGGCGTGCGGGCTTGACGAAGCGCTCGACTTGGGTCGCGGCAAAATAGTAGCTGTCGAGGTCGCGGCGGAAGCGCTTTTCGACATTCGGCCGCAGGATTTTGACGGCAACCGTTTTGCGCACGCCTTGGTCGACGACGACGGCCTTGTGCACCTGTGCGATGGACGCCGCAGCGACCGGCGGGCCGAACTCCACGAAGTGATCTTCGAGCTTTCCGCCGAGCGCTTGCTCGACGGCGAGGCGCGCTTCAGCCATTGAGAACGGCGGCAGACGGTCTTGCAGATGACTAAGGTCGGCGGCGAGTTCAGGCCCGATGACGTCGGCACGCGTTGCCATGAACTGACCAAGCTTGATGTAGCTCGGGCCGAGCTGCGTCAGGGCCGCCGCAACGCGCCGGTGCTTCGGCTTACCCCAGCGAAAAGGTGCGGTGACGATGCGAATGGGCAGGGTCGCAGCGCGCGCGAGTTTCAGCGCCACCGGCACGGGCATGCCTTTGGGCACAAAGCGCACGCCATGCTGTGCGAGCACAATGCCGGCGCGCGCGAGTCTCAGTGTGTTGATGATGGCATTGGCCATAAAAATGTGGCGATCCGGTTGTGAGAGCCCTGGCCGCGGGAAGCTTCGGATCTGACGTGTAGCCCGATGCGGAAGCGGCGGCCACCGGCATTTCTTGCCGATGGCCGCCGCGTTCATACTTAACTTTTTAGTATCAACCTTTCGTGCAGAAGGTCGCGCGGCCGTGGCAGGTCACCATGCCGCCTTCTGGCGCACATTTGTAGCGCTCGCTTTTAACGCTGTAGCCCGCAACCTTGCCGGTCGAAAGCCAGCCAGGCCATAGGCCCCAGCTGACGCCCTGAACCATGGTTTCCATCGCGAACCATTTGGCGTCCTTTTCGGAGCCAGAGGTTGCGACCGCGCCTTTATTGACGCAGCCTGCGCTCGCCGCAGTTGCCCCGAATGCGAGCAATGCTACAGCCGATAACGATGCAATGTGAACAGCTCTCATGAAAAATCTCCCTCGCGAATTGCCCCGAATCCAGACGTCGGATCGCTTCCCAGGCTAATCGCAGCTCTCCATTCCGGTCAACGCAAAATAGTTAACGGACGCCACTTGTGAGCCGCGATTGCCGCATTGCGGCAACTGTTTGATGCGGCACCGCCCAAGCTGGGAGGCTCACTTGAACCTTGGAACCTAAATCCGCCACCCCGAGTGAATGGCGGCGATGCCGCCTGTGAGATTGCGATAGGTGACGCGTTCGAAGCCGGCCGCGCGGAGCATGCCGGCGAATGCATCTTGCTTGGGAAACTTGCGGATGCTTTCGACGAGATACTGGTAAGGCTCGGTCGCACCCGCCGCTAATTTGCCGAGCCGGGGAATGACTTCGAAGGAATGGAAGTCGTAGATCGAGTCCAGAAGCGGCACCTGGCATTCTGAAAATTCGAGACACAAGAAGCGGCCGCCCGGCTTCAATACGCGGAACGCTTCCGACAGCGCCTTGTCGATGTGCGTTACGTTTCGAATGCCAAACGCGATCGTGTAGGCGTCAAACGCCTTATCTTCGAAAGGTACGGTCTCGGCATTGCCTTCGACGCATGAGATGCGGCTCTCCAGTTGTGCGTCGCGGATGCGGCGTTGGCCGGCTTCGAGCATTTCCGGGCTGATATCGCAGATCACGGCCGTCGCATTCGGCCCGCTTGCGGCCGCATAGCGCAAGGCGATGTCGCCGGTGCCGCCGGCAACATCGAGGAGACGGAAGGGTGAGTGGCCGCGCGGCGGATTGAGCGCTGTGACGAAGTCGCGCTTCCATAGGCGGTGCAGTCCGCCCGACATCAGATCGTTCATCAGGTCGTAGCGTCCGGCAACGGCCGCGAAGACCTGGTTGACCATGCCCTGGCGCTCGGCTTCCGGCACTTCGCGGAACCCGAACGACGTTTGGCCTGAGTTTGATTTGTTGGATGCTTCTACCATTTAGCCACGATAGCCGACGGCGCGGCAGAGCGCTATGGTTGGCTGGTAGAAGCGTCAAATTCGCGCGACGAGGATCATGCCGGAATTACCTGAAGTCGAGACGGTGCGCCGCGGATTGGCGCCGGTGCTAGTTGGCGCGCGCATCAAGCGCGTTATTGCCAATCGCCCGGATCTACGCTTTCCGCTGCCTGAACGGTTTAACGATCGGCTGGCGGGTCAAACGGTCCTGAAACTCGAACGGCGCGCGAAGTACCTGATTGCCGTTCTTGACGGCGGCAACGCGCTTGTCATGCATCTTGGAATGACCGGCCGGTTCGCCGTCGAGCAAAATTGCGGCCGCACAGCGCTGGGTGAATACGTTTTCGCGAGTGGCGCCGACGCACGCCACGATCATGTCGAGATCTATACCGCGTCCGGCGCTCGCGTGATCTACAACGACGCGCGCCGGTTCGGCTTCATGCTGCTGATGCCGGAGTTGACGCGGGCAGGGCACCCGCTTTTCAGGAATCTTGGAGCCGAGCCGCTGAGCGAAGCGTTGACACCGCAATATCTCTCGGCCAAGGCCTGCGGCAAGAAGGTCAACCTCAAGTCCTTTCTCATGGATCAGAGGATGATCGCGGGCCTTGGCAACATTTATGTTTCCGAAGCCTTGTTCAAGGCAGGATTAGCTCCCGATCGCGCCGCGCACACCCTGAGCGGCGCACGCGGCAAAGCGCAAGAACGTTCGGCACGATTGGTGGCCGCTATAAGGAGCGTGCTCTCGGATGCCATTGCGGCTGGCGGTTCAACGCTCAAGGATTATCGCCAGGCAGACGGCGCATCGGGCGCCTTTCAGGAAAACTTCGCGGTCTATGATCGAACCGGCGAACCTTGCGTCAGAAAAGCCTGCATGGGCCGCATAAGGCGTGCAGTGCACGGATCGCGCGCCACGTTTTACTGCAGCAACTGCCAGCTATAAGAGGCAGCGTCGCTTATCTGGAAGAGTCTCTGGCGCGCGTCAGTTCGTGATGGGTTTTGGTCAGGAATGCGCACAAGCAGACGATACTTAGACCGCCGGCAACGAAAATGAGATTGGCGGCCCAATCCGCGCGTGGTGTGAGAATTTTGCCTGACGCGACGAGCCACAAGAGCACGAGGCTCACTGCGATACCGTGAGCGATTGCCAGCATTACTGACCGTTCGATGGCGTTTTCGCTGGTAAGATCAGGATGGCACTGTTCGAGAAGTCTCGCGTATTGGGCCATTCCGGCAGCGACGAGTGCCATTGCCAGCCCATATTGCCAGCCGTGCTGCCAATAAAGACCCGATGTTGTGTAGACGAGAAACAGGGCCGCGGCGCCCCAGGCATAGACGAATGCTGAAAGATTGGTCGCCGCCACGAGCGCATGCAATACCACACGTTTCGTCCCGCTATCGGGCACGCCGCGCCAATTCTGCCGGTTGATTACAAATGCCACGATTGACGCCGTTGCGCTAAACACAAGCGCCGATGCGACCACTAGCCAGCGGTTCGACCAAGACGCGCCCAAGGAAGCGCCGGCCAAACTCGCCAAGAATACGATTATCAGAATGAAAACCAAGTGGCGCGGGATCATAGCGTTTCGTTGTCCTGCCACGTAACGCCATTCATTCCTTGGGTGACAGGAGTGCGTTGATGCATATAGCGCCGACGGCCAAAGCTCCGAAGAAGAAAATATTGCAAGCGGCCCAGTCGGGGTGGCTGGTGTCGCGCGGAAACTTGCCATCGATGAAGAGACTGGCAATTGCGATGACCATGCCGAACAGCAAGGCCATGACGAGAATGCGGCCGAGTTTGAACACGGCCGGGTCTTCGCGCCCCGCTTCGGCGTCTCGCGTTAGCATGTTGGCAAAAACGATGCAGCCGACAGCCGCAAACAAGAAGCCGATAAAGAACTGCCACCATTCGGCCCAGCGGCCTTCAAAAATCAAAGAGTAGATCACGAGCAGGCCGATGGCACCCCAGGTCCAGACGAGACCGATGTAGCGCGCGGTGGAGGCTGCAATCACGTGTTTGGTAGCGCCTTCGGCAATGAGGGAGCGGTTTTCACGGATTGCCATGATAGCGAAAACGACCGATATCAGTCCCGTTGCCACGAGATGCCAAGCCGGTTGATTGAGCGCGGCAGTCAAGATGATGGCGCACAGGCCAAGGGTTAGACTAATCATCCAAGCCGCTAACGACGTCATAGAAGTGTTCCCCATAGTGCCCCTCGCACGGCGCCGCACACTGAGCGGAGCAAAAGCTCGCGGAACATACATGAGTCTGGACAGCGTCATCAGCGCAACTTGGAAACATGGGCGCGAAATTTGACGGAAACGCTACATTCGCCACTGCCCCAAGATTGACCTTGCGCGGCTTGCCGCGTATAGGAAACCCAAGCGCCGCTCCGGACAATCGTCTTGGGCGGTAAAATTGTTTAAAATCAGCCTGTTGGCCGCTTTTGTGGGTGTCGAGCCCGCAACATCAGCGCCCGGATCAGGTTTAGGCAACCCATAGGGAAGTACGAACATGGCCAATACGTCGTCGGCAAAGAAAGCCGCACGCAAAATGATCCGTAAGACCGAAATCAATAAAAACCGTCGGACGCGCTTAAAAAGCGAAGTTCGCGCCGTTGAGGAAGCTATCGCTTCTGGCGATGCCGGCAAGGCTGCCGCCGCTCTGAAGGCCGCTCAGCCGCTCCTCATGCGCACGGCTCAAAAGGGCATCGTGTCCAAAAAAACAGCGAGCCGCAAAGTCTCGCGCCTGACGAAACGCGTGAAAGCGCTGGCGAAATAACGAACAGGGCGCCGCGTTGGCGACTTTTCCTCCCTGTTGCGCATTTGCAACGGTAAAGAGCGGGCCCCACGAGGGTCCGTTTTTTTTTGAACGGGTCTAACACCATGGAATCCCGTCGCCTAACGGGAGAGCGGCCAAGTTCGGCAGTAGCTATTGCGCAATCCGAGTCTAAGGGCACCTAGCATAAAATGACGTTCAGTTGACTGCTAGCATACGTCACAAAACGCCCTTCCCAGCGGCGCCGCATCGGAGCAAATTATCGTTGCGAGTCAGACTTCTTATCCACAAGACATCCTCCATAAAGACAGGTTTTCCACGCACTCTGTGGAAAGTCTTTCACCACCTCTCGTTGGAGCTTCAAGGCCCTTAGGCCGGGTTGCTTCCCGATTGGTTAATGTTTAGGAAAGGATCTCCGGATGCGTGAGGGCAAAACATTCCTCCGGGATCGAGTATGCGAGCGTAGAACGCAGGGCCTGTGCCGAGTATTGGCCCCCTGAATTCATCGTCAATTCTTAAGAAGGCGTGAGTTGTTCTTGGAACTCTCGAGTTATCGAGAGTAAGTTTACGTCGTTTTACTCGTTGTGTTGGTTGCGGGGGCGCTGGCGATTTTGAGCTAAGTCGCGGGCGGTGCGTGGGAGATGCTCTTGGAGAATTCAGAAACTGTCCACATCTCAGATGTGTCTGTTGCAGAGACATGGGATCGCTTGGCCTCCGATGGCCGCGCAGTTTTGGTGGACGTGCGTACGCAAGCTGAATGGGCATTCGTCGGCGTTCCGGATCTTTCGGCGCTGGGGAAGCGGATCGTCGCCGTCGAGTGGCAGACGTTTCCAGACAATAGGGTAGATCCGGAGTTTCCCGGCCGGCTAGCTGCCGCTCTCGCTAGTGCGGGCGCTAGCAAAGACGACGAAGTTTTTTTCATTTGCCGCTCGGGTGGGCGCAGCCGGATGGCGGCCGAGGTTATGACGGCAGAAGGTTTCCGGCAATGCCGGAACGTGGCGGACGGTTTCGAGGGGCCACTCGATGCCAGCCGACATAGGGGCCGCGCCGGCGGCTGGAAAGCTGCTGGGCTCGCTTGGGTACAGGGTTAGTTTGAGTGAAACGGAGGAGGACGGCATGCTCTAGCCGGGGCCGGTTGGAGAGACATCCTGAAACGCAACGGGATGACTTTGAGTTTTCAGTAGGGCAAGTAAGCGGGGAGCTAAATGCCAATGCAACCGATCAAACAAGTGAATGAAGCGGGTTCCAACGAGGAACACCGCACAGACGGAAACCAAGTTGACGGGCGCGGCCACAAAGTGCGCGCCATGCTCAAGGCACAACTTGGCGAAGACATCTATTCGAGCTGGTTCAATGCCATGGAATTCGACAGCTTTGACGGACGGCTTGTCAAAGTTTCGGTTCCGGTGAAATTCCTGCGCACTTGGATTCAGGCGCATTACTCGGAACAATTGCTCGCCTGCTGCAAAGCCGAGTTTAAAACGGCCGAGCGTGTCGAGGTGGTCTGGCGCCAGCCTGGCACGGCCGCAAACCGGGCGGATGCTGCACGCGCCGCAGAAGCTAATGCCTCGGAGCCGGCTAACGCTGCGCCGGCACAAACGGACGCTTCGCAGAAGCCCGCCGGCATAGCCGCTGGCATGGTGCGAGCCGCCGCACCCATTACTGTGCGCACGTCTGCTGGCGGCTTAGAAGGATCTCCTCTCGATCCGCGCTACACGTTCGACAGCTTCGTCATCGGCGCCGCAAACCGCATGTCGCATGCGGGTGCGACGCAAGTTGCCGAAACGGTTTTAACCGATAATCCCGGATTTAATCCGCTTTACATTCATTCTTCCGTCGGCCTTGGAAAAACCCATCTTCTCCATGCCATCGCCTGGGAAGTGAAGCGCCGCGCGCCGAATGCGCAGGTTCTGTATCTGACGGCCGAACGCTTCCGCTATCAGTTTGTCGAAGCGCTTCGCTCGTCCGATCCGCTGGCCTTCAAGGAGCGCTTCCGCAATATCAATCTGCTGTTGATCGACGATCTCGAATTCCTGCACGGCGAACAGACCGAGCGCGAATTCGACCACATCATCAACTCCCTGCTTGACGGCGGCAAGCAGGTGGTCGTGGCGTCGGCCCGCGCACCGAACCAAATCGAACGCTTGAACGAACGCATGCGCTCGCGCCTGCAGCGCGGTCTCGTGACCGAACTCGGCGCATTCGACGACGAACTCAGAATGAAGGTCTTGGAAAAGCGGCTCGCCGAAAAGCGTGCAGGCGACCCGTCCTTCAGTCTGTCGCGCGACGTTCTGGAACTTTTGTCCGCGCGCTTGGTTGAAAACGGCCGCGAACTTGAAGGCGCCGTCACGCGGCTTTACGCGACGTGGCAATATATGCGCACGCCGATCACCATCGATATTGCCGAGACCGTCATTCGCGATCTCGTGCAAAACCTTGAGCCGCGCCGGCCCAAGATCGAAGACATCCTGCGCATCATCTCGCGCCACTACGGCGTTTCGAAGGGCGATCTCTTGTCGCAACGGCGTCATCGTTCGGTCGTGTGGCCGCGCCAGATCGGCATGTATCTCGCCAAGCAGTTGACGATGCGATCGTTGCCTGAAATCGGCCGCCGCTTCGGCAATCGCGATCACACCACGGTTCTCCACGCGATCCGCAAGATCGAAGGCGAGATCAATGGCAATCCGCGCCTCAGAGACGAATTGGAAGAGCTGAAAAAGCAGCTCAACCACTAGTCGCCCACCAGACACTGAGACGACATCTACCCGTCGTAAATCCCTCGACGATCCAACCACGATCCCCTGTGCCGGGGCCGGAGCCGCAAAATAAGCGCTCCGGCCCCGTTTCTTTGGGCAAAGCCCTATTTTGCGGCCAATTTAAAGAGGATCGGGCGCCATCTTCGCTTGAATTCCGGCTTGCATTCGGCTCTCATCGCTCCCCGCGTGCGATTCCGGAAGGGGTGGCGCGCGGGTTCTGTATCTTCTTCCATCCGCGCGGGCTAGCTTGCGAATTAGCTAGCGGCTGCTCGCGCATCACACATAAAAAGCCTGGGGAGTCCTATGCGTCTCGAGATTGAACGTGGTGATTTGTTGAAGGCGCTGAGCCACGTGACCAGCGTCGTCGAGCGGCGCACGACCATTCCGATATTGTCGAACGTGATGCTGAAAGCGTCCGGCTCAACGCTCATGTTCAAGGCGACCGACCTTGAGCGCGAGGTGAGCGAAAGCGTTTCGGCCAAGGTCGCAACCCCCGGCACGCTGACGGTTCCCGCCCACATGCTGCACGACATCGTGCGCAAATTGCCAGACGGCGCGGAAATCGAAATCAAGCGCGAAGCGGATAAAGAGCGCTTGACGCTGACGTCGGGGCACTCGCGCTTTTCGCTGCAGACGTTGTCGGCGGAAGATTTCCCAGATCTCGCGGTCGGCGAAATCGGCCACGAGTTCACGATCGATGGCGCTGACTTGAAGCGTCTCATCGAAAAAACGCGCTTTGCCATTTCGACCGAAGAGACGCGCTATTATTTGAACGGCATCTATTTGCACACTGCCGAGACTGGCAAGACCAAGACCTTGCGCGCGGTCGCGACCGACGGGCATCGCTTGGCGCAAGTCGAGCTGCCAAGGCCTAAGGGCGCGGACGGTATGCCGGGCGTGATCGTACCGCGCAAAACGGTGCACGAATTGGCGCGGCTCTTGGAAGATTCAAGTGCCAAGGTGAAGGTCGGCGTGTCGGCGACGAAGGTCCGCTTCGAGATCGCCGACGTGGTTCTGACGTCGAAGTTGATCGACGGCACGTTCCCCGATTACGGCCGGGTCATTCCGCACAACAACGACAAGGAAATGAAGGTCTCGAACGCCGCGTTCATGAGCGCGGTCGATCGCGTCTCGACGATTGCCAGCGAACGCGGCCGCGCGGTGAAGCTCAATCTGGCGAAAGATAAGCTCATCCTCTCGGTCAACAACCCCGAAGGCGGCAGCGCCACGGAAGAAATTGCCGTCGCGTACGATGCCGGCGCTTTGGAAATCGGCTTCAACGCGCGTTATTTGCTCGATATCGCGGGCCAGCTCGAAGGCGAGGAAGCGCGATTTCTGCTCGCCGATCCGGGTTCCCCGACCATGGTCAAGGACGGCGGCGGCGACGGCGCGCTCTATGTGCTGATGCCGATGCGGGTGTAGGTTTTTCTCCCTCTCCCCATGCGCTTCGCTTGCATGGGCAGTGTGAGCCAAAGCACAATTCCATCCACCCGCGTCCCCGGCCAAGCGAACTCGCGATGGCGGAGTGAGCGGAGAGCCGGGGTCGTTACCGGACGCGGTTCTTTTTCAAATCTCGACACGTAAAGGTCCCGGATAGCCGCGCCGCCGCTTCGCGTCGTGTCGCGGCTTCCGGGAAAGCGGGTAAATGGCGTTACGCCTTTCACGACGGAGCTATTGCGTAGGGCGC
>JANMNH010000116.1:0-83687 GCA_031373745.1 Hyphomicrobium sp. | reverse complement strand
GAGAGCCGCTCGGCAACGAGCGGCTTTTCTCATCGCCGATGCTCAAGGACCCTTTTTGGGAACAATCGCAGGCGATCCGGCACGTGGTAACGCGGGGTGGAGCAGCCCGGTAGCTCGTCAGGCTCATAACCTGAAGGTCGTTGGTTCAAATCCAGCCCCCGCAACCAAGTTTCCGTTAAAACTTATGCCACTTAGTCAAGGACGGCCCTCTGTCAAGACCGCGGAGTGGGCTCACATGGACCAATGCGGCGCCCGCGTTGGGTTTCCGTCATGGTCATATTCTTGCCCCCCATTTTCATCTCAATGCGCCCTTGGAAGTTTTGCGGAGAAAGAACATAGACGGCGTGCGCTTGCGCAGCGTTCTTGCCCTCGCATGCGATACTATATTTTAGACTGTCTTGGTCTTGGCGGACGTTCGAAGCCGGGCAATGGCCAAGCGGATTGTTTTGGCTAAGAACCGCCAACCCGCGCGTACCACCTGCATCGGTTTGCGTTACGCAAATTTTCGCAGTGGTCTTAACCGCCAAGTCTTCGAGATGCAGCAGTTCGAGACTTACGGCCACTTCATAGAGGCCATCCTGTAGCAGGGCCGGCTCATCGGCCGCAAATACGGGAGGCCATAGAGCACACGTCATATATCCCGCGACTAACCAGGAGCGCGGCCATATACGTGCCCGTTTAATCTGGCGTTCGAGATAACTCATGACTTAAGATCCACTTTCTCGCTTGAGCAACTCGCGCTTGCGCTCGATGCCCCACCGATAGCCGGACAGCGCCCCATCGTTGCGCACGACTCGATGACACGGAATTATCACGGCGATAGAGTTAGCCGCGCACGCACCCGCAACGGCGCGCACAGATTTGGCCCGGCCGATCGTCTTGGCAACGTCGGTGTAACTAGCGGTTGAGCCCAGTGGAATGTCGCGCAGCGCCTGCCAGACCCGATACTGAAACGCTGTGCCCCTAATATCGAGCGGAAGTTCCCATTTTTGCGCCGGCTTCTCTACATAAGCGATGACGCGGCCCACAAGCTTCTCGAATTTTTTATCTCCGCCAATCAGTTGAGATTTCGAAAAGCGGTTTTGCATGTCTTTCAATAGCGCGTCAGCGTCGTCTCCAAGGAGCACGGCGCAAACACCTTTGTTGCTGGCTGCTACCAGGATAGCGCCAAAAGAACACTCTTTTACAGCGAAGCGAATAATTGCGTCGATCCCGCCCGCGCGGAGAGCGGATGGGGTCATGCCCAGCGCCTTCGATGATATCGCATAGAAACGGCCAGTGGAGTTGTATCCAGCGCTATGTATCGCCGCTGTAATTGTCCCGCTACCCCCAAGTGCTTCCCGCGCACGTTTATGACGATGCGCCACGGCAAATGCCTTGGGCGTCAAGCCTACGGCCGATTTGAAGGTTCGATGAAAATGATAAAGACTCATCCCGGCTAACCGCGCCAGCTCTGCGAGCGACGGTGTTTCTTCAGCTGCTTCGATATAACGGCAGGCTTTGGAAATTTTAGCTGCGTGACATGATGCAAGGGGCCGCTCGTCCGGCTTACAACGTTTGCAGGGCCTAAATCCCTGAGCTTTAGCGGCTGCAACCGTTTCATGGAAGCAAACGTGGGTTCGCATTGCTATCCGTGCCGGACATGACGGACGGCAATAGACGCCCGTTGTCGATACGGAGTAATAAAATTTTCCGTCGGAATTCTCGTCACGGCCGACAACGGCCGCCCAGCGCGCATCATCAACAGTAGATGCGTGCTTACTGGTTGATTTCGTGCCCTGACGTGAAGTCATTATCTGAAGCCGGATTGAGACTCGTTTGATACATGTTGCTCCAGTCTAACCGCCCGATGCCAATGGCGCACTCCGTTCCTTGCTTTCAAATTTATCGAGGGTAACGCCCTGCTGACGGGAGAGAGGGGAAGTGGCAGAAAACGACCGCTCCCCTCCAGACCTTTAATAAGATTTATACGCGGTCTTGCCCCGAGACATGGCAAACTCTTCCTCGGGCGACAGGATCAGTTTATGCCTGCCAATCAATGCGAAGTAGAGAATACCGACCGCGAACCAGGCTGCGACCCAAAGTACGCCCTTGACGTACAACGGATCCTGCAACTGCATATAGATCGTCACCAGTGCGATGATGACCGTTAGCGCCGCGCCGAACGATCCGAGCGGGCTCTTGTAGGGCCTTTCGATGTCAGGAAACTTCTTTTTGAGCTGAATGTAGGACAGACCCTGCATCACATACGAGAACATAGCCCCGAACACCGCCATATTGAGCAGCGTGCCACCGATCACTTTTGCACCCTGTTCAGCACCTTGAGAGAACCAAACTGCCAACATAACTGCAAGGCCGATAAGGGACCCAACGATCATTGCGATATGCGGGGTCTTGCGCGTGCCGTGCGTAACCGAAAGTGCACTTGGAAAGTATCCTGCGCGACTGACCGAGTAGATCTGACGTCCGAATGCAAAGATGATTGCGTGGAAACTCGCAACCAGACCAATAACGGCAACAGCGGCGAGCAGATTTGCGAGTTCAGTACCATAGATCGCTCTAAAACCGTCAAGCAGCGGCTCACCTGATGCCCCGAGTTTGGCCGATCCCACGCCAGTCACCGACGGATTGAGATAGAGTACCGCAAACGCCGAGGCAATAAGTGTAAACATTCCGAGCATAATACCCTTTGGCATATCTCGCTTCGGATCAACGGATTCTTCAGCCGCCAGCGGCAGCTGTTCGATGGCCAGGAACAACCAAACAGCAAACGGCAATGCCGCAAGTATTCCGTAATTACCGAATGGGAAAAGCGGACCATTGCCGTCAGGAAGTTCGGCACCATCGGAGCCGATGTTCAACGCCCACCGGTTGAAATCAATATGGGGAACGGCACTGACATAGAACACGATCAAGCACAAAAGTGCTAACAGCGTCACGATCATCGAGAATTTGAAAGACTGTTCAACACCCAGAATGTTCAAACCGACAAACAACACATAGCCCGCGATCCAGAACAGTGGTTGCCACTCGGTCGGCGCACCGACGATCGCCGCAACGTAACTGCCGATGAAAAATACAATAACGGCAGCGGTCATCACATATTCCACGTTTTCTGCAAGGCCGGTCAGAAATCCGCCCCAAGGACCAAAAGCCGTGCGCGCGAAAGAATAAGCGCCTCCCGTGTGCGGCATGGCTGGACTCATTTCGGCCAACGAATAGGTCAGGCCCAGATACATGATGGCGATGAGAACAGTCGCGACAAACATGCCGCCCCATCCCCCTTGTGCTAGACCAAGGTTCCAGCCTGAAAAATGCCCGGAGATAACGGCGCCGACGCCAAGCGCCCAAAGCGACCAGACTCCGGCGTGCCGTCGAAGTCCTCGAGCTGCAAAGTATGCGTCGTCAACCTTGGTATAGGTGACGCCTGTTGATGGCTCTTGCATGATGGTGTCCTGCCCCATGTTTTGAGGTTCAAGGACAATTCGAGCTGCGGCTGTATTCTGTTGCCTAGCCCACCACGTAGGGTCGCTCACTCATCGTTTCGTCAATTCTGACCCTACCGAATGCGAGCAGCTCTGCTCGTCCTCAAAACCTGATTTCCCCAATCTAAAATAAACCCCTGCGAAGCCTCCTTGTGCTACGCGTGAGCCCACATATGCTACCGCATCGGCGCATAATGGTCATCCACCAAGTGTAGCCGAAAGAGCGCAATTCTCGGGCAAACCTGGCCAAAAGCGCTCATACTCTGCTAGATTATCGCCCAACGACGAGCAGCGTTAGGTTAACCGGGCTTTGCCGGTCGCATTCTCGAGCTGGTAGTGCGATTCATCCTTGAGTTCGACGCCGGTAACTTCACGCCGGAAAGCTTCTCGCGTGAGCCATGCCAATTTGAAGGCTGCCTCGTCGTAACTCAGCCCGCCTTTGCGGATATTCGATATGCAGTTGCGCTCACCATCCTTGCGCCCGACGCGCGGCGCCCACGTGAGATAGGCTCCAAGACTATCGGGTGACGACAGTCCCGGCCGCTCGCCAATGAGTAATACAACTGCCTTTGCACCGGCAAACTCCGCTGCATCGTCGCCTAGTGCAACACGCGCCTGTCCCGCCAGCAGAACAGGTCCAATGCTCCATTGGTTGATTTCGATTTGCTTCTGGAATGCCGTGAGCATGGGCACGGCATTATTTGCTACGGCAGTCGATGAAAGCCCATCGCCGATGACAATCAAGATGTCAGACTTGGCACCGTAGATGCCCGCCAATTTCTGCCGGCTCTCTGGGCTGAGACGGCGCCCTAGATCCGGACGCCGAAGGTATTGATCACGCGTTTCGGCCGCGCTTTCGAGACGCATCGTCGTGAAACCTAAAGCCGAAAGGCCGCTCTCAATTGGGGTCCAATCGATCGGCGTATTCACAGCATCGCGGGCCTGCGCATGCGCCATTGAAAATTTAAGTACTTCGCGCGTCGGAAGTGCCGATCCGGAGCGGCCAAGTCCTATGCGGGCGTCAGTGAAGCGTCGCAACGCGATCCAGGGGTCCTCGCCACTCATGCAGCCAAACTCCCTGCATGTTGGAGGAGTGGATGCATGCCACTTTGCGGCGTCAGCACACCACGTTCGTCGGTCAATCCGATACGTCGCAACCACTCTTCAAACTCCGGAGCGCGCTTCAATCCGAGCGTCTCGCGCACATAGAGTGCATCGTGGAATGACGTCGATTGATAATTGAGCATGATGTCGTCTGCACCGGGAACGCCCATTATGAACGTAACACCCGCTGCGCCGAGGAGCGTCAACAGCACGTCCATATCGTCCTGGTCGGCCTCGGCATGGTTCGTATAACAGACGTCGCAACCCATTGGAACGCCAAGCAGCTTGCCACAAAAATGATCTTCGAGCCCAGCGCGGATGATTTCCTTACCATTGTAGAGATATTCGGGACCGATAAAGCCGACGACGGTGTTGACCAAAAGCGGCTTGAATTTCCGGGCCACGGCATAGGCGCGCGCTTCGAGGGTTTGTTGATCGGCTCCGTGATTGGCATCGGCAGACAGAGCCGAACCCTGGCCGGTCTCGAAATACATGACGTTGTCGCCCACTGTGCCGCGTTTGAGCGAAAGCGCAGCCTCCCGCGCTTGACCCAAAACGTCCAATGTTACGCCGAACGAAGCATTTAGGTCTTGCGTGCCGCCAATAGACTGAAACACCAAGTCGACCGGTGCCCCACGTTCAATGGCTTCAAGAGTTGACGTTACATGGGTGAGAATGCAGCTCTGTGTCGGAATTTCGAAACGCCGGATGATCTCGTCTAGCATCGACAGTAGACTAGAAATCGTTCCCATGTTGTCGCTTGCTGGATTGATCCCAATTACGGCATCACCGCAGCCGTACATCAGACCATCGACGAGCGAGGCCGCGATGCCTTTCATGTCGTCTGTCGGGTGATTGGGCTGAAGGCGAACGGCCATCCGGCCTGGAAGCCCGATGGAATTGCGGAATTTCGTTACAACTGACACCTTGCGCGCTGCTAAAATCAGATCCTGATTGCGCATGATCTTTGAAACGGCAGCAACCATTTCGGGCGTCAGGCCCGGTGCGACACGGGCTAGAACTTCACTTCCAACAGCATCCGAAAGCAGCCATTCGCGAAATTCGCCGACCGTCATACTTGCAACCGGCGCGAACGCTGCAGCGTCGTGCTCATCGATGATCAGCCGTGTCACGTCATCCGTTTCATAAGGGATGATTGCTTGGGATAGGAACGTCTTAAGCGGCAAGTCGGCAAGCGCGAGCTTTGCTGCGACGTTTTCCTCGGCCGAGCCCGCTGCAACTCCCGCCAGAATATCTCCCGACCGGGGCGGCGTGGCTTTCGCCATCAACTCTTTTAAACTGGAAAAACTATAGGTCGTCTGCTGCCACGAGGTTCGATACATGGCTAACGTCTTTCTAAGACGGGTTCCGGAATGGCGTCTTTCGTAAAATCATAGTTCTGGCTTAAAATTATAGTCCTGGGCACACCGAAGCGCCACCGTTCCGTTGCCATGACGTGCTTTTATTGCCGTTCGCCGCTGCCGGCCCGCACCGCAACACCCTCAATGAAAGCCGTCACCGCAGCATCGAACGCCACGTCCGGATCGAGGGTTTTGAATGCCGGTATGAAGGCCTGAGTTGCTGGGTATCCCAATGGGTCGAGCGCGCGCATTTCCGCCTCTTCCGTGTCATTGAGCGGCAGCAATAATCCCTCGGTCTCAGCTAGGGCAAAACCAAGTACGAACGCGTAAAATGCCAACGCCAGTCCAGCGGCTACCGTATCCGGCAATCCTGAACTGCGCATCGCACGATAGACGACTTCGCTCGACGCGTGATCCGCGGGCCCTGTCGCATTGAAGCGAAAATGCAAGTGAAAAAGGCGCGGGTGACGATGCGCAAGATCGCGATAAGCCTCTGCCACACATCGCAAATCCTTTCGCCAATTGTCGGTGGGCATTGGCAGCTCAACGGTTCCAAGTGCGCGGTCCGCGATTTGCCTCATAAGCTCATTTTTTGACTTGAAATGGTGTAGGACTGTCATCGGATCGACGCCCACACTGGCGCCGAGCTTCCGCAGCGAAAAGCCGCTCTCGCCCTCCCGCGATAGCATCTCAAAAGCCGCTTCAAGAATGTCGTCACGGTCCAATTTTCGTGGACCGCGGGCGCGAGGCTTGGCTTTACGTGCGGTTTTGCTTGACAATTCTACACCGTAGCCCTTAAATTCTTCGCTGTAGCCCATTAGCAGTACACCCGCCAAAGACCCATGCGCAAGTGCTGAGCGCAATTGACTGCGGAAACTCGCTTAATCGTGCTGCTGGGCATTGGAGGAAACGCGTGAACGGTTACATACCGATCGCGGATTGGTTGGGGCATCGCGCCAAGACGTGGCGGTGCTTTACGCCGATTGATTTGTTATCTTCCTCGCCGACGAATACCGGTAGTCTCAGCCGCAAGGTTCAACTCCTCGAACTTTGCGCTCGTATCGGCTACACGCCTCACATTCACTCCAGCGTTATCTACTTTGTTCCATCGAACGCATTGCTGGAGGATTACCCGTGTCGCAACAATATTCTCAGTTGAAAGAACTGGACGCACTACACCACTTGCACCCCTTTACCAATCATAAATCGCTGCGTGGCGGCGGCGCGCGGGTAATCGTGCGCGGGCACGGACCTTATGTTTGGGACAGCGAAAACAAGCGCATACTCGACGGCATGTCGGGTCTTTGGACCACAAGCGTCGGCTATGGACGCGAAGAGCTCGCAGACGTTGCGCACGCTCAAATGTGCGAATTGCCCTTCTACAATACATTTTTTCGGACAACCCACCCTCCGGTCGTCGCGCTGTCGCGCAAGCTTTCAGAGATCGCTCCGCATACGCTCAACAACGTTTTCTACGGATCGTCGGGCTCTGAATCGAACGACACCGCCATCCGCCTGATCCGGCATTATTGGAGGCTCAAAGGCGAACCCAAGCGGCACATTATCATTAGCCGCAAGAATGCCTATCATGGCTCGACCATTGCTGCGGGCTCGATGGGCGGGATGTCTCACGTTCATGCCCACAGCTACCCGGTTTATGAAGGTTTTCGACATGTGATGGACCCGTACTGGTACGGGGAATCCAAAGACGGCGAAACGCCTGAAGCATTCGGGCTGCGCGCGGCTAAGGCCTTCGAGGACGAAATTCTGGCCGTTGGCCCCGAGAATGTGGCGGCAATTGCCGGCGAGCCCGTTCAAGGCGCGGGTGGCGTCAAAATTGCGCCTTCGACCTATTGGCCGGAAGTCCAGCGTATCGTCGATAAGTACGGCGTGTTGCTCCTTGCCGACGAAGTTATCACCGGTTTTGGACGGCTCGGCACTTGGTTTGCTTCCGAATACTACGGCATCCGGCCAAACTTAATCACATTCGCTAAGGCCGCGACGTCGGGATACATACCCCTAAGCGGCCTCATCATCGACGACATGATTGTAGAAGCCTTGATGGAGCACGATGACGATTTCAACCACGGCTACACATTTTCCGGACATCCCGTAGCATGTGCCGTGGCTCTCAAAAATATCGAAATCATGGAGCGTGAGCGCCTCGTGCACAAAGTGCAGGACTCCACGGGGCCCGCACTCGCAAAAGTGCTTGCGAAGTTTGCCGATCATCCGCTCGTCGGCGAAGTGCGCTCGATAGGACTGCTCGGCGCCATAGAACTCGTCGCCGACAAAAAGACGAGACGGCGTTTCGAAAATCCTGGCCGTGTGGGTTTGATCTGCCGCGATCATTTCTTCCGCAACGGCTTCATCATGCGTGCTGTCTACGATACCATGGTAACGGCGCCACCGTTGATCTTTACACAAGAACACTTTGACGAAGCCGAAGCGGCAATCCGCAAGTCGCTCGATCAGACATTGCAAGACGTCGCAGGAGAAATTACGGCATGAGCCGGCCGATCGTCATCATCCCTGCGTGCACTAAGATCTCCGGCGGCCTCGATTTCGATGCGGTCGGCCGCAAGTATACCGCCGCAATTGCCGAAGTCGCGGAATGCCAGCCATTGTTAGCGCCGGTTGGTCCTGGCCTTTCCGACATCGGCGGGCTACTGGAAATAGCCGATGCCATTTTGCTCTCGGGCAGCCTTTCAAACGTCAACCCGGCGCTCTACGGCGATGAAAATCCATTGAATCCGGAGACAATGGACGCAGCTCGCGATGCGGTGACGCTGCCCTTAATTCGCGCGGCAATCGAGAAAAAGAAGCCGCTGTTTGCCATCTGTCGCGGATTTCAAGAACTCAACGTTGCACTCGGCGGCTCATTGCATCAAGCCGTCCACGATACCGATGGGCACATGGATCACCGTGAGCGGCAAACGCCAAACATGGATGAAAAATTCGGCCCCGTACACCCAATCACGCTCAAAGGCCAATTGCGCGATTGGATCGGCAAAGACGAAATCATGGTCAACTCGTTGCATTGGCAGGGCATAAAGCGTCTGTCTGAACGATTGGTGCCGGAAGCATTCGCTAAAGACGGATTGGTTGAGGCCGTCCGCGGCCCCGCCGATCATCCGTTTTGTCTTGGCGTGCAGTGGCATCCCGAATGGCAGGCCAAGTCGAATCCTGTCTCCATCTCCCTTTTCCGCCGGTTCGGCGCGGCAGCCGGGGTTCGTACAAAATGACAACCAGTTATGTGTCGGTCGATGAAGCAAAAGCATTTCTGAGTGCGCACCCGGATGTCCGCTGGATCGACCTGTTTACCTACGACTTGAACGGCATCCCGCGCGGCAAGCGATTGCGACGGGATGATCTCGTTGATGCAGCCCGGAGCGGGATTCTCATTCCCGGCTCGGTGTTCATCATGGATCCGCGCGGCAATTGCATCGAAGAGACCGGGCGCCTTTGGGAAACGGGCGACCCCGATTTGCCCTGCCGCATAATTGCCGGCACGCTGAAGCACGTACCCTTAAACGGCGGCACGCATGCGCAGGCCGTCATCGAGGTTCTTAACAACATTGATATCGACCCGCGCACGGTTTTAGCCGGACAAGCCGAAAAATTCAGCAAATCTGGGCTTACACCCGTCGTCGCAGTCGAACTTGAGTTCTATGTACTGGCCAAGCGGCAGAATGGCGCTTTCCCTCTTTGCACACCCGAAGGACTAACGGCCGATCCCGATTGGCCGAAGACGTTTGAGTTCGACGATATGGACGTGCTCGGACGCTTGATCGATGACATTTACCGGATTTGCGAAGCACAAAGCCTACCCGTAGACGCAGTCATGCAAGAATCGGGGCCCGGACAATTCGAGATCAATCTGAAACACCGCGCCGACCCGGTTGCGGCAGCGCTCGACGGCTTGCTCTTGAAGCGTGCTGTCAAAGCCGCCGCCCTCGCAAATCGTGTCGAAGCGACATTCATGGCCAAACCGCATCATGAGTGGACCGGCTCCGGCCTTCACGTCCATGTCAGCCTTGTCGATGGCAAGGGCAACAATGTTTTCGTCGGCGACCCCAATGCCAAAGAGCCGAGCGAACCTTTGGCGCCTGCGTTCCAACACGCCATTGGCGGCTTGTTGAAGACGATGCCGGACTTCATGGCCATTTGGGCCCAATCCGCAAATTCGTATCGCCGCTACGTGCCGAAATCTTACGTTGCCATGGCCCCGCATTGGGGATTTAACAATCGCACGGTCGCACTTCGCATTCCAGGCGGCAATGTCAAAGCCACGCGCGTCGAACATCGCATTTCGGGTGCTGACGCAAATCCCTATCTCGTTGTGGCCGCTATCCTTGCTGGCATCCACCACGGCTTAACCAACAAATTGGATTGCGGGCCGCGCGTCAAAGGCAATTCCGAGGAGTTGAACATCGCGCCGTTGCCAACGGCCTGGGTCAATTCCCTCGACCTTTTTGGCAAATCGCAAATCGTACGCTCGGCATTCGGCGCCGATTTCCAGAATGTCTATACCCAATTGAAGCAGGTCGAACGCAGCAGCTTCGAACGCGTTGTCACGCCGCTCGATCATCTTTGGTATTCGCAAGTCGCGTAAAGGATTCGCCCATGACCTCGCTGGCGCATTTCGAAGCGATCGCTGGAACGATTGAATTACCGTCGAAAGCAGTGATCGGCGGCAAGCTAAGTCCGTCAAAGTCGGGTATGACGTTTGATAATATTTCCCCTCGCAATGGCCAACTGATCAATAAAATAGCGCTGTGCGACGAGCACGATGTCGATGCGGCCGTTGCGGCGGCCAGAACGGCCTTCGAAGACCGGCGCTGGCGCAATCTTCACTACCGCGAGAAGAAACGCATCATGTTTAAGCTTGCGGAACTCATGGAACGCGACCTTGAGATAATTGCTCTTCTTGAAAGTATCGATTCCGGCAAACCGATCCGCGATACGCTCGCCTTCGATGTGCCCTCCGCCATTCGCACGCTGCGGTACTATACGGAGGCTCTCGACAAGGTGAACGGCGAAGTCGGCCCCGAAACTGCCGACCGCTTTTCGTATGCTGTTCACGAACCCCTGGGCGTTATCGGCGCAATCATGCCATGGAATTTTCCGCTCCATCTCACCATGTGGAAGGTGGCTCCGGCACTCGCTATGGGCAATTCCATCGTAGTGAAACCGGCCGAACTCACAAGCATGACGGCGCTCAAGCTCGGAGAGCTGGCGCTCGAAGCAGGCGTACCGGCGGGCGTCCTGAACATTGTGACCGGAAAGGGATCGGTCGCTGGCAAAGCGATCGCACTGCACATGGACGTCGATATGCTGACGTTCACGGGATCGGGGCCCGTCGGCCGCATGCTTATGAAATACGCCGCCGACAGCAATTTGAAACGCGTGAGCTTGGAACTAGGCGGCAAGTCTCCGCACATTATTTTCGCCGATTGCCCAGATCTCGACGCCGCCGCAGCACACGCGGCGTTCGGAATTTTCTACAATCAAGGCGAAGTATGCACCGCTGGTTCGCGCCTGCTCGTAGATCGAAACATTCGGGATGTATTTCTGGACAAGATCATCTCAGCCGCGAAGGGTTTTGTCCCGGGCGATCCTCTTGCCCCTGAAACAAACTTTGGCGCCATGATTTCCGAAAATCAGATGAACGCCGTACTTGGCTTCATCGAGACCGCCGGAAGAGAAGGTGCGTCGCTCGCGCTCGGCGGAAAGCGCGTCCGAAAAAGCACCGGCGGATTCTACGTTGAGCCCACCGTATTCGACAATGTGCAACCCAACTCAACACTGGCTCAAGAAGAAGTTTTTGGTCCAGTTCTCGCCGTCACGACATTCCGCGATGCCGACGAAGCGCTTCGCATGGCGAACAACACGATTTTTGGCCTCGCTTCCGGCGTCTGGACGCGCGACATCAGTCTCGCGCATCGCGCGGCGCGCGAGATCAAAGCTGGCCTCGTCTGGATCAATGGTTGGGATAGTTGCGACATCACAATGCCGTTCGGCGGCTTCAAGCAGTCGGGCTTTGGCCGCGATAGATCATTGCATGCCCTATATAAATACGCAGACCTCAAGTCCGTTTCGATCACGATACGCTGAAGGATAGACCCCTATGAACATGGTCTTGAGCAAGTTCCCAACGTCCGCACTTATCGATGGCAAGTGGGTAACGTCGCCCAAGACATTTGCCGTATTGAACCCGGCGACCGGCGAGACCATTGCCAACGTCCCCGATCTCGGAGCGGAGGAAACACGCCAAGCCATTGATGCTGCCGAGCGTGCCTTTCCCGCATGGGCTGCCAAGACGGCAAAAGAGCGAGCCAACATAGTCAGGAAATGGTTCGATCTTCTGACCTCGGAGACCGAGTCGCTCGCTCAGCTCTTGACGGCCGAACAGGGCAAGCCCCTCGCGGAGGCACGCGGCGAAATCGCCTACGGCGCATCGTTCGTCGAATGGTTCGCTGAAGAAGGAAAGCGGGCCTATGGCAAAACGATCCCGACAACGGCCGCGACGCGCCGTTATTTTACCGTCAAACAACCAATTGGTGTCGTCGGCGCCATTGCGCCGTGGAATTTTCCCAACGCTATGGTGACGAGAAAGGCCGCGGCGGCCTTGGCGGCCGGGTGCACGATCGTGATCAAACCGGCGGAAGATACGCCGCTTTCTGCCCTCGCCGCCGCCAAGCTCGCCATGGACGCGGGTGTGCCTCCCGGCGTTCTCAATATCGTGACGAGCAACCGGCCTGCTGCTGTGGGTAACGTGCTGTGCGAAGACCCGCGCGTGCGCAAACTGACGTTCACGGGATCGACCCAGGTCGGCAAGCTCCTCTACAGGCAGTCCGCCGATACGGTGAAAAAGCTAACACTCGAACTCGGCGGCAACGCACCGATCCTGATCTTCGACGACGCACACCTCGAGCGGGCTATTGCCGGCACGATGGCGTCGAAATTTCGCAACGCCGGCCAGACCTGCGTGTGCGCAAACCGGATTCTCGTGCAAGCGGGAATTTACGATCGCTTTGCCGCAGCACTCACCGACGCCGTCAAGAAACTGGTTGTTGGCGCCGGCGACGCCGCAAACACGACTATTGGCCCTCTCATCAATACCGAAGCCATCGACAAGGTGAAATCACTCACAGGCGACGCCATTGCAAAAGGCGCAAAGGTTATGTGCGGCGGGCAAGTCAACGGTAATGGCCCGCTGTTCTTCGAACCGACCGTGCTCACCGGCATCAAACCCGGGATGGCATTGATCGACGAGGAAATCTTCGGGCCCGTCGCCGCATTGATGAAGTTCGAAACGGAAGACGAAGCGATCAAGATTGCCAACGATACGCCCTACGGACTCGCCTCATACCTTTTTACTCAGAACGCCTCGCGCGCCTGGCGCGTTGCCGAAAAGCTTGAAACCGGCATGGTCTGCGTCAACGAAGGAATCTACTCGAATGAAGTGGCGCCTTTCGGCGGCGTCAAGGAATCTGGCCTCGGCCGTGAAGGCGCCGCCGAAGGCTTGGAAGAATATCTGGAGACAAAATTCATCTGCCTTGGCGCCATCGACGCGTGAGACTAAGCACGAATACGCAGCACCCTGCATAGCAGGGAACGGCACCGAACTCATGACAATGGACCCAAAATGACGACGAACAGATCGGCATCATCGAGCAGCGGGTTCTTGTGGGCAGACCCCTTGCTGTTCGCAGACGCCCTCCAGGAAGACGAACGCATCCTCGCCGAAAGTGCGCGCAAGTTCTGTCAGAATAAGTTGATGCCGCGCGTACTTGGAGACCACCGCAACGAAACATTCGACAGATCGATAATGATCAGTCTCGGCGCCATGGGATTTCTCGGGCCGACAATACCCGAGCAGTTCGGTGGTGCTGGTGTCAATGCCGTTTCCTATGGGCTGATCGCCCGCGAGATCGAGCGAGTCGATTCCGGTTATCGCTCGGCCATGAGCGTGCAATCCAGTCTCGTGATGTACCCGATCTACACCTATGGCAGCGATGCGCAACGCCAAAAGTATCTTCCACGGCTAGCAACCGGAGAATTGATCGGATGTTTTGGACTGACCGAACCTGACCACGGATCGGATGCAGGCGCCCTCACGACGCGCGCCAAGAGCGTCAATGGCGCTTACGAGCTGACGGGATCCAAAACCTGGATCACGAATGCGCCCATCGCCGATGTCTTTGTCGTCTGGGCCAAGACGGACGATGGCATCATTCGCGGTTTTATCCTCGAACGCGGCATGAAAGGTCTCGACACTCCGAAGATAGAGGGGAAGTTTGCGTTGCGGGCGTCCGTCACCGGACAAATCGTCATGGAAAACGTTGTAGTGCCGGCGCAAAACATGCTTCCAAACGTGCAAGGATTGAAAGGCCCGTTCGGCTGCCTCAACAACGCGCGTTTCGGTATCGCGTGGGGTGCGCTTGGAGCGGCGGAATTTTGCTGGCACGCGGCGCGGCAATACGCGCTCGACCGTACGCAATTCGGACAACCGTTGGCTGCCAACCAGCTCATCCAGAAGAAGCTGGCCGACATGCAGACCGAGATCACGCTTGCACTTCATGCTTGTCTGCATGCTGCGCGCCTCAAAGACCGCAACCAGCTTGCACCCGAAGCAGTATCGCTTCTTAAGCGCAATAGCTGCGGCAAGGCGCTCGATATTGCGCGCGCCGCTCGCGACATTCACGGCGGCAACGGAATCTCCGACGAGTATCACGTAATCAGACACATGATGAATCTCGAAGCTGTCAACACGTATGAAGGCACGCACGACATCCACGCCTTGATTTTAGGCCGCGCGCAGACCGGCATCCAAGCCTTTTCTTGAGGAGACGTCTCGACATGCCAACCTCAGCAGAACTTCACGCAAGGCGAGCGGCGGCAATCCCAAGGGGCGTCGGTCATGCAACCGCAATCTATGCCAAGCGCGCCAAGAACGCCGAAATTTGGAGCGAAGAGGGCAAGCGCTACATCGATTTTGCGGCGGGTATCGCCGTCGTAAACACCGGTCACCAGCACCCCAAGATTGTCGCCGCAGTCGAGGAACAACTCAAATCCTTCAGCCACGTCTGCTTCCAGGTGACGCCCTACGAGAGCTACGTCCGGCTCGCCGAGCGGCTAAACGCCATTGCCCCGGTCCAGGGACCGGCAAAAACAATGCTGATTTCAACGGGCGCGGAAGCCGTCGAGAACGCAGTCAAGGTCGCGCGCGCCTTTACCGGCCGTTCCGGCGTCATCTCGTTCGGCGGCGGTTTTCATGGACGCACGCACATGGGCATGGCGCTCACCGGAAAGGTCGTTCCATACAAAAAAGGCTTCGGTCCGTTTCCGCCGGACATTTACAACGCCGTATTCCCAAACGCCTATCACGGCGTCTCCAATGAAGAGAGCATGGCAAGCCTGAAGCACCTCTTCAAACACTCAATCGATCCCTCAAATGTTTCGGCTATTATCATCGAACCAGTGCAGGGCGAAGGCGGCTTCAATATCGCGCCCGTCGAGTTCCTGCGCGCATTGCGAACCCTGTGCAACGAGCACGGCATTCTGCTCATTGCCGACGAAATTCAAACAGGCTTTGCTCGAACAGGGAAAATGTTCGCGCTCGAGCACGCAGAAATCAAAGCCGACATTGTCACCCTCGCAAAAGGGCTAGCAGGCGGGCTGCCGCTCGCGGCAATCGTTGGCCGTGCAGACGTGATGGATGCCGCCAATCCCGGCGGCCTTGGCGGCACATATGCCGGAAACCCTCTTGCTTGCGCCGCCGCACATGCCGTCCTCGACATTATCGAGGATGAAAAACTCTGCGATCGCTCCAACAAAATTGGCAACATCATCCTAGACCGCCTTGGCCGGTTAAAAGATCGCACAAATCTCAACTGTATAGGCGACATCCGCGGCCTCGGCGCCATGTGCGCCCTTGAACTCGTGAAAAATGCCGCCAGCGGTGAGCCGGATGCCACCCTGACCTCTGCTCTCTTGAAGACGGCCAACGAAAAAGGGCTTATTCTATTGTCATGCGGCACGAATTCTAATGTTATTCGCTTCCTCGTGCCTTTGACCGCGAGTGACGCCTTGGTCGAGGAAGGCATGGACATTTTCTCAGAAAGCCTTGTCGAAGCCGTCAGCCACGCTTCTTAGATTTTCAAGCTAACTTTTAAATCCGATTCCGGAGAACGATCATGAATATCCAGCATAAGACCAATGATCTTTCGGCGTTCTGGATGCCGTTTACCGCCAATCGCCAATTCAAGAAGAACCCGCGCATCTTTGTCGGCGCGGAGCGAATGCACTACATCACCGACGACGGCCGTCGCGTCCTCGACGGCACCTCGGGACTGTGGTGCGTCAATGCAGGCCACTGCCGCCCAAAAATCGTCGAAGCCATCCAAAAGCAGGCAGCGACCCTCGACTTCGCGGGCACATTCCAGATGGGGCATGCAAAAGCTTTCGAGTGTGCGTCGCGCCTGGTCAACATCGCACCCAAAGGCTTCGACCACGTATTCTTCACCAATTCGGGTTCCGAGTCGGTCGAAACCGCCCTCAAGATGGCGCTCGCCTATCACCGCGCAAAGGGTAACGCCGGCAAAGTGCGCCTCATCGGGCGCGAACGCGGATATCATGGCGTCAATTTCGGTGGCACGGCGGTCGGCGGCATTTCCAACAACCGCAAAATGTTCGGATCGCTTCTCTCAGGCGTCGATCACATTCGTCACACGCACGATATCGGTAAGAACGCCTTCACGCGCGGCGAGCCCGAGCACGGCGCAGACCTTGCCGATGACCTTGAGCGCCTAGTCGCATTGCATGATGCCTCCACAATCGCAGCCTGTATAGTAGAACCCGTGGCTTGCTCCACCGGCGTTATCATCCCGCCCAAAGGTTACTTAAAGCGGCTCGCGGCCATCTGCGCCAAACACGACATCCTGCTCATTTTCGATGAAGTTATCACAGCCTTCGGACGGCTCGGAACGCCTTTCGGCACCGACTATTTCGGTGTTGCTCCCGATATCATCACAACGGCCAAAGGCGTAACGAACGGAACCATCCCTATGGGCGCCGTGTTCGTCACATCTAAAATCCACGATGCCTTTATGAACGGCCCTGACAACGTCATCGACTTCTTCCACGGTTACACGTACTCGGGCCATCCGATGGCCTGCGCGGCATCCATCGGCACGCTCGACACCTATTACGATGAGGGCTTGCTCACGCGGGCCACAGAGCTTTCGTCCTATTGGGAAGAACGGCTGCACACCTTGAAGGGGATGCCGCACATCATCGATATCCGCAATATCGGGCTCATCGGCGCCATCGAATTTGACCCTTCTCCCGGCGAACCGGGAAAGCGCGCTTATGATCGCTTCGTTAAGGCCTTTGAGAACAATCTTCTCATTCGTCAAACCGGCGACATTATTGCGCTATCGCCGCCATTGATCATTTCGAAAGCTGAGATCGATCAATTGTTCGACACTTTGACCATGGTTTTCAAAACAACAAACTAACAGCGCGACGCACGAGACAGATCAACTACCAAGAACGGAACCCAATGCAGTCACTCGAGACCATCCAAAACGGAATCGGCGGCCGCAAGGTCACGTCGGCCTCAACGCGCACGGCGTCCGTTTTCAATCCCGCAACAGGCGAAAAGTCGGCCGTTCTCCCGCTCTCGGAGGTCGCTGAAGTCAACGCTGCCGTCGCTGCTGCCAAACAAGCGTCCGTTGAATGGGGCACGACGACGCCCATGAAACGCGTCAAGCCGATGTTCAAATTCAAAGAACTCCTTGAGCGCCATGCTAATGACATCGCGCGGGCCATTTCAAAGGAACATGGCAAAACCCACGCGGACGCTCTTGGTGAACTCCAGCGCGGCATCGACGTTGTCGATTTTGCGTGCGGCATCCCACATCTTTTGAAGGGTGAATTTAGCCGCAACGTCGGCCCCGATATCGATAGCTGGTCTGATCGCCAGCCATTGGGCGTCGTGGCCGGCATCACGCCATTCAATTTCCCAGCCATGGTGCCAATGTGGATGTATCCGGTCGCCGTTGCTTGCGGAAACACGTTCATCTTGAAGCCTTCGGAGCGCGATCCGTCCGCAGTCATGCTGGCCTGGGAATTATTTCAGGAAGCGGGGTTCCCGGACGGCGTTCTCAACGTGGTGCATGGAGACAAAATTGCCGTCGATGCCATCCTAGATCACCCCGATATCGCAGCTGTCAGCTTCGTCGGCTCGACGCCAATTGCCGAATACGTCTACCGGCGCGGCTCAACCGCCGGAAAACGCGTGCAAGCTTTAGGCGGCGCCAAGAACCACATGATCGTTATGCCAGATGCCGATATGGATCAGGCAGTCGATGCCCTCATGGGCGCTGGATACGGTTCTGCAGGCGAACGCTGCATGGCGATTTCCGTCGCCGTACCCGTTGGCGAAAAAACTGCCAACCGGCTGGTCGAAGCCTTGGCGCCGAAAGTACGCGCGCTTCGCGTTGGCCCAGCGACCGACCCCGATTCCGAGATGGGGCCCGTGGTGACAGCAGAAGCCAAGCGGCGCATTTCGGGTTTAATCGATCTCGGCGTCGACGAAGGTGCAGATCTTGTCGTCGATGGCCGCGGCTTTAAATTGCAGGGGTATGAGAATGGTTACTTCCTCGGCGGTTCGCTGTTCGATCGCGTCACAAAAGACATGACAATCTACAAGGAAGAAATTTTCGGGCCTGTTCTTTCAATAGTGCGCACCGGGAGCTATGACGAAGCCGCTCATCTCATCAATAGCCACGAATATGGCAACGGCACCGCAATTTTCACGCGCGACGGAGACGCGGCCCGCGCTTTTGCGGACAAGATCCAAGTTGGCATGGTCGGCATCAACGTGCCGCTTCCCGTGCCTGTGGCGTACCACTCCTTCGGCGGCTGGAAGCGCTCGTTGTTTGGAGATCACGCGATTTATGGCCCAGAAGGCGTGCGCTTTTACACGCGTATCAAAACCATCACAGCACGCTGGCCAACCGGAATTCGCAAGGGCGCGGAATTCAACTTTCCAACCCTGAAATAGGCTTCCTAGAGAGCCGCTAACCCAAATTGCCGTGACAACATCTTGAGACAAGAATAATTTCGCGGGCCCTGAAACTCTACGCCGGACGTGTGCGTACCTTCCCGATGAACAACCGGGAGCAGCATGCCATGTGGTTGAAGCGCATTCTGGCGTTTAGTCTATTCTGTCTCGTCTTGATGCCCATACCGCGCGCCAGGGCAGAACTAAATTGGCAACCTTGGTCTGTAGACCTTTTCGCGAAAGCGAAGGCCGAGAACCGGCTCGTCATTCTGGATCTCGAGGCCGTCTGGTGCCATTGGTGCCACGTCATGGAAAAAACGACCTATCGAGATCCGGACGTCGCTTATCTCCTCAAATCCAAATTTATAACCGTTCGCGTCGATCAGGACGCTAACCCCGATCTGTCGAACCGGTACGGCGATTGGGGCTGGCCTGCGACAATCATTTTTGCGCCTGACGGCACCGAAATCGTCAAGCGCGCCGGATACATCGAGCCCAAAGCGATGACAGCACTCCTTGAGGCCGTCATTGCCGACCCGACGCCGGGCCCCTCGGTCGTCGTCGAGCCTCCTGCCGAACCGGCAAAGTCCCATTTGCTTTTGACCGCGAGCCGAACCGAACTCGCCGCAAACACGATCGATGCCTTCGACACTGAGTTTGGCGGCTGGGGCACGGTACATAAATTTATCGATGCCGACCGCATGGACTGGGAATTCTCGCTCGCGGCAAATGGTGATAAAGAAGCCGCAGCAAGGGCCCAAAAAACATTCGCCGCCGCACTCAACCTCATCGATACGGTTGAGGGCGGGCTCTACCAGTATTCCGACGCGGCGGACTGGAAGTCGCCGCACTACGAAAAGATTATGTGGTACCAGGCAAATGGTTTGCGGCAGTTTTCGGAAGCCTACGCCCAATGGCGCGATCCGCGATTTCTTGAGGCGGCGGCAACAATCAAGAAGTATCTTATGGACGTTCTTCGAGCTCCAAATGGAGCGTTCTTCACTAGCCAAGATGCCGATGTTGATGAGACAATGCCAGGCAAAGCCTACTACGCATTATCTCAAGCCGCGCGAAACGCCCTCCCGAAAAAACCTAAGATCGATCAACACATTTATACCCGTGAGAACGGCTGGGCGATCCGCAGCCTTGCTGCACATTTTGCAGTAACGGGCGACACGGCAGCTCTCGACGCGGCGAAAAATGCCGCAGAATGGATCGTGAAGAACCGGTGGCTCGAAGGAGGCGGCTACACTCATGGAGATGCCGATCGCGGCGGACCGTTTCTCGGCGATACGCTTTCAATGGGGCAAGCAGCGCTCGAACTCTATGCTGCGACCGGCGATAGAAAATGGATGCGCGTCGCTAGTGAAGCAGGTGATTTCATTACAAGCAAACTCCAAGATCCCTCCGGAGGGCTTTTGACGTCCGTTCAATCGGAGGCAAACATCGGCGTGTTTGCAAGTCCCGCCAAAATACTCGAAGAACAAATCCAAACCGCGCGCTTTTCTAATCTCCTGCATCGCTATACCGGCGACAAAAACGACTTTGAACTTGCCGGACACGCCGCCCGCTTTGCCCTTTCTGAAAATCACCTTGAGAGGCCAAGCGTGCATTCGGGCGCACTGTTGATCGATGCAGAACTTGCTCGAGAGCCGACGCACATAACTATTGTCGGGCACAAAGACGACCCGAAATCGGCGGCTCTCCATGCTGCAGCACTCGCCTACCCCGCTCATTACCGGCGCATTGACTGGTGGGACAAGCGCGAAGGCGCCCTCTCAAATCCCGATGTGCAGTATCCTGAATTGGATGAACCCGCAGCCTTCGCCTGCACCGACCGCATTTGCTCGCTGCCAGTGTTTGATCCCGCGGAGCTGGCCGGTACCGTTAACAGGGTTGTGCGCCGTAGCGCAAATTCCGGGCGTTGAGTGATATTTCGATCAAGCATCAAGATTCCCCGGCACGATAAAGAAAATATGAAACTTTACACCAACAGCTAGCGTACCTCCCCTGATGCTGAACTCTCATTGAGTGAGCCGATCAGCAGGGTTCGCCTAAATCACGGCATGCCATTGCCGACATCAGGAGGAAGACAATGAAACTAACCAAAACATCAGGCGCTACACTCGCCGCCGCCGCTGCCACGATGATGCTCGCCGGTTCGATCACGGCACCCACAACGGGCCACGCAGCCGACTATAAGGTGAAATGTTTCGGCCTGAACGCTTGCAAGGGTACAGGCAGCTGCAAGTCTACTGGAAATGGCTGCAAGGGCCAGAACGCGTGCAAAGGCCAGGGCGTCAAGATGATGTCGAAGTCCGCTTGCGTCGCCAAGGGCGGGAAGACAAGCCGTAGCTAATCCAGCGTACGGATTTCAATTCCAAAAACATCAGAAATGTCAGAGGCGGAGCGCCGATCGGCGCCCGGCTCCGGCTTCGCGCGCCAATTGACTTGTGGCGCACATAGATACAACTCACACCGCTGGACAAGTTTCCAAAGCACTCGAAAAGCGAAACGCCGGACCGCAATTTCCTGCAACCCGGCGCTTCTGCGAGTGCCGGGCGCGTGTTGGCCGGCGGCACGGGGGTTCTATTTGACCTTACTCTGCCGCGACGCGAAAGGAGCGCGAACCATCCAGACTGTCGAAACCAAGCGACGACGCAACCGACGCATGCATGATGCGTCCACTTTTGACGTTTAGTCCCGCAGCAAGATGCGGGTCGCGATCAAACGCCGCTAGTCCGCGCTCCGCGAGCTTGATCACAAACGGCAGCGTTGCGTTGTTCAACGCTTGCGCACTTGTCACCGGAACGGCGCCCGGCATGTTAGCGACGCAATAGTGAATGATACCGTCAACTTCAAACGTCGGCTCGGCATGGGTCGTTGGCCGCGATGTCTCAAAACACCCGCCCTGATCGATCGACACGTCAACCAGCACTGCGCCGCGTTTCATTTCTTTCAACATGGCCCGCGTGACGAGCTTCGGTGCGCTTGCTCCGGCGACCAGCACGGCACCAATCACCGCGTCAGCACCAAGCACTTCCGTTTCGACGCTATCCATCGTCGAGGCCAGTGTTTTGACCCGGCCTTCGAACAATTCGTCCAACTGACGCAGACGCGGCAGCGAGCGATCAAGAATTGTAACGTCGGCGCCAAGTCCAACTGCCATGCGCGCCGCATGCGTGCCAACCACGCCGCCACCAAGAATGACAACTTTCGCAGGCCGGACGCCTGGAACGCCGCCCATCAATACGCCACGTCCGCCCGTGGGCCGGCGAAGGCCCATTGCAGCCGCTTCAATCGACAAGCGCCCGGCCACTTCGCTCATTGGGGCCAACAAGGGCAGTCCGCCGCTCGCATCGGTCACCGTCTCGTAAGCAATCGCCGCGCAACCGGACGCCATGAGGCCGCGCGCCTGTTCGGGATCGGGGGCCAAATGCAGGTAGGTAAACAGGATCTGATCCGAGCCGAGCCGCGTGTATTCGCTCTTTTGCGGTTCCTTGACCTTGACGATCATCTCGGCGTCGCGAAACACGGCGGCTGCGTCGGGAACAATCCGCGCGCCGGCCTTCTCATAAGTTGCATCGTCTGCCGAAATGCCGGCACCGGCGCCCGACTGGACGAGGACTTCGTGGCCGCGCGCCGCCAGTTCGCGCACCGAACCTGGAACGAGCCCGACGCGGAACTCGTTGCTTTTAATCTCCGTTGGAACGCCGATCCGCATGGTTTTGTCTCCAAAAGCCTTTTCCGGTTATCTGGAGTGCATCATGCTCCGAAATTTCTTGAATAACTCGGATTTTATCGTTGAAAAATAACGCAATTACGCATAATATCGTCCAAATTTTCTAAAAATAGCTGGATTCCATCTTTTATGAACCTTGATGCGCTAGATAAGGCCATATTGAGCGCTCTCGTTCGAGACGGTCGCCTCAGTCAAGTGGAGCTTGCCGAGCGGGTGCCCTTGTCGCCCACAGCCGTCGCGCGCCGCATCAAAGCCCTAGAAGAGGCCGGAGTGATTGAGGGCTATCAGGCCCGCGTGAACCGGCAAGCCCTTGGCATTCAGATGACAATTTTCGTCGAGATCGCGCTTAAAAGCCAAAACGAAGAACTACTTGCGTCATTCGAAAAAGCAGCTATCGCAGCGCCATCCATCGTCTCTTGTCATCTCATGTCTGGTGAGAACGACTACCTCATCACCGTAATGGCGCGCGATCTTGCAGATTTCGAACGTATTCACAAAGAACAGCTTTCCCGCCTCCCGGGCGTCGTGCGGCTCAAATCGAGCTTTTCGCTGCGCGAGGTGACGAGCCGACCCCTTCCCGAGAGCGCCTTGGCGTTCTAAGGCCTTTTTTCTAATCACCTGCCGCACTTGTTGTGGAGAAAACTTGAGCAAAGTGTCGTTTTCGCAACAACCCCTAGCAACATGGCCTCTACACCCAAGAACTGCTTGAGTGTTTGGCGCCATTTCTGTTTCCTGATGTCAACAGCAAAACGAGAGTCGAATTCTCTAGTTTGCACTTGGATGATTGGGACGGGGGTTCTACGACATGACGAAGTTTCTGAAACTCGCAGGCGCAGCGGCTATGGCGGGCATGACACTGACCGGTGCGGCCCGTGCCGCAGATGAGGCTCCAGAGTTCACTTACAGCTTCAACATCGGCGGTTTCTCAGACTATATGTTCCGTGGATTCTCCCAGAGAGACGACAAGCCGGTCATCCAAGGCGGTGCCGATATCGGGTACGGCATGTGGTACGCCGGTATCTGGGCATCGAACGTCGATAGAGAATTCCAGGGCGGCGCGAACAAGGAGATAGACTTCTATACGGGCGTCAAGCCGGTGTGGGGCAACGTGAATTTCGATTTCGGCGTTCTCTATTATTATTATCCGAGCCAGTTTTCGAACAACGTCAATCTGACCGGCGGCGTCGATGTGACGGCCAACTATATCGAACTTAAGGCCTCCGCGAGCACGGAAGTCGTCAAGAGCTTGACCGGTACCGTGACCTACTTCTACTCGCCAGACTATGCATTCGAAACGGGCACTTCACACTCCATCGAGGGTTCTCTGGCTTATAGTTTGCCCCAAATCGGTCCCTTCACTCCAACTATCAGCGCATTGGTTGGCTACCAGACCGTGGAAGATGTATTCTCGACGGAAAACAACGGCATAAACTTTGACGACATCGTCTACTGGAATGCAGGCATTGCGCTCGCGGTCGAAAAGATTACCTTCGACATGCGGTACTATGGTTCCAACAGAGATGTTAACCAGGCAGGTATCACATCCACCGACGATCGCTTCGTATTCGGCGCAAAGGTTGCGCTCCCATAAAGCGAACAATTATCCGTCAAACTTCAAAACCGGAGCCTCGTGCTCCGGTTTTTTTGTTCCCAGACGCCGCCGCTCATAGCAAATCCTTGAGCCGGTAATAGAGCATCCCCAAAGCAAGTATCTGATTTCCGGCCCACCGGCCTACGGGCAAACGGATGTGGCGAATTCGCTCGAAGAGATCGAATTTCTCTGTCGTCCCGCAAATCGCATCCGCAATGATTTCGGCCGCCAGATGCGTTGTGTTCACGCCATGTCCGCAATATCCCTGCAAGTAATAGAGATTGGGTTCCATACGGCCAATGGCTGGAACCCGCGTAAGAACGATGTCAATCCGCCCGCCCCAACTGAAATCGATCGCCTTGCCACCAAGCTGCGGGAAAATCTCAACGAGCCTTGGCCTCAAAGCTGTCGCCAAATCCTTGGGATCGCGGTTTGAATAATTGCACCTGCCCCCAAACAACATCCGCCGGTCGGCCGAGAGCCGGAAGTAATCGAGCACGATATTGCTATCGGCCACCGCGAGATCCTGCGGGTTGATTTCGCTCGCTTGGGACGCCGTCAAAGGTTCCGTCGCGATGATGTAGCTGCCCGTTGGAAGTGTCAGCCCCCGAAGCGGCCCGCGCTGAAAGGCGTGATCCGTGCTCCCGGCAAGGACGATCGCCGTCGCATCGACGCGTCCGGACGCCGTGAGTGCATAGGGTTTTGTTCCACCCTTCAGTTCAATCGCCGCAGACTCTTCAAACAACTGCACACCGAGCTGCGCCGCTGCGCGCGCTTCGCCCATACAAAGATTGAGTGGATGCAGATGCCCGCTGCGCCGGTCGATAAATCCGCCATGATAGACAGATGTTCCAAGAACTTGCCGCATCTCGGTCGGCTCGACAATTTTCAGCTGATCGCCATCGCCTTCGGCCAGGCGTTCTTCGACATATTCGCGCAACCCTTTCATGTGACTGAGATGTGCGGCCGCTTCCATCCATCCATGCTTTAGATCGCATTCGATGCCATAGCGGCGCACGCGGTCTTCGATGATATCGTGTCCGCGATAGCGAATGTCGCGCAGCAACTTGATGCCAGCCTCGCCCAACTGACGCTTGACGTTGTGTTCGCCGCTAATACCGGCAATCATCTGACCGCCGTTGCGCCCAGAAGCGCCCCAGCCAATCCGGTTTGCCTCAAGCAACGCAACCGAGTAGCCGCGCTCGGCAAGCGTGAGCGCGGTGGCCACGCCCGAGAACCCGCCGCCAATGACGCAAAAGTCAGCTTTGACGCGGCCCTGAAGCTGCGGATAGCGCGTCCGGTCGTTGACTGTCGCCGCGTAATAGGAGTTGACGTGCTGCTCTGCCATGTCGATCGCTCAGCTGCGGACGCGTTTGTAGCCGCGACACGCCGGCACGATAGCTTGTGCGGCATTGCCAATACGAGCGCGAATATGTCTCAAGACTTGCCGGCGGCACGCCGCTCCTGTTCATCGCGCACGGCTTGCTGCTTGGAGATCAGCGATGCCAAAATCACGCCGACGCTCACGACGGCAATCAGCAAGGTCGAGATGGCATTGATTTCCGGTTTCACGCCGAGACGAACGGACGAGTAGATGCGCATGGGAAGAGTTGTGGCCCCGGGACCGGTAGCGAAGCTAGCGATTACCAAATCATCGAGCGACAACGTGAAAGCCAGCAACCACCCGGAGACAACGGCCGGCAGTATCAGCGGCAAGGTGATAATAAAGAAGGTCTTCAGCGGCGGCGAGCCTAGATCTAGCGCGGCCTCCTCGAGGCTTCTATCGAATGTGACGAGCCGGGACTGAACAACCACCGCGACGAAACACAGTGTAAACGTGGTATGGGCGAGAGCGATCGTCCAGAACCCTCGCTCAAAACCGATCGCAACATAAAGCAGCAACAGAGCCAAACCAAGAATAATCTCGGGCATCACAAGCGGTGCGTACACCATGCCATTAAACAGCAGCGATCCGCGATAGCGGCCGAAACGGGTCAAGGTTATGGCGGCGAGCGTACCGAGTATTGTAGCCAGAGTCGCCGAAATAAGTGCAATCTGAAACGTGACCCAAGCAGCGTCCATAAGCTGCTGGTTCTGAAACACGGAGCTGTACCACTTCGTCGACCATCCGGTCCAAATCGCAACGTTGGGACCAAGATTGAACGAAAAAATGACGAGCAACAGGATCGGAATATAGAGAAACGCGAACGCCAACGTTAGAGACATAGCGTTGAACCACGATAGCTTTCTCATTTCGTTGCTCCCGCAGCCTTGGCCTGCTGATTCTGATAAATGGCGATAGGAACCACGAGGATCAGCAACAGTACAATGGCTGCGGCCGATGCAGCCGGCCAATCGCGCGTACTGAAAAATTCATCCCACATCACCTTGCCGATCATCTCCGTTTCCGAGCCGCCGAGCAGATCGGGGATGACGAATTCGCCAACGACGGGAATGAAGACGAGGAAGCAGCCGGCAATGACGCCCGGCAACGACAACGGAAATGTGATTTTCCAGAACGCCTGCAGGGGCGGACAGCCAAGGTCGGAAGCCGCTTCCAGAAGCGTGTCGTCCATTTTTTCCAATGCCGAGTAGAGCGGCAGCACCATGAAAGGCAGGTACGAATAGACGATGCCGATATAGACGGCGGTGTTTGTGGCGAGGATCGACAGCGGCGCGTCGATGGCACCTATGTACATCAGGAAATTGTTGAGAAACCCCTCAGTCGAAAGAATTGCGATCCAGGCATAGACCCGGATCAAGAAGCTCGTCCAGAACGGCAGGATCACGAGCATAAGCAAGAGCGGCCGCCAGTGCGCCGGCGCACGCGCCATGGCATAGGCCATCGGATAACCGATCAGTAGTGTCAAGAAAGTTGACACCAACGCGATCCAGAGGCTCGACAGATAAGCGCGGTAGTAGAGATCGCTCTCGATAAGCCGCTTGTAATTGTCGAATGTGAATTCTTTCGCCTTCTCCCAAATGCCGCTCAAGCCATCGGCAATAGGATCGAAGACCGGTATATAGGGCGGGATAGCAGTGTCGGTGCTTGAGACTGAAATTTTCGCAACGATCAAGAAGGGGACAAGAAAAAAGAACAGCAGCCAGCCGTAAGGAATTAAAACCGGCAACCATTTGGTCCAGGAATTATTCGGGGAGGCGGCCATGCTTGCGCGTCCTTCTTACTTAGTCAGTAGTACGCCAGAATCGCGGCCCCAGGACAGCCAAACCTTGTCATCCCAGCCTATCGGCCTTTCGACGAGGCGGGTGGTGTTGGCGGAGAGGGTTCGTATTGTCGCGCCGGACGGCAGCTTCACGTGATAAACCGACGTATCACCCAAATAGCCAATATCGTAGACCGAGCCCTCGATGCTGTTGGCGGCGCCATTGGCGGGAGGATCCAGAGAAACGCGGATCTTCTCGGGACGAAGCGCCAGCCAAACTTTCTCGCCTTTGGCGACCTTGACATCGCTTTGGATGTCGATAGGCGAAGTCAACGCCGCACCCTCAAGTTTTACATTTCCCGCGCCATCGACCGCCGATACATTGCCCTCAATGAGATTGATGTCGCCGATAAAGTCGGCAACGTATTTACAGTTCGGCTGCTCGTAGAGTTCGGTCGGCGACGAGACCTGAACAAGCTTACCCTTGTCCATAACCGCAATACGGTCTGCGACGGTCATGGCCTCCTCTTGGTCGTGCGTGACGACGATGAACGTGAGTCCGAGCGTTTGCTGCAAGTCCATCAGCTCGTATTGCGTCTCCTCGCGCAACTTCTTGTCTAAGGCTCCTAGCGGCTCGTCGAGCAACAGCAGCTTGGGGCGCTTTGCAAGCGCACGGGCCAAGGCCACGCGCTGACGCTGACCGCCGGATAATTGGTGCGGCTTGCGCTTTGCGAAAGGCTCGAGCTGGACGAGTTTCAGCATCTCCTGGACTCGCGCCTCGATCTCCCCTTTTGGAGTGCTATCCTGCGTAGGGCCAAAGGCAATGTTCTGTTCAACAGTCATATGAGGAAAAAGCGCGTAAGACTGGAACATCATGTTGATTGGACGCTGGTACGGCGGAGTATCCAACAAATCTTCGCCAGCAAGTATAACTTCGCCCGATGTTGGCAATTCAAAGCCGGCCAGCATGCGCAGCAATGTGGTTTTGCCGCAACCGGACGGACCGAGCAGCGCGAAGAATTCGCGTTCGTAGATACTTAGATTCACTCCATCGACGGCGACGAAATCGCCGAACTTCTTGACGATATTCTTGAACTCGATGAATGGCGCCTTGCCGGGCTCGTCCCAGGGCGCAAATTTCCGGCGCACGGGGCCAAGTGTCTTAGTCGCCATCGGGTACTCCTGCATTTTCCGGGAAGAGGAATTTTGGGGATTGGACATCGGCTTTGCCGGCAGCGCTATCACGCTGAACGAGCCGGGGCCCCAGCAGGTATGGCTGCCTGAGGCCCCTATTCAACCTACTTTCGCTTCATGTCTCGCCAATTGTTGACGAGAATACGTTGCACGTCCTTTTCGTTGGGCGTCACCATGTACAGTTTGCCCATAGTGTCCGCAGATGGATAGATTTGCGGGTCTTCGAAAATTTCTTTCTTGATTAGTTTCTGCGAAGAAAGATTGGGGTTAGGGTAACCAATGAATTCGGTGTTCTTAGCTGCTACTTCCGGCTTCATCATGTAGTTGATGAAGGCATGGGCTTCCTCGACGTTTTTTGCATCCTTCGGAATGGCCATGTTGTCGAACCACATCTGCGCCCCTTCTTTCGGAACGGTGTAAGCAATTTCGACGTGCTTGTTCTCGTCCTTAATTTTTTTGTTCTTTTCCTCTGCGCGCGTCTTCGCCTGGACGATATCACCCGACCAGCCGACCACAATGCAGACATCGCCGTTAGCGAGAGCATTGATGTATTCCGAGGAATGGAACTTGCGCACAGAAGGCCGGATTTTCTTGAAGTGCTCGGCCGCCTTCTTGAAGTCGTCCGGGTTCTTGGAGTTCGGATCGAGGCCGAGATAGTTCATGGTCGCGGCCGTGACCTCGTCAGGCGCGTCAAGCATCATAACCCCGCAGTCCTTGAACTTCGAAATCACATCGGGGTCGAGGACCATTTTCCAGGAGTCCAGCGGGGCGTCCGGCATCCGTTCCTTGATCTTCTTGACGTTGTAACCGATGCCCGTCGTGCCCCACATGTAATTGACGGCATGTTCGTTGCCGGGGTCGTATTTAGCGAGCCGGTTCATGACTTCCGGCCAGAGGTGCTCCCAGTTCGTCAGCTTGGTTTTATCGAGCTTCTGGAAGACGCCGGCTTGAATTTGCCGGGAGAGGAAGTTGCCGGTTGGCACGACGACGTCGTACCCCGTCTTGCCGGCTAACAGCTTCGTCTCGAGGATATCGTTGCTATCGAATACGTCATAGACGACCTTTATCCCCGTTTCGGCCGTGAATGCCTTGAGGTTTTCCTCGTCGATATAGTCGGACCAGTTGTAGACACGCACTTCTTTGTCTGCAGCAAGCACCGCATGCCCTAAGGCCATGGTTGCAAGTGCGATGCTCGTCGCAACAATGCGGCGGCGGCTTATCTGTCCGATCATTGGTTCTAACCTCCTTGGAGATGCTTAACTATCCCGCTCCAATGCGCTTCACCCGCATGTTCGTGGGCCGTATCGCGAGCCTTCAGTGACCTTAACGGAAAGGGCCATGCACTGTTGCCTAACCGTTCCATTGTGATCACAAATTCTCCGGGGTACAAGATACTATCGTTATTATTGATTGGCCGAATATCCAGCACCCGCTCCCCGATGTGGATGCTGAGTAGGCCGTTTCAAGCAAATTACCAGGTGCAAACCATGACAGCCGATACCGGAGCCCCGCCTGTGGATGCCGAAGCCTATGGCGCGGGCTCAACCCCCGAAGGATTACGCGATTGGCTCCGGCAGCACCGCATCGAAGAGATCGATTGCGCCGTACCTGACATTGCTGGTGTGGCCCGCGGCAAGACTATGCCGGCCGAAAAGTTCGTGAAACTTGATGCAGTGCACCTGCCGATTTCCATCTTCCACCAGACAATTACCGGAGATTACGTCGGTTTTGAAGACGATGGCCAGGCACTCTATGCCGAGAGCGACCTGATGATGGTCCCAGATCTTGGTACGATCCGCCCGGCGCCGTGGGCCTCAAGCCCAACGGCCCAGGTCATTCATGATGCCACTTGGCAGAATGGCGAGCCCGTCGAAATCGCACCGCGCAACGTGCTGAAAAGAATTGTCGCTTTGTACCATAAGGAAGGCTGGGTACCGGTCGTTGCGCCAGAACTCGAATTCTATCTAACCAAGACCAACCCCGATCCCGATTACCCCTTGGAACCACCAACAGGCCGCTCGGGCCGCAAAGGCGCCGGCCGGCAGTCATACAGCCTCGGCGCTGTCGATGAATACGATAAGATAGTTGATGACATTTATGATTTCGCCGAGCGCCAGTATCTAAAAATCGATACCATTATTCAGGAGGGCGGCGCGGCGCAGCTCGAAATCAATCTACTGCACGGCGATCCGATTGACCTTGCCGATCAGGTGTTCTTTTTCAAGCGCACCATCCGCGAAGCCGCATTCACGCACGGCTGCTACGCCACGTTTATGGCCAAGCCCCTGGAAAACGAGCCGGGCAGTGCGATGCATATTCACCAAAGTATCGTCGATGCCAAAACGGGAAAGAATGTTTTTTCGGATGCAGACGGCCAGCCAACGGCGCTGTTCTACCAGTTTCTTGCCGGTCAACAGCAGTTTCTGCCCGCCGCCATGTGTCTGCTTGCCCCGTATGTAAACTCTTACCGCCGCTTGGTCCCCAACGGGGCGGCACCGATTAACGTCGAGTGGGGCAACGACAATCGTTCTTGCGGATTGCGGGTGCCGATCTCGCCGGAGACTGCGCGCCGCGTTGAAAACCGGTTGCCGGGCTCGGATTCAAATCCATACCTGGCCATCGCGGCCAGTCTTGCGTGCGGGTATCTCGGCATGAAAAACAAGTTGGAGCCGCGTCCAGCCGTTGTCGGAAACGCCTATCGCAATTCGCATCAACTGCCGCGCGGACTTCTCGAAGCGCTGACCGACTTTGAAGAAAGCAAGGCGCTGCATAACATTCTGGGACCCCGCTTCGCGCATCTTTATCTGCAATTGAAGCGCTCCGAGTTCGAGGAGTTCATGCGGGTTATCAGTCCGTGGGAACGCGAACATTTGCTTCTGAGCGTATGACCGATACGTTTACGCCTGCAGGCTTTGAAAGCCGAGTCGGATGAGGTCCGCCGTGCGCTCTACGCCTAGTTTTACCTTCATCTGACTGCAGTTATTGGCCACTGTCTTGTAGGCAACTCCCAGCGAGTCAGCGATCGCCGTCAGGCTTTTTCCCTGGCCCAGCAACCGCAGAATTTCTACTTCGCGCGCATTGAGCGCCTGCAATGGATCGTTGGTTGCACTAGGATTTGCAGCAATAAGTGCCGCAATATCACGATCGACATAGACGCCGCCGTCCGAGACTTTGCGCACCGCTGCAACAAGTTCGTCAACAGGCGCGCTCTTGCTCACATAGCCGCGCGCACCTGCCTTCAATGCACGTATGGCAAACGCTGGCTCGGCATGCATCGAAAATATGATAACCCGCGCACCGCTGTCGATAGACACCACACGCCGCAAGAATTCCAGCCCGCCCGCGCCTTCAAGGTTCAGATCGAGAACAACAAGACCGGGTTTGTTGACAAGATAGCTCTCAAGTGCCCGCACAACGGTTTCAGCCTCGAATACCGTCGCGTCGAAATGCATAGAGAGCAATCGTCTGACCCCCTCTCGGACAACTTCATGATCTTCGACAAGCAATATCTTCATGTTGCGTGCGCTACACTTTCCGCTTTTTCGTTACCAGGTGACTTGGCCACCGATAATGGCAAGGCCGCGATCAATTCCACGCCTCGACCGTCTTCGAGGTTGGAGATGGTCAAAGTTCCGCCATGCGCCGCAATCCGTTCGCGCATGCCGGCTAGGCCGAAGCCGTGCGAGCCGTTATCAGTCAGTTGCCGGCCGTTGTTTGAAACCGAAATCTGCAAAATTCCTAAGTCGCCGGGCTCGATGACAATGCCTATCCGCGAAGGGTCCCCATGCCGGACGGCGTTACTCACTGCTTCTTGCACAATGCGATAGGCTACTTCGTCGATCTTGGCGCTAAATCCCGTCTGCTCCGTCTTCACATCGAACGAAATTTCCGGATGCCGCTGGCGCCAGAACGCAACGAGTTGCTCAAGGGCATGAGAAAGACCGAGGTCAAGCAGCATCGAAGGCCGCAGCCGGCTCAGTATCGACCGGATATGGCTCTGCATATGCGCGACCGACTGGCGGATCGCTGAAGCCCGTGACGTTGCGTCTTGCACGGCGCCCCGCTCCAAGTAGTTCGGTATCGTCTGCGCATCGACGTCCACGGCGAAAAGAAATGGGCCAATTTCATCGTGCAGATCGCGGGCAATATCGGCGCGCTCTTCTTCCTGCACGGTTGAAAGTTGGGCGTTTAGCCTGCGGTTTTGTGTCTCCGCTACTTGCAGTTGATCGGCCATGCGATTGAATTCTTTGTAGATCGCCGACAGTTCTTGCGGGCCGCTTTCGGGCACGTGCGCCGCAAAATTTCCGTGTCCGACTTCAGCGAGCGCTTTCGAAAGATTTTCGAGCGGTCTCAACGCCCGGCCCAGCGCCCAATACACCAGCCCTAAAACTAAACCGAAGAATAGGGCGACAATGGTTAGCTTAAGCGTGACGTCATCCCAGACTTCCGTGACCTCGTTCAAAGGATCAGCAATGATCAAAAGTTTACCGGAATTCTTCATGTCGCCAGGAAGCGCTACGGAGACCGAATGTTGCGGACCGGCCAACATGCGCACAAGCCATGCGGGCGGCGGAACATTCGGGCGGCTCACTTGCGACGAGACGACAATAGTGCCGTCACTGCCGGTGTGGCTAACTCTCAAGTGCCGCTCGCCGTTGAATGACGCAACGACGCGCGCTAGATGCTGTCCGGGGTCAGACGACGGCGTCATCGAGGCAATAGCGTCGCGAACGGAACTCTCTCCGAACGCAAGCGCGCCGGCCATTTCGGTTTCGACCTTTCGTACCGCGTGCCAATACGTCAGCAGCCCGCCAACCAGCAGGCTCAACGGCAGAACCAGTGCAATAAGCGCGATAAGGCGGTGTCTCAGGGTCATTCGTCACGAACTCAGCTATCACTGTTACATTATAACTAATGACGTGAACGCCGCACAACACTGATGCGTGATCGGCCGCTCAAATAGTTAAACCGCAGACTGCTTGAATACGCGTCACGCTTAAGGACAACAGCTCAACTGGGTGCCGAGCCACGGCATAGTTCGATGCAGCAACGTCATCGTCTCGCCCGCCAGCACAACTTTGCAGGCAGCCGTCAAATCGCGTGGCAAACTGCCGAACTCTTGCCGGCGGGCCACCAATGTGAGCGTTCGCGATAGCTTGGGTCCTGGCAACGGCACCGCCTCGACAAGTCCGGGCGTGACAGCGGCTTCCGCGAGGCAAAGCGGCGTCGAAATCGCAAACCCCTGGCCGCGCACCACCATGTCGGTCACCCCAAAGGGCGTGTCGAATTCCTGACCTGACGGAAGTTCCAAACCCAACCGCCGCAAATGCCGCTCGATGTCGATGCCGGTTTTCGAGCGTGCGCTGTAGCGGATGAGCGGGAGTTTTGAAGCCAGTTTCGCCAAAGCCTGCGGCGTCTCAGGCCGTTCCGTTCCGCGCGACAGCAACAAAACATAGGGTTCGCTAAACAACTCAAAACGTTCGAGACCTGCAATCTCCACCATATCGTCAACACCAATGAAAAGGTCGAGATTGCGTGTGAGAAGCGCGCCGGCATGCGCGGCCGTCAAACCTGATTGCACCTGCACCGACTCAGCGCGCTTTGCCAAAAAAGTTGCGACCGGCACGCTTAACGCCCGCACGAGACTATCGACCAGACCGATGCGAACCAGAGATAGTTTGCCGCGGTCTGTTTCTTTAAGTAACGGCCCGATTTGCCGTGCCTCTGAAAGAAGTGCAGACGCACGCTGCCGCATCACCCCACCCGCCGGCGTCAGTGCAAGCGGGCGGACGCTGCGATCAAACAGCCTCGTCCCGGTCCGTTTTTCGAGTTCGGCAATGGCCTGCGATATCGCGGGCTGCGTCAAGCCCAATGCCCGCGCGGCTTGAGCCATTGCTCCCGCCTCGCAGACGGCCAAGAAAATTTCGAGCCCACGCAAATCGAACGGCAATGTGTCGGGCTTTGTCGCCATGCCATACTATAACTGAAACTTATATTAACGGCAATAAAGGCCACATGTATTAGTTGAAACTGTCGCAATGCCCCTGTTTTTCCGCGATCTGTGACCAGGATCACCACGCATGGCAACTGACCACTACTCGCTTTGGAGCGTTCTGCGCGAAAGCCTCACAGGCCACAAAACCTGGAAGCCCGCATGGCGTGCGGCTGCCCCAAAGCCCTCTTATGACGCCATTATCGTCGGCGGCGGCGGACATGGTTTGGCAACTGCCTACTACCTCGCCAAGCGCTATGGCGTCACTAACGTCGCCGTTGTCGAAAAGGGCTGGATCGGCTCCGGCAACGTCGGTCGCAACACCACGATCGTGCGCTCCAATTATCTGCTGCCCGGCAACATCCCTTTCTACGAAGCGAGCATGAAGTTGTGGGAAGGCTTGGAACAAGACCTCAACTACAATGCCATGGTCTCCCAGCGCGGCGTACTCAATCTTTATCATTCCGACACCCAGCGCGATGCGTATGCGCGGCGCGGCAACGCCATGCGCCTGCACGGCGTCAATTCCGAACTCCTCGACCGCGACGCCGTGCGCGACATGTATCCCTGGTTCAACTACGATGACGCGCGCTTCCCGATCCAAGGCGGCTTGTTGCAAAAGCGCGGTGGCACCGTCCGCCATGATGCGGTCGCCTGGGGCTATGCACGCGCCGCCGACCGGCTTGGCGTCGATATCATCGAGAATGCGGAAGTTACCGGCTTCAAAATCGAGAATGGCCGCGCAACTGGCGTCGAAACGACGCGCGGGTCTATATTGGCCAAGAAAATCGGCCTCGCCTGTGCCGGCAACTCATCGCGCGTCGCCTCCATGGCAGGCCTTAAACTTCCGATCGAGAGCCACGTGCTTCAAGCTTTTGTCTCGGAAGGCATCAAACCCTTCATCGACGGAGTCGTCACGTTCGGCGCCGGACACTTCTACGTCAGTCAATCCGACAAAGGCGGGCTCGTCTTCGGCGGCGACATTGACGGCTACAATTCCTATGCCCAGCGCGGCAATCTCCCCGTTGTGGAAGATGTGCTTGAAGGCGGAATGGCCCTGATGCCGCGCATCGGGCGTGTGAGGCTTCTCCGCTCCTGGGGCGGCATCATGGACATGAGCATGGATGGCTCGCCTATCATCGACAAGACCCAGATCGATGGCCTCTATCTCAATGCCGGCTGGTGTTACGGCGGGTTCAAGGCAACGCCCGCATCAGGCCTCTGCTTCGCGCATCTGATCGCCCGCGACGAACCGCACGAGGTTGGACGCGCCTACCGTCTCGACCGCTTCCGCACCGGACACATGATTGACGAAAAAGGCATGGGCAACCAGCCGAACTTGCACTGAGAGGCTCATTTCCATGCGCATCAACTGTCCATTCTGCGGCGAACGAAGCCTCGACGAATTCGTCATTCAAGGCGACGCGAGCCTGACACGCCCAGATCCCGCCGCACCGGATGCTGCTGCCGCTTTCTACACCTACGGCTACGAACGCGCCAACGTCGCGGGAGCGCATAAAGAACTCTGGTATCACAGCGCTGGATGCCACGCTTGGCTCGTCGTTTCACGTGACACGCGCAGTCACGAGATTGCCTCAGTAACGCTCGCCAAAAACGTCGCCCTCGCTCGCGCTAAGGCCTCCACGGGAGGAGTATAATGGCGACTCCAAACCAACCAAACCGCATCGCAAACAAAGGCCTTATTGATCGCCGCGCGCCGCTTCGTTTCACCTTTGACGGCGAAACCTATCACGGCTTCGAAGGCGACACACTCGCCTCCGCACTTCTTGCCAACGGCGTAACGCTCACGGGGCGCTCCTTTAAATATCACCGCCCGCGCGGCATCCTTTCTGCGGGCTCGGAAGAACCGAATGCGCTCGTTGAACTCCGCTCAGGCGCACACCGGGAACCCAACACTCGGGCGACGATGATCGAACTCTATCAAGGCCTCGAAGCGCAAAGCCAAAACCGCTGGCCGTCACTCAAATACGACCTCTTGTCGATCAACGGGCTCTTATCGCCCGTATTTGTCGCAGGATTTTACTACAAGACCTTCATGTGGCCGGCTTCCTTCTGGGAAAAGCTGTACGAGCCCCTCATCCGCCGCGCCGCTGGCTTGGGGCGCGCCGCTGAAGCCGCCGATCCCGACACCTATGAAAAATGTTCTGCCTTTTGCGACGTTCTCATTATCGGCGCCGGCCCCGCAGGATTAAGCGCAGCCCTTGCCGCAGGCCGCTCCGGCGCGCGCGTAATCCTGGTAGACGAGAACTTCGCATTAGGCGGGCGGCTCCTCGGCGACGAGGTAAAGCTGGATGGCCTCTCTGGGCTTGACTGGGTCCGTCAAACCGCAGCCGAATTGCGCACTCTACCCGAGGTTCGCGTTCTTCTGCGCACAACGCTCACCGGCGCCTATGACAGCGGCACGTTCAGCGCTATCGAACGCGTCGCCGATCATGTCCCAAAACCAGCGCCTCACACGCCGCGCCAACGTCTTTGGCGCATTGTCGCCCAACGCACCATCGTCGCGACCGGCGCCACCGAACGGCCCATCGTATTCGGCAACAACGATTTGCCGGGTGTCATGCTCGCGAGTGCAGTCAGAATCTATATCAACCGCTTCGGCGTCACCCCTGGACGAAATGCAGTCGTCTTCACCACTAACGACGACGGCGCACGAACAGCGATTGATCTTCACGCCGCCGGTGCCCGGGTTGCCGCTATCGTCGATGCACGGCCTGATCCCAGTGCAGCGGTTCGCAAGATCGCAGAAGCAACAGGCGCGCGGCTCATATCAGGCGTCGTAACGGATGCACAAGGCCGCCTCGCCGTTTCAGGCGCGCGCATTCGTCCTTACAACGGCTCGGCCATCGAACTTCCATGCGATCTCATTGCGGTCTCTGGCGGGTTCAATCCCAACGTTCAGATCGCGACGCACCTCAACGGCAAAGCAAAGTGGGACAACGCACTTGCAGCCTTCGTGCCCGGCGACGTTCCAAAAGGAATGACCGTCATCGGTGCCGCAGCTGGCAGCTTCGCACTCTCGCGATGTCTGACAGAGGGCGCCCGCTGGGGCGCAAGTGCAGCCACGAGCACAGGCTACCCGGCAGACGTTCCTTACGTCCCAACGGTCGCCGATACAGGCTACGACATTGTTCCGCTATGGCGCGTGAAAGAGGCAAAACACAAGGCCTTCATCGACTTCCAGAATGATGTCACGTCTGACGACATCGCGCTCGCCGAACGCGAAGGCTATCGCTCGGTTGAACACGTCAAGCGCTACACCACGCTTGGCATGGCGACCGACCAAGGACGAATCGGCAACGTCATTGGCCTTGCCATTCTTGCCGAAATTACGGGTAAAACAATCTCTGAAACAGGTAGCACCTCAGCCCGCCCGCCTTACACGCCCGTGGCCATGGGCGCGCTCGCAGGGCACCACCGTGGCAAGTATTTCAAGCCAACGCGCCTCCCGCCCTCCTATGACTGGGCCAAAGAAAAAGGCGCGGTCTTCGTCGAAACGGGCCTCTGGCTGCGGCCGCAGTATTTCCCAGTTCCCGGCGAGAGCGATTGGCTCGAAACCGTCAATCGCGAGGTGAAAACAACGCGAGAAAAAGTTGGCGTTTGCGACGTCTCGACGCTCGGCAAAATTGAAGTTCACGGCAACGATGCGGCGACGTTACTCGACCGCGTCTACATCAACGCTTTCTCATCGCTCCCCGTTGGCCGCGCGCGTTATGGAGTCATGTTGCGCGATGATGGTCTCGTCATGGATGACGGCACATGCGCCCGCTTTGCCCCAGACCGCTTTTTCATGACCACGACAACGGCTAACGCCGTCAAAGTTATGCAACATCTCGAATTCTGCCATCAATGGCTTTGGCCGGCTCTCGACGCGCAAATGATGTCGGCCACCGACCAGTGGGCGCAATATTCCGTGGCCGGTCCCCGTGCGCGCGACTTGCTCGCAAAAATCGTGGACCCGCCTTTCGACATATCGAATGCAGCATTCCCCTACATGGCGATTGCCGAACTCACGGTTTGCAGCGGGATCAAGTCGCGCCTCTACCGGCTCTCATTCTCCGGCGAACTTGCCTATGAAATTGGCGTTCCGGCACGCTTCGGCGACGCGCTCATGCGCCGGCTCATGGAAGCGGGCGCCGAATACGGCGCCATTCCTTACGGTACGGAAGCACTTGGAGTGATGCGCATCGAAAAAGGCCACGTCGGCGGCAACGAAATTAATGGCACCACGACGGCAGCCGATCTCGGTCTCGGCAAAATGATGTCGGCCAAAAAAGACTACATCGGCCGCGTACTCGCAGGCCGCGAAGGACTAGCGGACTCTAAGCGCCCATCGCTCGTCGGTATCCGTCCCGTCAATCGCGCGGCCCGGCTCAGAGCTGGCGCACATTTTCTAGAGAAGGATGCCGCCGCCACGGCAGCGAACGATCACGGTTATCTGACATCGGTCGCCTTTTCGCCAATGGCCGGGCATTGGATCGGACTTGGCCTGTTACAGGACGGGCCTCAACGTCACGGCGAAATCATACGTGCTTACGACCCGGTTCGCGGCGGCGACACGCTTGTCGAAGTCGTCGCGCCCTGTTTCATCGACACAGAAGGAGTGCGTCTCCGTGTCTAATACAAAACTCGAACCCCGGTCCGCTCTCGACTCGGCAAAGTCCGCAAGCCGGTCTCACGTAGAAATTAAAGTTCTCGATGGAATCAGCGTCGTCTGGATCGCGGCGCGAAAAGGGCAAACGGCTGCACTCGTCGCGCGCGTCAATGAGCTCTATGGCGTCTCGCTGACGTTAAACCCTAGATTGGCATCGTCCACCGGCGGCATCGAGTTCTTAGGCATAGCCCCCGATCAGTGGCTCGCCATCGCGCCGGCAAAAGACAGCCACGACCCTGCGTCCAAACTCGCTGGGCAACTTCAGGGTCTTGCTTCGATTGCCGACCAGACAGACGCGCGAACCCTCATCCGCGTCTCTGGAGCCAAAGCGCGCGACACGCTCTCCAAGGGACTCGCAATCGATTTGCACCCACGTGCCTTGCCGGAAGGCGCAGTTGCAGTCACCCACGCGGCCCACATTGGCGTTATTCTCTGGCGGCCTATCGGTTCCGATAGCTTCATGCTTGCATGTTCGCGCTCTTATTCAGACAGCTTCTGGCATTGGCTGACGGAAGCGGCCGCTGAACATGGTTTAGCCGTCTCCTGACAAGGCCGGATATGCCGATATTGCGGCCGATTGGAACTCAACCAGCCGGTACCATCATGCTCTAAAGTGCCATCTATTCCGCACGAGATAATTTGAAAAGATCCAATGGCCTTGGCTATGATGGCGGACAATGGCCACCAAAGGCACCCGTATGGCGGAAACCCGCATCAAACCTGTTCGAGCACCGGCCGACCTCGGTACACTCACGACCGGTTCGGGCGCGCCCCGAGCGTCAGAACGTACGCTGGAACAGGCTATTGGCTTGCAGGTCCGCCAGAGCCGCAAGGATGCCGGCCTGACTGTCGCCGAGCTTGCAGTTGCCGCCGAGATTTCTCCCGGCATGTTGTCAAAGATCGAGAACGGTCAGATCTCGCCTTCTCTCAATACACTTCAAACGCTTGCTTCGGCCCTCAATTTGCCGATAGCCATGCTGTTTTCGTCTTTCGAGCAGAGGCGCGATTGCTCCTACGTCAAGGCTGGCGAGGGTGTTGTCATCCGCCGCCGCGGCACAAAAGTCGGCCACCAATATCAGTTGCTTGGACACGCACTGGGTGGTGATGTCGTGGTTGAGCCATATCTCATTACGCTCAGCGAGGATGCGGTTCCCTACGCCGCCTTTCAGCACAATGGCGTCGAATTCATTTACATGCTGACTGGCGAAGTTGAGTACGGCCATGCCGATCGCAGCTACCGGCTGAAGCCCGGCGACGCCATCCTGTTCGACAGCACCGCGCCGCACGGCCCCGAGAAGTTGATCAAAACACCGATGACTTACCTCTCGATCATCATCTATCCGCGCACCTGAACATCATTCAGAATTGCGACGCTGACCATATTTCTTGCCAGGAATATTATATTCTCTTGAATTGACACTGCCAGGCTTGTTGCCTAATTTGCTGACACAATTTGGCGGCCCTAGGCGAGGTCACTATGTGCGGTATCGTCGGACTTTTTCTGAAAAACAAAGCCCTTGAACCGAAACTCGGCAGCATGTTGTCGCAAATGCTTGGCACCATGTGCGAGCGCGGCCCCGACTCCGCAGGCTTTGCAATCTACGGCCAAGGCGCAAAGAACGCGATCAAGCTCACGCTGCGCGGGCCTGAAGAAACCGACTTCAAAGCACTTGCCAAAAGACTCGAGCGTGTCGCCAAGGGCCCCGTCTCAATCACGCCGCGCACCACACACGCCGTACTCTCCATTCCGGCTGCAGCCGAGAGCGATGTGCGCGACGAGCTACGTCGCGTGGCGCCGGAAATTGCCATCGTCGGCATCGGCACACACATGGAACTCTACAAAGAAGTTGGCATGCCGACCGACGTCGCAAAACGCTTCGCGCTCGAAACAATGTCCGGCACGCACGGCATCGGCCACACCCGCTTGGCGACCGAAAGCGCGGTCACGACGGCTGGCGCGCATCCCTTCTCGACCGGGAAGGACCAATGCCTCGTGCACAACGGCTCGCTTTCCAACCACAACAATCTGCGCCGCGATCTCAAACGCGACGGCATGACGTTCGAAACCGAAAACGATAGCGAAGTTGCCGCTGCTTATCTCACGTGGCGCATGAAGCAAGGTCTCAATCTCGGACAAGCGCTGGAAAAAAGCCTCGACGATCTGGACGGATTTTTCACGTTTGTCGTCGGCACAAAAAATGGCTTCGGCGTCATTCGCGATCCGATCGCCTGCAAACCGGCCGTCATGGCCGAAACGGACGACTACGTGGCCTTCGGTTCGGAGTACCGGGCGCTCGCAAGTCTGCCAAACATCGATAAAGCCAAGGTCTGGGAACCGGAACCTTCAACGGTGTACTTCTGGGAACGGCAGAACTAAGACGGGTCAACAGGGCACTTCACATGCGGACATTCGATTTATCGGTCACACCTCTTCGCGAACTGAACAGCGATTTACACAAGCAAACAGACCGTTCCAACGAGGGCAAATGGGAAATCATTAACCCGCGCGGCGCGCACGCCGTCGCCGTCGGACTGGATGCACCCATCAATGTCGATGTGCGTGGCAGCGTCGGATATTACTGCGCCGGCATGAACAAGAAGGCGTCCGTCACGGTCCACGGCTCAGCCGGACCCGGCGTGGCCGAGAACATGATGTCCGGCCGCGTCGTTATCAAAGGCGACGCCAGCCAATACGCCGGTGCAACGGGGCGCGGCGGCCTCCTCGTCATCGAAGGCAATGCCTCCTCGCGCTGCGGCATCTCGATGAAGGGCATCGACATCGTCGTTAAAGGCAACATCGGCCACATGTCGGCCTTCATGGCACAATCGGGCCATCTCGTCGTTTTGGGGGACGCCGGCGACGCGCTCGGCGACAGCATTTATGAGGCCAAACTCTTCGTGCGCGGCAACGTCAAAAGCCTTGGCGCCGACTGCGTTGAGAAAGAAATGCGGCCCGAACATCATGATGCGCTGACCAAGCTTCTGGAAATAGCCGGCATGAAAGGCGTCAAGACAAGCGAATTCAAGCGCTACGGTTCTGCCCGCAAACTCTACAACTTCAACATCGACAACGCGGATGCGTACTGATGAGCTATCAAAACCCGCCGACCACACCGCGTAAATCTTGGACTTTCGACGATTACACGCTCTCGGAGATCCGGCGCGCGGCGGCAACCGGCATCTACGACATTCGCGGCGGCGGCGCCAAGCGCAAGGTTCCGCACTTTGACGATCTCTTATTCCTCGGTGCCTCCATCTCTCGCTATCCGCTCGAAGGTTATCGCGAAAAATGCTCGACCGCCGTCACGCTCGGCACGCGCTTTGCGAAAAAGCCCATCGAACTCAAAATCCCCATCACCATCGCCGGCATGAGCTTCGGCGCACTCTCAGCGAATGCCAAGGAAGCCTTGGGCCGCGGCGCTTCGATTGCCGGTACCTCGACCACAACCGGCGACGGCGGCATGACGCCCGAAGAACGCGGACAATCTAAAACCCTCGTCTATCAATACCTGCCTTCGCGCTACGGCATGAACCCCGACGATCTTCGCAAGGCAGATGCCATCGAAGTCGTGGTCGGCCAAGGCGCCAAGCCCGGCGGCGGCGGTATGCTTTTGGGCCAAAAAATCTCTGATCGCGTCGCCGAGATGCGTAACCTGCCGAAAGGTATCGACCAGCGCTCCGCTTGCCGTCATCCGGACTGGACCGGCCCCGACGATCTCGAGATCAAACTTCTCGAACTGCGCGAAATCACCGATTGGGAAAAACCAATCTATGTGAAAATCGGCGGCACTCGTCCCTATTACGACGTCGCGCTTGCCGTCAAAGCCGGCGCAGACGTCATCGTGCTTGACGGAATGCAAGGTGGCACGGCGGCCACGCAAGAGGTCTTCATCGAAAACGTCGGCTTGCCGACGCTCGCGTGCATCCGTCCTGCGGTTCAGGCGTTGCAAGATCTCGGCATGCACCGCAAAGTGCAGCTCATCGTCTCGGGCGGCATTCGTACCGGCGCCGATGCCGCCAAGGCGCTCGCCCTTGGTGCAGACGCTGTCTCAATCGGCATCGCGGCTCTTGCCGCGCTTGGCGACAACGATCCCGCACACGAAGAAGAATATAGAAAGCTTGGCACGACCGCCGGCTGTTATGACGACTGGCACGAAGGCCGCGACCCGGCCGGCATCACAACGCAAGATCCCGAACTTTCCAAACGCCTCGATCCCGTGCGTGCCGGTCGCCGCCTCGCCAACTATCTCAAAGTCATGACACTCGAAATCCAGACCGTCGCGCGTGCCGCCGGCCACAATCACATTCACAATCTCGAACCCGAAGATCTCTGCGCGCTCACAATAGAGGCGGCCGCCATGGCGCGTGTGCCTCTTGCAGGAACAAATTGGATACCAGGAGTGACGGGATCGGGCGGCCTTTGAGACTGCTCATTTCATATTGAAAACGTATTGCGCGCCGGCAAAACAAGAACCGCACAACGAGGAAACGGACGATGGCTCAAGATCTAGCTCAACTCGCAAAAGAACGCGGCATCCGCTACTTCATGATCTCTTTCACGGATCTGTTCGGAGCCCAGCGCGCCAAGCTGGTTCCGGCAGCCGCCATCGCCGATATGCAAAAAGACGGCGCCGGATTCGCGGGCTTTGCGACTTGGCTCGACATGACGCCGGCCCACCCCGACATGTTCGCCGTGCCGGATGCCTCGGCCGTCATCCAGTTGCCGTGGAAAAAGGACGTTGCCTGGGTTGCGGGCGATTGCGTCATGGACGACAAGCACGTCGCGCAATCGCCGCGCGTCGTCTTGAAAAAGCTCGTCGCCGAAGCCGCCAGCATGGGGCTGCACGTCAAAACCGGCGTCGAATGCGAATTTTTCCTGATCAGCCCCGACGGCACGGCCATTTCCGACGACAAGGATAAGGCCTCCAAGCCCTGCTACGATCAGCAGGCCTTGATGCGCCGCTACGACGTCATCGCGGAGATCTGCGATTACATGCTGGAACTCGGCTGGGGGCCCTATCAAAACGACCACGAGGACGCCAACGGCCAGTTCGAAATGAATTGGAACTTCGACGACAGCCTCGTCACCGCGGACCGTCATTCATTCTTCAAGTTCATGGCGCGATCGGTCGCCGAAAAACACGGGCTCCGAGCCACTTTCATGCCCAAGCCCTTCGCAGGCCTTACCGGCACCGGCTGCCACGCACACATCTCGGTTTGGGACAAGGCCGGCAAGGTCAACATGTTCTATGACCCGACCGAAGAGATGGGTCTCTCGCAACAGGGCTATCACTTCCTCGGCGGCATCATGAAACACGCCGAGGCCTTGGCCGCGATCACCAATCCGACCGTCAACTCGTATAAGCGCATCAACGCGCCGCGCACTGTCTCGGGCGCGACGTGGTCGCCAAACACCGTGACCTGGACCGGCAACAACCGCACGCACATGGTGCGCGTACCGGGCAAGGGCCGTTTTGAGCTCCGCCTTCCCGATGGCGCGGCAAATCCTTATCTCCTGCAAGCCGTCATTATCGCTGCGGGCCTCGACGGCATCCGTTCGAAATCCGATCCCGGCAAGCGCCTCGACATCGACATGTACCAGCTCGGGCACACGGTCAAAGACGCCATCAAGCTGCCGTTGAACCTGCTCGACGCATTGCGCGCGTTCGACCGGGATACCTCCCTCAAATCCGCGCTCGGCGAAGAATTCGCTTCCGCCTACATCAAACTCAAAACCATGGAGTGGAACTCATACACCTCCCACTTCACGGAGTGGGAACGGGATAATACTTTGGATTGCTGATCGTGCTCCGGCGTCCCGGTGTCTGACCCGTCCCGCCGGAGGCAGGCAAGTATCGAGGGTCTGACACCCGGGCACAAGAGCACTGACTTTCAGCGGTGTCAGACCCGGAGGGTCACACACCATCCCGCCATTGACCTGCCGCACGGCTCGTGCACAACACTCGGCCGCCTCGGCGTTTGTCTTGGCGATTAGAACAACGCTCGCAGGACGAATGACGCTCGAACCAGCTTCTGAAATTTCACTTCGCGCAGCCCCCCGTTTTGTCACCGGTACGGGCGAATTGACGCGCGCCGCTGCTTATGGCGCAGCGTTCGCAATCGCCATAGCACTCGCCTACTACCACTGGCGATACGAGGGCTGGCGCGAGACCATCATCTTCGCGAGTGCTATTACCGCCGCCCTGGTAACGGCGTTGACTTTCGTCACCCGCCGCCTCCTGTTCTCGATCGCCCTCGTTGCGGCGATGGTTGCCATGATCGTCGTCGCCTCCGACATCAAGCGCCGCTACATCGAAATGGTACTGCACGCATATGATATCGTCTTCTATCTCACATCCTTCTCGACCATCCGCTTTCTTTGGGTCGATCACAGCGCCTACCTCTTGGCGTTGCTCGCCGCCATTGCCGCCACTATCGCTTTGGGCCGCACCCTCTATCGCGCCGATTGCACCCGTTGCCCCCGGCATATCAGCGCCATTTTAACGCTCGTGTTCGCTGCAACCGCTCTCTGGGCTTCCTACGCCAAAGGCGAACGGCGCAACACGCTCTTTTATTGGGATAACCAATACATCGCGTCGTTTTATGCGTCGTGGTCGGAGACGCTTGAAACGCTCATGCGCGGTCAACTTCTGGAAGCCCTCGCAGCACAGAAGAAACCGCTCTTTAAAATCCCGGCCACGTGCGATCCGGCGGAAAAGCCGCCGCACATCATCCTGATCCACCAGGAAAGCGTTGTGCCGCCGTCGTATTTCCCAACGGTCAGCTACGACAAGTCACTCGACCCGTTCTTCAAATCGTTCGACGGCAAGCTCTATCCCTTGCGCACCGAAACCTACGGCGGCGCGTCTTGGTTGACCGAATTCTCCGTGCTGGCGGGTGTTTCGACCTATTCTTTCGGCGGAATGCGCACGTTCGTGCAATCGCTGATGCAGGGCAAAATCCACGACACGCTGCCGGAATCCCTGGCCCGCTGCGGTTATCGTAACAGCGTCTTCTATCCCGTGCCGAAGGACTTCGTCGGTAACGGCCGCTTCTACACGGCGGTCGGCATGCCGGAGATCTTCGACTTTAAAGCCCAGAACGCCAAGCGCTACAACGAGCGCGACAAATTCTATTATAACAACGTGCTGACCCACATTGAGAACCACATCGCCTCGTCACGCCAGCCTGTCTTCAACTTCATCCTGACATCGGCAACGCATCTCCCCTATCAATTCGCCTACGACGCGGATGTTCAAGTACCAGGCGGTGGCCCTGGCTCCGACCCAGAGATGCACGAATACCTGCGCCGCCTCGGCATGGCCCGCATGGACTACGACGAATTCCGCGCCGGGCTCGTGCGCCGCTTTCCGAACGAGAAATTCCTCATCGTCCAATACGGCGACCACCAGCCGGTCGCCACGCGCACGATGCTCGGATTCGATAAATCCATTTCCTCCGAGGACATGAAGCTCGCGCCCGACTCTCCTGGCTTCATCACCTATTACGCCATCGACGGAATCAACTACACGCCGCCGCCGCTCCCCGAAGTGCCAACTCTCGACGTTCCCTACCTCGGCGCAGTCCTGCTTGAAGCCGCCCGGCTACCCATGTCGGACGCCTACAAAGAGCGCCTCAGACTGCTCGGTCTTTGCGCCGGCCGCTACTTCACATGCGCGCAAAAGGACGAGATTCTCGGTTTCCATCGCAGGTTGATGGATTCCGGGCTTGTAGATGCCCGCTAACTTTAGTAAAAATCCTCACTGTTGATTTTGTTGAACAATTAAATGAGCTTATTTCAATCATCGTTTCGGGGATCGTTACCCCAAATTAGGGTTTTTGTACTACCTTTGATTGTGTTCTTCAAAGGTGAGCGTACCCATGAAACTCAGATCCAGACTCCGAAGCGACACGCATTTCTGGATTTCCCAGCAGCACGACGAGCCAAATCCGCTGCTCATAACGATCGTCACCGACACGCACACGGCTGCGCTCTTGACGGCCACCATCGCCAGTTTCGCCAACGCCCTGCATGTGCCGGGCACGGTGCGCACCCAGGCCGAAATTCAGATGTATTTGCCCCGCGATCCCGCCGTACTTTCGGGATTCCGGCGTTGGGCGGCTGAAGCCGGGATATCGGTCAATGCGGCCGAGTCGGTGGCCGCCTTCTTTGCCGATCTCGGGCCTGCCCGCCGCCAAATGCAGCGCTATTTCACTGATGCCAACGCAATTGGCATGGATCGCGCTGGTGCACTGCACCACATGACCCTGACGAGTGCCTGGCGCGGCACGTGCCGCAGCGCTGCGGCGGCCGTCAGGCACCTGAATTCCGAGACAGAGCATGAGCTGCCCGAACTCTATATGCTGAACGCAGGCGTCCTAGGGCGCATTCTGGGCGCCGCTGCCTCTGGCGATACGCCCTGCATCGACGCTAAAGGCCAGCCTTTCCTCCCGCCTTTACCCCAACGGCGCAATGCCGCCCGCCGCATGCTCGGTCAAAGCGCCCGCATAACCGCCGCAGGGCGCATCACTCAGGCCTACGTGCGCGACGTCTCGGCCGGTGGTTTCGGTCTCGAGCAGGTACCGTCATTCGATCCCGGCCAAGTCTTATCGGTCGAACTCGCGTCCGGCCGCCGTTTTACGGGTACCGTCGCCTGGTACAAGGCGGGCCGCGCCGGTATCCGCCTGAACCGCACTTTGACCCCGAACGATCCCCTCCTTTGGGGTTAACCTCGCGACATTGCCAGGCTACCTCTCCTATGCCAGCCTCTTCGGGTTGCAACCCCACTTACCGGTTTTATCTGGTATGCAGGGTGCCAAGGAGCAAGGTTTCCCGTGTCTACAACCAGCAAGTCGACGTTAGCCGCGTGCGGAATCCGCGTGTTTGCAAGTTCCCTCTCGTCTACCCGCGATAGCGTCGCCGCTGCAAAGGCCGAACTCGGCGGCGGACGCTTCCAGCACATCATCGCCTTCTTCTCGATCGAGCATGATCCCGAACTTCTTGTCGGCGCCCTCCAATCGGCTTTCCCCGAGGTCCCTATTTCGGGCTGTTCCACGGCCGGCGAAGTCGGCCCTCTCGGCATGATGCAAGGCGGCCTAGTCCTCATTGCTTTCCCAGTTACCGGTTTTCGCGTCTTGAGCGAGGTTATCTCCGTCGCCGACGAACCGGGTGTGAAGCGCGCCACCGACATCGCTCGCCGCCTCAAGGTCCAGATCGGCGATGGCCACAACGGGTCCGCCATGGGCAACACATTCGCTTTGATGCTGGTGGACGGGCTTTCCAACAAGGAAGAAGCCCTAACCGCAGCGGTGCACTGGGGCTTGGGAGACATAGAACTGATCGGCGGCTCATCTGGTGACGGACTCGCCTTCCGCCGCACGGCACTGGTCCATAACGGCAGTATTGCGCAAGCCAGCGCGCTGCTCTTTGTTATTGAAAGCGCGTTCCCGTTCCGCATCTTCAAAACGCAGAACTTCGAACCGACTCCGATCAAGCTTGTCGTCACCGCCGCCGATACCGAAAACCGCATCGTTTACGAGTTGAACGCAGAACCCGCCGCGCGCGAGTACGCCGCCGCAATCGGGCTTCTTCCCAATGAACTTGGCCCCTTCAGCTTTGCGTCCTATCCGCTCGTCGTCAAAGTCGGTGGCGATTACTACTGCCGTTCGATCCGCAATATGAACCCGGACGGTAGCTTGTCCTTTTTCTGCGCCATCGACGAAGGCCTCGTGTTCACAGTCGCCCGCCCCCGCGACATGGTGCGTTCGACACTTGATACGATCGAAGGCATCGAAACGGAACTCGGCGGCACCGATCTCATCATCGGCTTCGATTGCATCCTGCGGCGGCTGGATGCCGAAAGCCGCCAGGTCCGCCACAGCGTCGATGAAATATACCGCCGTTTCGGCGTAGTCGGCTTCCACACTTACGGCGAACAATTCAATGCCATGCACTTGAACCAAACACTAACCGGCATAGCCTTCGGCAAAACCAGCGAGGGCACTTAGCCTCATGTCCGAACTGCCTCCCCATCAAACGCGGTCTCCCTCCAGCGACGATGCCGAGCGGCGCATCGAGAAGCTGACGAAAATTAACAATGCCCTCATGCAGCGCGTCGAGCGCTCGACCGACCGCCAAGCCAACGCCTATTCTTTGTTCCAGACGGCCATTGGCCTGGAAAACCAGATCAATGCCCGTACCGAAGAACTTAAGAACGCTCTTTCCAATCTTGAGCGCGCCAACCAGGAATTGAAGAGCGCACGCGACGCAGCCGATCGCGCCAATCGCTTCAAAACGCGCTTCATCACAGCTGTCGGCCACGATCTCCTTCAACCGCTCCATGCGGCCCGGTTGTCGCTTGGCGAACTCTCGGACGCACAGCAGCAGCTTGCCAATCAGCGCCTCGCCGGCAACGTCGCGCGCGCTTTGTCCACGATCGAGGATCTTCTCAGCTCCATTCTCGATATTTCAAAGCTCGAAGCCGGCGTCTTCGTACCCGCCATTCAACCCATCGCCCTCGGCGACGTGTTCGAGCAATTGATTGCCGGATTCCAGCCCTTCGCTCGCAAAAAGGGCCTTGCCCTGACGTGGCGCGCGACCGGCGCTATCGTCAAGTCGGATCCGTTGATGCTGCGCCGGATCTTGCAAAACCTGATCGCCAACGCGACCAATTACACCGGCAAAGGCCGTTTGCTTCTTGCCTCGCGTCAGCGCGGCCCATCGGTGCGCATTGAGGTGTGGGACACGGGTCCCGGCATTCCGTCCGCCGAGCGGGATAGAATTTTTGAAGAGTTCCAGCGCGGCGCCGCATCCGAGACGACGGGCGGCATCGGTTTCGGACTTGGTCTGTCAATCGTCAAACGCATGGCGGAATCCCTCGGCCATCCGCTTGAACTCTGTTCCCGCGTTGGGCACGGCACGCGTTTCGCGATCACGGTGCCGTCTGCTGCGCCTTCAACCCTTACAAACCGCGCAGCCGCCGACACGCCGCCGGTTCCGGCCTATGGCCGTCTCGACATTCCCGTCATCGTCATCGACAACGATCTCATTGTGCTCGAAGCCATGCAATCCTTGCTCATACGCTGGGGTGCGGACGTGCGCCTTGCCCGCGATCTCGACGACATTTCAGAATTGATCTCGGACAGCAAACTCAACCCGGCGATCATTCTAGCCGACTACCATCTCGATGGCGGGCAATCGGGGCTCGACGCCGTCGCCCAGATCAGAGCGGCTCGCGGCGCAGCGATCCCGGCCATCTTGATAACGGCCGATCATTCGCCTGAAACGGCGAACGCCGCCCGCCGGCACAATTGCGAAGTTCTTCACAAGCCGGTGAAACCGGCAGAATTGCGCGCTTTGATGCAACACATGCTGTCGTAGAAAAAGCGGGCCTAATCGGCTTCGCCGTCGGCCGCAGAAGCTCCAAGAATTGTATCGAAATCGATCTTCTGCACTTCAATCACGGCTTGCGTGCGCGATGCCACGTTGAGCTTGCGCAAGATCTCGGAGACATGCGCCTTGACGGTCGTCTCTTCGATCTTGAGTTCATGCGCGATCTGCTTGTTCAACAAACCCTGGCGCAGCATGTGCAGCACGCTCAACTGCTTCGGCGTCAATGCGGTCAGGCGCTGCGCCAAATCAGATTTTCCCGGCGCGCTCACCGCCGCTCCCGGCGGCTGATAGCCTTTCGGAAGCGTAATGGAACCTTCCAGAACCGCTTTGAGTGCCGAGGCAATTTCGTCGCGGCTTGCAGACTTCGCAATAAATCCAGCCGCTCCATACCCCATCACTTCTTGGACGATCCTCGGGTCCTCAAGCGCCGACACAACTACGATCGGTGTCTTGGGATGGAGACCACGCAACTCTAAGAGCCCATCGAAGCCGCGCGTGCCCGGCATCGACAGATCGAGTAGCACGGCATCGAAGCGCGCCCGGCCCTGCAGCACGGTCTTGGCTTCAGCTATCGACGCCGCTTCGACGGTCGACGCATCCGGAAGCGCAGAGGCAATGGCGCGCTGGAGCGCCTCAAGAAAGAGCGGGTGATCGTCGACGATCAGAAAATTCGCCGGTCCTTGCAAGTTTGCAGCTCCAAATGATCGGACAAGTGATCGGGCTCCCCAACTAAAACAGTTGGGATTCGCCAAGCCCTGTCACAATTTGCTGGAGCACCCTATAGGCTCACAAAATCGTCCGCGCTAGGGGTCACTCATGGGCTGGCTCAAAATTCGGCCAGAACGCCCCGGAGATAATTGCCATAATCGTTTTTGGCGTAGCGTTGCGCAATCAAACGCTCCAAATCACCCGGTGTAATAAAGCCCTGCCGGACGGCAATTTCTTCGGGGCTCGCAATCTTTAGCCCCTGGCGTTTCTCAATTGTCGCAACATAGTTGGCGGCTTCCAGCAGGCTATCCGGCGTGCCGGTATCGAACCAGGCGAAGCCCCGGCCCATTTTCTGGACCGCCAGATCTCCGCGTTTCAAATAGGCGTCGTTAACGCTCGTAATTTCAAGTTCCCCGCGTGGCGACGGGCGCAGCGACTTGGCAATTTGCACCACGTCGTTGTCGTAGGCATAGAGCCCGATAACGGCCCAATTCGATTTCGGCTGCGCCGGCTTCTCTTCGATCGACGACGGCCCTCCCCGCGCATCGAACGCAACAACGCCGTAGCGCTCGGGATCCGATACGTGGTGCGCAAAGATCGTTGCCCCCCGCCTCGGCTCGAAGGCCTGGCGCACGACATCCGACAGCCCATGCCCAAAGAAGATGTTGTCGCCGAGCACGAGCGCGCACGGATCCTTGCCGATGAAGCGCTCGCCGATGATGAAGGCTTGCGCCAGCCCATCGGGACGCGGCTGTTCGGCATACGAGATATTTAGCCCCCATTGGCGGCCGTCGCCGAGGAGCGCGGCAAAACCCGGCAGATCGCGCGGGGTTGAAATCACCAAAACGTCGCGCACGCCGCCCAGCATCAATATGGATAACGGATAATAGATGAGGGGCTTGTCGTAGACGGGCAGAATTTGCTTGGAAACCGTAAGAGTCATCGGGTAGAGGCGCGTGCCGCTGCCTCCGGCGAGAATAATAGCTTTCATGTTTGTCCCCGATCGGGCCGCGGTTTAGGCGGCTGCCGTCTTCTTTTTCTTGATCAGTCCCAGCCGCTCGCCGCTGTATGTTTTGAGCCTTAGCGGCATCCACCACATCTCGTTCGCGGCGTACCACTCGACGGTCTTCTGCAATCCCGTCTCAAAAGTTTCCTTTGCGCTCCAGCCGAGTTCGCGCTCGATCTTCGTCGAGTCGATTGCATAGCGATAGTCGTGTCCCGGGCGGTCTTCGACAAAATTGATCGCCGACATGTGCGACGTGCCGTCCTCGCGCGGCCGCAAGTCATCGAGCATTTCGCAGATTTTGTGCACGACCTGCAAATTGCTTTTCTCGCTGCGGCCGCCGACGGCATAGCGCTCGCCCGGAATGCCCTTAGTGACAGCTAGAAACAAAGCGCGCGCGTGATCTTCGACGTGCAGCCAGTCGCGCACGTTGGTCCCCATGCCATAGACCGGCAATTCGCGTCCCATCATGGCGTTGGTGATCATCAAAGGAATGAGCTTTTCCGGAAAGTGGTAGGGACCGTAATTATTCGAACAGTTCGTTAGAACGACCGGCAAGCCGTATGTGCGGTGCCACGCGAGCGCCAAGTGATCGGACGCCGCCTTGCTTGCCGAGTACGGAGAGCTTGGATCGTAGGCGGTTGTTTCGCTAAAGTAGCCTTCGTCACCGAGACTGCCGAACACTTCGTCGGTCGAGATGTGAAGGAACCGGAAAGCTTCTTTGCGCCGTTTGGGCAACTCCGCCCAGTAACTCCGAGCCGCCTCCAACATGGAATAAGTGCCGACGATATTCGTCTCGATAAACGCTGCCGAGCCCGTAATAGAGCGATCGACATGACTTTCCGCCGCCAAGTGCATGATGGCGTCGGGCTGCTCGAGCCGCAGAATGTCGGTCACGGATTTCTGATTGCAGATATTGAGTTCGTAGAAGGAATAGTTGGGCCGGTCCGCGATCGGCTCCAGAGACGTCAAGTTTGCGGCGTAGGTCAGACAGTCGATATTGACGGCATCGACGCCAAGATCCCTTACCAGCAACCGGCAAACCGCCGAGCCGATAAAGCCGGCTCCACCTGTGACTACAATCTTCATTTGACGCTACTGAACAGGGCGGGAACTTCTAGTCTTGACGTAGCGGCCGTACGCGGGACGCCGCCCGACGACCGCAACCGCACACCACTCGGGCCAAACTTTCCCAGGAATGTCTTTAGATCCTATTAACCGTGTTTGACCTACGAGCAGGCTGAACGATAAAGCCGCACTGCCAGTATTTGATCGTCGTGCGCCAAATGACCGATCCTAACTCAACGCCCCTCTCACCAAGACCCGCCCCGGCGTTCCAAACGCCATGTAATCGAGATTAACAATATCGACAGCCGACGTGCCGCTGTTCGTGAACACGCCGCCGCAACCAAGCTCGCGGCCCGAAGCGGTCGGGATGTTGGTCGCGATATTTACCGTGCCGAGCTGCGTTCCGGCGTCGCTAAAGATGAAGAAATCCACGCCCGTCGCAGCTGCGTTCACGACGGCACGGGCGTGATACCAGGTGCTCGCGACCAGGGTGGCGATGGTCCCCGATGTCGTGCGCGTCGAATTGCTTGAGGTCTTGCCAACAATAGCGCCGGAGGCAGGCATTTCGAAATAGATGCCGTCCACCGCGTCGGCGCTCGTCACCGTATCGAGCCAGCCCATCCGGTACGTCAGGTTTGTTAAGGCCGCGGGCGTGCGGAAGACACAATCGAATTGCTCGCCCCCGCCAATGCGGAGGAGTGCGCCCGCCACGGCGCCGGTCTGCCCGCTCATCACTTGTACGCCGCTGTTGGCCGTCGTTGACGAGCGGACAAGGATCACGCCCGGATGACTACCATCGATCACACCGGCCGCCGGTGCCGTTGTGATCGCGCCTGTCGAAATTGCAGCTATTTGGAAGTCGCCCTGAGCCAGCTGAATGCTCCAGAAGTCGCAAGAGAAGAACGGATTGCGGCGCGGGTCCAAACTAATTAACGCGTTATCGCCATGCGTCGCGTCGTTGTTTTGCGTCGCAACGGCGATACCGGCACCCGCCCGGAGCTTAAAGGTATCGGCACCCACGGCGCTGGCCGGCGTGGTCCCGTCCGTAATTGTCGCATAGCCGTTTGAGATGCCGCCGCTCGCGCCAGGAAGATCGCTAAAATCGATCTTGCGCAGCTCTCCCGTCGATTCCTCGATCATGATCTTGTCGCCCGCGCCGAACGCGAGGCGGTCGGTCAAGGCGCTGATTTTGACGTAGGCCGGGTCGCCGGTTGTCGCAGAATTACGCAGCAGAAGCGTAAAAGCGGCGGCGTCTTCGATCTTCGCCAGAGTGACGTTGTTGTCGGCCAGCTTGGCCGTCGTCACCGCGTTGCTCGCAATCGTAAGAGCAGTGGCGCCGGTTACGTCGCCCGTGTGCGTCGCGTTGGTGACAAGTCCGCTGTAGAGCGTGTTGACCGCGTTATCCCCAGTGTTCGTGCCGGTGCTCGTTCCGCCGCCGGTCGCGAAATCCGCGTCGGTGCAAGCCGTGTTGAATTGCGCGAGCGTACCGGTAATACCAACGATGGACGTCTGATCGCCCGAGTTCGTGCCGGTCAAATTGAGCAGCGTCTTCGCTTGCGCCACCGTCAGGTCTTCCGGGTCCCCGGTTGCCGCCGTCACGCGGCCTTTGAGCGTCGCTGTCGGAACGTCGGCGAGCTTGGTATTATCGACGGCATTCGCGGCAATCGTTGTTGCGAACGAGCCCGTACCGGACCCCGTCACTGCGCCGGTCGGCGTGATGGTCTGATCGCCGGTATTGGTGCCGGTGCTTGTTCCGGTTATCGTGCCGCCGCCGGTCGCGAAATCCGCGTCCGTGCAAGCTGTGTTGAACTGAGCAATGGTGCCGGTAATGCCAACAATCGAGGTTTGATCGCCCGAGTTCGTGCCGGTCAAATTGAGCAGCGCCTTCGCTTGCGCCACCGTCAGGTCTTCCGGGTCCCCGGTTGCCGCCGTCACGCGGCCTTTGAGCGTCGCGGTCGGCACGTCGGCGAGTTTCGCATTCGTCACCGCATCGGCGTCAACCGTCCACGTTGCGCCAGAGCCTGTGACCGTGACATCGCCTTTGTCGCCGTCGGCGACGCCAAATGACGTGTTCGGAAATGCGCACGCGCCGGTCGCGCGGTTGATGATGATGGCTTCGTTGAACGTGGTGCCGTTGGCGCTGACCTTGAAATGGAAATCGTCGTCTCCGGTGAGCCCGATTTCGGCACGCCCGGAGAAGTTATCTTGAAACAGGAAGCTCGCGGTGTCCGCCGCGGCGGCCTTGTTGACCTTGATCTGATGGCCGCCGGTGCCGGTATGCGAGAACAGCGATGCAGCCGACCCAACCGCCAAACGGTTGGTCGTGTCGGCGGTCGCGTTGATGCCGAGCGTCGGGGGATTGAGCGGCGTATAGCGCGCGTCGCCGCGCGCGTTGTTGAGATACTGCACATGATCGTCATCGCCAAGGCCCGTCAAGAGCCCGTGGTCGGTCACGCCGCCCCCACCGCCACCGGTCGAAAGTGCCGTCCATGCAGCGCCATCGAATGCCACGGCAATATCTTCATCTGCGACCCACGAGATCCAGCCCTCTCTCGGCATGTAGAAGATCCAGGCGCCATCCTGGTAGGCCGCAATTTTTTCAGCCTGCCCCAGCCACGCGCCGGTTGGCGAACTGGCGACGATATAGCGATTGCCTTCCGCCGGCGTCGCAGGCGGCGCCGTCAAGCTCCGGTCGAGCACCGACAGCTGCACAACGGCATCGAGCGCCCGTATCGCTTCGTTGTGGGGAACGTGTTTTTGTGACTGGGCCGCCAGAATATAGGACAACCCAAGATTTGGCGTATCAACCATCGCCGGCCTTTCTGCTCATACCTCCTCCCTAGTGCCGGGCAGGATATGCGCTCCGGGGTGACCGGGGATAAAATCCCCAAAATTCTATTTTTGGGGTTCTGCCTTAAGCATGTTTTGCCGCAGCCGGCCCGTCACAAGAATCGCCATGCACACGGCATTTTTCGACATAAAAGCTCTCCCTTACGGCAGCCCGAGTGTTGACCGTCCAGGCCCGCCCCTGTAGGCGTTCATCTTTGCCTTTAACCTTGAAGGCCGCTTTTTAACCCTGTCCCTTGTTCCGACCCCCTGCGCCGAAACTGGAGCCATTGAGAAAATGTCGACTGACAAAATTGCCGTCATCGGTCTGGGGTATGTCGGCCTGCCGCTCGCGATCGAGTTCGGCAAAGCTTACGAAACCTATGGCTTCGATCTCTCGGCAGAAAAAGTCGCGGCCTACAAAAAGCATATCGATCCCGCCGGCGAAATGACGAGCGAGGAACTCAAGGCCGCGAAGCATCTCGTCTGCTCCACCGATCCCGCAATCATTTCGAATGCAAACTTTATTGTCGTTGCCGTGCCGACGCCCGTAGATAGCGTGAACAACCCCGATTTTACGCCGCTGGTCAAAAGTTCGGAAACCGTCGGCAAATACATCAAGCCGGGTTCGATCGTCGTATTCGAATCTACCGTCTACCCCGGCGCCACGGAAGAAATCTGCATTCCCATCATCGAGCGCATCTCCGGCCTCAAGTGGAAGAAAGATTTCTTCGCCGGATATTCGCCCGAGCGCATCAACCCGGGCGACAAAGAACGCACGCTTACAAAAATCGTCAAAGTCGTGTCCGGCGACACGCCCGAAACGCTCAAGAAAGTTTCAGAAGTTTATGGCGCCATCATTAAGGCCGGCGTCTACCCGGCAAGCAGCATCAAAGTTGCCGAAGCCGCGAAAGTCATCGAGAACACGCAGCGCGATTTGAACATCGCCCTCATGAACGAGCTTGCCGTCATCTTCAAAAAAGTCGGCATCGATACGCTCGAAGTTCTTAAAGCCGCCGGCACTAAGTGGAACTTCCTGCCCTTTCGTCCCGGCCTCGTCGGCGGTCACTGCATCGGCGTCGATCCCTACTATCTGACGCACAAGGCTGAGCAACTCGGCTATCACCCGCAAGTCATTCTCGCCGGCCGGCGCATCAACGACGGCATGGGGCAGTTTGTTGCCGAGCAAACGGTCAAGCAAATGATCGCCCAGGACTTCGCCATCAAAGGCGCCAACGTCATCGTGCTCGGCATGACCTTCAAAGAAGATTGCCGCGACATCCGCAACAGCAAGGTCATCGACGTGGTGCGCGAATTACAAAGTTACGGCTGCACGGTTCACGCCCACGATCCGATTGCCGACAGCGGCGAGTGCGAGCACGAATACGGCATCGCGCTCACACCCTGGGACAAGCTTCCCAAAGCAGACGCCATCGTCGCCGCCGTATCGCATAAGGCCTACATCGACATGGGGCCCGCCAAGCTCATGTCCAAACTCAATCCCAAGGGTATTTTCGCCGACGTCAAATGCGCCTACGATCCCGCTGCCGTCACCGCCACGGGCGCAAGGCTCTGGCGGCTCTGACCTGCATTCAAGACATCGCTTAGGACATTGCTGCAATGTGCGGTTTCGCGGGCTTTCTAGGATCGAGCGGGCCCGCCTCCGCCAGCGAAGCCATTGTCAAGCGCATGTCGGACGCCATTCGCCATCGCGGACCGGACGACAGCGGCACATTCGTCGACCAAGCATCCGGTCTGGCGCTCGGTCATCGCCGCTTGTCCATCATCGATCTTACGCCCGCCGGCCATCAGCCTATGATCTCTCAAAGCGGGCGCTTCGTCATCGCCTTTAACGGCGAGATCTACAATTTCGCAGTCGTGCGCGCTGATCTCGAAGCCTCGGGCCTCGCCCCCACGTGGCGCGGGCACTCCGACACCGAAGTCTTGCTTGCGGCCATCGAAGCCTGGGGCACGAGTGCCGCACTCATGCGTTGCGCCGGCATGTTCGCACTTGCCGTCTTCGACCGCCAGTCACGAACGCTCACGCTTGCCCGCGACCGGCTCGGCGAAAAGCCGCTCTATTACGGAAATCAAGGCGGCGTCTTTCTGTTTGGCTCCGATCTTGCGGCGCTGAAGCAGCACCCATCCTGGCAAGGCGAAATTGATCGCTGCGCGCTCACACTTCTTCTCCGCTACAACAGCATCCCCGCGCCGCATTCCATTTATCGCGGCATCAAAAAGCTCGAGCCCGGCTGCATTCTCGAAATCAAAAGCGGCGGCGAACCGCTCCACGCGCGCTTTTGGGATGCGACGCGCGAGATCGCCAACGCGGCCTCCAGTCCGTTCACCGGCAGCGCGAAAGGAGCAGCGGATGAAACCGAACGCTTGCTGCGCCAATCTCTCTCCGGCCAAATGATCTCCGACGTTCCCCTTGGCGCGTTTCTCTCGGGCGGCATCGACTCATCGGCCGTCGTCGCGCTCATGCAAACGATGAGTACGCGGCCGGTCAAAACATTCTCAATCGGCTTTCGAGAACAGGGCTATGACGAAGCTCCCCATGCCAAAGCCGTCGCCCGGCACCTCGGCACGGACCACACGGAACTCTATGTCACCGAGGCCGATGCACTTGCTACCGTTCCGCGTCTCGCCTCTGTCTATTCGGAACCCTTCGCCGACAGTTCACAAATTCCAACACTTCTCGTATCCGAACTCGCGCACCGCCACGTCACGGTCGCGCTTTCCGGCGACGGCGGCGACGAACTTTTTTGCGGGTACACGCGCTACGCATTGGCACAAAAGACCTGGAACCGGCTGCGCCGCATCCCGGCGCCGCTCCGGCGCACGATCGCAAATGCCGTTACAGCGGCCGGTCCTGAAGCACTCAACCGGATGCTCCGCCCTGCAACAAACCTCTTGCCGCAGCGCTATCGCATCGAGCGACCGGGAGACCGGCTTGTTAAAGGCGCGAGCGTTGCCGCCTTGAACTCGCTGGACGACGTTTATCGCGTGCTCGTTTCGCACTGGCAAAGCCCGAGCGACATCGTCATTGGCGGGCATGAACCGGAACTTGGCCGCACGAACGGGCTGCCGCACGATTTCGATCCCGTGCGCCGCATGATGCACGACGATCTCGTACGCTATCTGCCGGACGACATCCTCGCCAAAGTCGATCGAGCCGCCATGTCGGTCAGCCTTGAAACGCGCGTGCCCCTCCTCGATCATCGCCTCGTTTCATTTTCAGCATCACTCCCGCTGAATATTCTACGCCACGAGGGCCAGAGCAAATGGCCGCTACGCGAAATCCTCTTCCGCCACGTGCCGCGCCACCTCATTGAGCGCCCGAAGATGGGCTTTGGCATTCCGCTCGACGCTTGGCTGCGCGGCCCCTTGCGCGATTGGGCCGAAGACCTGCTCGCCGAAAAGCGCCTGACCAATGACGGCTTCTTCCACGCCGCACCCATCCGCAAGGCTTGGAGCGATCATCTCGACGGCACGCGCAACATGCACTATCCGCTTTGGGTCATTCTCATGTTCCAGTCTTGGCTCGACCGGGAACGGCAGGGAGCCGCATGACCAAAAAGAAACTTCTCTATCTCGTCACCGAAGACTGGTATTTCGTCTCGCACCGCCTCGCGCTTGCCCAAGCCGCGCGCGACGCCGGCTACGACGTCAGCGTCGTAACTAAACTCGGGAAGCACGGCGCTGTCATCTCCAACGCAGGCCTGAAACTGATCCCGATAGATTTCGACCGCTCCGGCCTCAACCCGCTCCGCGACGGCGCAACAATCGCGAAGCTGACGGCGATTTACCGCCGCGAAAAGCCCGACGTGGTGCATCACGTCGCCATGAAGCCCGTGCTCTACGGCTCCGTTGCCGCGCGCATTGCCCGCGTGCCTCGCGTCGTCAATGCCATCATGGGGCTTGGCTATGTTTTCACGTCTGAGAGCACCAAAGCAAGAATACTGCGTCCGGCCGTGCGTGCCGCCCTCAGAACTGCACTATCGTCGAAACATTCGCGCGTCATCGTTCAAAACCGCGACGACCGCGCGCAACTCATTTCTTCGCAACTCGCAAAGACAGCGAGCATTCGCCTCATTCGCGGCTCGGGTGTCGACCTCTCGGATTTCAACGTCACCCCGCCGCCCGCCGGACGCCCGCGCATCGTCTTGCCGGCACGTCTGCTGCGCGACAAGGGCGTGATCGAATTCATCGAAGCTGCCCGTCTCTTGAAACGCAACGGCATCAGCGCCGAATTCATTCTCGCCGGTGCGCCGGACCCTTTCAATCCCGGATCGCTCACCCAATCTGAGATCGATGCCTATGTGCGCGAAGGGCTCGTCACCGCGCTCGGCTGGCGCGACGACATGGCGGCCGTCCTTACTGACGCAACCATCGTCTGTCTGCCCTCGTACCGCGAGGGGTTACCCAAAGCCCTTTTGGAAGCTGCAGCGGCCGCCCGTCCCATCGTCACAACCGACGTTCCCGGCTGCCGGGAAATCGTCCAGCACGATGTCAACGGCCTTCTCGTTCCCGCCCGCAACGCGCACGCGCTTGCCGCTGCCCTGCACCGCATGATCGCTGATCCAGTTCTTTGCGCGCGGCTCGCCGCCGCCGGGCGCGCGCGCGTCGAAGCCGAGTTCACTCTCTCGCGCATCGTAGCCGAAACACTTGCGGTTTATAGCGAGCCGTAACTCACGTCCCCCTCGGCTTCGCACGCGCTGTCGGGACGGCATTCGCCGGATCGTCGGGCCAGACGTGCCTTGGATAGCGCCCGCGCATATCGGCTTTCACCGCCGCCCATGACCCTGCCCAGAAGCCCGGCAGATCGCGCGTGATCTGAATTGGCCTGTGCGCGGGCGACAACAAATTCAGCGTCAACGGCAAGCGCCCGCCGGCAATTGCGGGATGCTGCTTGAGCCCGAACAATTCCTGCACGCGAATGTGCAACGCCGGTGCGCCCGGTCCTTCGTAATCGAGTGCGTGGCGATTGCCCGTCGGGGCTTCGAAATGCGTCGGCGCTTCCGTCTCCAATCGCTGCCGCATGTTCCAAGGCAACAGGGCATCGAGCGCGCTACCTAAATCATCCGCCGCGATGTCGCCAACGCGCGATTTGCCAACGAGGTAGGGTTGCAGCCACGCGCAATTGTTCGCGCTTAAGCCTTCGTCCGAGAGATCGGGCCATTCGCCGCCTGCCTTGGTCAAGCCCGCCTTGGTCAAGAAAGCCACGCGCTCGCGTAACTGCGCTTGCGCTTTTGTCCAAGGCAGTTTCCCTGCTCCAAGCCGCGCAATGCCGGCCGCCAGAACAACGGAAACATTGTCGTCCTTCTGCAGCGGCCGCGGCGCGCTTGAGAACGTAATCGCACTTAGCCTTCGCGTGCGTTTCGCACGCACGGAACCGGAGGCCGCGTCGAAACTTAATTCGTCGTTCTCCTCGATCCGAGCGGATGCAAAGTTCATCACGTCCGCTTCGTCCGCCGCAACGGCCAGAACGATACGCGTCGCCGCCGCCTTGCCTTGCATTTCCGCAACAACAAGATACGGCGCGCGCGCCAACAGCTCTTTGACGTCGATGTTTCCGGCACGTCCATTAGCCAGTAGAAATTGTCCGGGCGCGCCGCGCGATTTAGCAATTCGATCGGGATAGGCGAGCGCCAGCAGTCCCGCTGTCGATATCCCGTCATCCTGTACCCGCGCCGATCCGGAACCAGCCGCTTTCGCCCAACCAAACGCGAGTCTCCGCATATCTTCCGCGCGCCGCGATCTATCGCGCGCAAAACTTTCGAGCCGAAGCCCCAAATCGATATCGTTGCCGCCCATACCGCGCTCGACGAGGACGGCCGCTATCATCGCCGCGCGCAGTTCCGCCCCATGTGCAACCGATGCAACCAGCATGCGCGCCAAGCGCGGCGGCAACGGCAAGGCTCTAAGCCGGCGCCCCTCGGCGGTAATGCGCCCTGTGTCGTCAAGCGCGCCGATGTCCTGCAACTCTTCGCGCGTCGCCGCGATGACGCCTTCGGACGGCGGATCGAGCCACGATAGGGTTCTAGGATCGGGTGCGCCCCATTCGGCGCAGTCGAGCAGCAAGCTCGACAAATCGGCCGACTTGATTTCCGGTTCCGCAAATGGCACGAGGCCTTGCGTTTCAGGCTCATCCCACAACCGGTAACAAATGCCGGCTTGCGTTCGCCCCGCACGCCCGCGGCGCTGATCGGCCGAGGCGCGCGACACGCGCACGGTCTCTAATCGTGTGACGCCCACGTCAGACTCGAATCTCGGAACGCGCGCAAGCCCGCTATCGATCACAACGCGTACGCCCTCGATCGTAATCGAAGTTTCGGCAATCGATGTCGCCAGCACGACTTTGCGCCGCCCTGGCCTTGCCGGCGACACGGCGAGATCCTGCGCGCCCATATCAAGCGCGCCATAGAGCGGCGCGATATCGACTACTGGGTCGCTGACGCGCTCGCGCAGGCGTTCCGCCACGCGCAGGATTTCGCCTTGCCCCGGCAAGAACGCCAGGATCGATCCCGTCTCGTCGCGCAACGCCTTTTGCACAGCTGCCGCCATGTCGTCATCGATGCGTTGCGACGCGCGGCCTAAATAACGCGTTTCGACCGGAAACGCCCGGCCCTCGCTCTCGATCACAGGGGCATCGTTCAACAGCCTTGCTACACGCGCCCCATCGAGCGTTGCCGACATGACGAGCAATCTCAAATCCGGACGCAATCCGGCGCGTGCTTCAAGTGCAAGCGCCAACCCCAAGTCGGCATCGAGCGACCGCTCATGAAACTCGTCGAACAGTACGGCGCCTATGCCCGTCAATTCCGGATCGTCGAGGATCATGCGCGTGAACACGCCTTCGGTGATAACCTCGACACGCGTGGCTGCCGAAACTTTGGAAGACAACCGGGCCCGCAAGCCGACAATACCGCCAAGTTTCTCGCCCATCGTGGCCGACATGAACTCGGCTGCTCCGCGCGCTGCTATACGGCGCGGCTCCAGCACGACGATCTTGCCCGCGCCGAGCCACGGCGCATCGAGCAGCGCCAGCGGCACCCGCGTGGTCTTGCCCGCGCCGGGCGGCGCTACAAGCACGGCACGGCCGGCGTCCGTCAGTGCTGCCATCACGGCGCCAAGCACGGTATCGATCGGCAGTTGGGTGGAAAACTTCATCGCGCGATCCTTCACGCCGCTGATAGTCCAGGCGGCGTGCGCACCGCAAGGGCGGATGACGCTATCGCCCCTGGCATGCCCGCAAAATGTCTGTTATGCGGCACCATGATCGCCGCGTCCGGCCATTGAGGGCGTCCACGGCCCCGAGAAACACCAGGAAGACTTATGAAAATTCTCGTCACCGGCGCGGCCGGTTTCATTGGCTCTCACATCAGCAAAGTCTTGCTCGACCGCGGCGACGAGGTGGTCGGCCTCGACAACATGAATGCCTACTACGACGTGCGCCTAAAGGAAGCGCGCCTCGCCCGCCTCGAAGGCCGCAACGGTTTTCGCTTTGTCAAAGCCGACATTGCCGATCGCAACGCGATGCAAACTCTATTTGCCGAAGAGCGCTTCGGCCGCGTGATCAATCTCGCCGCGCAAGCCGGCGTGCGTTACTCGCTCGAAAACCCGCACGCTTATATCGATGCCAATATCCAGGGCTTCTTGAACATTCTAGAGGGCTGCCGCCAAAACGCCGTCGAGCATTGCGTGTTCGCGTCGTCGAGTTCCGTCTACGGTGCCAACACAACGATGCCGTTTCGCACCGAAGATCCCGTCGATCACCCCTTGAGCCTTTACGCCGCCACCAAGAAAGCCAACGAACTGATGGCGCACTCATATGCCAGCCTATACGGTACGCCGATGACGGGCTTGCGCTTTTTCACCGTCTACGGCCCCTGGGGCCGGCCGGATATGGCGCTCTTCATTTTTACGAAGAAAATTCTCGCCGGCGAACCGATCGACGTTTTCAGCGCCGGTCACCACGCGCGCGATTTCACCTACATCGACGATATCGTCGAGGGTGTCGTGCGCACGCTGGACCAAGTAGCCGCGCCGGATCCCAATTGGTCGAGCGATGCCCCCTCGCCCGCAACCTCAAGCGCGCCGTATCGGCTTTACAACATCGGCAACAACGCGCCGGTAGAACTCGAATACTTCATCTCGCTCATTGAAAAAGAAACGGGCCGCCCGGCCAAGCGCAAACTGCTGCCTGCCCAGCCCGGCGACGTGCCGAGGACCTATGCCGACGTCGATGCATTAACTGCTGCCGTCGGCTTCAAACCATCCACAACGATTGAAGACGGCATTCACCGCTTCGTGCAGTGGTACCGCGAATTCTACCGGGTTTAACGCGCGTTTTCGGCGGCCTTGCGGATGCCCGCGATATTTTTCGCGTAAGACTCGCGCGTGCCGCCTTTGAACACAGCCGAACCTGCGACCAGAACGTTCGCGCCTGCTTTCGCGACGAGCGGCGCCGTCTCGGACGTCACGCCGCCATCGACTTCGATATCGATCGGCCGCGTTCCAATCATTCTTTTGACGCGCGCGATCTTGTCGACCACAGAAGTAATAAACGCTTGCCCGCCAAAACCCGGATTGACCGTCATCAGCAAAATCAAATCGAGCCGGTCGAGCACATGCTCGATGACGCTTTCCGGCGTCGCAGGATTGATCGAAACACCGGCTTTCTTGCCAAGCGCACGGATCGCCTGCAGCGAACGGTCGAGATGGGGCCCTGCTTCCGCGTGCACCGTGATGATGTCGGCGCCCGCGTCCGCAAAGGCCGCGAAATAAGGGTCGGCGGGCGCGATCATCAAATGCACGTCGAAGATTTTTTTTGATGCCCCGCGCACGGCCTTGATGACCGGTGGCCCGAACGTGATGTTTGGCACGAAGTGCCCGTCCATCACGTCGCAATGAATCCAATCGGCGCCCGCCTCGTCGATGGCGCGGATTTCGTCGCCAAGCCGGCCGAAATCGGCGGAGAGGATTGAAGGAGCAATCAGCATGGGGCGCGGCACGATGAACCTCAGGTTTTCGAAGTTAAATAGACTGGCGTTCGCTCGCACCCTAGCCGGATTCGCGTGTGCGGCGCCAGCTTTGCCCGACCGCTACCACGACCGGCGTTTGCGCTCGACCAGCTGCAGGATAAGCGGCGTCAGGATAAGCTGCATGGCAAGATCGAGTTTGCTGCCTGGAATTACGATGGAATTGGCGCGCGACATGAAGCTATCGTGCAGCATGGACAGGAGATATGCGAAATCGATCCCGCGCGGATCGCGAAAGCGAATCACGACCATCGATTCGTCCGGCGTCGGGATCCATCGTGCGACAAACGGGTTCGAGGTATCGACGGTCGGAATGCGCTGAAAGTTGATGTCGGTCTCGGTGAACTGCGAGCAAATATATTTGATGTAGTCCGGCATGCGCCGCAAAATGGCGTTGGTCACTTCTTCCGTCGTGTAGCCGCGCAACGTGCGGTCGCGATCGATCTTCTGGATCCATTCGAGATTGATGACCGGCACGACACCAATCTTCAAGTCCGCATGCTGGGCGATGTTGACCTTCTCGGTGATGACGGCGCCGTGAAGGCCTTCGTAGAGCAGCAGATCGGAGCCGGGCTCGATATCGCTCCAGGGCGCGAAGGCGCCGACGGGCACGCCAAATTGTTTGGATTCTTCATCGTCGTGAGCATAAGCGCGCGTGCGCCCCCCGCCCGTTTCGGCATAAGTACGGAACAATCCTTCGAGATCTTCAAGAAGGTTTGCTTCCTCGCCGAAGTGGCTGAAGTTGCGGTTGCCCTTCTTTTCCGCGGCGCTCATGGCCTTGTCCATTTCGGCACGATTGTAGCGGTGGAAGGCATCGCCTTGCACGAAGGCGGCATTCACATTCTCGCGCCGGAAAATGTACTCGAACGTGTGACGGACCGACGTCGTCCCCGCGCCTGAGGATCCTGTCACGGAAATGATGGGAAACTTAATCGACATCGTGCGGTACCCGGACCTCTTGCTATAAAGAAAACTTCCTCAACTCCAAGCGCGAAACAAGCCCCGCCGCCCGAACAGCGGCGAGCTTTGCCCCTTCAGGTTTTCGCCGCTATAGAGCCGCACGACGTGATCGACTTCTTCGCGCGAACCGCAAATCAGCGGCGATTTCTGATGCAGCGTTATGGGCACGACATCCAAGATGCGCTCGCGCCCCGTCGTCGCCCGCCCGCCCGCCTGTTCAACCAGCCAGGCGATGGGGCCGGCTTCATAAATCAAGCGGATGCGCCCTTGCTGAAAACCTTTGCGGCTATCGGCCGGATAAAGATAAATGCCGCCACGCGACAGAATCCGGTAAACGTCTGCCACCGGCGATCCTGTCCAGCGCATGTTGTAGTCACGCCCCCTCGGACCGCCCGCTCCATTTTCGCAATCATGCACATAGATTCGGATCGGCTCTTCCCAATAGCGCGCGTTCGACGAATTGATCGCGTACTCGTTTGCGGTCGGCGGGATCGCAACATTCTTTTGCGTTAGCAAGAACGTTCCCGTGGCGTGATCGAGCGTGAAGACGTGTGTGCCCGACCCGACCGTCAGCGCAAACACGGTCGCCGGTCCATAGATGATCATGCCCGCCGCAAGCTGGTGCGAGCCGGGGCGCAGAAATGCGGCGGCGCCGGTCGATGTGGGGTGGCTCGGCAGAATCGAGAAAATCATTCCGAATGAAACATTGGCTTCGACGTTCGACGATCCGTCAAGCGGATCGACCGCCACCAGCAGCGGCGCTTGGGCGTCGAGAACGACCGGCTCTTCAAGTTCTTCGGAGGCCAGTGCGGCAACAGGTGCGGCCCGAAGCGCTTCTATGATTTCATTGTTGGCAAGGACGTCGATTTCTTTTTGCTCGTCGAATTCGCCGGCCCGGGCTGTCACACGGCCAAGCCGCCCAGGAATAGCGCCCTTCGATACCCTGTGCGCCATCATGGCGCCGGCACCGGCCAAGGCGGCGACGGTCGACGATATTGCCTTGCGGGTGGCAAGCTCTAGCCCCCAGTCGGCCAGGAACTGGTTCAGCGTAACGGCCCCAGCGCCTTGATCCACGTCGGCTTTCTCCGTTTCGGTGTGCCTACACTCGGGCATCTGCCCGCGTCCGGCCTGCCCGGACATCGCCCAAGCTTATTCTAACTTCTGTCGTAGACGCGAGATAACTTCTCGGGCTGCGTCAAAGGGTATGGTGCATAGACAAGCCTTTGAAGGAGCGCGAAATGTTGGCCTGCGGATAGTCGCCGCTCCCGGCGGCTGCTATAAATCGGGACGCATGTTAGTTAATTCGTTAGATTTTCAGAGGAATGTTGCGCCATGTTCAGCACAAAATCGCAAGTCCTTCCGGGTGCCGCGCCAGAATCTGCGGAAACACCGAAACCGCAATCGGGTACACCGGCGGCCGGGCCCCCTATGTCGCCGGAAGTGGCCCGAAAAGCCGGCGAAGCGAGCGAACAGCGCGCAGCGGCGTTTGGCCGGATCATGGCCATCATGTCGGCCTCCAATCGCCATAGCAAACTAAGTCTTAGAGAACTCAACACCTACGTGACGCCCGCAATCGCCCTTGGCCAGTTTGCCATTGTCGGCGCGCAGCAACAGCAGGGCGGGCCAATGGCCGTCGCGGCCGTGGTCTGGTGGGCGTTGGTCTCGCCCGAAGTCGATAAGCGGCTTTCGGAGAGCACCAGCGAATTCCTCCATGTCGAAGGCAAGGATTGGAAGAGCGGCAGCCAGCCCTGGGTTATCGACACGGTCGGCGATCCTAAAATCGTCGGCGAGCTTCTCAAGAAACTCGCCGAAAGAACGTTCAAGGCGATGCCGGCAAAAATTCGAGCTGCGATGCCGGATGGCCGCATGGCCGTCGGCTTCATCAAGCCCAAAGAAGCCTAGAAAATCCTGCGTAGCCTTCATGAGTTCCATCGGCAAGTTCGATCAGCATGTGACGTAGATTAAGACGCGCTCAAAAACACAACACGACTTCTCGCGACGACAGGCTCAACAGAGACGGAATGCCGAAGGCAAAATGGCAATTAATCGACAAGCCGCAACGCACGCGCAAAAGCACCCGGTTGCATCGCTGCTCCTGAAGTACAGCCCGATCCTCACAAGCGTTGCGCTGTTCTCGGGCGTGATCAACTTTTTGGCGCTGGCCGGATCGTTCTACATGCTCCAGGTCTACGACCGGGTGCTCCCGTCTCAGTCCGTGCCGACACTCATCGGCCTTTCTGTTTTGATGGTTGGGCTCTACGCCATAAACGGCATACTCGAGTTCATTCGCGCGCGCATCATGAGCCGCGTCGGCGTGCGCATCGACAAGAACTTGAGCCCTAAAGTTTTTGCAGCGGTTCAGATCCTGCCGCTCAGAACACGCGGCGGCGGCGACGGCATGCAGCCCATTCGCGACCTCGACCAGATTCGCTCCTTCATGGGCGGACTTGGCTTGACGGCCCTCTTCGATCTCCCTTGGATGCCGATCTACCTTTTCTTCGTTTACATGTTGCACCCGTCCCTCGCGCTGATCGCCGTCCTAGGTGCACTGACCCTGATCGCACTTACTGTCCTCACGGAAGTACGCAGCTCCAAGCCAATGAAGGCTGCGTCCCAAGCAGGCGGCCAGAGAATAGCACTCGCCGAATCGGCGCGGCGCAATGCAGAAGCCATTTTCGCCATGGGCCTCGGCGGTCACATCGGCAAACGATTCGACGCGTTGAATAGCGAGTATCTCGCCTATCAGCTTAAGGCTTCCGACGCCGCCGGCGGCATCGGCAACTTGACCAAAGTCATCCGCATGGTGCTCCAGTCCGCCGTTCTCGGCTTTGGCGCTTATCTCGTCATCCACCAGGAACTGTCGGCCGGCGCAATTATTGCGGCATCGATTACCGTGTCGCGCGCGCTGGCCCCCATCGAATCCGCCATCGCCCATTGGAAAAGTTTTATCTCCGCCCGCATGAGCGCAAAACGTTTGGGCGAACTCTTGACCGCCGCCGGCACGCTCGACCGCGAGGTCGTCGATCTCCCCGCTCCCAAGCGTCAGCTTGCGGTTGAAGCTCTCTTCGTCGGCCCGCCGGGCCAGCACGAAGCCATTATCAAGAACGTCGGCTTCGGCCTAGAGAAGGGCGACGCGCTCGGCGTCATCGGGCCAAGCGGCTCGGGCAAATCTTCCCTTGCGCGCGCGCTCGTTGGAGTCTGGCTGCCGCTCAATCCGGCGAGTTCCATTCGTCTCGATGGCGCAGCGCTCGATCAATGGACGCCCGAAAAACTCGGCAAGCATATTGGTTACATGCCGCAAGACGTCGAACTCTTCGATGGGACAATCGCGGAGAATATCGCGCGCTTCGATCCAGACGCGACCAGCGAAGCCGTCATCGCCGCCGCAAAAGCTGCCGGATCTCACGACCTCATCGTCCGCCTGCAACAAGGCTACCAAACCCGCATAGGCGAAAGCGGCCGATCGCTCTCCGGCGGCGAACGCCAGCGTGTTGCCCTTGCGCGCGCTCTTTATGGCAATCCTTTCCTCGTCGTGCTGGACGAACCAAACGCCAGCCTTGACGCTGCAGGTGACGCCGCATTGACCGAAGCCATACTTTCCGTGCGCCGCCGCGGCGGCATAGCCATCGTGATCGCGCACCGCCCGTCCGCTCTCGCGGCCGTCAGCAAGGTCCTCGTCCTGGCCAACGGCCAGACCCGCGCCTTCGGTCCCAAGGACGAAGTTTTGCGCAATATCCTGCAGACTGTGCCGCAAGGAAACGAAAGCGCACCGGCGCGCATCGAAGGCCACGAACAGCATCTCCCAATGCACGCGAAGGATTCGGCATGAGCAAAGAGATTGTAGCCGCCTCAGAGAGCGCAAAACTGCGCCAAGCTCCTGTTCGCCTCGACCACAAACTGACTTCGGTCAAGAATTATGTGGCGCTCGGATTTGCGACGCTTGTTCTCCTGGTCGGCGGCATGGGAGGCTGGGCGGCCACGACCGATCTTGCCGGCGCCGTTCTTGCGCCCGGCACCGTCGTTGTCGCCAGCAACGTCAAGAAAATTCAGCACCCAACCGGCGGAGTTGTCGGGCAGATTTTCGTCAAAAACGGCGACCATGTGAAAGTCGGCGACGTGCTTGTGCGCCTCGACGAGACCATGACGCGAGCAAGCCTCCAGGTCATAACCCGGCAAATGGACCAACTCATGGGCCGCATTGCGCGCTTGCGCGCCGAGCGCGACGAAACAGCGGTCGTTACCTTTCCGGAAGAACTTCTGAAGCGCGCCGATGACCCGGCCATCGGGCAAATTCTGGCTGGCGAAAAAACGCACTTTGAATCGCGCGTCGGCACGCGAGCATCTCAAAAAAACCAATTGGGCGAAAGAATTTCCGGACTTGAGGAAGAGATATCGGGTCTCGTCTCTCAAGCGGCCGCAAAGACCCGCGAGATCGACTTAATCGCCAAGGAACTCACGGGCCTCGAGACGCTCGAAGCCAAGCAGCTTGTGCCGACGACGAAGATCAATAACTTGCGGCGCGAGGGCGCGCGCCTCGATGGCGAAAAGGCGCACTTACAGGCCGCAGCCGGAACCAGCCGGGGCAAGATCGCCGAAATTGAAATGCAACGCATCGGCATCGACCAGGAAGCCAAGAGCGACGTCGTCAAGGAATTGCGCGAAGCGGAAGGCAAATTTTCGGAACTTGGCGAACGGCGCATAGCGGCCGAAGACCAGTTGCGCCGCATCGATTTGAAAAGCCCGGTAGACGGCCTCGTGCATCAACTGACCGTCTTTACGGTCGGCGGCGTCATCAATCCTGCCGATCCTTTAATGCTGATCGTTCCCGAAGGCGACCGCCTGCTCGTCGAAGCACGGATCGCGCCGCAAGATATCGATCAGGCGCGATCTCACGAGGAAGCAACGATTCGTCTAACGGCATTCAACCAGCGCACGACACCGACCGTTTCCGGCAAGGTAATCAATGTCGCGGCCGATCTGACGCACGATCAGCACAACAACATTTCGTACTATGTCGCCCGAATTGAAATTCCAGATTCTGAAATGCAGAAGCTCGACGGTTTGAAACTCGTGCCCGGCATGCCGGCGGACGTGCAAATCGTGACGACCGCGCGCACAGCGCTTTCTTACCTGACGAGACCGATCGAGGACCAGTTCGCCAAGGCGTTCAAGGAGCGCTGAGAGCCATCACTGGTCTCAGCGGCCAATGCCCTTGTAATGCAATCCCGCTTCAAGGGCGGTGCGCGGCACGAATATGTTGCGCAAGTCCACGAGCTTTGTGCCCTTCATACGCTTGCGCACGTCCTTGAGATCGAGGGCGCGGAACTCGTTCCATTCCGTCAGAACGACCAAAACATCGGCGCCATCAGCCGTCTCAAGCGCGCTATCGCACCATTTGACGCCTGGCAGCAAGAGTGCCGCGTGCTTCCGGCCCTGCGGGTCGAACGCTTTGACGATTGCGCCGCGATCCATCAGCATCGGTAAAATGACAAGGCTCGGCGCGTCCCGCATGTCGTCGGTGTTGGGCTTGAACGTCACGCCAAGAATGCCAATCGTCTTGCCGCGCAAGGCCCCGCCCAGCGCGTCTTCAATGCGGCCCGTCATGGCGATCTTGCGCTCGCGGTTGACGCGCTCGACCTGTTCGATGAGCGAAAGCGGCGCTTTATTTTCGCGCCCCGTGCGGATCAAGGCCTCTACGTCCTTCGGAAAGCATGAGCCGCCATAGCCGGGACCGGGATGCAAGAACTTGTCGCCAATACGTTTGTCTTTGCCGATGGCGCTTGCCACCTGCTGCACGTCGGCGCCGACTTGCTCGCAAAGATCCGCCACTTCGTTGATGAAGCTGATCTTGAGCGCGAGAAACGCGTTGGCCGCGTACTTCGCAAGTTCGGCGGATTCGCGCGATACGAACATGACCGGAGAGCCGCGCAGCGAAAGCGGTTTGTAAAGCTGGTCCATGACTTCTTGAGCTGCTTTGCTATCGGTGCCGACAAGCACGCGGTCAGGATGCGTGAAGTCCTGAATGGCCGAGCCCTCGCGCAGGAATTCCGGGTTTGAACAAACCGCAATGTTGGCATCCGGCCGCAAATTGCGGATGCGCGCTTCGATTTCGCGGCTGGTGCCGACGGGCACCGTCGATTTCGTCGTTACTACCGTGAACCCCTCGAGATGCGGCGTGATTTCGTCTACAGCTGCGTAGACATACGACAAGTCCGCATATCCGTCGCCGCGCCGCATGGGCGTTCCGACCGCAAGGAAGACGACGTCGGCCCCTTTAACGGCATCCGTTAAATCGCCCGTGAAGATCAGGCGGCCGGCGCGCATATTGCGCTGCATGAGGTCGTCGAGACCCGGCTCATAGATCGGCGAGCGCCCGGCATTGAGCTCGGCCAAGCGCTCTTTGTCCTTATCGACGCAGACGACGTGCCAGCCGAATTCCGAAAAGCAGGCCGCAGAGACGAGCCCCACATATCCCGCGCCGATCATGCAGATTTTCATGGGTCGATCCCCAGGGCGATGCTGTCCTGGTGCAAAGCGCTATCTGATGCGCGCGACGGCGGCAATGGGTTCTCAATCGGATCGCACCCGCGTTTTCGACTTGCCGCTGCACATCATCGCGCGCCGCTGCGAGGCTGACCCTAGACCTTGAACTCGTCTATTTTTGCGAAGGCGTGCCGCAGCGCATCCGACCACGCCGACGAAAGACTTTTGAAATACTCGTCATCGGCTTCGATGCGCTTTTCGCGCCGCACGTCGAGAGAATCGCGCTCATAGACCAAGATATCGATCGGCATTCCCACCGACAGGTTCGAGCGCAGCGTAGAATCGAACGACAAAAGCATCAATTTCGCTGCTTCGCCGAGCCGCATGTCCGCACGCGCAACGCGGTCGAGGATCGGCTTGCCGTATTTGTGCTCGCCGATCTGAAGGAACGGCGTGTCGTCGGTCGCCTCGATGAAATTACCTTCGGAGTAGATCTGAAACAGGCGCGGGCGCTCGGTGCCAATCTGGCCGCCGAATATGAACGAGGCGGCAAACCCCGCCTTGCTGGATTCCAGCGCCTGGCCGTCAACGCGCCGGCATTCGCGCACCGCGTCGCCGACGACGCGCGCGGCACGAAACATGTTGGGCGCGTTGAACAGGTGCGTTTCATCGGGCGTTTCCAGCGTCAGCTGTTCGTTCAACAGACTGAGGACAGATTGCGTGACGCCCAAGTTGCCGGCTGACAGCAGCACAACAACCCGGTCGCCCGGCTTGCGCCAGAACTGCAGTTTGCGGTACTGCGCAATGTTATCGACGCCTGCATTGGTACGCGTATCGGCCGCAAACACCAAGCCGCGCTCCAGGCGCAGCGCCACACCGTAAGTCATTGCCGTCTCCTCGTCCCTATGTTCAGCGGCTATTGCTGGGTGCTTGCCTGCTGAACTTCGACGACAACGTCAAGTGCTTCGTTGGTGCCTCCCCGCCGCGTGCCGCGAATGGGGGCGGCGGATGCCGAATCAAGTCCAACAGCAAGGCGCACATAGCGTTCGGTCGGGCAAATGCCGTTCGCGGGGTCGAAGCCGACCCATCCGATCGCGTCAACCCAAACTTCCGCCCAGGCGTGGTGGGCTTCAGAGGGTTCATCGGTTTCTGCAAAGAAGTAGCCGTTGACGTAGCGGGCTGGAACACCGAGCAAGCGCGCTGCTGCAATGAACACGTGCGCATGGTCCTGGCACACGCCGCGGCCCTGTTCGAGAGCTTGTTCGGCACTTGTGTGCTCGTTCGTGACGCCGATCTGGTAGGCGACAGCTTCGCGCACGAGTTGCATCAATTTATGAAATCGCGCGACTCCCGGGTCCGTTCCGGCCGCCTGCGCAAGATCATGAACGCGCAGGCCGGGAGCAGTCGCCGCCGTCTGCCGCAGATAGATGCGCAAGGGCGCGGTCTCTTGCAGTCCTTGCACCACGCCCGCGCGATCTTCCGTTTCGACAACACCTTTTGCGATGACTAGGCTTTCGCTATGGCTGCCCGAGTACGTAACGAGATGCGCCGCGTTGCCATAACCATCGCGAAAATGCGTGGCCCTCTCAATGCCCGGCGCACTGATCGTCCAATCGACGACGCGCTGACCTGCAAAATTAGGAGGCGTCAAGCGCAGCGTCTGAATGGAGTATGCCGCAGCCTCGCCGTAGGTATAGCGCGAGACGTGACCAATCGAAATGCGCATGCCGTACTCTCCTCACCCTGTGAAGTGGTAAGCGCGCGAGATGTCGCTGCCGAGTTTGTTGTTGCGGCTGATGAAATCCTGAACGAACTCATGCAGACCTGTTTGGAATATCTTCTGGATGTCGCCGTCCAGAAGCACGTCGCGCGTCGCATTGACTGTCGCATGGCACTCATGCCGCTCGCCGTAAAGCGTGCCGAGGTCGTTGAGAGCTTGTGTCAGTTCGTCGTAACAGGAGCGAAACGAACGCGGCATCTGCCGGTTGAGAATGAGATAGTCTGCGATTTTCCAAGGTCTGTAAGCATCCTTGAAGACCCACCGGTAACTGCGATGCGCCGAGACGGACCTGAGAATAGCCGTCCACTGGAAATTGTCTTTTCCGCTTCCGACCATCTCGCTCGACGGCAGCAGATGGTAATATTTGACATCGAGAATCCGCGACGTGCTGTCGGCCCGCTCGATGAAGGTCCCGAGTTGGCTGAAGTAGAAGGTATCGTTGCGGAGAATAGTATTCATCAGCGCGCCCCGGTAAAGCGCGGACCGCGAGCGCACCCAATCGAGGAGGCCGGGTAGAGAATTCGACGTCACCGATTCCGGTTTAATTGCCGAGAACTCAAGCCACGCGCTATTCAGGCTTTCCCACATCTCGCGGGTCAAGGCGGTTCGCTGCGCTCGCCCGTTGCGCCGGGCGCCACTCAAGCACGAAGCGATGCTCGAAGGGTTTTCGGCATCGAAAAGCATGTAATTTATGACGTTCGACGTCTCATACTCCCCGTAGCGCTGCAAGTATCCATCGAGACATCCCGCGCTTTCCAGCGTCGATTGCCATTCCGCGTGAAATCCTTCGCCTTCCCTCGGAAGCAACACGATGCGGTAGCCGACCTCAACGAGTCTGGCCATGTTTTCTGCCCGCTCGATCGAGCGGGATAGCCAATAGAGATCGTTTGCGGCGCGTCCGAGCATGTTTCGTTAATCCTGCAGCACCCAAGTGTCCTTAGTGCCCCCGCCTTGGCTTGAATTGACGACGAGCGAACCTTGTTTCAGCGCTACGCGCGTTAAGCCGCCCGGCACCACGCGCACTTCGTCGCCAACCAGAACAAAAGGCCGGAGATCGAGATGGCGCGGCGCGACACCCGAATTAACGAGCGTCGGGCAGGTAGACAGCGCGAGCGTTGGCTGTGCGATATAGTTCGATGGGTTCGCCTTGAGTTTGGCGCGGAATGCTTCAATCTCAGCGGCCGTCGCAGCGGGTCCGACGAGCATGCCGTAACCGCCCGAACCGTGCACTTCCTTAACGACGAGCTTCTCTAGATTGGCGAGCGCATACTTAAGCGCCTCCGGTTCCCGGCAATTGTGAGTTTCAACGTTTGCCAATATCGGCGCGCGGCCGGTATAAAACTCGATGATTGCCGGAATATAGCTGTAGATCGCTTTGTCGTCGGCGATGCCCGCCCCGGGCGCATTGGCGATGGTAACGCGGCCGGCGCGATAGACGTCGAAAATGCCTGGCACGCCAAGCATCGAGACCGGATGAAATACGAGCGGGTCAAGGAATTCGTCATCGATGCGCCGGTACAGCACATCGACGCGCTTCAGTCCTTGCGTTGTCTTCATAAGCAGTTCGCCGTCGATGACGATCAAGTCCGGCCCTTCGACCAGTTCGATGCCCATTTGATCGGCAAGAAACGAATGCTCGAAATACGCGCTATTGTAGGGACCCGGCGTCAAAAGGGCTATCGTCGGCTCGGCATCGAGATTGGACGGCGCGACGCTTTCCAGCGTCTGGCGCAGTTTCTCGGGATAATTCTCAACCGGGCGGACGCGATTGCGCGAAAAGAGATCAGGAAAGAGATGCAGCATCGTTTCCCGGTTCTCCAGCATATACGAAACGCCGGAGGGCGTGCGCGTATTGTCTTCGAGCACCATGAAGTCGTTTTCACTCGTGCGCACGAGATCGATTCCGATGATGTGGCTATAGATACCGCGCGGCGGGTCGACACCGATCATTTCTGGCACGAAGGCCTTATTCTGAACGATCAATGCCTCGGGAATACAGCCAGCCTTTAAAATTTCCTGACGATGGTAGATGTCGAACATGAATGCGTTGAGCGCACGTACGCGCTGTTCGATGCCCGCTTCCAAGCGGCGCCACTCTTCGCTCGAAATTATGCGCGGCAGAATATCGAAGGGGATGAGCCTTTCGCTCGTATCGTCGGCACCGTAAACGGCAAACGTGATGCCAGACCGGCGGAATAGTGCTTCGGCTTCGGAAGTCTTCTGCTGCAAGGTCTCGATGCGCTGACCGCCAAGCCACTCGGCGAGCGCGCGGTACGGCTCCCGGACTCCGCCGCCGAAAGCGCTCATTTCGTCAAACGCCGCCGTCAAGCAAATCATCCTTCCGTTGGACCATCGTTCACTAGAGCAAGGCGCGGGCCAACCTGCGGGCCGTCAGCAAATCCGACGGATTCTGCATCGCCAACGACTATCTCTGCATCATCGTTTGGCAGAATGCCTAATTCCCCGGCAGGCACGATGCACTGTTTTCTCGAATCGCGCTAAGCCGTTAGGGCCGCGCCGGGCACGCCGACTACCGAGGCTTGAATGACCACATCACATTTGCTTCCCGTCTTGATGCTGCTCGCCTCGAACGTGTTCATGACGTTCGCCTGGTACGGCCACTTAAAGTACCAATCGAGCCCCTTATGGCTCGCGATCTTCGCAAGCTGGATGATAGCCGGCCTTGAATATTGCCTTGCGGTGCCGGCGAACCGCTGGGGCTCGGCGGTCTACTCGACCGCCGAATTGAAGACCATGCAGGAAGTCATCACGCTACTGGTCTTCGCCGGGTTTTCGGTTTTGTACCTTGGCGAGAAAATCACCATCAATCACGGCATCGGCTTCGCGCTCATATGTGCAGGCGCTTTTTTCGTGTTCAGGGCTCCGATCCGCTAGGCACGCCTGTCCGCGCTTTAAGCCCCGCGGCGGTGACAAGCCCGGCCAGGGCGAACACGATGCCCGCACAAATAAGCGAAACCTGCGCGCCGAAACGTTCAAGCGCGAACGCATAAATAAGCGGCCCGGCCGCTTGCCCCAGAAAAAAGAAAAATGCGTGCGCGGCAACGGCGGAGGCGCGGTTGTCGGGTGCCAGCTCGGTCGCTTCGGTCTGCAGTGAATTGTGCAGCATGTAAAAGCCTGCGCCGATCAGAACGAAAAGCGCCATTTCGACCGGCCAAGACCACTCCGGCGAGAGCAAGAAAAATCCTAGCGCCGTCAGCAGCGAGCCTGTGCGCATCAAATGATAGACACCGATGCGCGGCAACATCTTACCAACGAGCGCCGCATAGACAAAGCCGCCGGCCGCAAACCCCGCGAGAACGAAGCCTGCTTCTCTTAGCCCGCCCGCACCGCGCTTCTCGAGCAGCACGGCGATATAGGGAAAAAGCCCGAACACGGCAATGCCTTCCAAGAATACGGCCGTAAAACAGAATATCGTCTTCGGATTGCGAAAGACTTGGCCGTAACCGTCGAGCATGCGTGTCAAGCTCACGGGCGGCCGCTCGGAGGCTGCGCGCGGGCGAAGCTGCCACAACGTCAACAACAGCGCGACAATCGCGAGACCTGTGCCGAACGCCATCGAAGCGCGCCAGCCATAGGCGCTCGCAATCAAGCCGGAACCGATGGAGCCCGTCATTTGCCCGGCAATCACCGCCGTCAACAAGCGCGACATAGCGATCTGGCGTTCGGCAAAACCGAAGCGGTCGCCGAGCATGGCGAAGGCAATCGGGATGACACCGCCGCCGGCCGCGCCGCCGGCGATACGGGCCCAGAACAACGCGTCGAGCGTGGGCGCGAGCGCCGTCGCCGCGAGGCAGAGCGCGAGAATTGCGAGAGTGATTTTAATGATCCGGGCTTTGCCAAGCGCGTCTCCCAACGCGCCAAGCACGGGCTGGGCGAGTGCGTACGGCAACGTAAAGGCCGTTGCGAGCAGCGCGACCGAGGCGACATCGACGTGCAAATCGCGCGCGATATCGGGCACCACAGGATCGACGATGCGCATGGACATCGAGCTGACGAAACAGCCGGCGGCAAGGATCGGGAGAAGGCGCATGATTGACTAATCCCCCTGTCCCCGTTTTTGCACATTACGGGGAGAGGGTCATGGCGAAGCCGTGCAAGTCAAGTGCGGTGAGGGGCGGCAAAAAGCACAGAATCGATCGGCTCACTTGAGCCTATCAGAAACGACGTCATCCGCGACTGCGTTTCATTGGCGCCGCACGAATTCCCCTCCCCAGCGGGGAGGGATTTGGGGGTGGGGAGTTGATACAAGGACAGGTGTCAGAGTTTGACCGACACCTGGCTCTCGTGTGCGCATGGGCCAAGAAATTCGCGGATCATTGATGGGTGCGACGCCCAAAACTAATGAATGTTTGCCGGATAATCCTTCTGTATTCCTGCAACTCTTCGCGGTTCATCGTATGGCGCTGAAGCACTCCGAGATCAGCACGTGGATTAGCACCAAGGCCAATTTGGGATCCTAGGCCTGCGTACACGAAGTGATCGCCATAGACCCGCAGAAACTCTGCAAACGCGGGCTCGCCTGTGCAATGACCTGGAGCCACCCATTCCACGCGATAGGTGTCATGCAGGGCGGCTGTCAGCCTTGAGATCTCGGCATCGGGCGCGAGAGCGAGGTGCAGCCCACCGGCAATCAGATGAATGCGCCGATTTATAGCCGTGGCCGCCTGTACGATCCGGTCGATCCCCGGATGCGAACAGCCAACCACAAGAACGATACCATCCGCCGTATCGACCGCGAGGGAAAGTTCCCGAAGCTCCAGCGTTCCAGGCTTGTCTGAGACCAGAGCAATCAGGGAAAAGCCAGGAGCAATCTCTGTCGTCGTTTCGATCAGCTCGAAGTTTGCCGTTGGCCAAGCGGTGCCAAACTTCATGATCTGGGGCGGTGCACCGCCGAAGTAGCGCAGCTCTCCGGGCAAGCCCTCGGCCTTTCGATAGAAGCTGGATGGCAACGACGAACCGAAAATGCCGAAGTTCTCCTTCGGAGCGTAGATTTTCACGTTCGGATTTACAGACAGGAGGTACGACAAGCCGCCCATATGATCGCTGTGCCGGTGCGACAGAACCACGAAATCAAGCCTGGTGAGATCCGCACCCTTAGCCTTCACGTTGTGCTCAAAAATCGCCGGATCATTGCCTGTATCGAACAGAATGCGCTTTCCCGCGATCTCCACGAGCGCGGAGTAGCCCCAATCCATCTGGAAATTGGCATCTTTGCCGAAGGAGTCGAATAGGACCGTCAGCCGGGCCTGCTCATGGCCTAGCTCTGCCTCGACTGATTTTGCATCCAGCAGCGCCACCAAGATCAGGACAAGGAGAATCGCGAGAGGCTTGTTCTTGGAGATGTTGCGCATTTGGCGCCTCGCATCTGGTGCACGGCGAAAGTGGTAGTTGTGTAAAGCATAGCGCCAAATGAGCGCGTCGGCCAGTTCCGATCCTGGCCCGTCTCCGCCATCCCAGCAAGCTCTTCACCCCACCCCTAACCCCTCCCCGTCTTGGCGGAGCCAAGCTTCGCTTGGACGGAATGGGGATTCCGGTCTTGTCATCCCGGCTGGAGAACCGCATCGTGATGCGGTTTGGAGAGCCGGGACCCAGCCCTTCTTTGTCCTGGGTCCCGGGTCTCGCAAGGGGGCGAGCCCGGGATGACAAACCCCAACCTTAAAACAACCCCTGGATCTGTCCCTTATCGTCGAGGCAGATCGAATCGGCTGACGGCACTTTCGGCAAGCCCGGCATGGTCATGACATCGCCGGTGACAACGACCACGAACTCGGCACCCGCCGACAAGCGCAATTCGCGCACGGGAACAATATGCCCTGTCGGCGCGCCGCGCTTAGAGGCGTCTGTCGAAAACGAATATTGCGTCTTCGCCATGCACACTGGCAAGTGGCCGAAGCCCGCCGCTTCCAAGTCCTTGAACTGCGTCTCGACACTTGGCTCGCACGAGATGTCGGCGGCGCGGTAAATCTCGGTCGCGATTGTTTTGACCTTGTCGCGCAGCTTCATGTCGTCCGGATAGAGCACTTTAAAATTCGCCTTGCCGTCGTCGATTACTTTCACGACGTGATGGGCCAGCGCTTCCGTGCCCTTGCCGCCATCAGCCCAGTGCGTGCATAGGAAAGCCTTGGTGCCCATACTCTCCGCCGCCTTCATCACTTCTTGAACTTCCGCGTCCGTGTCGGTGATAAACTTATTGACTGCTACGACTGCCGGAACGCCGAACTTATTCACGTTTTCGATGTGGCGCTTGAGGTTGTCGCAGCCTTTGGCAACGGCGGCCGCGTTCTCGTTCTTCAAATCGTCCTTGGCGACGCCGCCGTGCATCTTGAGTGCGCGCACCGTCGCAACGATGACGACCGCGGACGGCGCAATGCCGGCCTTACGGCACTTGATGTTGAAGAATTTTTCCGCTCCCAAATCGGCGCCGAAACCGGCTTCGGTCACCACATAGTCGGCAAGCTTCATGGCCGTGCGTGTTGCAAGCACCGAGTTACAACCATGCGCGATGTTCGCAAATGGCCCGCCGTGGATAAATACGGGGTTATTTTCCAGCGTCTGCACCATGTTCGGCGCCAGCGCGTCTTTCAATAGCACCGTCATGGCGCCGTCGGCTTTCAAGGCGCGGGCCGTAATCGCCTTCTTGTCGCGCGTGTAGGCGACAATGATATTGCCGAGGCGGTTTTGTAGATCCTTCAGGTCTTTCGACAGGCACAAGATGGCCATGACTTCGGACGCGACCGTGATGTCGAAACCGTCTTCACGCGGGAAGCCATTCGAAACGCCACCTAGAGAATTCACGATCGAGCGCAGTGCGCGGTCGTTCATGTCGAGCACGCGCTTGAACTGGACGCGGCGCTGGTCGATACCGAGCGCATTTCCCCAATAGATGTGATTGTCGAGGAGCGCGGCGAGCAGATTGTGCGCGCTCGTGATGGCGTGGAAGTCGCCCGTGAAATGCAGGTTGATGTCTTCCATCGGCACGACCTGAGCGTATCCGCCGCCCGCCGCGCCGCCTTTGACGCCGAAGCACGGCCCGAGCGACGGCTCGCGCAAAGCCATGATGGCCTTTTTGCCGATGCGGTTCAGGCCGTCACCGAGACCGACCGTCGTCGTGGTCTTGCCTTCGCCGGCCGGCGTCGGGCTGATGGCCGTCACGAGAATAAGTTTGCCGTCTTTGTTGCCCTGGATTTTGTTGATGAAGTCGAACGAGACCTTGGCTTTGGTCCAGCCGTAGGGGACGAGCGCGTCAGCCGGGACGCCGACCTTGGCGGCGACGTCGGCGATGGGCTTCATTTTGGCTTCGCGCGCAATTTCGATGTCGGACTTCACGGACACGGGGCATCTCCCTCAAGGGTCTTTTGTTGATTGGGCGTCGTTTTTGGGCCGGACGTCGAGGACCGGCGGGGCCGATATTGTACTTTCGGCGCACCTTCGCCAAGCCTTTGACCAAAAAATAGGGGCTTGCGGATTGTCGCAAGGCGCGCGAGGCCGCACTGGACAGGGAACCATTGCCTATGCGAACGGTTCCCGGCAACGCTTTCGGGAGTGACCCCATGCGGACTATGATGCGACCCAGGAATACACAAATGACGCGGCGCGGCGCCCTCCAGGCTATTACGTCCCTAGCGGCAATCGCCAGCGGGTTCGCAATCGCCGCTCCCACCCCAGCCTTCGCCGAAACCACAGGACAAGCCATGACCACGACAGCATCCGGCCTGCAGTTCACAGACAGCAAAGTTGGCGAGGGCGCGTCGCCCAAATCCGGGCAGACGTGCGTCATGCACTACACCGGCTGGCTTTACAAAGACGGCGTCAAGGGCGCGAAGTTCGACAGTTCCTTGGATCGCGGCGACCCGTTCGAATTCGCCATCGGCAAAAAGCAGGTCATCGGCGGCTGGGACGAAGGCGTCGCCAGCATGAAAGTCGGCGGCAAGCGCACGCTCATCATTCCACCGGCCCTTGGTTATGGCGCGCGCGGCGCCGGCGGCGTCATCCCGCCCAATGCCACGCTCATGTTCGATGTCGAGTTGCTGGGCGTGAGGTGAGCGGGGGGGAATAAAACTCCTCGTCATTCCCACGCTGCTCTCGCCCAATCGTCATTCCCGCGCTGACGCCGTTCCGGCGTCAGGTCTCCGGCGGGAACCCAGGCAAGTTTCAACTCGCTCTAACTCACGGCATCCCCAATATCGGATCAAAAGGTCCGGCAACAATTTCACCAGTTGCCGGATCGAACATATTGAACCAACCAGGGTTCATCTGTTCGATAAGCCGCAGCTTCCAAATGCGATTCCATCTCTTGAGTTGAGTTTCGCGCGAGATCGCGGAGTCCATCGTTTCAAATAGCTCGTAGTACACGAGCTGCGTCACACCGTACTTGCTCGTAAAGCCAGGAATGAGCTTCTGCGAATGTTGCGCCATCCGGCCATACAGATCGCTGGTAACGCCAATGTAGAGCGTTCCATTTGGGCCGCTCGCGAGAATGTAGACGCAAGGTACTATGTGCGACATGACAAGACCCTCCAGAGCGTCGCACGATCCTGACACCATGGAGCAAGCGCTGCAACAATCCCGCCGTTGATGCTTGCCTGGGTTCCCGCCGTGATTCCGCGCACTCTTGTGCGCGGCGCGGGAATGACGGCCTCGTTCTAGAAATTCTCAGTCGCTCTCTGCCTTATCGGTATTCGACGGCGCAACCACAGTCGCAGAGTCGCGCGGCGAAGATCGCGACTCTTGGGTAGGACCTGACAATCCCCGCAGATCTCGGGAAGTAAAAACTTTCTCGCCTTTCCAGCGGCGTTTTCCGTTTTGTCCACCAGTTCGCATGACATCTTCGACGTCCCATTCAAGGTCTCGAACAAGACGATCAATTCGGTGCGAAAATTCCTTACTGCTCGTCCGCATCTCGTCAACCAGGGAATGCCTTAGATACGTTAAACGATCACGAATCCGCATTAGCGCATCTAGGTTTTGCCGCTTCGTGCCGAGGCTTTCGCGATCAATTAAAGAGCAAATGTACGTTGGC
>JANMNH010000105.1:0-28030 GCA_031373745.1 Hyphomicrobium sp. | reverse complement strand
TGACGCCGCGCAGCAGCACCACCCATGTCGCCATGGCAATACCCTGCCACAATCGTTGCCGGGTGCGTGCTGGAACGGCGAGGGCGCCGGATTGGTGCCGGCGACTGCTGCAACCGCCGCATTAAGGGCTGGATAATTTTCCGGCTGAAAGTTCGGCGCCCGGCCCGGATCCACGCTGAAGCGCGCATGTTCGCGGGCATAGCCGTCGAGCGGCGCTTGCGGCTGCGCTTGAGCTTCCGCACTTCTGTGCTGATTGAGTTCGATCGCATCGACCCGGTCCAGCAAGCGAATCATCGCCTGCTGCAAGGTATCGAGCAATACGGACGTGTTCTCATCGCCGAGCCGGACTTCGGACATGGTGAGCTCAAAAAGCGAGCGCATTTCGCCGACGTCGAGGCCCGGCTGTGCCGGCTGCGGCATTGCCGCGAAATGCGATGCTGCTTCGTGTGCTGCGGCTTTGGCAATCGCCGCAACATCGACGGCTGGCCGATCGCCGGAGAAGTCTTCGCCGGACGTTCCAGCGAGCGCCGCGCGGTGCACATCCTCAAGCTTTTCCGCAATACCGGCGATCTGGCTTTCCAGCGCGTCGATGCGGGCAAGTTGCGCATTGGTGTTTTCGAGATGATCGACAAGTTCGCTCATGTGCGCTTCGATCAAGCGCACGGATTCGACATCGCCGCGCGTGGCGATATTTTCAAAGGCCTGTCCAAAGTGGCGCTCGAACTGGTCGAGCCGCTGGCCAATGGCAAAAAACGATTGATCGGGCCTAACGTCGGCGAGCGCTTGGTCGATGTGCGACGCGATCTCGGAAAAGCGCGTCTCGAACCACGTGTGATCGACTGCGGCATGCGGCCCGGATGCGGCGGGCAGAGCCGTCGCAGCCGGATAGAATTGCGGCGCCTCGGGCTCGGGCGCCGACTTCGCGGTTTCTGGCTTATAGGACGGCACTGCCGGGTCGTAGAGATCGGCAAGTGCATCCGCCGAATCGCGGTCCCACGGATCGCTGACGTTTCCGGGCAGGCTCTCGATCATATCGAACGTATCGACGCCCGCATATCCCCGGTTGATTTCTTCGCCGCGTTTGCGGGACTGCGTTTGCTGGTTCTGGTCGAGTGCACTGCGCAGCGCCATGGGCGGCTCGGCGGCTGACATAGAGGACTGAACCGGCGTTTGTACTGCCCCTTGCGGCTGCTCCACCTGCATAGCGGCGTGAACGGCGTGCGAAACTTCGGCTGCCGTAGGCGCTGCGGGTGCAGCATTGTGGGAGACAGGGCTATTCACATCGGCAATGCGCGACGCCAATTCCGACATGCCCACTTCAATGCGTTCGAAGGCCGGCTGGAAGTTTTCAGGCACCCGCGCACGCATCGACCGCGCTTCGTGGCCCATCGCCGCCAAGCGATCCTGCATCTGATTGAGAGTTTCCGAGTGCCGGCGGTCCGCATCCGAAATCTGCTCGACAATCGCGTTCAGGAGACCCTTAAGGTCGCCCGCTTTGCAGGCACTGCCATTCGGCTCGGTGCCCTCCGCCATGATGGCTTCAGCCTCTTGGCGCACGCGTTGGTGCCAGTCCGAATTCGACATCGTATTTCCCCAGCGCCCACGACTCGCTTGCCAAGACAGCCTGATTGCGATGCCGATTGCGGGTGAAGAGGTTCGATCGGGATAAAAACTCCCGCGTTCCGCGCGTCTGGCATGTCAACAAGCAAAAGCCGGACGCGGCACGATTCAAGCTCTCGGAACCGAAGCTCGCAGGCGCTAGTAAACACCGGGTTAAGCCCCTTTCGCTCCACTTCAAAAATAGCCGCGTTAATCAATATTTTCAGTGCCTTACAACTTTATCATGTTTCCGAAAGGTGGTGCGATCCGAAGGGGGCGCCGGCACCCGCACGAGTAAGTGATTCGGCTAGCGGCCCCCGGCAGCTTTGTTAGCCCCACCACACAAAGCGCCAATTCCAGATACAACGATGCACTGAACGGAGATCGATCGATGCTGCGCCCGACATTGTTTGCCGCTCTGAGTTGCCTATCCCTTTCGGCTGCCCATTGCGTGGCACTGGCGGATGCTGCCGATGACGGCAAGGGCCGCTACACCATGTCTCCCGTCGAGGGCGGTGTCCTGCGCCTCGATAAAGAGACGGGCGTCATGGCACTTTGCACGCGCAGGGGCGACAAGCTCGCCTGCGATCCCGTTGAGGATCGCGCGGCCGGCGAAGCGGGCCGCTTAGGCAAACTTGAAGACGAGAACCGTGCCCTAAGGAACCGCATCAAAGCCCTTGAGGACGGTGCTATGGTCGGCGACGCACCCAAAGCGCCCGATGCACCGGAAAACAAAATGCAGCTTCCGACCGAGGAAGAAGTCGATAAAGCCCTCGATTATGCCGAGCGCATGTTCAAAAAATTTCGCGACCGGATACAAAAGGCCGATCCATCGCAGCCCAAGCCAAAACCCGGAGAAGGCGGCGCTCTCTAAAGTGGCCTCGTGCGGCTACCTCGGCACCCTTTGACCAGAGTACCGCTCGCAGGCGCTATGCTTGCAGGTGCGGTTTGCAGAATTGTTCCGTGGCCGTGACGAGTTCGTGGACAATGCCCGGCTCCGTCATGGCGTGCCCGGCATCCGGCACGATGCGCAGTTGCGAGCGAGGCCAGGCTGCATGCAGCGACCAAGCGCTTTGCACCGGCGTCACCACGTCATACCGGCCATGAATGATAATGCCCGCAATCCCTGAAAGGCGCCCTGCCTCAAGCAGCAGCTCTCCGTCTCTCGGAAAGAACCCGCCGTTTACGAAATAGTGGCTCTCGATGCGCGCGAAGGCGAGCGCATAACGGTCGGTGCCGAAGCGCTTAACCCGTTCTGCATCGGGAAGAAGCGACAAAGCCGATCCCTCCCACATGCTCCATGCCCGCGCGGCCTCAAGCTGAAGTCCAAGATCCGGCCCCGTCAACCGGCGATGATATGCGCCGATCATGTCGCCGCGTTCGGCACGCGGAATAGGTGCCTGAAACGCCGCAAAAGCTTCGGGATAAATCCAGCTGCATCCATCCTGATAGAACCACTGCAGCTCCGCACGCGTTACCAGGAAGATGCCGCGCAGAATAAGTCCCGAGACCCGCTCTGGATGCGCTTCGGCATAGGCGAGCGAAAGTGTCGATCCCCAAGACCCTCCAAACAATTGCCAGCGGCTAATCCCGAGCGTCTCGCGGATGATTTCCATATCGGCAATGAGATCGGCGGTGGTGTTGGCGTGCAATGCCGCGTTTGGCGTCGATTTCCCGCAGCCGCGCTGATCGAACAGAATAATGCGGTAGCGTTCGGGATCGTGAAAGCGGCGCATCACCGGGTTCGAGCCCCCGCCTGGGCCGCCATGCACGACGAGTGCGGGTTGACCGTGCGGGTTACCGCATTCCTCGATATGGATCGTATGTGCGCCGCTAACGTCGAGGCGATGCTCGCGGTAAGGGTTGAGTGCGGAAAACAGTCCCAACCGCTCGCCCGCTGTCATGATTTTGCGCGTCTCACAAGAATGCACGTCATGCCGCGACCCGCGCTTTAGGACCTGATTTGCTTTTTGATCTGAAGGCGGCGCATCTCGCGATCATAAATGATTTCTCCTCCCGGTACGCGAATATCGCGCACGACTTCAAGGTCGTGCCGGCTGGTTTCGGGAAAAAACGAGGCGACCGTCATCGCCACGGCCGCCGATACCGGAAGGCCTAAAATTCCAGCGATCGCACTCGGTAGCGAAATCACACCGGCCTCGCCGGCGAAGATCGCGAGTGCCGCCGTTGCAAACCCGCTGACGATACCCAGTATCGCTCCCCCGCGCGTCAGGCGCTTCCACCAAATCGAAAGGGCCAGCACGGGAAACAGGCTGGCGCCCGTCAGTCCAAGCGCCCAAAGCACAAGTTGGAGCGGATCGGTCGGAGCCAGCGAGACCAAGAAAGATCCGCATAACGCCGCGACGACGATGAAGCTGCGAACGATCCATACCCGGTTTTGCGATTTCGCGGGCTCCCAGGTCAGACCTTGCACAACATCTTCTCCCAACACCGCGGCAAGAGAAACGGCTGTCGCGCCGGCCGCAACGAGCGCTGCTGCAATCGCCCCCGCCATGGCCAGATAAACGTAGGCCTTGGGCAGGCCTGCCGCCAGCGGCAAAGCAAACAACACGCCATCGCGATCGAAACTCAGCGATTGGTAGCCAAACTCGCCGCCCTTTTCGACCGTGGCGAAGCCAAACGAAACCATCGAGCCGATCCACTGGGGCAGTTCTTCCCCGCGCTGGTTCATGACCAGATCCAGCACGTAGTCGCGCATGAATACCGCAGCGGACGATACCGTCAGCATGGTGATGCCAAACAGCACGGTCGCCCAGCCGAGAGATTTTCGTGCTTCATAGACGCCAGGCGTCGCGGCCGCACGCGGCAGCAGCCAAGGTGCCGAGGCGACGCCCGCCGCAATCATGATTGAGCCAAGCGCGAACGCCATTGGTCCGACCGCACCAAAAGGCGACGTATAGGGCTTCGTCAGGCGATGCAGACCTTCGCCCGGCAGTCCAAAGGCGAGCGGCCACGTGCTCACCGTCTGCAATCCATTATTGGCTTCATGCCAAACCAGTCCCCGCACCAAGGGGCCATGTGTCAGCTGCGGCACCGGCAAACTCGTCACAATGGTCGAGACCGTAGCCACGCAAACAGCCAAGGCGAGAAGCACTGCAACCGATTGCGCAACGCCGGCCCAGGTAAATCCACGCTTACCGCCCGGCACCAAAGTGATCGCCAAGACCGCCACGAGCACCATAGCCGCTAGGCCGTCATCGAGGCCTGTAAGCCTCGACGTTACAGCCGCACCGAGCCGCAACTCCGCGGCAAGCACAAGCAGCATCGGCACGGCCGCGACCATGGCGGCGGCAATCCGCAAGGCCTTGCTGTCGAAGCGCCGGCCAAGGTAGCTCGGCACGGTATAAGCGCCGAACTTTCTGTAAAAAGGCGCGAGAGTGCTCGCCATAACGACGAAGCCGGTCAGCCCGCCGATCATGAGAACCAGCGCATCGAACCCAGACTCGAAAAAGGCCCCTGTTCCACACACGAGGAAAGTCGCGCCCGTGGCTGTAATGGCAAGCAGCAGCCCCGTGTAGCCGGCCGGCACGCGGCGGCCCGCCGCGAAGAACTCTAACGGGTCGCTCGTCGCGACGGAGATGCCGATCGCCGCGTAGAGCATCAACGGTACGGCAAACAGCGCAAACCGTAACCAGCGGTCGTCAAAGCTCAAGGCTTCGGAGATGAGTGCCATCAGAAAGACGGCAGCGAACAGAGCGGCAAAAATGCTGAAGTATGTCCCGAGCCTCGGATTAACCAGCCGCGCGTGCGTAGAAAATGACATGATGATGACGAACCTTCGCGCTGTGCCTCAAGTATCTTCGTGCGCGCCATGCCAGTGATCGATGGCATTTTGCCGGTTTACGTAGCTGGCAACGGTCACCACTGCGATCATGAAGAACCCGTGGGCACATAGAAAGTACCCCAGCGGGAAGCCGAGGAATCGATGGGTATTCAAGTGCTCGGCATAAAGTGGCAACACGACCATGACCGCCAGGAAGGGAATGAGGCTGGCCAAGAGCTGCCATTTTGTCGACCGCCAATACGGCTTGCGTTCCTTGCGTTCCATGTCTTGCCTTCAGCTGAAAATCGGTGGCCATACCGGCGGCGCTACGTTAACTTCAATTCATGGCGCGACTATGCGCGGTTTTCCGCAGCTTTGTCCAATATGGATAACAGTTTGATACACGGCCGTCATAGATTGCTCTCGCAACTGATTTCCCCTAAATTTTGCCGCGAATCGCTTGCTTGCGGCCAGCTATTCTCGATCGCGAGGGTGTGATTTCGGCGTCGTGCCGCGTTCATAGCCGGCTCGGGTACTTACCGTTCCGCACCAGAGCCGGGACGGTAGAAAAACAGGGGAAGGACGAACTGAAAATGAGCATGCTCCAAGAATTCAAAGACTTTGCGATGAAAGGTAATGTCCTCGATCTCGCCGTTGGCGTGATCATGGGCGCTGCATTCGCGCCGATCGTATCCACACTTGTCGATAACATCGTCATGCCGCCCATCGGCTTTCTTATGGCGGGCGTCGACTTCTCGACCCTCGCGGTCGGTCTCCCGACGGGCAGCGAACCCGTTCTGATCAAGTATGGCCTGTTCCTCAATGCCATCATCAAGTTTCTGATCACAGCCATGGCCATTTTCTTGCTGGTCAAGGCCCTCAACTCGATGAAAAAGCCGGCTCCCGCTGCGCCTGCCGCGCCGCCGCCGACGGAAACCTACCTCAAGGAAATCCGTGACCTGCTGGCGAAGCGCTAAGCAATTGCTTGGTGAAATTCAAATGAAACCCCGGATCTAAAGGTCCGGGGTTTTTTCTCGTCTCACGAACAGCTGCCCCCGCCGAGAACGCAAAATTTGGCGCAATTCTTGTGGCAGAGTTTCACAGAGCCGCGATCGAACATCGCCCCATTTGCGCGGCTCGCAGCATCGAGCGTCGCGCCCATTTCAAATGCCGGATCATAAGGCAGAAGCGTACATGGCAGCACGACGGGCCGCTCCGCGCCCTTGCGCTTCACGATCATGCGCGAAGAGGCGCACATCATGTCGCTCGGGCTCTTTTTTAGAATGCTCCAGCAGCGCGTGGTGATTTCCGGCCCGTCGTAGCCGGCGTCCATCTCGGGGAAGAGAACAAGTTGCTTGTGATCGAAGTAATCGACCGGCCACTTGCGTTCCGCGATAAGAACTCCATAACCTTGGCGCTCTGACGCTTCGGCTTCATCCCAGCACATACGCCCGGCTAAAGCGATGTTGAAAGCGTTCGCCGAGAGCCAATCGATGCCGGCGAGCGTGCGCTCGAATGTATCCGGCCCGCGCTCGATCTCGTGCAAAACCTTGGTGTAATGATCGAGGCTAACGCGAACCGTGAGCCGGGCTCCATGAAGTCCGTTCAATGCGATCAAGTTTTTCTTGATGTGCGGACGCTGCATCGGCAGCATCGCATTCGTCAGCACAAGCACGTCGAAGCCGCGCGACAATGCGTCATCCAGCATCTGCGGAAATTCAGGATTCAGAAAAGGCTCGCCGCCCGTAAAGCCTATCTCACGCGCGCCAAGCGCCTTGGCCTCATCAAAAAACGTTGCCGCTTCTGCCGCCGATATGTATTCCAGCCGGTCGTTCGAGGGGCTGGATTCGATATAGCAGTTGCGGCACGTGATATTGCACAGCGTCCCGGTGTTGATCCAAAGCGTCGTCAAGCGGTCGAGCCCGACGCTTGCCCGCTTCTCTCCTTTGGCCGTCAAGTCGGGGTCGGTGAATTTCGTGGCCGGCACCGCCGCCGGCATAATTTCAGTTTGAATGGTCAAGGAACCCTCCGTCGCCCGTGCGGGCGGCTATTCGTCGTCGCGCGCCTATGATAGACGGGTTGGTGCGCGGGCGTAGTTCAATGGTAGAACGGCAGCTTCCCAAGCTGCATACGTGGGTTCGATTCCCATCGCCCGCTCCATCCGCCTCCGCCAAGACCTGGGCGAGCAAGTCTTCGGCGGGATCGGGATCGCGAAAACGGCGCAAAGAATTCGGTGCAGAAGGCGGATGTCCCGCCGTAGCTACATTCCCGCCGAAGCCTTGGCGGAGGCGGATAGCGAAAGCGCACATCAGCAGCATCCGCCGCCATCGTAGAAATAGGTGGATGGTGAGATCCAGATGTCGTCGCGTCCAAGCTTCGTCAGCGCACCGGCGGTCTTATCGCACACAGCAAGAGGCTGGTTCTGGCCGAGCGTATGACCTTTGCCATCGTTGAAGAAATCGTCGCCACCAAAGTAGATCGCCGTGCGGCCCGTGAAGACACAGGGCCCGTCATTCGGCATCGGATCTTTGATGGCGCAAATTTCAACGCTTTCAATCGGGATCAGGCGGTCTGTTGCGTAGTGGCGGGGCGACAGAACGCGATAGGGCCGCTTGGCGCGCACTTCGATCGTGCCAAACCCGAGATCGGTCAGACGCTTGATGTAATCGTCCATTGGAATGGCGCCCGTCAGGCACATGGCGCGCAACCGCTCGTCGGCCTTGAGAGCTTCCGGCATGTCCGCGTCGCACACGGGGTCCGATAGGATGAGACGCCCGCGCGGCTTTAGCACGCGATACATCTCGCCAAGCGCGCGTTTCAAATCGTCGTCGTGAAAAATATTGAACAAGCAGTTCTGGGCCGCGACGTCGATCGTCTCGCTTTCTATCGGCAAATCGAGGGCATCGCCCTTGCGCAGATCGACGAAGTCCGATTTGAACCAGGCGTTCTGCTGTTCCGCTTCCTTCAGATTGCGCTGACACGCCTGCATCATTTCATCAACCACATCGAGTCCGATGATGGCGCCTCGCCGGCGGCTGAAATAAGCAAACTGAAGCACTTCCATACCCCCGCCAACGCCAACGTACAGGATCGACGGGTTGGCCGTCAGGTCGCGCGGGTTAACGGTCGAGCCGCAACCGTAGTTCATGTCCAGCATCGCTTGCGGGATCTTGAGATCGGGGAGCTGCCAAATTGGCGTCGTCGTGCAGCACAGCCCCTTGTCGGGGTTCAGCGCCGCTTCCTTGTAAACGTCGTGCGTCGTTGTGTGATACATCGGCGTCCTCTTACATCAATCCATCAAACAATTTGATTTTGAAACCACATTAGTAGCCCCGCCGCAACAGCTGCAATGGGAAGTGTGAGGACCCATGACAGCAGAATTGAGCCAAGCACACCACCGTTCACCGTGCCATTCACAATTCCCGCGCCCGAAATGGCTCCGACCGAGACATGCGTCGTCGATACCGGTACACCGTACCGGCTCGCCCCGATAACGAGCGCCGCTGTGACCAAATTGGCCGATAACGCCTGGCCGTCGTTCATAATCGAGATTTTTTTGCTCATTGTTTCGGCAACACGCCGCGCTGCAACGATCCCGCCAAGTGCCATGGCTGTTGCCAATGCGATCATGCTGATCCTGATATCGAATGCCTTTACGACGAGCAACAGACCGGCAATTTTCGGCGTGTCGTTCAGCCCACGTGCGAAACTGACGGCTGCGGCCGAACAATAATGCAGGCCATCAACAAGCCCCTGGGCGGATAAGCCTAGAAAATTGCCCCGGTACTTTATTACGCACTCGGAATTTCTGCCCACAGACAACTCTATGCCAGCGGATGAGACGCAACCCGCATCGCAACAGTCCCTACTCGCCATATTGCTCGCCATTGTGCTCACTGGCACAAACTGGCGCGGACCGATACAGACGCAGCTTTCCCTTTCTATACCAAAAAGTTTCACGCCTCTTGAGGCAGCCGCGTAAAATGGCATGGCAATGAGAACCGCTAGAGCGGGGCTGACAAGTAGCGGCAGAAAGAACGCAGTGCCAAGCTGGCCGAGATTGAGAGCATCGCCGGCAGCGATAAAACCCGCGCCCACCAAGGCTCCCGTCAATGCATGGGTCGTTGAAACCGGAAAGCCAAGCCGGGTTGCAAGCATCACCGTCACTGCCGCACCAAATGCTACGGCCAGGAGGAAACTTTGCGATGCGGCGACAACATCCGGCACCAAGCCTTTGCCCGAAAATGCTGTGATGAGCCCTTCGGCCAGAAATACCGAGGTAATCGAGCCCGCTAAAGTCGCAATCGTTGCCAGCGCCAGCGCGGTCCTATAGCTCGCGGCATTGCTGCCATAAAGGGTCGCCACACCTTTGAAATTATCATTTGCGCCGTTGGCAAACGCCAAAAAAACCGCAGCCAGAATAAGTGCGCCAACAAGCATAGTTCCGATCGGTCCTTATGTCACGAGAGTGGGTCTTATGTCACGAGAGTGGGTCTTGGATTGTTACATCCGAACAATAATTTCGGCGCAGACCGGTCAATCGTTACATCGTTTGCAACCGCCCGCGAACTTCATTGCGGCTATGTTTGCGGTAATTCATCTACAGTACCGGTTTTACCAGACCAAGATAGCGTCTCCCGGCCCATACCCTTATGAGGCGTCTTGGCCCAATAGTGCGGCCGCGTCACGATCTCGGCGATGGCCTTATATGACGCCAACGAAATAGCGAACCAATAGAAGGGCAGGCCCAGCGCCGAGCGGACCAGCAGACGTCCTCCCCGGTGTGCGACAGCCATCGCTACAAGTGCGATGGAACAAGCGTAACCTACCGCAACGTTAAAACAGCACGTCCACCACAAAACAGCTTCGAAACCTGCCTCGGGCCAATTGAACAATGTCCCTTCATGTAATCCCAACAACAACACTGCGTAAAAGCAAGGATGCGCGAGGGCCGACAAAATAAGTCCGCCGAATATAAGTTGAAATCCTAAAAATCTCCATGATCCGAGGTCTCGCCAAAGCTGCACCGGATAGCGCATATGAACAAGGTAGGTTTGCATCCAGCCCTTGATCCAGCGCGTGCGCTGCGCAAACCACGCTGGCAGCGTATCGGGCGCCTCTTCCCATGTGACCGAGTCGAGCATCACGACACGCTTGTCAAAGCGCGCGAGACGAATGCCGAGATCGGCATCCTCCGTCACGTTGAAAGGGTCCCAGGCTCCTGCCCGCTCGAGATCGCGCCTGCGGAAATGGTTTGAAGTTCCCCCGAGAGGCAAGGGTAGCCCCAATTTATCGAGCGCCGGCAAAATTCCATCAAACAGGGCCGCATATTCGAGCGTGAACTGGCGCGTGAGAAAGTTGCGCCCCGGATTGTAGATGCTGAGTCGAGCCTGCACGCAGGCAATCTCAGGGCCGCCATTTCGAAACGCAGCAATCGCGGCACGCAGCTGGCCGGGATCTGGAACATCTTCAGCATCATAAATGCCAACATACTCACCCCGGGCAAAGGTCAATCCATAGTTGAGCGCGCGAGGTTTGGTCCGCGGCGCGCCATCCGGCACCGTGACGATGTGCATATAAGATTTAAGTGCGGCTGCGCTCAGCGCCGCCCGTGTCTCATTGTCATCGGCTTCGGTAAGAAATAGGATCTCCAATTGGCTCGCGGGATAGTCAAGTTCCCGCATTGCGCTAATCAATCCAGCCGCAACGCTCGCCTCGCGATAAAGCGGAACCAGCAAGGTATAGGGCGGGAGTTCACGGTCAGGAACGGAACACATAACATTGCCCTTGGGCTCTCTGTCCGGCCAAATCATCGTCCATAACGCCAAAATCCGCACGAGTGCGATCATGGCAAAGGCGATTGCCATCAGTGCCAAGCCTAAGCGGCCTGCCACGCCGGGGACCGCCGCCCATGCCGCCGCTCCTGCCATGGCGAGAAAAAATAAGGCGCCAAGTTGCACCCGGGTGATCGATTGCGATGCCGAGAATTCAGGCTGCATCCGAAGCAGCCCGTTGACAGCCTGGTCGAGCCTGCTAGGCGAAGTTTGCTTGGCACCAAAATCAACTAAAGCGCCGGTTTCCGGCCCAACCAAAGCTGCCTGCCGGTGCACGTCCATCTTTCCCACGCCGCGACACCCATTAAACTCTTTATAGCGGCCGCCACACTATAGCCGCGCGGCGCGGCTTGGGTTACCCATTCGGAACTAAGATCCGGTCTGGAACTCCACGATCCGTAACTCTGCGCCCTGCAACCCCAAGCCTCGCAATCGATTACAACATGTTCAGAACGCGCCGCAAAGCTCCTTCAACGAGCGCCAGGTTATTCTTTGGTGCGATCGCGCTCGTGCTTCTGCAATGGTGCGGTGCAGCCCACGCGCAATCGCAGCGCAAAGAGCTGAAGTCGCTTCCAACCGTTAAGACGCAGCCGGAAGCCGAAGCACCCCCGGCGCGCCGCGTCGTCGTTCGCTTCTTGACCGATAGCGACTTTCCGCCGTTCAATTTCTACGATGAAGAAGGTGTACTCGTCGGATTCAACATCGATTTGGCGCGTGCGATTTGCCTCGAACTCACCACGTCGTGCGATATCAAGGCGCGTCCCTGGGACGAGCTCTTCGCCGGCCTCAAGTCGGGCGAAGCCGACGCCGTCATTGCGGCGCACAAAGTAACGCCCGGCGCGCTCGCCGGCGTCGCATTCACCGACCGCTATTTCCACACCCCCGGACGCTTCGCCGGGCGCAAAGAACCGGCGGCCGATATCGAATTCACGCCTTCGGGTCTCTCCGGCAAGCGCATTGCAGTTGCCAAGGAGACGGCTCATGAAGCCTACCTCAAGACCTTTTTTCACGACAGTCCGTTGACTGTTTTCGAGAACGCAGACTTAGCGCGCGAAGCCCTTCTGGCCGGAAATGCCGATTACATCTTTGACGACGGTATTTCGCTGGCCTTCTGGTTGAACGGAACGCTGTCGCGGCAGTGCTGCGAAATGAAAGGGGGACCCTTTCTCGAGCCCAAGTATTTCGGCGACGGGCTGGCAATCGCGGTCTCTAAAAACGATCTCGAAATTAAGGCGCTCATCAACGACGCATTGAAGAAAGTGCGCGCTTCGGGCCGTTTCGACGAGCTGGTTCAGCGATATTTTCCCGTCCGGATTTACTGATGCCTCGATTGGCGGCTATTGGGGCTGGCGTAATCTCTGTATAGAGACCGCATCGGCTACCCGAATCGCAGGATCACATGCCCACCGTCCGCCGGCCTCGAAACTGGAAGGCAACGATCGCGCTCCTTCTCGCGCCGGCCGCAATTGCCCTGACGAGCCCGGCGGCGCAGGCTGAAAAAGCGGCCAAGGTAGCCGAGAAATCGGCGGAAAGCCCGAAGGCCGGAGAAGCGCCGCCTAAGAAGATCAGCCCGCAACTCGTTGTGCTGTCCCGCGACGAAATTCTTAAATCCGACCCCGGGCGCCTGGCGCGCATCGGCCGCCACATCATCGTCGGCTATCACAGCCTACCGGAAGTTAAAACGCTGGTGGAAAAAAAGGCCATCGGCGGGATTTTTATTACCGACCACAACGTGCGCGGCCGCAACGCAGCCTCGATGAAATCTACAATCGATGCCCTCCAAGCGACCCGCAAAGAACAAGGCTTGCCGCCACTCATCATCGCCGCCGACCAAGAGGGCGGATCCGTTTCCCGCCTCTCGCCGCCCTTAAAGCGTCAGCCTTCACTTGCCCGCGCCGTCGCCAAGGCTGCCAACGACGAAGAGCGCAAAGCGATCGTCGAGGACTATGCCCGAATCCAGGCCGAAGAACTCAAACGCATCGGCGTCACGCTCAATTTTGCTCCCGTTGTCGATCTCAAGCTGAACCCCAAGAATCGCGACGACGGCGAAACCCGTCTGAGATTACGGGCCATCGACGCCGACCCTTACCTCGTCTCCAAGGTCGCCGGCTGGTATTGCGGCGTGCTGGCGGCGTCGAACATCATGTGCACGTTGAAGCATTTCCCGGGTCTGGGGCGGGTCACCCGCGACACGCACGTCGCCACGGCCGAAATCTCCGCTACAGAAGGTACGCTCGAACTCAACGACTGGGTGCCCTTCCGGCGCGTCATGGCCAAACCGAATGTCGTTACTATGCTCGGCCACGTCCGCGTCGGCGTTCTCGATAAATCGACGCCGGCCTCTTTCTCCGCGCCTGTCATCAACACCCTCATTCGCGGGGCTTGGGCGCATGACGGCCTGCTCGTCACCGACGATTTCAGCATGGGCGCGGTCACCCGCAGCAAAGATGGCGTTGGCGGCGCCGCCGTTAAATCGCTGAATGCGGGAACCGATTTCGTGCTCGTGTCTTACATAGAAAAGCATTTCGACGCCATCATGAGCGCGGTCTTTGCGGCAGACGCGGCCGGCGAACTCGACGGCAAAACTCTTGCAGCGAGCGAGGCTCGAATTGATCGCTTGCTTTCGACGTCCAACACGCCGCCCTCGATCGATTGATTAGTTCGGCCGACCGGGGCCTACAGTTCTCCGGTCAAGAACTGCGCACGGCCATGACCGAACGACCAATCCTCATCGGCATTCGTCACCATCGAAACGACAACGTCACTCGGAGAAATACCGCAGCTCTTTTCAAGCTCAGAGACAAGCAACCGGTAGAATTCCTGCTTTTGGGTTTGCGGCCGGGGGCGCGTCGTCACCTGTAGAAAGACGACCTTATTCGTCCGCGCAATCCCGAGCCCCGTGTCCTCGACTATCATGCGCGACGCCGCGTGCTCATGCACGAGCTGATAGCGATCGCCCTCCGGCACTTTGAACGCGGCCAGCATGGCCCGGTGGGCGGCATCCAGCAACGCCTGCAGTTCGGCATCGGCGCGGCCCTCAACGAGATCAAAACGCAATAATGGCATGGGGCACCCCAGCTCGCGGTCATAATCGGATTACAGGAATGCCGGTGCTAAGTCGGGATATGCCATGGGACAACGCGGCAAATCAGCCGCCGCGGCTATAGATCGGCTCTTGTTTCTGCCCGACATAGCGCAACGCACGGAACGCAGCGTTGACGTTCTGCGTCATGGCATCGAGGTAGGTTTTCACCTCGCGCGGCAACTCGACCGCCGCATAGCGGTCTGGATGATAGATCTTACTCAGCCGGTGATAAGCCTCGCGGATCTGTTCGAACGAGGCCCCTTTCTCCAATCCTAAAGCGCGGTGCGGATCGAAGTTGCGCGCGTCGGGAATTTGCAAGGCCGCCATCTGCATGCGGCCCGGCGCGATGATCTTCAAACCCTTGATCTCGGCTTTGGGTACAAACGCGCCTTCGCCGTTGAAGCCTTCGACGTAAATGAAGGCGTCTTCGCCTTCGAGCAGCTTGTGCACGCCTTTGCCGGGCGGAAGCACGGCGCGGCCGGTAAGCGTGCTGCCATCGGCAAGCGCCAGCTCGACGGCGATTAGAGTTTCGGCCCGGTTATCGACCCGGTTGCGTTCAAACATGTGTGATGCCCATTGTCATTCCGGCCTTTATGAGCCACCACCTGACAACCTTTCGTTAACGGATACGCAGAAATTTCCCGCTGAGCATCAAGATGTCCGATCATACGCCCGACGCATCCGGCGACCTCGTGCCCGGCCGCACCTGCGACAGCTGCACGATGTGCTGCAAGTTGCTCAGCATCGACGTGTTGGACAAGCCGCGCGGCCAGTGGTGCCAACATTGCGATAAGAAGCGCGGCTGCAAGATTTACGACGACCGTCCCGAACCCTGCCGCGAGTTTTATTGCGGATACCGGCGCATCAAGGATCTCGACGAGCGATGGAAGCCGTCGCTCAGCAAGATCCTGATCAACTACGAGGCAAGCCACAACCGCATCGCGCTACACATCGATCCCGACCGGCCGGACGCCTGGCGCGAAGAACCATTCTATTCGGCCATCAAGGAGTGGGCGCGCACGGCCGAAGCCGAAGGCGGCACCGTTGTCGTGTGGGCCGGTCGCAACGTGACCGTCGTCTCGCCGAATCGCGAAAAAAACCTAGGCGCTATCCGCGACGACCAGTTTATTCTGCCGGTTCATGCGCGAACGGCGCACGGGCTTCAACTCGACTACATCGTCGTGGAGGCGGACGACCAGCGCTTGAAGTCCTGACCGGCGGCAAACGCCATTCCTAAAACTTGTTGATTTTGAAAAGACGCGCAGCGCTGGATCAGGCGGCATGTGGCGCACCATTCATGACGTTTGGCCTGGCGTGGCTTTAAAACACCACATCCGGCCTGCTGACTTATTTGACGGTTCGACGACCCTCGTAGCCGCTATGCATCGTATGTAGACGTGGTAAGTTCGGGCACTTTTCAATTTTGGATTTTCTTGACGGCAGGGCATGCCGTTGTCCCTCTCCAATAAATTGCAAGGGGCATTTCATGAGTAGCGTCTTTACACAGCACCCAGAGCTCGCCGACTATCTCGACACCACCAGCGATTACACCAATACAACGGCCGAATTCGAGGCGGACGGCAAGCGATGGCTTCTTGTCACGCAGAAAAGCGAAGAGAGCGGCGGACAAATTCTATTCCAGTACTTTGGAGACCAGCTGCTTCCGGTCAAAGCCGATACAATTATCGATCTCAACCCGTCTCGCGAGAATATTGACTCTTTAAGAGCGCGCGGGCTCGTTGGCCCAGCGCCCGAGGCCGAACACGTCAAAGTGGCCGCGACCGCGCGCGAGCAGGTCAATGTGTTCTCCTCCAGCAATGGACCTGATCACGGCAACCTTGCTTGCGTTTGGGCCGTGCGCAAAATTGTCCGTAAGGCCCTTGGCCGAACGATCACGCGCACGGACTCGACCAGCGTGCTCGCCGAAGAGCTCGAAGCGAGCCTTGGCAAAAGCCTTGATGAAAGCGCGGCACCGGCCGGCGGGATCGTCTTATCGCCGACCAATTGGAGCAGCTTGCGCCGCTCAGTTAGACATGGGCACGTTGGACTGCTCGGCCCTCGCGTCAAAGATCAGGACCGGATTATTTTTTCAAATTCCAGTGCCCGCGCCCGCTGGGAGCAGAATTTCACGCTGAGCAAATGGCGGCGTAAATACGAGGACAGTAGCGGTCTAGAAGTCTTGTTCTATCCAATTCCCGCAGTCGCGATGGCACTTGTTAGCGGCACCGCCGTGGGCGAGGACATGGATACGGCCTCCGGAACCATCGTCGCACCTCCCGACCCGCTTGCCGGCGAAGGACCACCCGCACCGCGCGGAGTCGTGCTCGACTACGAGATCGACCGCGCGGCCAACGAACTGCCCATATCTCGCCCACAAGCTCACAAAGTCGCAACATGGCTCAAAGCCAATTTTGGCACTAAACTTGAAGCGGCGAGCGCGGGAACGCCGTTTTCGGTTGATCTGCTGTGCGCCATCGCCTGCCAGGAAACGGCCTATTTCTGGGTTGGCTTCATCAATTCCCTGCCGGTTCAAACGATCGTTGAGCGCTGCGTGCTGGACGCCAGCGGCGACTATCCTGGCACCAGCCGCTCGGTTTTTCCGGTCAACACGGCGGCCTTCCGCAATAAGCTCGGCGATCAGTTCACTGGCATGCTTATCGAGGAAGCCAACAAAACGCGCGCCCTGCGGAATTACGATCCCAGAGCCTGGGTCTATAAGGGTTACGGCATTTTTCAATATGATCTGCAGTACGTGCTGACAGATCGGACCTTCTTCGAAGGCAAACAGTGGTGCAGCTTTGACGCCTGTCTCGGCAAGGCCATCCACGAACTCAAGGAGAAGTACCGCATCACTGGAGACCTGTGGCGTGCGGTGCGCGCTTACAACGGATCAGGAGCCAGCGCCACCAAGTACGCAAACAACGTCATGACATTTCGCGATTGGTGCGCGGAGGCCTGAGAATGCCCCGCCACGCTGCGGGCATCGTTCGTTTGGCCGTCGCCTATCGAGCACGCTCCTTTCACACTCGTTAAAATCCAAACGCTCCTGCACCATTTTGCGGCTATTTTTTTTGGCACAATCGCCAACAACGCGCAATTTAGCGGCAACCGGAAACCTTCCATTTACCCTTGTAGGGCACTCTCCCCCCAGTTGAGTAAGTTGCTGGTCACCGGTTGTCCGATCCTGGATCACCCTTGGGGTTGTTGCCCCGTCTGGCATTGTAACAGTTGGTAAAGTAGCGTCTCATGTCCAAGCGTGTTCTGATCGTCGATGACGATCCTGCCCAACGTCGTATTCTCGAAGAGACCGTCAAACGTTTCGGCTTCGAGACCAAGACCTGCGGCTCCGGCGAACAAGCCCTTCAAATTCTCGAAAGCGAAGGCCAGGGCGGTATCGCTCTCGTCATCCTCGATCTGGTGATGCCCGGCATCGACGGCATGTCCGTCCTTGAACGCATCGCCAATAGGCCGGGCTTGCCGCCGATCATCGTGCAAACCGCACACGGCTCGATCGACACGGCAATCGCCGCCATGCGCGCCGGCGCCGTCGATTTCGTCATCAAGCCCGCCTCACCCGAACGTCTCGACGTTTCGATTAAGAGCGCGCTCAAAATCGAAGCGCTCACCGGCGAAATCAACCGCATCAAGAAGAAGGCCGAGGGTACGCTCTCGTTCTCCGATCTCGTCATGCGCGGCGACTCGATGAACCGCGTCATCAGCCTTGGCAAACGCGCGGCTGCTTCCAACATTCCCGTCCTCATCGAGGGCGAATCGGGTGTCGGCAAAGAGCTGATCGCACGCGCCATTCAGGGCGAAAGCGAACGCGCCGGACGCCCCTTCATCACAGTCAATTGCGGTGCAATCCCCGAGAACCTGGTCGAATCGATCCTCTTCGGTCACGAAAAAGGCTCGTTCACCGGTGCCGTCGACCGGCGCATCGGCAAATTCCAGGAAGCCGACGGCGGCACGCTGTTCCTCGACGAAATCGGCGAACTTCCGCTCGACGCACAAGTCAAGCTTTTGCGCGCTCTGCAAGAAGGCGAGATCGATCCGGTTGGTTCGAAAAAGCCCGTCAAGGTCAACTTCCGCCTGATCTCGGCGACCAACCGCGACATGATCCAGCTCGTCAAAGACGGCAAGTTCCGCGAAGACCTTTATTATCGCTTGAACGTGTTCCCGATCTTCGTTCCGCCTTTGCGCGAACGCCCCGACGACGTGCCGGAATTGGCGCGCCATTTCGCCCAGCGCTTTGCGGCCGAAGAAGGCAAGCGCTTAGCCGCTATCAGCGAGCGCGCCATGCAGCTCATTCAGAAATACACATGGCCCGGCAACGTGCGCCAGCTTGAGAACGCCGTGTTCCGTGCCGTCGTACTGTGCGACGGTCCGGAATTGACAATCACCGAATTCCCGCAGATCGCCGCGCACGTCGAAGGCTTCGATGCCGAAATCCCGGCGGCTCCGACTGTCCTTCAGAAACCCGGTGCCTATACGGGCCCTGCTTTGATCGGTGCCGAAAACACCGTGCCGCACACCATCGAACTGCGCCCCGGCAGCAATGGCCACAGCTCGCTTGGCATCCCGGCCATGGCCGAAGACGGCGAAATCCGCTCGCTTGAAGCCATGGAAGCCGACATGATCCGCTTGGCGCTCGGGCGCTATCGCGGGCACATGACGGAAGTCGCCAAGCGCTTGAACATCGGCCGTTCGACGCTCTACCGCAAAATGCAGGAATACGGCCTGGAACCACGCGCCAACTAAGTTTTCTTGAGGCGCTCAATTCCTTCGCGCTTTAAGTCGAGGAGGCCCCGGTGTCATGTCCGGGGCCTCTGGCTTTTTCACAATCCTACTATTTCACAAGCTTAGCGGCGCCCTACTTTGCGTTCGCAGACGAATGCGTTGCTGCCTGTTTCGATGCGCCGGGTATTGCCGGGGCAGAGACACACTTCAGTCGAACCTGTTCCATTCGAGCGCACCATGCCGCCATCGCATGTCATGCGCGCCTGCGAGGCTGCAACGCTCAAAGGTTTCGCGACGATCTCTTCGGCGTCTGTTGCATTGAGAGCAACCGGCATGGCATTGCTGACGCGCTGTGGCGAAACGTCAACTGCCTTCTTGACCGGCACCGCAGCCTGAACCGCAGGCGCCGACTTGACCGGCGCTGGCGAAGAAGCAGCCACAGATGCCGCCCCGTCGCAGCGCACCGGCACACGCGCGGCAATATCGATTTCTTGCGTTTCACGGTCTGCATAAAACTCCGGGTTCGACACGATCTCGTCCGACGGGCCGACTTGATCATAGTTGACCCACTTGAAATTAAAGCGCCCGGTGGTGACGCGCCAAGCGACCGGCAAACTCATGATGGCGGAGGTGGCGGAACCATTGCCATTGCAAAGGGCAATCGCGTCCTGGGCCAGCGGTCCAAGCGGATCGACTTCGAAACCGAAAGAGCGATCAAGCGCGATCTGCGCACGCGGCACCGTTCCATTGCGCGCATCGGTTGCAGGGCCGCCCGCCGAAACGCCAGATTGTTTGAGGAACACTTCAGACCCGATGATTTTGCGTCCATGTCCGTCCTCGCCAAGTCTGGCATCAAGCTTCAGGGGGATATGCAGCGTCGCGGCCGCAACCCGGTCAAAGCGCCCGGCATGGCCGGATACGATTATGGGGGTGGCATTTGCCGTTGCCGTTCCAGCGTCGCTAAACGACCCCGCCATGCTCACCGTTTCAGCTGCCTGGACGGGCAATGCGGCGAGCGCGAGGAACCCGGCCGCCGCGAGCCCTGTGGGAAAAGCTCGAATTGTGTGACTAACTTGACCCATACCGTAACCCATACCGTAAGCCATGTGCCGTCTCCGATCTGCTGCACGGATAATGCCGTCCGCGCCCTGTCTTAATGGGTCTGTCGCCGCAAACGGCGAAAGGGTTCAAGGGGGCCTCCTCGCCCTCAACTAATTGATGAATAATGAACGGGAATATGCTGGCTCATTTGTCTTTTTCTGGATCGGCTTTAGCCTCAGGTCCCGCCGCTAGGGTTACTTAAAGGAACTGCGGATAGACAATGATGGGACAGTGCCGGTGCGCCTCCAATCGTGGCAAAGCCGGATACCCACACCGTGGAATTGCCCAAGCAGGGGCGCAATCGCGTCGCGATGCAGCAACAGTTTCGCCATTGCGGCGTGGGAAGCAACTGGCCAGTCTATGGTAGCGAGGCTGTGGTAGGCTGTTTAGTGTGATGTAGGCTGCAAATCCGTTTGCGGCCGTGACTTGAAAAGGTTGCGTCTTATGCTTCGCGAACGTCCGGTGGTGTTGGCTTTTTTGTTGGGCGCGTTCCTGGCAACGCCGGTATTTGCCCCAGCGTTTGCCATAGAGCCCGACGATCTGCCGTGGGACGTCCAGGACTACATCGAAAAAAAGAAACCCGGTTCGATCGAAGACATCCTTGAGCGCGAAGGCCTGCGCGATCCAAGCGAAAGCGAAATAGCCCTGCCAAGTCAGGACCAGCCCGACATTGTGCGAAATAACGGCGAGCGCCGTGTCGATGACGACCGCCTTGAACCGAACATCCCGCGCGAGCCGCCGGTCGAAGCGCGCACCGTGCCAAACGACAACACGCAAACGGCAACGCCGCCGGCGGGCGCCTACATTCCGTCCGAACAGGCCGTCGCCGCGAGACGGCTCGATCCGTTCGAGCATCCGGTGCTGCCGTCGGCCGTTCCTCCACGAACGATGCAGCCGAGCGCGGTACCGGCCGACGCCGCTCCCGTCGCCAGACCTTCCCCGTCGCAATCGGAAACCGTCCGCGAGCAAGCCGCACCCGCAGCAATTCCTCCATCCGAAACGGCGCGCGAGCGCGAAATTGCCCAGCCCCCGCCGCCGCCCGCTGTGTCCCCAAGCGCACCCGAGCGAACCCACATCGCCCGCGAAACAGAATTTGGCGTTCCCGAAGCCCCGCCGCTCGCCGTCCCGTCGAGCCCCGTTGCGCGGGCGACCGTCGCAGTCAACGGCAAGCTCTATCTGCCGCTCAAACATTATTTCGAAACGCGCGGCGTCGTCACGCTCAAGGACTATGATCAGGCCGATCGCACGGCGCTCGCGGCTTTTTATGATAAGCAGGCGGGCGAATCCCTCTGGCTTACCAAAGACGGTTTCAACGACGCTGCAACAAATCTCATCGCTGAGATCCAGAAAGCCAACGACTGGGGTTTGAGCAGCGCCGATTACAAAGTGCCGGGCTTGGCGAAAATCGGCACGGGCGCTTTCCACGACGACGATTTGGCCGACTCGGAAATCAAACTTTCTCTCGTTGCCATGGAATATGCGCGCCACGCCCGCGGCGACCGCATCGATAATCCGGCCGAGCAGCTCTCGTCATATCTCGATCGCAAGCCCCAACTTGTCGAACGCCCCAAGTTGCTCGAAGAGCTGGCAGCCGCCTCCGACAAGGGCGCCTACCTGCGTTCGCTTCATCCCAAACACGATCAGTTCGAACTCCTGCGCCAGAAGCTCCTGGCTTTACGCTCGCCGCAATCTGGCAGCGAATTCGAGTCCATTCCCGAGGGACCGAAGATCACGCCGGGTAAAGTCCACTGGCAAGTGCACCTCGTGCGCCAGCGCCTCAGAATCGAAATGGCGGCCTCGAAGGCGGACGGTTCGCCCATGGAAGAAGGCTACTACGACGACGCCCTCGCGCGCGCCGTTATCGACTACAAAACGAAAAACGGAATCGAGCCCGTCAACGCCACGATCACGGCGGCCCTGCGCAAAGACCTCAACAAGAGCGACCGCATCGACGAGCGCTTGCTACTTGCCAACATGGAACAGTGGCGCTGGATGCCAGATGACCTTGGCGACACTCATATCTGGGTCAACATCCCGGAATTCTTAGTGCGTGTGAAAAAGGGCGATACCATCCTACTTGAGGAGCGCATCGTCGCCGGCAAGCAAGAAACACAAACGCCTGTCTTCTCGAATAAGTTGAAAACGGTCGTGTTCCAGCCGTCGTGGAACGTGCCTGAATCCATCAAGGTCAACGAATTCCTGCCGTCCCTGCGCAATGGTAACAACCCGATCGAGAAGCAGGGCCTCGTCATGCAGCGCAATGGGCGCGACGTGGACGCTTGGGATATCGACTGGAGCCAGCAGGACATCCGCAATTATCACATCTTCCAGCCGCCGGGCGATTCCAACGTGCTCGGCGTCGTCAAGTTCCTCTTCCCCAATAAGCACTCGGTGTACCTGCACGACACACCGGCGAAACGCTTGTTCAACGAGAAAACCCGCACCTTCAGCCACGGCTGCATGCGCGTGCGCAATCCGGTGCAGTTGGCTGAGGTCATCATGTCGGTCGATAAGGGCTGGGACAAATCCCAGGTCGGCGAACTCATCAACTCCGGCCCCGCGGACAACGACATAACACTCGACAGGCCGCTCCCCGTTCACGTGACCTATTTCACAGTTTGGGTTGCAGACGACGGCCAAGTCAAAACCTTTGCCGACGTTTACGGACACGAGCAGCGTATCGTTCTCGGCCTGGAAGGGCGCTGGAGCGAAATCGCCAAGACCGCCGACCACCTGGCCCCGGCCGAGCCTCAGGCTGTAAGCAGCAGCGAAGACTGGGATGAAATCCCCGAGCGGGCCATGCACCGCAGCCGCCCGACCCGCTACACATACCGCCAAGATTCCCCGGTCTTCCGGGCTCCGGCGCCCACATACCGCCAGATCCAGCCGAAGAGAAAGTCGCCTGGGTTGTCCGACTTCCTGAACGGCATGTTCGGCAACTAAGCGCGGCTTTGCCACCGAGACAGGCCACTTTAAACCTGCCCCAGCTTGCACCTTGGGCGGGTTTTGCGCGCTCCGAGTATCCCCCTGCCCTTTTCTCGCCAATACCTTGCGGTCTACTGACCCTACGTTGGGAAGTTAGTTACCGGTTATTAAGGGTTCGGGATTAACCCTAGTTTGCCGGTCTCGGGGTAGTTGAGTTTTTGGTGCGTAGGGAACGGGGGACGTTCGTGGCCTCACGTCGTGTCGGAGTCGTTGCCGGAGTTACGGCAATCGCGCTTGCGTTCAGTCTGTCATCGGACCGCATCGTCGCGGGCGGCAATGGCGACCGCACGCTCTCCCTTTATCACATCCACACCAAAGAAACCCTCACCGTCACCTACAAGAAGAATGGCCAGTACGTTCCCGAGGCCATGAAGCAGATCGACTGGATCATGCGCGACTGGCGCAAGAACCAATCGGTGCGCATGGATCCGGCCACCATCGATCTTATTTGGGAAATGTACACCGAACTCGGCGCCCGCGAGCCCGCGCAGATTATTTGCGGATACCGTTCGCACGGCACCAACGAGATGTTGCGCCGTAAAGTCGGCGGCCAAGCCAGCCAAAGTCAGCACATGACAGGCAAGGCGATCGACATTGCATTCCCGGACGTTCCCCTGAAACGCATGCGCTATTCGGCGCTCGTGCGCGAACGCGGCGGCGTCGGCTACTATCCGACATCCGGCATTCCTTTCGTGCACGTGGATACGGCCCGCGTGCGCGCTTGGCCGCGCTTGCCGCGCTACGAATTGGCGCTGCTCTTCCCGGGCGGTTACACCCGGCACGCGCCGGCCGGCGGCGGTTCTATTTCCAAGGATGACGTTCGCGTTGCGCGCTCCAAGTACCAGGATTTGGCCGTGCAGATTGCCTCGTTCCACAATGACCGCCAGTCGGGAAAACCATCGATCCAAGTTGCTTCAGTTGAGCAACCTCCCGAACCCGCCGCAAAGCGCGGTTTCAGCGTTGCCTCGCTCACCGATATCCTGCCTTGGTCTAAAAAATCTGCGCCGCCAAAGCAGCCCGTCGTAACCTGGGAATCCATTCCGGAAGCCGAACGGCGCGATACAGCCAACACCCAGGTTGCGGCATTGGTGCCGGAAGCGTCGCCAAAACTCGTCAACCAGCCCAAGCTGATCGAGCGGCCATCGCATTTCAAACCGCGCCCCTCCGACGCCGACAGATCCAAGCTTGCGGCCCTCGTCGCCAAGACGCAGAGCGAGCCAATGCCGAAGCTGGTCGACGAACCCAAGCCCGCCGTGCGCCCATCGAAAGCGCTGGCGCTCGCCGCGATGCCCGATGCTGCACCCGCGCCGCAGAAGGGCGCTCAGGTCGCGGCACTCATTCCTGAAACGCCATCTGACACCATCACGGACATGAGCCCCGACAGCCTGGGTAATGGCTGGGTCCAGGCCCCCGAGTTCGACGAAGATCACCCCGACGAACTCGCTTACCGTCCCTTCCCGCTCGCGCCGCTGTTGACCGAAACGGCCTCCGCGCAGGATCCGCAGTTCGCCGGCCTCCAGCATCCCGACGTTGGCAAGACGCTCGAACTTCTAGACGCCGAGGGCGCCATCCAGCCGATGAAATTCCGCCCCGGCCAGCAGGTCGCGCAGGTTCTTTGGGCGCAGCAGTTCCAAGGCAACGCCGTGCATCTCGACGCCCTGAAAGAACTCGATCAAGGCAGGATAGCGTCTGGCATCGCAAACCGCCCGGTCAAAACCAGCGAACGCTAGAGCGCGCCACGGGTCATATCAGTTACTTTTGCGCGCTGCTGCGCTTCAAAACGACTTGGCCGGCTTCCAGCGCGTGCTTCGCCAACGCATGAAAATCGGCGACGCGCGGACTGGAACGGCGCCAGGCAAGTCCGATCGTGCGCGAAGGCTGCGGATCGGCAAACCGTAACAGTTTAATTCCCCGTCCCCGCTCTTCGACCGGCAGTGAAATTTCAGGCAGCAGCGTGATGCCGAGCCCCGCCGACACCATTTCGACAATCGTGGATAAACTCGACGCCCCAAACGTGTTCACCGAATTGACCTGCTGCAGATTGCAGTAAGCCAGCGCTTGATCGCGCAGGCAATGTCCTTCCTCGAGCAAGAGCAACCGTCCTTCTTCGACGAGTTCGCGCGTGGCGCGCACTCGCCCCGGCACATTCTGCGATTGCGGAACGGCAAGCAGAAACCGGTCTTCGAACAGCGTCATCGTTTCGATGTCGGGATGTTTGACCGGCAGCGCCAGCAAAAGCACGTCGAGTTTGCCATCGACAAGTTCGTGCACGAGCTGCTCGGTTTGCGTCTCGCGCACGTGCAATTCCAAATCCGGATAACCGGTGCGCAAGAGCGGCAGCAACGGCGGCAAGAGATACGGCGCGACCGACGGAATGAGTCCGAGCCGCAAAACTCCCGACAGCACACCTTCGGAATTTCGGGCGTAATCGACCAAATCGCGCGCGTCGTTGATGAGCCGCTGCGCCCGCGCCGCGACTTCCGTGCCCTTTGGCGTCAACTTCACGCCCGCGCGCGTGCGCTCCACCAGATCGATACCAAGCGTCGCCTCCAGCTCTTGGATTTGCATGGAGAGCGCCGGCTGGGTCACGGAGCTGGCTTCAGCCGCGCGCCCAAAATGCTGCTCCCGCGCCAAAGCGCAAAAATACCGTAACTGCTTCAACGTGACATGCATCAGCTCACCTGATAACTACTAAAGAAATTAGCAGTTCGTCTTATCAGGTGCGTGGTTTAGGGTCTAGGTTGTCTGGTATGCCGATCCCCGCTATCGGCGCGCCGAAATATCAAACAGCTCGAACCTCGCAGGCCGAACTGTTGTTTTTGCGTGCCATAGGGGTACCAGCCCGCGACCCGCCTTCTATTCGGCCGCAATCATAGCGTCGGCGGCCTTTTGTAGTCGCTCGCCGTCCGACAGCATTCCCAGCGCATGCATGTAAACTTCGAGGATGCTCTCCTCTTCCTCACGCTCGCTGTCGCTCTTCTTGCGCAACGATATAATCTTGCGCAGCGCTTTCACGTCAAAGCCGGTTGCTTTCGCTTCCAAAAATTTGTCGCGAATATCGCTGGCAAGTTGCTTCTTCTCTTCTTCCAGCCGTTCTATCTGCTCGACGAATTGGCGCAGTTGCTTTTGCGCGGAAGCTTGAAGCGTGCTCATGCCTAACACCCCTTGGAAAACGAAATCTTGTGCGACGCTACCGGGGCAAGCCAAGCGCTGCAAGGCAAGGAAGCCAGTAATCCCAGTGCAATCCCAAGGGATAAGTACAAGGATTGGCTTGACGTGCAGATGCGCCGCAGGGGCGACTCGGGTGCTTTACAAATCTACGTACTTGCTACGCCGGGTCCGGCGCAAACCGACACCGTCACCACCGGCGTTTAAAGGATTGAGCGGTGCTCAGCCTTGCTTGGGCCAAATCCATGTGTATTATTTCGCCATGTCCAACGAAGCAAAAATCTTGATCGAAAAGGCCAAGAGCCTACCTGCGGCTGACCGCGAGGACATCCTCGAGGCACTGCTCGCAAGTTTGCAGCAAGAGCCTTCCGCGCAGGCCGATCAAGCTTGGCGGGATCTGATCGACGCCCGGCTGGCGGCGCTAGAGCGCGGCAATGTCGAGACTTTCGACTTCGACGAGACGGTTGCATTGCTGCGCCGCAAATGAAGATCCGGCTTATCGCTGCTGCGAAGGCAGACATGGCGAGAATCTGGGCCTACTACGAAAAACAACGGCCCGGGTTGGGTGACGAAGTTCTCGACGATCTCGGTGCGTCCATAAAATTGGTCCGTGAGTTTCCAAATGCTCCGCCTGAATTCTGGAACGGTACCCGGCGCATTTTGCTCAAGCGCTTTCCTTATGGTGCAGCCTATCGCGTGACAAGCGACGAGATATTGGTGATCGTCATCGCCCACACGAGCCGAGCGTCGCGAATTTGGACTAAGCGGCTTTAGGCGCGCTATAAAATCAGCCACTCTGGCGCCAGAGCCTGCGCCGCGCTTCTTCATTATCCGGCCGGGGCGCAAACCGACACCGTCACCACCGGCGGCACAGACAAGGTTTGCAGCACGACGCAATATCTCTCCGTCAGCTTGATCAACTGTTCGAGCTTTTCAGGCGGCGCATCGCTCTTCAATTCAAAACGCAAGCGGATCGCTTGAAATCCAACGGCTGCGCTTTTCTCAACCCCAAGCGTGCCGCGGAAGTCGAGATCGCCTTCGGCGAAAACCTCAGCGCTTGCGAGCGGCACTTCGATCGCCGTCGCCACGGCTTTGAGCGTAACACCGGCGCAGGCAACCAGCGCTTCGAGCAGCATGTCGCCCGAACAGAGCTCAAGGCCGCTCCCGCCCGTCGCTGGATGCAGCCCGGCTATAGCAAGTGCCCGCCCCGTCTCGATCCTGCACGCGATGGCCGTATCGTCGATTGAGCCATGAGCCCGCAATGTGACAATCGCCGCCCCGGCGTCTGCCTTGTACTTTGCTTTGATGGGCGCCTGCAGGGCCCTTAGTTCATCGCTCTTCATCGCACCCTCATATATTCGCGAAGCGTCAGTCGTCCTTCGGCCGGTTCACTTCGAACGCCTTGAGCTTGTCGGCGCCCGCTTCTTTCTGATGCTTCGCCTGCCAGTCCTTGTAAGGCTCGCCATAGACGATCTCGCGCGCTTCGTCCTTGGAGAGTTCAAGGCCCTTGGCCTTGGCGGCATCCACCATCCAATTCGACAAGCAGTTGCGACAGAAGCCCGCGAGGTTCATCATGTCGATGTTTTGTACATCGGTGCGCCCGCGCAAATGCTGCACTAGACGGCGGTAGGCGGCGGCCTCAAGCTCCAGGGTCGTTTGGGAATCGAATGTTTTCATGGCTATCTCCGTGGTGCTCGTCCCCCACTCCCCATTACTGCACTCAATGGGGAGAGGGTT
>JANMNH010000097.1:0-52696 GCA_031373745.1 Hyphomicrobium sp. | reverse complement strand
ACGCCGAAGCGCTTGCAGTCCGAGACATAGATGGCCGCTTGCTGATGCGGATTTTCGCCGTAGCGCAGAGCTTGACCAAGGCGCCCGCCAAAGGCACGCCACGTTGGTGCTGGCGTTCTCAAGTGATCTGCGAACCAGTTGCTGATCGCCGCGTCATAAGCTGCCGTACGCGCGAAAGCCTTTGCCGCCATCTCCTGGCGGAAGCGCAGCGTCGTCGCGCCGTTGTTGGCGGCTAACTCCTCGAGAAAGCCCGCGTAGTCTTCAACTTCGACTATGACCGTCACGCCGTCGTGGTTTTTGGAAGCCGCTCGGATCATGGCCGGTCCGCCGATGTCGATGTTCTCGACGCATTCGTCGTAGTCTGCGTTCTTGGCGACAGCCGCTTCAAAGGGGTAAAGATTGACGACCAGGAGATCGATGGGCGCGATGCCGTGATCGGCCGCGGCTTTGTCGTGTTCCGCGTTGCCGCGAATGGCGAGGAGGCCGCCGTGAACTTTGGGATGCAAGGTTTTGACGCGGCCGTCCATCATTTCGGGGAAGCCGGTCAGCTCCGACACATCCTTGACGGCGAGCCCGGCCGCTTTGATCGCCGCAGACGTCCCGCCCGTTGAAACGAGATCGACGCCGTGGGCGGTAAGCGCGCGAGCAAATTCAATGAGTCCCGTTTTGTCCGAGACCGAGAGCAGCGCGCGGCGGATTTTTTGATTTTTCATGAGGCGACGGCCCTCGAAGCGTTTCAATGTGCCGGTTATCACGCCGACGGCTTCGAGAATATACGCCAGTAGGGACAAAACGCCTTCATGTCGCACTTATCAAGCGGTTATGGACTTGTTTTAAACACCCGCCAGCGCACTTCGGATTCGCCGAATGTCGCCCCGCGCAGCACGATCTGCATGCCGGGTCTTGGCCCCGTGCTTTCGGCAAAGAACAGACTTTCCTCGATCGTCAGCTCGGCGCCTTCGGCTTCAAAGATCCACGCGGCGCCGTTGCGAAGCGCGATCGTACCGGCTCCGCGTTTGGCGCCCGGCGACACTTTGCAATCGGGATGAACGTGGAAATGGATTGCAAACGGCAGGTCGGCCTTCAGCCGCAGCCTGCCTTGCGGCGGCTCAAGCCGGTCCAGGCCCTCAATCAGCCGGCCATCGTTTGAAACCGAAAGGCGCCGGTTGTGCATGAGGCCGTAACGCTTGACGTAGCCATCATGGCTTGCAGCTAACACTGCCGCGCCACCTTCGTCGCTGAGCCGTGCGAGCGCCAAATCCGGTCCGCGGATCGGCAATCCGCCAGCTAAGCTCTCGAGTTTGTCATGGCGCACGAGGCGCGAGGACGAGCTCTCGGCAAGGCACAGGGTGTTGTGGCTTGCGGTCGCGCGCGCAACGGCATTCCAATCGTCGTCGGCCGGTCCCGGGAATCCGCCATTGACGAAGAGCATGCGGCCGCCATCCGACATTTCGAACGACAAACACCCCGATTGCGCTTCCGCCGACATTTCGACCGGTGGCGGAGAACCAACGTCGGCGACAATTAGAGTCGATCCCCGCTCAAGGCGGGCGTAACCAGAATCGACCGCTTGCGTGACGGCTTCAAGCGCGCCGTCCGAATAGCCGAGAACGGTTGCGAGCGTTGCCGGAGCGCCGGCGCTAACACCGTTGAAGCGCGCCAGAACGCCGTCGCCCATGCGCATGAAACGCAAGAATGCGAGAGCTTTTTTGACGGTCAATGCATACTCGTCTGGTGCGGCGTAACCGCGTGCCTGGAAACACTGCCCGAGAGGCAAGAGGTCCAAAACAAGATCGGCCAGCACGCTGGCGTTGCGGCTTGCGTGCCCGCCGTCGGCGAGAATTTGACGCTTGAGTTCGGCAATGAGTTGAATCTGCGCTTCCTTCAACTGCCGGTCATGCCCTGAGACGGCGAGATCGCTAAGCACGAGCGCTATAAGGCTGACGAGTCTTGGAACGCCATCGGGGGCATTGCGCCATGTCGTGTTCAGAGCCGCGACTTGCTCGCTGAGACTCGACATGATCTGCGAATAGGTTTTCGCATCCGTGCCTTCGAGCAGCATGTTGGCTTGCGAAATCCAGGAGATGATGCGCCGCCCGATGACTGCCGGTTCGTAAGCGGTGCCTCTCGGCGTTTTTTGAGTGGCGATCCAATCCACGACCAGTTCGCGCGCCGCGTCATAGGCCGCTTCTTCTTCTGTTGCCGCCAGATGGCGAAGCCATCCGAACCCGTGCAGTTCGCGTTCCCAGGCTTGGCTCGGAGGTGTTGTCCGGAACGGAGACGCGCCCTTAAGGTCCGCGACCTGGCACGCCAGTCCGAAATGGCTTTCCTGGATTTCGTTCCAAAAGCTCGGATCGGAAGAACGCAACTCCTGTGGAACGATGAGAATTTGGTCGGCAGCGGCTCCGCCATAGCGCCAGCGCAGGAACGGCGACGACAACGTGCGCGTAACGGCACGCCGCCGCGTCTGCTTGGCCGACAGCGCCCTGATCTTCAATCGTTCGCTTAGGCTCAATCCTGCCATTGGCCTACCGGTGCACCCTGCTTGCAAAGCGGCGCGAAAAAGTGGAATCGCCGCGTATTTCCAAAGTCCCGGTTAGCCGCTCCGTCGAGCCAAAACAAGGCACGCATCCCTTAGCGCACGATTTGGCGGCGCAAAACTAGGCCAGGCGCCCGAGGAGCGACACGAAAAAGCCGTCCATGCCCTGTTGGCCCGGCCTCAAGCCGCTGAAGTAGCTTGGCAACGTTCTTAGGTCGCCATCCGTTGTCAGCCAGCCCGTCTCTCCACCCGCAGCGGCGATATCTATGGGCAAGCGCTTGAACTGGCGATTGGCTGAAAGAAAACGCGCGATCTGGTTAGCACCTTCATCATCTTCCAGAGAACACGTGCAGTAGACCAGCCTGCCACCAGGCTTCACCAGCTTCGCGGCAGCGTCCAGCATCTTGGCCTGGGATTGCGCCAGAGAGGTAACATCCTCGGCGCGCTTGAGATAAAGAATATCCGGGTGGCGGCGGATGGTGCCCGTTGCCGTGCAGGGCGCGTCCAACAAGACGGCGTCGAAAAGCCGCCCCGGTGCCCATGTGATGACATTACTGATGACGGTTTCAACTGGCAGCTTCAACCGCGTGAGATTTGAAGTAAGCCGGGCCGCGCGCGCGGGCGATAACTCAACAGCCACCACGTTGGCGCCGGCGCTGGCGAGTTGTGCCGTCTTGCCCCCGGGCGCGGCACAAAGATCGGCAATATCCAGACCCTCGACTTGCCCAAGAATTCTGGCGGGCAATGTAGCGGCGGCGTCCTGCACCCACCACGTGCCATCGTCATAGCCGGCGATGTCTTCGATGCGGCCAGCTTCCGTGAGGCGCACCGATCCTGTTGAAAGCTCGATGCCGCCTAGTTTTTCGGCCCACCCGGCAGCATCGCCCTTCACTGTCAGATCGAGCGGCGGCTCCTGCAGGGATGCTGCCGCGATGTGCAGCGCAATGTCCCTGCCGTATGCCGTTTGCCAGCGCACCAAAAGCCACGCCGGGATGTTGAGTTCCGCCGCGTCGAGCGTCGTCAAAATTTCATCCCCCTGCTCCGCGACGCGGCGCAGAACGGCATTGGTCAATTTCGCAAAGCGCCCGGTGCTGGGATCGGCACGGCATTGGTCGACAGCGAGTGAGATTGCGGCATGGGGCGGAGTCTTGAGATAGAGAAGCTGCGCGGCGGCGCTTAGCAGAATGGCTTCAAGCTTGCCTTCTTTAGCTGCAATCGGCTTTTCCAGGAACTTGGCGAGCACTGCTTTGATTTCGCCGCGCCGGCGCAAAACGGTTGTGGCGATAGCACGCGCAAAAGCGCGGTCGCGGGGGGCCAGTTTTGCGGCGTCGGCCGCGCGCTGAAAGGCTTCATCGAATGAACGGCGCTGATCGAGTACCGCGAAAATAGCTGCAGCCGCAAGCTGGCGCGCGGCGAGCCCGTCTGGGGCAACGAACGGCTTGCGCTGGCGTATCTCCGGCTCATTCCCCGGCTGACGCGGCCTTGCCGAGGGCGTGTCTTTGTTCAATTGGCTCTAGCCTTGCTTGAGGTCTTGGGGTTTATGACTGCCACGGTCCGCGCGATGGCTCGCTGTACTTGCGCCCGCCAATCCACACGCCGCCGTCGTTGCTGCTGCCCGCTTGTCCGCCCGCACCCGGCTCAAAGGCAAGTCCACCATCTGTCACGCCCATCTCGCGCGCAAGCGCCTCAAGTTCGGCGATGCGGTTATCCGGGTTCGGATGTGTCGAAAAAAGACTGTCGATGCCGCGTCCATTGAGGGGATTAACGATGAAGACGTGTGCGGCAGCCGGAAATTGCTCGGCGCGCGGGTTCTGGAACTTCTTCGCCAAAACGCTAATCTTCTTCAAGGCGGAAGCGAGCCACAAAGGGTTGCCTGCTATTAATGAGCCCATGCGGTCGGCCTGATATTCGCGCGAGCGGCTGATGGCCATTTGCACCATCATCGCCGCCAAGGGCGCAACGATAACGGCAAACAGTGTGCCGATGAGCCCCAAGCCGCGATCGTCATTGCGCGCGCCGCCAAACAGCATGCCGAGCTGCAGGTACTGCGCGAACATGGAGACCGCGCCGCCGATCGTTGCGGCAACGGCCATCGTCAGCGTGTCGCGATTCTTAATGTGCGCGAGCTCGTGCGCCATGACGCCGGCCAGTTCTTCGCGCGTTAAAGCTTCGAGCAAGCCGGTTGAAGCACACACCGCCGCGCGCGAAGGGCTGCGCCCGGTGGCGAATGCGTTCGGCTGGGGTGTGTTCATTATATAGACGCGCGGCATGGGCAATTCGGCGCGTTGCGCGAGTTCGCGCACGAGGCTTACGAACTCGGGTGCCGTCTCGCCGTTAACTTCCTCGGCCTTGAACATCTTCAAGACCATGGTGTCGGATTTCCACAGGCTGACCACGTTCATGACCAGCGCAACAATGAACGCCAGGATGAGGCCGGACTGGCCGCCAACGGCTGCACCCATAGCTGCCAAAATCGCTGTCAGTGCTGCCAGCAGCAGCGCCGTTCGCGCATAATTCATCGGCATGTCCATCCTCCACAACTCAAGCCGCGGCGCCAAGACATTCCACAGGCGCCGGCCAGACGTATATATGGTGTATGGCCTTCAAGGTTAAGTGCCGGGGGCCTTAGCCCTGAACTAACGCCGCGATTCCCGAGAGATTATGCCATGACAACCTTTGAAACGGCGGGACCCGAAGAACCTCCCGAGGCCAGCCCGCCGCAAGCTCTGCCAGCCGAAGCGCAACGCGCGCTGGCTGAAGCCGAAGCACGGCGCGCGGCCCAAGCAGCGACCGAGCCGGCCCGCCTTGAGGAGTTCGGCGGCCGGAAGGGTCCCGATCCTGTCCGATTTGGGGACTGGGAGGTTGGCGGAATAGCCAGCGATTTCTGAATTTGTTTCAGAAGTGTACACGCAAGTATTTACAAATCGTGACAAGCTTTATGGCAATTTGGATCGCTTGCGTTAACGGACGCGAAATGAAGCGCTTTTCCAGTCTTCGGACGCTCGTTTACGTATTAGACACCATTTAAAGCGACCAAACCGCCTTTATCGCCCCCGTTAGCCGCCAGCGGCACCGCCGTTGCATCACTCCCCGCATCGACAAACTTTTGTGTCGCGGAGAGACAGATGTACACGTACCAGGCACTTGGCATTAAGAAATTCGGTTCTGACGACCGGGGCGCGGTTGCGATTACTTTTGGCGTGATGGCCATGGCCTTGTTCTTAATGACCGGTGTCGCGGTCGATTACTCACGCATGATGAACGTGCGCGGCCGACTTGTCGAAGCGGCGGACTCTGCAGTTCTCGCGGCCGGAAAAGCGCTGCTTGCAGGACAATCGGAGGCCGAAATTCAAGTCTTGGCCCTGAACTATTTCAACGAGAACGTGAAGACTATCGCCGACGCCGCTGCAATCGGCGTGCCGCATCTCGACATCAACGCCGCGACCGGCGAGGTCACCCTCGACGTCAAAGCAACGGTTGATATGACACTTTCCGGACTCGGCGGTTTTCAGTCCCAGGATGTCGCTGTTGAAAGCCAAGCCCTATTCTCGACGCGCGATATCGAAATAGGGATGGCGCTCGATATCACGGGTTCGATGTGCGATGGCAACCGTCAGCCCTGCACCACAGGCGTCAAGATCTCTGGATTGAAGAATGCGTTCGAAAAATTCGCGAACCGCCTCATGCCCGACAACTCGGATTCGGTTCAGAAGGTCCGCATCGCCGTTGCGCCTTACTCGCAGTCCGTCAATCTCGGCACCTATGCCAGTGCAGTCGGCGGCTATACGGCCGGTAACACTTGGGCGACCGAGCGCAACGGCGGCGGAAATAGCGACGACATGGGTGCATTTCACTTTGGCCGGGCAGGAGACAGGGACGTCGATCCAACCGAAGGCCGGGCCGATTTCAATACGAGCAGCCGTCCTCAATCGCAGATCGTTCCACTGTCGGACGACAAGGCTGCACTCATCAGCTCTGTGCGTGCGCTCGAAGCACGCGGTGGTACGGCCGGCCATATTGGAACACAGTGGGCATGGAACCTCGTCTCCGATCAGTGGGGCGCAGCCCTCGGCGGCACCGCTCCGGCCAGCTACAACGACGTTGCCGATGGCAAACTTATCAAAGCGGTCGTGCTCATGACCGACGGCGTGTTCAATACGGCCTATCACGGCGCGAAGTCGGCGGATCAAGCGGTCGCGCTTTGCACTGCGATGAAAGCCAAAGGCGTCACGGTGTTCACCGTCGGTTTCGGCTTGGGTGGCAACGCGACGGCGCTGAACACGCTGCAGAGCTGTGCCACGCCCGGCAACGGCTACTTCGCCAACGCGTCAAACGCCGAAGAACTTGAAAAAGCATTTGAGAACTTCGCGAGCAAGCTGACCGAGCTGCGCCTCTCGAAGTAAGCGCTTTCCCAGATCCCTGCGGCAAGTCCCACACTTGCCAAACTTGGGCGCAACCTCTCGGGTGCGCCCTTTTCTTTTGTTAGAGCAGCCGGCCGCAAAAAACCCACAACTCGACCGCATCACCGGGCGGCACAACGACTTCGAGTTCTCAGAACGAGCATCACATCTCACATGCGCAAGTCCCGGCAGCTGTTCTCCCGCTTGACGCTGCTGGTTTTGGTTCCTGCTGCGATTTTTGCAGCCTTTTGGCTCGGCCTTGTGCCGCAACGCTTCAGCCCCTTCGCGCCTTTGAACCTAGCCGAACCCAACTCCTACTTTCTCAACATGCGTCTTGCCGCCCTCAAGGGCGACGCGAACCTGTGTCAAGCCGTTCTCAAGGCACCGTTGGTCGAGTCGCATGCTATTGCCGACGAGCCGGTAAAGAACGGCTGCGGGTGGAAAAACGCCGTGCGGCTTAATGCTGCCGGCGGCGCAAGGTTCTCGGCCGACAAGGTTACTTGCGAGATGGCCGCCGCTCTTGCGATGTGGATCGAGCACGAGGTGCAGGCCGCTGCGGAACGCCATTTTTCCATGCGTGTCACCAACGTCCAGCATATGGGCACATACGCCTGCCGCAACATCGCCGGTAGCAAATTCTGGAAAGATTTCCGCAGCCAGCACGCAACCGCAAGCGCGATCGATATCGGCTCCTTTGCGCTTTCCGATGGGCGATCGATCTCGGTGTTAAGACATTGGAAAGGAGATACGCCCGAAGCGCGCTTCCTGCGCGACGTTCATAAAGGGGCATGCCGCTATTTCAGGGTTGCCATTGGGCCGGACTTCAACGCCGCCCATGCCAACCATTTTCATTTTGATCGCGGAGCCCTGAAGAGCTGCCGGTAACCGGCACAACCGCAACCGGCAGCGCCCGCGATTAGCGTTTTGTCAACCTTGCGGGCAAAACGAACTGAAAAGCTCTACGATCCGCCCCAAGAATAGAGAAATTTTTAGATAATTTCGTTCACTAGTCTTGGGAGCCATATATGAGAGTTCCCAAACATGCGAAAATCCTGGACGAATTCACCGGCATTTGCCCGCGACGAACGCGGCAGCGTATCGATGCTCTTTGGGTTGAGTTGTATTGTATTATTCGTGATCATGGGCATTGCGATCGACTCGGCCCGCTATCAGGATATCTCAAGCCGGACGCAGGCGGGCCTCGATGGCGCTTCACTTGCAGGCGCCAAATTGCTGGAGGAGGACGACGTCAACGTCGCCGACGTCCAAGATCGCGCACGTCAGTATTTCAACTCGGCCATCGCAACATTTGGTGTCGATACCGCATCCATTTCCCCGCTTCAGGTGGATGTAGACCTTGCAACCGGGGAAGTCGAATCCAGTGTGCAAATCAAGGTTTCCAACTTTTTTGCGACAATCGCAGGCCTTGACCGCCTGACGACCATCAACCGTGCGTCAAAAGTTGTCTACGATAAGCAAAACATCGAATTGGCACTGGTGCTTGACGTCACGGGCTCGATGAACAACAAGAATAAAATCGGTGATATGAAGGCCGCTTCTGCCGACATTATCGATGCCCTCTTCGATCAGAGTGTCAGTGAGTCCCACACCCGGATTGCCGTCGCACCGTTTTCATCCTCGGTCGACGCGAGCACGTATCGCGCCACCGTTGCCGATACGACAAATGCGGTTGCCGATAATTGCGTAATTGAACGTGCCGACACGACAGATGCGGCGCCTTCGGGCGCGAACCGCCTTAAGACTGCTCCATTGTCTCCGCCACTTGGAATGTATGGATGCCCAAATGCACCGATAATTCCTCTGCAGGGCCGCAGTCAGGCCAATTCGATGAAATCGAAAATCAATGCCTATACCGCGAGCGGCTGGACGGCTGGCCACATTGGCGCAGCGTGGGGCTGGTATTTGCTTTCGCCTGAATGGGGCTCCATCTTTTCTGGAGCCAGCAAACCCCGTGATTACGACTCGAAGAAAGTCGTCAAAGCCGTGGTCATCATGACCGATGGCGAATTCAACGCTGCGTATCTCAATGGCGATCTTGCTTCGACCGATCCCGCACAGGCCGATCTCGCCTACGGGCAATTCCAAACCTTGTGCACCGGAATGAAGGACACCGGTATCCGCGTTTTCACCGTGGGATACGATTTGCCAGCCGCGTCGCGCGCCCTTACCGAATTGGAAACGTGCGCGACCACTGGCGATTTTTACGCGGCGGCCGCTGGAAATCTCAAAAAAGCCTTCAAGGATATTGCCGCTTCACTCACTGCGCTGCGTGTTAGCGGTTGAACTGGAGCGGCATCAGTCGCAACAAGAAAATGGCATGGCCGCGAAGCCATGCCATTGGTATTTCAATCTGCTCCCGCGCAACTATCAAGATTTCCGGTTTTGCCGGTTGCCGATGAGATCGTCGACGACGGCGGGATCGGCGAGCGTTGACGTATCGCCGAGGCTGCCAAAATCGTCTTCCGCGATCTTGCGCAAAATGCGGCGCATGATTTTACCCGAGCGCGTTTTCGGCAAGCCCGGCGAAAACTGGATGAGATCCGGCGAAGCGATGGGCCCGATTTCCTTCCGCACATGAGCCACCAATTCCTTGCGCAAGGCGTCGTCGCCCTTCTCGCCGGAATTCAGGGTGACGTAGCAGTAAATGCCCTGCCCTTTGACGTCGTGGGGATATCCAACGACGGCGGCTTCGGCGACCTTGGCATGGGACACGAGTGCGCTTTCGACCTCAGCGGTACCCATGCGATGGCCCGAGACGTTGATGACGTCATCGACGCGGCCGGTGATCCAATAATAGCCGTCGGCGTCGCGGCGGCAGCCATCGCCGGTAAAGTACAAGTTCTTGTAGGTCGAGAAGTACGTCTGTTCGAAGCGGGCATGATCGCCGTAGATCGTGCGCGCTAGCCCTGGCCAGGCGTCAAGAATGACGAGATTGCCCTGTGCCGCGCCTTCCAAAAACGCGCCCTTGTCATCGACAAGCGCCGGCTGCACGCCAAAGAACGGGCGCGTCGCCGAACCAGGTTTAAGTGCCGTCGCACCGGGCAGCGGCGTGATCAAAATACCGCCCGTTTCGGTCTGCCACCACGTATCGACAATCGGGCAACGCGCGTTGCCGATCACATGATAATACCATTCCCAGGCTTCGGGATTGATCGGTTCGCCCACGGACCCGAGGATACGCAACGACGCACGGCTTGTCTTGGTCACGAGGCCGTCGCCGAGGCCCATGAGCGCGCGAATGGCGGTTGGCGCGGTGTAGAAGATGTTGACCTTCCACTTGTCAATGACCTCCCAGAAGCGCGATGCCGTCGGGTAAGTCGGGATGCCTTCGAACATCAGCGTCGTGGCGCCATTGGCGAGCGGCCCATAGACGATATAGCTGTGGCCCGTGACCCAGCCGACGTCAGCCGTGCACCAGTAGATATCGCCGTCATGATAATCGAACACATATTGATGCGTCATCGACGCGTGCAGGAGATAGCCGCCGGTCGAGTGCACGACGCCCTTGGGCTTTCCGGTTGATCCTGACGTGTAGAGGATAAAGAGCGGATCTTCTGCATTCATTTCGACGGGCGGGCAATCGGCGCTTACCGTTTCCAGTTCTTCGTGCAGCCAAAGATCGCGTCCGGCGGTCCACGGCACTGCATTGCCGGTCCGGCGCACAACAAGAACTTTCTCGCCGCCCTTGCACTTTGCGAGCGCCAAATCGACGTTCTTTTTCAGCGGAACGGGTTTGCCGCCGCGCAAGCCCTCGTCGGCAGTGATGACGAATTTGGAATCCGCGTCATCGATGCGGTTCTGGAGACTATCCGGCGAGAACCCGCCGAACACGATGGAGTGGATGGCACCGATGCGCGTGCATGCGAGCATGGCGTAAGCCGCTTCCGGAATCATCGGCAGATAAATGGTAACGCAGTCGCCCTTCTTGACGCCGAGCTTCTTCAAGACGTTAGCAAATTTTTGCACGCGCTCGTGAAGCTGGCGGTAGGTAATCTTTTCGCTTTCGGCCGGATTATCGCCTTCCCATATGATGGCGATCTGATCTCCCCGCTTGGCGAGGTGCCGGTCGATGCAATTTGCCGAAATGTTGAGCGTGCCGTCTTCGAACCACCTGATCGAGACATTGCCCGGCGCGAACGAAGTGTTCTTGACCTTGGTGAAGGGCTTGATCCAGTCGAGCCGCTTGGCGGCTTCTCCCCAAAAGCCGTCCGGGTCTTTCACCGACCTGGCGTACATTTCGCGGTATTTCGCATCATCGATATGAGCGTGTGCGGCAACCCCTGCCGGCACCGGATAAATTTTATCGGACATACTGCAAGTTCCTCCCGGATGGCCGCTTCGCCGAGCGGCACTTATTTTTTGATATTGTGTCGTTGTACCCGAACTATGCGCTTCGACCAGCACTCGCTCAAATTGCTCGAAAGTCGAAAAGTCGAAAAAGACGCAGCCGCTAGACGCCCAGTAAACCAATTATGGCGCCCTGCAAGACCAGAACCGCCAGCCAATGCCCGCCGTCGATGACGGTCAGTGCGCGTTTGACGCCCTGGTAACCGTGATTGACCACCATGGTCGTGATGACGAACCCAAGCCAACATAGCGCGCCGGTCAGCACGCCGTTCTTGAGCGTAAAGCCGCTTGCGCCGAGGTGCCCCATGACGCCAGCAAGTATCAGCGCCATCAGGACAAGTGCGCCGAAGGTGAGCGCCATCAGCCCAACGGGCATAGTTTGATCCTTACACTCTTCCGGCGTTTTACCTTGCGCTGCCATCCACTGCTTCTGAAACAGCATGCCATACCAGACCCAGCCAAGCATGAAACTGGCGACGGCGGCGGCCAGAACGGCCACATAGTTGATCCCTGCAAAGGTCATGATGAAATCCTCCTCCTGCGCCTCCTCTAGGAGGCCGGCCGGGCGATCCTAACAAATCAAACGGGCGTTGCGCAGTCTCATGCTGCTTCAAAGCCGCCAAACGGCGGTCTTTTTTAGCTCGGAATCTTCGAGTTCTAGGGTCACCGGCACTCGGTATTCTGCCACAGCTGAAAAACGGCCGCGCGGAAAGTAATCGCGCTGCGGGTCCCCGATGAGAATTGTGGCGCCGTGCGAGCTGGCGGCTTCTACGTAGGCCAGAACGCGATCGGCAAGCTGGCGCTCGTAGAAAAGGTCGCCGACGAGCACCACGTCGAATGGGGTGGGCGGATTGGCCAACAGGTTTTCGGCAGTGATCTCGACCGCAACCCCGTTTGCCGCGGCGTTGAGCAGAACCGAGGCCAGGGCCAAATGATCGATGTCTGCGGCGGTAACATCTCGCGCCCCGGCCTTTTTTGCCGCGATCGCGGTTAGTCCGGAGCCTGACCCAAGATCAAGCACGCGCTGTCCCCGGACGATTTCCGGATTGTCGAGGATGTAGCGAGCGAGCGCTTGCCCGCCGGCCCACGCGAACGCCCAATAAGGCGGCGGCCCATTGATTTGACCAAGCTCGTCTTCGGTCTTCTGCCAGATCGGCACCGACTCGTCCGCGAGCTGCAGGACGATTTCAGGAACCAGCGGTGGAGCTATCGAGCGTGTGTTAGCGCAAATGAAGGCGTTGACGGCGCGAGTGTCGGAGGTGTCGAGCCGGGCTGCACTCATCTCGCGCGCAGCTTTTTGAGGTCCACCCCGCCCATGCGGCAGACTTCTGCCCATTCGTGTGCCGTCACAGGCTGCACAGAAAGCCTGGAGTTTTTCACCAAGACCATGTCCGCCAATCGCTCGTTGAGTTTGATGGCGTCGAGCGTAACAGGTTTCGGCATCGCGGCCACGGCTTTGACCTCCACGCATTCCCATGTCCCGGTCTCGGCCGTTGGATCGGGATGTGCAAGGGCAATGACTTCGCAGATACCGGCGACTTCCTTGCCGGTGTTCGAGTGATAGAAAAATCCGAGATCGCCGGGCTTCATGGCCCGCATATTGTTTCGCGCCTGATAGTTGCGCACGCCGGTCCAGGGTTCGCCATCCGCGCCTTTGGCTTGCAGCATACCCCAGGAAAAAACATCGGGTTCGGATTTAAGGAGCCAGTATTGGGGCGAAACAGCAATCGGCGAACTTTTCGGCTTAGTGGCCATAGAATCCTCGGTCGCCCACCTTCGCTAAAGCCCCTGCGCGGCAGTCTATGGCGCTTCCGGCCGGCTCGAGGAACGAGAGTCGGAAGCGCCCAACATGAGTGCGCGAAGGCTGGTGGAGCCGAGGGGGATCGAACCCCTGACCTCGTCATTGCGAACGACGCGCTCTCCCAACTGAGCTACGGCCCCATGGTAGGATCATTTAGGGATCGGGCGGCGGCGATGTCAAGAAACAGGGACGAACCCGCTTACCCGCTTGATGCTTTGACCCAGCGCCATTAGAGGTGGAACACCACGAAAACCAGAACGGGGCCCCATGCTCGAACTTCTCGGATTTATAAGCTATCTCATCACTCTCTACACCTACATTGTTATCGCTGGTGTCGTCATGAGCTGGCTGATGGCCTTCGGCGTCATCAATGCCCACAACCCATTTGTCCGCTCGCTCTGGCAGGCGCTCAACGCCGTGACGGAACCGTTGCTGCGGCCGATCCGCAATATGCTGCCGAACATGGGCGGGATTGATATTTCGCCGATCGTTCTGTTGCTTGCTTGCTTTTTCGTGCAGTCGGTTGTGCTGCCGAACATCGCCAAGGCCTTTGTCTGAACCGAGCCGCAACAAACCTCCCCTGGCGGGTCGTCCCTGGGCGGCAGGGCGACGCGTGCGTCATTGTGCGCTTTCGCCTCTCACCAAAATCGTCCAAAGATATGATCGCCGGGCTGGAAACGACTGCCGAAGGCCCGGCGTTCAAAGCGCGCGTCCGCGCAATTCCCGAAGATGGTGCCGCCAACGCGGCGCTTGAGCGGCTCGCAGCCGAGTGGCTTCAAGTGCCGAAGTCAGCGGCGCAACTTGTGGCGGGGGCGAAGTCGCGGCTGAAATCCATCGCGGTCGGCGGGGACGTGAAGGAAATCGAGAACCGGCTCAGAGCGAAATTATCCGCTCCGTGAGCCTCGCACAAAAACAAAAGACGGGAGGAACGACGCCGATGGCCGGAACGCAGATTATCGACGGGAAGAAAATCGCAGCCGAAGTGCGCGTGGAAGTCGCCGCGGAAGTCGCGCGTTTGATCAAAGAACACGGCGTTAAGCCGGGCCTCGCGGTCGTTCTCGTCGGCGAAGATCCGGCGAGCAAGGTCTACGTCAAGAACAAGGCGCAGCAGACAGTCGAAGTCGGTATGAATTCCTGGGAACACAAGCTGCCCGTTGAGACGAGCGAAGCCGATGTGCTTGCCCTCGTCAATAAACTCAACAATGACCCGGCCTGCCACGGCATTCTCGTGCAGTTGCCGCTCCCAAAGCACATCAATTCCGAGAAGGTCCTGAATTCGATTAACCCGGATAAGGATGTCGATGGTTTCCATCCCGTCAACGTCGGCCGGCTTTGGGTTGGCGAAAAGGCGCTCGTGCCGTGTACGCCGACGGGATCGATTATTTTGGCGAAGTCGGTAGCCCCGAGTCTCGCCGGCATGAACGCCGTCGTCATCGGCCGCTCGAACATCGTTGGCAAACCGGTCGCGGCGCTACTGCTGCGCGAACATTGCACGGTGACGATTGCGCATTCGCGCACGCGCGATCTACCCGGCGTCGTTAAAGGCGCCGACCTCGTTGTTGCGGCTGTGGGCATCCCGGAAATGGTGCGCGGAGATTGGATCAAGCCCGGTGCGATCGTCATCGATGTCGGCATCAACCGGGTGCCGGGCGAAAACGGTAAGACCAAACTCGTCGGCGACGTGAACTATGAAGAGTGCGCGAAAGTAGCGGGTGCGATTACTCCTGTTCCCGGCGGCGTCGGCCCCATGACCATTGCGTGCTTGCTGCGCAACGCCGCACAGGCGTGTGCCATGCAGAACGGCGTGAAGAGCGTGTTTGCGTGAAGTGGGGCAATCGGCAATCGGCAATCGGGTTATTACATAGGCTCGTCACTGAATGTGTTGTTGTTCGATTGAGTTTCCACCGACTTTATCAAACCGGACAGCATCCAACCAATGCTGTCCGTTTCATTTGTCAGCGGCGTGACTTGGTTTACAGGTAGCACGCCGACGCGTTCCGCCAGCATCAATTGCGTTTCCAGTTCGAGAAGTGAGCCGCGAGCGGTCTTAAGAAAATGAGCGTAGGAGCGCGTACTATTCCGGCCATAGCCCTCAGCGATATTTGCCGGAACTGAAACTGCTGCGCGGCGAAGTTGCGAAGTTTAACCGTATGCTTCTGTTTTAGGCATAACCACGGTCGCTTTGTAGACTTGCTCGGCCAGATCCATCGATTTCTGCCAAACTCTTAGATCTCTATGCGACTTGATCGACATGAACTCCCACTCCGATTGCCCAATGCCTATTGCCTACCTCACGCCACCCTACTCAGCCGCATCGTTTCCGCGCGATAGCTGAGCGCTTCCGCAATGTGAATGCGCAAGACTCTCTCCTGCGCGTCGAGATCGGCCAGCGTGCGCGCAACTTTGAGCGTTCGATGAAACCCGCGCGCGGACAAGTGCAGCTGTTCCGCGGCTTGGCGCAATAGCGCCAGCCCCGCGTCGTCCGGCATGGCGGTGTCTTCCAGCAGCTTGCCCGAAAGATCGGCGTTGGTGCGCACGCCTTTGAGCCCAAGACCCGCGAACCGCGCCCGCTGCAAATCCCGCGCGGCCGCCACGCGCGCCCGCACGTCTGCACTGCCTTCCGATGGCGGAGGCAACACGAGATCGGCGGCTGAAACGGCCGGAATTTCGATCTGCAAATCGATGCGATCAAGAAGCGGCCCCGACACCCGCGCTTGATAATCAGCCGCGCAGCGCGGGCCGCGCTTGCAACTTTCGCCCGGTCCCGATCCGCCGCACTTGCACGGGTTCATGGCGGCAACCAGCTGAATGCGCGAGGGGTAAGCGATGCGATGATTGGCGCGCGCGATAACCATTTCGCCGGATTCGAGCGGCTGACGCAGCGCGTCGAGCACGTTTGGCTGGAACTCCGGCAGTTCGTCCAAGAACAACACGCCCAAATGCGCGAGCGAAACTTCTCCTGGTTTGGGGCGCGATCCGCCGCCGACAAGCGCCGCCATGCTGGCCGAGTGATGCGGACTGCGAAACGGCCGCTCAAGGGCGAGCTGCCCGCCCATCAATTCGCCGGCCAGCGAATGCACCATCGAGACTTCGAGAATTTCTTCGGGCGCTAGGGGAGGAAGGATCGACGGTAGACGCGATGCCAGCATGGTTTTACCGGAACCGGGCGGACCGACCATGAGCAGGTTGTGCCCGCCGGCAGCGGCGATTTCCAAGGCGCGCTTTCCCGTCTCCTGTCCTTTGATATCGCTGAGGTCAGGCAGAATGCGCGTCTCTTGCGCGAGGTTTGGCTTCGGCCGCGAGAGCGTTTGCAGACCCTTGAAGTGATTGACCAGCGACAAGAGATGGGGCGCGGCAAGGATGTCGATATTTTCGCCGGCCCACGCCGCTTCCGGCCCACCCTCATGCGGGCAGATCAAGCCTTTGCCGATGGCGTTGGCGCCGATAGCAGCGGGAAGTGCGCCCGGCACCGCGCGGATCGCGCCGTCGAGCGCCAGTTCGCCGATGGCCGCAAATCCCGAAATTGCGTCCGGCGCGATCGCTTCCATGGCGCACATCATGGCAAGCGCGATGGCCAAATCGAAGTGGCTGCCTTCTTTCGGCAGATCGGCGGGCGCGAGATTGACGGTGATGTGCTTATAGGGAAGGCCGAGACCTATAGCATGGAGCGCATTGCGCACCCGCTCGCGGCTTTCGGCAACTGCCTTGTCCGGCAGGCCGACGATGGCGAAAGCCTGCTGGCCGGGCGAAATCCGCACCTGCACTTCTACGGGCCGCGCCTCGATGCCGATAAACGCCAGCGTTGAAATCTGCCCGTACATAACGCCCCTCCGCGCCACGTAGGGTATTCAGCGCCCGGATGGCTGTCAAGAACAAATGTGGAACACTGAAGCGCAAGTCAACGAAAATGCATGGACATGATGTCGATCTACCCCTTCGTCAGCACCAGCGTCAGGCCGATGAGTGTGCTGTCGAAGAACTGGATTTCGACGATCTGCTTGTTGCTCTGAACAACGATATCCATGTTGGCGTTGAGGCCGTCGCCCTTGACGTTGATGTGAATTCCATTTGGCTTCATCTCGCCGGCAAGCGTGCCGCTCAAATTATGAATCGTCTCCGACCACGCCCCCGTAAGCGCTCCGGCACTATTCGCAATTTCGCTTTTGACTTCGATTGATCCCCCCGCCGTCGCGCAGCGGATATTTTGTTTGAGCGACGCTTCGCCGCCTTCGACAAAATAGGTGGCGCGGCATTTCACGGATTCTGGCGGATTGTCCTTGATGCCCAGTCGCCCCTCGCCGACCCAGCGCCCGGCAAGGGCCGCAAGAGTCGAAGGCTCGGCGGCACCGGCTCGAGGAAGAGTTGCGGAGATTGCAAAACAAAAGAAGAAAACCGCCAAAGCAAGTTTAGAAATCTGCGAGCGATGCAGCGCCATGAAAAATTCCTGATTAAAATGTACGCTGAGAAAGCAAATTTGATTAAACGCGATTCGCAGCTTTGATCTTAGCTTCAATCGCGTCCCAGATCATGGCGGCGATGTCGTTACCCCCAAAGGCTTTGACTTGGCGGATGCCGGTTGGAGAGGTGACGTTGATCTCGGTCAGGTACGGCCCGATGACGTCGATGCCGGTGAAAATAAGCCCGCGCTTTTTCAGTTCCGGCCTCAATCGCGCGCAGATTTCTTTGTCCCGCGCCGTGAGCTCTACCGCCGCCGCCGTACCACCGACGTGAAGATTTGATCGGGTTTCCCCTTCTTGGGGCACGCGGTTGATGGCGCCTGCAATTTCGCCATCGACCAGGATGATGCGCTTGTCGCCGGCTTTCACTTCAGGCCGGTATTCCTGCACCATGAAGGGTTCGCGGAACACGGTTTGAAAGAGTTCGACGAGCGACGAGAGGTTACCGTCGCCGGGCTTGATGCGGAACACGGCCGCACCGCCATTGCCGTAGAGCGGCTTTATGATGATGTCTATGTACTTGGCGCGGAAGGCGAGCACGTCGTCGAGCTGGCGCGTCACCATCGTCGGCGGCATGAGATCGAGAAAATCAAGTACCCAGAGTTTTTCCGGCGCGTTGCGCACGTGCGACGGATCGTTGACGACGAGGGTCTGGGGGTGGATGCGCTCGAGCAAGTGCGTCGTCGTAATGTAACCCATGTCGAAGGGCGGGTCCTGGCGCAGCAGCACACAATCGAGCGTGCCGAGGTCAACCGTGCGCGGGTTGGACAGCGCGTAGTGGTCGCCTTCCTTGTCTTTGACTATGAGTGAATGTCCGCGCGCCAATAGCTTGTCGCCGTGCAGGGCGAGATTGGGCGGCGTGTAATAGAAAATGTCATGCTCGCGCTTTTGGGCTTCCAAGAGGATCGCGAACGTTGAATCCCCCTTGATATCGATCCGGTCGATCGGGTCCATCTGGGCAGCGATTTTGAGGGTGGGCATCGGGGGTCCAACTTTGATGACGCGGACACGTTAGAGCAAGCATTCGCCAGGCCATCAATAGATCCGGGCCAACAGCCGCGAATGAAATTCGTCATCCCGGCGAAGGCCGGGACCCACGACAGCTTACTCGGGCGTGGACTGGAAAGATATTTCAGGTGGCTCAGGCCACAAAAGACCTGATATCCGGCATATCCAGTGCTGTGGCAACTTGTCGTGGGTCCCGGCCTTCGCCGGGATGACGGAAGTTGAGTGGCCGCAGCATCGCCCAGCCGCACGTTGATTGCCCACCCACCACTCGACAAGGTGGGCCCATTGAGGTACGAACCCCCCAACAATATCCCGAAAATGGGTCGCCCACAGCAATTAGACTTGTTCGAGGGCTGCATGAGCACTCCGGGGTCCTCCTGTTCAACCAGGAAGGGCGCCACGGGCCGCTCCTCTGCTTTTAAAAACAAATAAGGAAGAACGACATGAACGTCATCGACGAAATCAATCGCGAGCAGATGGACGCCATCCTCGCTAAGCGCGGCATCCCGGAATTCAGCCCCGGCGACACCGTTAAAGTCATGGTCAAGGTTATCGAAGCAAACGAGCCCGACCCCAAGGACAAAAAGAAGAAGGTCGTCGAGAAGGCGATCACCGAGCGTCTCCAGGCCTATGAAGGCATGGTCATCGCGCGATCCGGCGCCGGCCTCAACGAGACCTTCACGGTCCGCAAAATTTCCTACGGCGAAGGCGTCGAGCGCGTATTCCCGATCTACTCGCCCTACATAGCCGAGATCGAAGTCATCCGCCGCGGCAAGGTTCGCCGCGCGAAGCTATACTATCTCCGTGGCCGCCGCGGTAAAGCCGCGCGCATCTTCGAACGTACCGACGCCCGCGCCCGCAAGCTCAACGCCGCTTGGAAAGGCTTCAAGAAGCCTAAGGGCGAGCCGGACGACTTGCTGCAGATCAAGGGCATCAACTCCGATGTCATGCTGCGCTTGAAGCAGCTCAACTGCTACAAGATCGAGCAGATCGCTAACTTCTCGGACGAAGATATCGCCAACATCGACGAGACGTTGAACCTCAAAGGCGCGATCGAAAAGCAGGACTGGATCGGTCAGGCTAAAGCCTTGTTGGCCGAGCTGACCGCTGGCGAAGTTCCGGCCGAAGAAGCCTAGGGCTGATCCTCAATCGCTGCGGATGAATTGAGAACGGCGGCCTTTTGGGCCGCCGTTCTTGTTTGCAGTGTTCCCTGGCGTATTCAGCCGCCTGTTACCGCGAAGGCAATACGCCGGTTTTCGCGGCGGCCAGCGACCGTGGCGTTGTCGCCAATCGGATTGTCCTGGCCGTAGCCAACTGCTTTCAGCTTGGCCGCAGCGACACCGGCTTTTTCCAGATACTTGACGACCGATTGCGCTCTGAGCTCGGAAATCGTTTTGTTGCTGGCGGGCTTACCCGTGTTGTCGGTATGGCCGCCGACTTCGATCACGAAATTGCTTGAGCAATCTTTGGCGACCTTGGCGATTTTATCGAGTGTCTTGAAGCTATCCGGCAAGACGTCCCATGCACTGGTCGCAAAGTTGATCTTACCGGCCTGCGCTTCGGCATTGAGAGCGTCGCGACAGGCTTCGACGGCCGCTTGCGTGGCAGGCGCCGATTCGGGCGCGCTCGGGTAAACGGTCGCTTCGGCGCGGAACGGCAACGTTTCGCGTGCGGAGGTATCCCCGTAGAATTCTGTGACGCCGGGCGGAGTCATCGGCAGAACCGGATCTTCCGTCTTTGGAACTTCGGCGGCGACAGCGGCTGGAGCTTCAGGTGCCGCTGCCGGGGCTTCAGCCGGAGCAGCAGCAGCCGCTTCAGGCTTGTAGTCGGGGTTCATGGTCGCTTCCGCCGCAAAGGCTGGCGGCGTGGCGGGTGTCGTATCGCCGCTGTACCAGGTTACACCCGGCGGGGTCATGGGTGGTGCTGGCTCTTCGGCGGCGGCTGCAGCCGGGGCTTCGGTTGCGGGGGCTTCTGCGGCAGCGGGTGCAGCCTCAGCTGGGGCCGCCTCAGCGGCAGGTGCCGCCTCAGCCGGAGCGGCGGCTGTCGCTTCGGGCGAATAATCCGGATTCATTGTGGCTTCGGCAGCAAAGGCAGGCGGTGTGGCCGGTGTCGTATCGCCGCTGTACAAGGTAACGCCTGGCGGGGTCATGGGCGGGGCCGCTTCTGCGGCGGGCGGGGCTGCTTCTTCTACAGCAGCGGGCGCTGTGGCCTGAGGCTCGGCTGCGGCGGCGGGCGCCTCTGCGGGCGCTTCATCGGCAGCTAAAATTCGTGTACCGGCTTGTATCGACACAAGCCCCAAACAAACACCACCCATTAAAAGGGCGCGATACTTTTGCATTGCTTCCTCCCTGATCGCGACGCCTTCTTAAGCGGACGCCGATTGCACGCGGGAGATTTTGCACTAAATTCCCGCAGATGACGAGATGATAGAGGCACCCGGAAAACCATATGTCAAACGTCGACGTTAACCGTAATGCGAGCCGGGAAGGCAAGATCAGGCTGCACGGGCCCGAAGCCTACGGAGGCATGCGCCGCGCGGGGCGCCTTGCCGCCGAAGCTCTCGATATGCTCGTGCCCTACGTTGTGCCCGGCGTCTCGACCGACCGGCTCGACGACCTCGTTATGGAGTTCGCCTGCGATAGCGGCGCCATTCCGGCACCTCTCAACTACCGCGGGTTTCCGCGCGCAATCTGCACGTCCATCAATCACGTGGTCTGTCACGGCATCCCGAATTCGAAGCCTTTGAAGGAAGGCGACATCGTCAACATCGACGTGACGCTCATCGTTGACGGGTGGCATGGCGACACAAGCCGAATGTACCCTGTTGGCGTTGTGCAACGCCGCGCCGAGCGTTTGATGCAGGTGACATATGAATCTTTACTCAAGGGTATCGCGCAGGTGAAGCCCGGCAACACCACTGGCGATATCGGGGCAGCCATTCAAACGTTCGCCGAAGGCGAGCGCTGTAGCGTGGTGCGCGATTTCTGCGGGCATGGCTTGGGGCGCGTGTTTCACGACCGCCCGAACATTTTGCACTACGGCGAGAAGGGCGAAGGGCCCGTGCTTGAGCCCGGCATGTTCTTCACCATCGAACCGATGATCAACCTCGGCAAAGCGCACGTGAAAATTCTGCCCGACGGCTGGACCGCCGTGACGCGCGATCGCGAATTGTCCGCGCAGTTCGAGCACACAGTTGGCGTGACCGAAAAGGGTTGCGAGATTTTCACATCATCGCCGGCGGGCCTCGAATGTCCGCCATTCCGCCTCACCAGCGCCGCTTGAGTGGATCCAGAACATGCCGGGCGACAACAAGGGCGGCCGGGATAAGATCAGCGCTGAAGAGCAAGGCGCCTTTTTCGACGCCACACAGGCGACAGATCTAAAGACTGCCGGCAGCAAGCCGTTCGACGACAAGCTCGGCCACCGCAAAAGATTGCGCCAAAGGTTCAGCGGCGGGGGCGCCGACGCGGTCCCAGATTACGAACTTCTCGAGATGATCTTGTTTCGCGTTTACCCGCGCGGGGATACCAAGCCCATTGCCAAGCGATTGCTTGCGAGGTTCGGGACATTCGCCGAAGTCTTGAACGCGCCGCACGAACGGCTCAAAGAAGTCGAAGGTATCGGAGAGCGCGCGGTCGAGGAACTGAAACTCATTCGTGCCGCCGCGCAACGACTAGCTCGGAGCGAAATCAAAGCTAAGCCCGCGCTCTCGTCTTGGAACCAGGTCTTGGATTACCTGAGGCTTGCGCAAGGCTACGACCACGTCGAACAGTTCCGCATTCTGTTTCTCGACAAGAAAAACCATTTGATTGCCGATGAAGTGCAAGGGCGCGGCACCGTCGATCATACGCCGGTCTACGTACGCGAAGTCGTCAAACGCGCGCTCGAGCATTCCGCAACGGCGCTAATCTTGGTGCACAACCATCCCTCGGGCGATCCAACGCCCTCGCGCGCCGATATCGATATGACCAAGCTCATTATCGACGCCGCCCGGCCGCTCGGCATCTCCATCCACGATCACGTGATCGTCGGCCGCGAGGGGCATGCGAGTTTCAAGGCGTTGCGGTTGATATGACGAAAGTGTCAGGCATGCCTTGACAACAGTACATCGATGCTTTACTGTTTATGCATTAGTGTTCCTTCGAACCGTGTCCCCAATCTGCGTTACAGCCCCCGGTAGTTAATGGGGCGATAGCCTGGTTCAGCGTTGCTATTATCAGCGTAATGAGCCCGTTTATCGCAACAAGGTGAGAACCTCACCTGACAACCGGAGACCAACATGATCCGATCTTTTCGGAGCACGGCGCTTAAGAAGTTTTGGGAACGGGGAGACGTCCAACGCATACCAACGGACTGGTGCGGCAAAATAGAGAAGCTTTTAGACCTTTTGGAGAAAGCGCGAGCGCCGGAAGACATGGCACTGCCAGGGCTGTTCTATGGCTATCCCGAAGGGACCAAAGGCCGTTACGCAGTTGCAGTATCCAAAGGGTGGAGACTTTCTTTCGGCTGGAAGAACGGAGAAGCCGTTGATGTCGATCTAGAAGAAATTCAATAGAGCGCACCGCTCCCATTAGAGGAACTGGAACAGTTGAGCTCACGAAACCCAAATAGATGCCCGACGCATCCCGGGGCACTGCTCGCGGAGATTGTTTTCCCTGCGCTTGAGCTCTCTAAAACCGCGATCGCAAAGCACTTGGGAATTTCCCGTCAGACGCTGCACGACTTGCTTGCGGCAAGGCAGCCAGTGACTCCGCAGATGGCAGTCCGAATCGGAAAGCTGTTGGGGAATAATCCAGCGGTGTGGCTGGACATGCAGATCGCACACGACCTGTGGCACGCGCAGCGAGAGACCGACATTTCAGCCATTCCAACAATCAGGGCACCTAAGCGGTCTCCGGAAAGACCGGCATCGCACGCTCGCAGAGCAGTCTAACTCCTATCAATCTCCGACGTGTGCTTGGTATCGCGCATTCCTGCGTAAACGACGAGCGACACAGCAATGCATCCTGTCACGTACCAATAAAACCAAGTTTCATGGCCTTGGCTTTTGAACCAAAGCGCAATGTACTCGGCGCTACCGCCAAAGAGCGCCACCGTAACGGCGAATGGCAACCCGACTCCAAGCGCGCGGATGTGGGTCGGAAACAGTTCGGCTTTTACAACGGCGTTGATGGCGGAATAGCCCGAAACGATCACGAGCCCTGCAAGAATGAGCGCAAAAGCGATCCAGGGGTCGCGCGTGGATTGCAGCGCCGTCAGAATTGGAATGGTGCAGAGTGTCCCCAACACGCCGAACGCGATCAAGACGGGGCGGCGCCCGGTGCGGTCCGAGATGGCGCCGACAACCGGCTGCAAAAGCATATAGATAAACAATGCCGAGGCCGAGATGAGGGTCGCGGTATCCTTCGCAAACCCCGACGTGTTGACGAGAAATTTCTGCATATATGTCGTGAACGTATAGAACGCGACGGTGCCGCCCATAGTCAAGCCAACGACAATCGCGAGTTCGCGCGGGTACTTCATCAACGCGTTAAGCGTTCCGTCGCGCGACTTGGCGTTGATGAAAGCATCCGTCTCGTGCATGTCGCGGCGCATGAGGTAGGCGACGACGGCCAGAAGCGCGCCAATAGCAAATGGAATGCGCCAGCCCCAGGCTTCGAGTTCGGCTTCCGTCAGCAAGAATTTCTGCAGCACAATCAACACCAACATGGCCGAGAGTTGCCCGCCAATGAGTGTCACGTACTGGAAGCTCGAATAAAATCCGCGATATTTGGACGTCGCCATTTCCGAGAGATACGTGGCGCTCGTGCCGTATTCGCCGCCAAGGCTGAGGCCCTGAACGAGCCGCGCGACGAGCAGCAGAACGGGCGCCGCTACCCCGATCGTTTCGTAGGTTGGCAGAACAGCGATCATTGCCGAGCCAAAGCACATGAGCAGCACAGACGCAGTTAGCGCCACGCGACGCCCACGCCGGTCGGCCATGCGGCCGAAAATCCAAGCACCAAGTGGGCGCATCAAAAATCCGACCGCGAAGATACCGGCCGTTGCCAGAAGCTGCGCCGTTTGATCGCCGGACGGGAAGAACGATTTGGCGAAGTAGAGCGAGAACGCGGCATAGACGTAAAAATCGTACCATTCGACAAGATTGCCCGACGAGCCGACCAAGATCGCTTTGATCCGCCGCTTCACGTCGTCAGACTCTTCATCGCGCAATTCTGCCACGCCGCCCCCCGGAAATTTGAGCATTTACATATCAGGGCCCGCGCCGTCGCGCTGCAGCTATCGGCCAGAATCAAACAGGCCGTTCACAAAACCGGGACCGGCGTTGACCTTGGCACCCTGACACCCCTAATAACGGGCGATCCCTGCCACTGAGGACACAATGCCCCTGATGACCAAGAAACCCCGCCATCACAAAGTGATCATTCTCGGCTCCGGCCCCGCCGGATATACGGCTGCCGTTTACGCTGCGCGCGCCATGCTGAAGCCCCTGTTGATCCAGGGCTCGCAGCCAGGCGGACAATTGACCATCACTACCGATGTCGAGAATTATCCGGGCTTCGCCGAGACCATCCAGGGTCCTTGGCTTATGGAGCAGATGCAAGCGCAGGCCGAGCACGTCGGCACCGAAGTAATTATGGATCATATCAACAAGGTCGATTTGAAGTCGAAACCCATCCGCCTCGAAGGCGACAGCGGCGACGTCTACACCGCAGAGACACTCATCATCTGCACGGGCGCACAGGCCCGCTGGCTCGGCATTGCGTCCGAAGAATTTTTCAAAGGCCACGGCGTTTCCGCGTGCGCAACGTGCGACGGGTTTTTCTACAAGGGCAAGGAAGTGGTGGTCGTCGGCGGCGGCAACACGGCCGTCGAGGAGGCGCTGTTCCTTACCAACTTCGCCAAGCGCGTGACCATCATTCACCGCCGCGATTCCTTCCGCGCGGAAAAAATTCTGCAAGAACGCCTTTTCAAGCATCCCAAGATCGAAGTCATCTGGGATACGGCGATTGAAGAAATCACCGGCACGAAAGAGCCAAAGTCCGTAACGGCCGTCCGGCTCAAGAACGCCAAAACCGGCGTCATAACCGAGCGCGCGGCCGACGGCGTGTTCATCGCCATTGGCCACGCGCCATCGACGGAATTGTTCAAGGGTCAATTGCCAATGACGCCCGGCGGATACCTGATCACGGCGCCGGATTCGACCGCGACCGCTATTCCGGGCGTGTACGCAGCCGGTGACGTAAAGGACGAGATATTCCGCCAAGCGGTGACGGCGGCCGGTATGGGCTGCATGGCGGCGCTTGAAGCGGAGAAGTATCTGGCGAAGCACGAGAGCCACGCGGCGGTGGCGGCAGCGGAGTAACGAAGCAGCTCACTTTTTTCGCATCATCCGCGCGAACCACGATTCCTGCTTCTCGGCATTGGCGGCGACCGAGCTTGCCATGGCTGCTGCGATCGGGGACACGGCAGGCTTGATCTCTGCCGCGCGTGAGACGGCGGGCGTCGACCTCGCTGGGCGGTTGGAAGGCGGGGGCGTAACGTGGGGCGGATCGTCGTATGCGTCCTCGTCTTCGTCAGCCGCGTCAGAGCTGCCCTTGACCGCGTCGTATAGAATTTTGGCGACGGTTTCGGCGTCTCCATTCCAATCGATCCAGCGCTTGCCGCGTATCAAAGGGAGATGCGAAAGATCGGGTTTGCCCACCATCACGGCGATAACCGTTTTCTTGCCGTTCACCTCGAAACCAAGCGCGGTATTCATTTCGGCAAGCGGCCATTCTTTCGTGACGGAATTGCTCGACACAATCGCCAAAATGGTGCGCGCCGCACCCAGCGCCGTATTGATTTTCTTGGTGAAGGATTGCCCCCAGGCGATGTGATCCTCGTCGAGAAACACTTTGAGGCCGAGATTTTCGCACGCCGCGTATATCGGCCGCGCGATTGCGGCTTTATCTTCGCTCGCATGCGAAATAAAAATATCATAATCTGCGGCGCCAAAGACCATCTGGCGCACAAACTTCGATGGATTGGGATCGAGATCGATCAGCTTGGCGCACAATTTCAAGAACACGGGATCCGGCGCGCCGCGCACCATCTTGACGAAGGCGAGCTGGCCATAAACCACGTTGCGGAACACTGGACCCGGTTCGTCCGGCATGCCGCCCTTGGGTGTGCTGCTATACTTTTCGAAGTATTCCTGTCCGGCGGCGGCAAGGCCGAATTTTTCCCACGCGTGCAACATCGCGCGGATTTTGCGAATGCGCGTCCGCTCGACGTTGACAGTGCGGTTGACGCAGAGCCCCGTTACGCTTTGATGCTTATGGCGGCCTTGCAGGCGCACTTTCTTAGGATTGACGGAGAAGCCGCACATCATAATAGCGCGCTCAAGCTGATCGCCCACGCGCAATTGCTCGACGAGCGGCGCTGCCCGATCGAGAATGGCGAGGGCCGGCGGAAAGGCCGCGTGATTGGCTGAGAACGTTATGTCGTCGGCGTAACGGGAGTAATCGCATTTCTGCTCGCGCGCGAGCCGCGTCAAACGCCGGTCCAAACTGGCGGCAATGAAGTTCGACAATACCGGCGAGGTCGGCGCACCTTGCGGCAAACCGTTTCCATGAATGCAAATCTGCGCCATGACGGCTGCCGCCTTTGGCCCCATGGAGAATGGCGGCGCCATGAACAACCCGCGCACGCGGCCGAAATTGATGCTGGGAAAAAAATCCGCGAGATCGACGTTTAAGACCCAGTGTTTGCCCGTGTGATTGGCGGCGTTAGACACGACACTGCGCACAGGAATAAAGCCGTGCGCGCTCGGGTGCGCTTCATAGACTTCAGCCAGCGCAATCGCCAACCGGTCCTGCATGTCCCGCACCAGCCCGCGCGGCGCACTGATTTTGCGCATGCCGCCGGTGCGCTTTGGAATTTCGAAGTCATGATAACGGGAACTGGCAGGCGCGCGATACAACGTATGGATCAAGCGGCTCTGACTGACGTCGAAAAATCGCGCCACGTCCTGCGCGGATTGCAGCGCATGGCCGTCAACGCCCAAAGCGTGGCCGGGCGCGGGCGGTGCGGCAGCATTTGAGTCGACAAAAGATAAGGGCATCCCGTCCCTCGTTCCTTACGCACACCCCCTGGGCTCGCCCGGGGGGTGTGAAGATAGACATTTGTTCTTCTGTCGCAGGATCGACAACAGACGTAGAAGGACGGGATGCCGATGCGAACGTGGATGGCAAGCTCGCGGCCGGAGCGTCGCCGCACTCTGGGGCGAAGTTGAGGCAAAGCGCGATGAACATTCGCGAATGCCAGAATGCGCTGTTTGAATTCGACGATAAGTGATGCCGCTCCAGATTTTATCGTAACCCGCGCAGCAACGGCGCAACGCGCGCTGCATCGAGTTCGCCGCTCGTAATCGCAGCGCGCACCGCGCATCCTGGCTCGGTCTCGTGGCGGCAATTGCGGAATTTGCACTTCAACGCCAGAGCCTCGATGTCTTCAACTAAGGGATCGATGCTCGCGGTCTCGATCCACTGTTCGAGCCCGCGCATGCCGGGCGTATCGATAATGGAGCCGCCTTGCGGGCGAATGAACAATTGGCGATGTGTGGTTGTGTGGCGGCCGCGGCTGTCGTGCGCGCGCACCTCTTGAGTTGCTTGCGCGTCGCGTCCAAGCAATTGATTGGTCATGGTCGATTTACCGACACCCGACGAGCCGACGAGGACGATCGTCCGGTTACCGTAGAAATAGCGCTCAAGTTCCGCAACGCCCTTTGGGCCGCGCGCGCTTATCGCGTGAACCGGCACGTCTGGCGCCAATCTGGAGATCTGTTTGGTTGTTTCTGACGCGTCATATGGCAGGTCGGACTTATTGGCGACGATGACGGGCGCAGCGCCACTGTCGCGCGCGAGTGCCAGATAGCGCTCCAAGCGCAGCACATTGAAATCGCGATCAAGTGCCGTGACGATAAAAATAATATCTATATTCGCGGCTATAAGCTGCGGGCGCCGTTCGCCGGCGGCCTTGCGCACAAGCGCCGTTGTGCGCGGCAGAACGGCTTCAATGATGGCCGGACCATCGCCGTCAGAAAGCTGCAGGGCCACGAAATCGCCAACGCCCGGCAAGTCGGAGCGCTGCGCGGCTTCTTTGCGGTGGCGGGCCGTGATGATCGCAGAAAACTCTTCGAAGTTTGTCGCAACCTGAAAATGGGTTCTGTGTTCGCCGACCACCCGGCCGGGCAAGAAACCCCCGCCGGCATAGGTGGCGAAAGCCTGTTGGCGTTGCGGGCTCCAGCCAAACGCTTCAAGCGTCATGATGACGTGTCATGTTGCAGGTTCCCGAGGCATGCGCGGCAAAGGTCGCTCTGCGCCGCCCGCTTGACATGGCACACTCGGCGTACCCAGTGTTGGGAAATCGTGTTTGTCCGCCATCGTGCCGTGGAGCACGGCCGGAAAAAAACGCCGGACCCCTGCGAGCCCGGCCCTTTTGTTTCTTGGTTGCCTAACCTTCACACGAAAGAACCGGGGGCAGCTTAGTTCTCAGCCATCGCGATACGTTCGTCACCCCACCCCTAACCCCCGTCGTCCAAACGTAGCTTGGCTTCGCCAACGGGAAGGGGGGTCTTGAGAACGCCGGGAATTCAGAGATTACGCGCCCAATGCCCGAGACTGCTGTGGCTCTGTCATACTTGATCTGACGACGGCCTACCCGACGAGCAAGTGGCCGTTAGCCAAGAGATCGCTGGCCGATGTACCGTGAACGCCGTCGAGTGTCGCGACATCAACGAACACGCCGTTGATTTTTGCGGCAATCGTGCTGCCGGCAGCGCCGTCCGTCACTTTGACGAAATCGGTGAGCGGTTTGGTGCCAAGGCTGACCAGTTTCTTGAAGTCGAGGACGTCGCCGGCGCCGAAGTCGGTGATGCGATCGACGCCAAGTTTCGCGCCGACATCCGTCTTCTCCCAGAAGAACGTGTCGTTGCCCGAGCCGCCCTTCAGAATATCCGCGCCGCCAAGGCCGCGCAACCAGTCGTTACCCGCGCCGCCGTCCATCTGGTCTGCGTCTTTGCTGCCTTTGAAAACGTTGTCAAAGGCCGAGCCGATAATCTTTTCGATGCCGCTGATCGTGTCGTTGCCGGACGCGAGACCGGTTACGGTTTTCTTGCTGAGGTCGACGTTGATGGCGCTCGCGACATTGGAATAATCGAGCGTGTCGAAGCCTGATCCACCGATAATCGTGTCATTCCCGGCATCGCCGGTGATGACGTCGTCGCCGGAATTGCCGTTGAGGTAGTCGTTGCCGTCGCCGCCGGAGAGAACGTCGTTGTTCTTGCCGCCATAAATCTTGTCGTCACCCGAGCCGCCGGAGATCGTGTCGTTGCCCGAGTTGCCGTACATCGTGTCGTTGCCGGTGCCACCGGTGATCGTGTCGTTGCCGGTTCCGCCCGATATGAAGTTGGCGTCAGGGCTGAGAATAACTTCGATGGACGCTGTAGCCGTTGCGGTTGTGCCATTGGCTTCGCTCGACGTTGCTGTCACGTTCAGCGTAAAGCCGCTTGTGACGGATGCCGAAACGGTGAGGCCGGTAAGTTGCGCTGCTGTCAAAGACCAGGAACCGTCTTCGTTTTGCGTGCCGGCCGACAACGTGCCGCCAGCCGGAACGTTATCCACTCGCAACTGAAGTGATTCCGAACCGTCCAAATCACCAAGTGCGGACGCGATATCAAGTCCGACCGTAATTGCCGTCATGCCGTTACCGTCAAGCACGTCGTTTCCGGCGTTACCGGAGATCGTGTCGCTGCCGGCGCTGCCGGTTAAGGTTTCAGAAGTGGCAAGGCCGGCAAGCACGACGCCGGCTGGAACGATGATCGGATTGACAACTGTGAGTGTCGGCACATCGGCGACGGCGCTGACCGTAACGCTGACGCGCTGCAGAGATGTTGCGCCCGAAGCATCTGCAACAAGAACATCGAATGCGTCATTGCCTGCGAAATTAGCAGCAGGCGCGTAATTGTATGCGCCCGTTGCGGCGTTGAGCGTGACGGCGCCATTGGCCGGGCCTTGGGCAAGCGACCATGTCAGCGCATCGCCATCCACGTCGGTCGCGGCAACGGCGCCGGAAACCGAGTTATCTTCGTTCGTGGGGAGTGCGGCTGTAGCATCGGCCACCGGCGCGTCGTTGACGGCTGCAACGCCCACAGTGACCGTTTGAACGGTCGTCGCACCGGACGGATCTGCGACGACAACTTTGAAGGTGTCGGAGCCGTTAAAATTGGCGGCGGGCGTATACGTGTATGCGCCGGTCGATGCATTGAGCGTCACCGCGCCGTTGGCCGGGCCCTGAGCGACGGCAAAGCCGAGGATGTCGCCGTCGATATCGGTGGCAACGACCTGGCCGGTAATCGCTGTATCTTCGTTCGTATTGACTGCGGCTGTAGCATCGGCCACCGGCGCGTCGTTGACAGTGGCGATACTAACCGTAACAGTCTGGACTGCACTCGCGCCCAAGGGATCCTCAATCGAGACTTGGAAGCTGTCCGTACCGTTGAAGTTAGCGGTAGGCGTGTAGGTGTACGCGCCGGTCAATTGGTTGAGGGCTAGCGAACCGTTCGAAGGACCGTTGAGTGTCGTCCACGTCAGCGCATCCCCATTGGGATCGATGGCTGCAATCATGCCGCTAACGGCAGTATCCTCGTTCGTGGCGGCAGAAGCGGTTGCGTTGGCTGTAGGCGCTTGATTGCCGTAGGCGTACAAATCTGCAATTGCAGTCAGCACGCCATCAACGCGCACGGTAAGAAATTCGACGCCGCTGAGCGTCAGGCCGAGTGTCGATAGGGTCACAGCGCCCGATGTCGCTTGCGATGCGAGCACGGCATAAGAGCCGCCGGCGCTCGCCAAGCGGTCTTCCATCACGTTCGACCAGAGCGTGAAATCGTCAAGTACCGCCGAGGTGATCTCGCCGGAAGATAGGTTGATGTAGACGGTGTCGGCTCCCGCGCCGCCGTTGACAATGGTGGTTCCGGTGCCGCCATAAAACTGATCGTTGCCGGTGCCGCCGTTGAGGGTATCGTTGCCCGCGCCGCCGTCGAGCACGTCGTCGCCGCCGTCGCCAAACAACGTGTCGGTGCCGTCCTCGCCATAAATGGTGTCGTTGCCGCCGCCGCCAAAAAATCCGTCGTTGCCGGCTCCGCCATACAGTGTGTCGTTACCTGCGTCGCCCGTCAGCGTATCTGCGCCGGTTCCGCCAATAATTGTGTCGTCGCCGGCGCCGCCGTTAATGCGGTCATTGCCGGAGAGGCCGTCGATGAAATCGGCTTCCGCAGTGCCGGTGATGACGTCGTTCCCCGAAGTCCCGTTTATGACAGCCATTTTCAACGCCCGCGAATATCATTTCCCACAATGACATTCATAGGACACAAACAACAAAAAACCCCTTCTCGCTTCGCCAAGAATACGCGGCGAAATTTCCACAAATAGTCATCGCCGGATTAATCTATTAAAAACCATGGCCGCCTAGGCGGCGTGCGTTTTGGGAATTTTTGAATTGCAGCCAACAGCAAGATTCGCCGTTATTTATGCGATTTTTCTGCGACTCTGCACATGTCGCGAATGGGGCAGCGCCAGCACTCCGGCGTTCGGGCTTTGCAAAGATAGCGGCCATGCAAGATCAGCCAGTGATGCGCGTGCGTCAGGAATTTCTTAGGGATAATCCGCATTAGGTCTGTCTCAACGGCAAGCGGCGTTTTGCCTCGCGAAAGGCCTATGCGATTGGCCACGCGGAATACATGCGTATCGACCGCCATAGTTTGCTCGCCGAACGCCATGTTCAAGACCACATTGGCCGTCTTGCGACCGACGCCCGGCAGGGCTTCGAGGGCCTCCCGCTCTCGCGGCACTTGTCCGCCGTGCAGGGCTATCAGTTGTCCGGAGAGCAGGATGACGTTTTTGGCCTTGTTCCGGAACAAGCCGATGGTTTTGATGTGCTCGCGGACCTTTTCTTCCCCGAGTGCCACCATTTTATCCGGTGTTTCGGCGATTTTAAACAAGGCGCGCGTCGCTCTATTCACTCCGGCGTCGGTGGCCTGTGCCGAAAGCACCACCGCAACGAGCAGTGTGTAGACGTTGACGTGCTCCAGCTCACCCTTAGGTTCGGGGTTTGCTTTCGTAAAGGCTGTAAAGATCTGTTCGATATCGGCGGCCGTTAACGGCTTTGGGCTGCTTCGCGCACCGGCTCTGACAATTCGAGGCTTGCCTTTGTCCGGTAACGGCTCGATGTTTGGCTTTCTGGAGTCCTTAAGTCTGGCGGGCATGGAATTCCGGCTCCAGTGGCAATTGACGGCATTTGAGCGATTTACCGGTCGGGGCGCACGATATGGACACCAACGGGAGCAAAAAACAATCGTCAAGCACGGCCGAGTTCGTGCTGCATCCCCATCGTTCTTTGTCGCCGCGCGGGTTCCTCATCCTGATGTCTGCCATCGGCTTCGTCAGCTTTGTGATGGGGTTGGTGTTTCTGCTCATCGGCGCTTGGCCGGTCATGGGGTTCTTCGGGCTAGACGTTGCGCTCATTTATTGGGCGTTCAAGCTCAACTACCGCTCGGGCCGGCTTTATGAAACCGTTGAGCTATCGCCTGAGCACTTACAACTCACGCGTGTTCACCCGGCCGGCAACAAGGAAATATTCGAGTTCAATCCTTATTGGACGCGCGTGTTATTGACTGAAGACCGTCCCGACGGGCGGACATCGCTGCGTCTCGCCGCGCAGGGGCGCGCTGTATTATTCGGGCAGTTCTTGAACGACGATGAAAAGAAAGAATTCGCCGAAGCTCTGACCGGCGCCCTCGTCACCGCGCGCGATTCGCGTTTTTGAGTCAGTTCTCGCGGCAGCGGATCACCAAGGGACGCTGCCGTTTTCGTCGATGAACGTGCCGGTCGGCGGATTGCCCGAGGTCGCGAGCGTCACGATGATGCCCGCCCCTTGCGCGACTTCGCGGGGCGCACCCTCGCCGCCCATGTCGGTCTTGACCCAGCCGGGGCAAACCGAGTTGACGGAAATCCGGTCGGCCGCCAAGTCTTTTGCAAGGGCAACGGTCAACGCATTGAGCGCCGTCTTTGACGAGTTGTACGCCGCGAAATTAACGCCATGCATCGGGTGGGCGCGGTCGGACATTGCGGTAAGGGAACCGAGCGTCGAAGATACGTTGATAATGCGCGGCGCTCTCGATTTCTTGAGCAGCGGCACGAAGTGCTTTATCACGGCGAACGCGCCGAATACGTTAGTGTCGAACGTTTGTTTCAACGTTTCGAGGGACAAATCTTTGGGCCGCGTGCCGGCCGCCATTTCCGTCATGATGCCGGCGTTGTTGACCAGGATGTCGATGCGGCCGTGATCTTCGCCAATCTTCTTGGCGGCGGCAATAATAGAGGCTTCATTATTGACGTCGATTTCGACGGCGTGCGCGCTAATGCCCTCCTTCTTCAAGGCTGCAACCGCTGCATCCGCCCGGCCTTTGTCGCGCGCACCTATGAGCACGATGATGCCGGTGGCGCCAAGTTGCCGGGCAACTTCAAAGCCGATCCCTTTGTTGGCGCCTGTGATGAAAGCAAGTGTTGACATTTGAACGCTTACAGCCAGCGGCCGCCCCTTTGCACGACTTCGATTTTGTATCCATCGGGATCGTCGATGAAGAAGAACTTGGCGAGCGGTTTGCCTTCGTACGCCATGTTGACGATGTTCTTCGGCGTGTAACCCAGTGCCTCGATGCGGGCGCGCTCGGCATCGACGTTCTCAACCGAGATCGCCAGATGACCATATGCGTTGCCAAGCGTGTAGGGCTCGGTGCGGCCCTTATTCACGGTCAGTTCCAGCTCAAACGTTTGTTCAGGGTTCGACAAGTAGATGAGCGTGAAGTCCGGGAAGTCGAGCCGTTGGGCCACCTTGAGGCCGAAAGCGCCGGTGTAGAACGCGACGGACTTGGCTTCGTCCATAACGCGCACCATCGAGTGAACTAACTTTGCCATTCTAGAACTCCGTTCATTGTCTTCTGTTTGCAATCTGGATTGCATCATTCGGGGTCGATAGCATTGTCGGCCTGTTGGACAGGTAGTAGCCGGGTAACGCGCTTGTTATTGAGCACTTCCGGCATCTTGGGTTTCAATCAAATATTTTTTAGCACCAAACCACCAACTCGCTGCCAATGTTAAGAATAGCGACGGAACAGCGAACGATCGTGTGTAGGAATACAGCTCCCCAATCTGTTCAACCGCTCCTCGCATCGTCAAGAAAGGTAACAACGTCAAGCTCGGCGCAAAGACGGCTAACCCGATACCTACGGGCAAGACGATTGGTGTCAGTAGAATACCTGATAATGCTACGAACAAGATTTGCTTCTGCCATTTCGTCAGTCCCGTTCTCGCTACGAAGTATCGAAGTGCACGGCCAAGAATGGCAACGACAACGAGCAATACGACGACATTCAAAATAAGCAATGTCGTCACAAAGTCTCTCCTACCCTACAACCAAGGCCGTGCGGCGCCGGTCTTCTCTTCAAACGCCTTGATCGACTTATCCTTCTCCAACGTCAGGCCAATGTTGTCGAGGCCGTTCAGCAGGCAGTGTTTGCGGAACGCGTCGATCTCGAACCGGATCACACCGGCGTCCGGCCCGCGGATTTCCTGTTTTTCGAGATCGATGGTGACGGTCGCGTTGGCGCCGCGGTTGGCGTCGTCCATCAGCTTATCGACGTCCGCTTGAGGCAGCCGGATCGGCAGAATCCCGTTCTGGAAGCAGTTGTTATAGAAAATGTCGGCGAAGTCGGGCGCGATGACGCAACGGATGCCGAAATCGAGAAGGGCCCATGGCGCGTGCTCGCGGCTGGACCCGCAACCGAAATTATCTCCCGTGACGAGGATCTCGGCTTTGCGGTATTGCGGCTTGTTCAAGACGAAACCGGCAACTTCTTTGCCCGCTTGATCGAAGCGCATTTCGTAAAACAGCGACTTGCCGAGCCCCGTGCGCTTAATCGTTTTCAGAAACTGCTTCGGGATGATCATGTCGGTGTCGATATTGCGCAAAGGCAGGGGTGCAGCAATTCCGGTCAGGGTCGTGAACTTATCCATGTCGCGTCGAGGTCCTCAAGGTTCTAGGGGGTCGTGGCCAGTGTAATATCAGGTGCGGAGCGCGTCGGCGAGCGCCCGGAAAAATCCTTCGGCCGACGTCAGACGGTTTGCGATGGCAAAAGCCCCGCGTTCGGCGAGCAAGGCATCGGGATCAAAGGGTTGAAGATGATCGAGGCGCCTTTTAACGCCCGCCAGCTTTCGCCCGTCAAGATGGTGCGCCAGCGCGGCAACGATCGTATCGACATAGCCTGCGATCCGCCCGAGCTCCCGGGCTGCTGCCAAAATCTGTTTTTTATCCGTTGGTTGCCTCTCAAGCGCGGCAAAGGCCAGCGTTGCGCGGGCAAGCGTCGCGGCGATCTCCTCGGCGTAAAGCGCAACTTTCTCGCGTTTTGCGCCCTGCAAATCCGAGATCTGGCCGAGCCAGCGGTAAACGGTTTCGGCTAGATCCAGCAGGCGCTTGGCGTAATCGGCAATCGGCATAGGGCATATCCCACAGGGCAGACGCATTCGCGCAACGCGCTCCCCCTCCGGATTGCGCGAAGTCACGCGCGCGAGTATGCGGCCTGTGGATTGGGCGGGGATAAGCGGGCGCCGGATTATTTGGCCAAGGTTAAGGGGGTGGCCGTTTTGCTCGGAAACGGCTGAGCGGTAACTAAAGCACCTAGCCCGCGCGTTCTGCTCGGGCTTAGCGGATGCTCGGGTCTTCGTAGCACTTGCGCATGTATTCGCAGCGGTGCGAGCCGGAGAAGTGCATGCTGTCGCCTTTGGCTGGCGAAATAAAGTTGCAAACTTCGTCGAGGCCCTCGAGCGTCAGCCAGCCATAACGGCGGCCGCGCTGCACGGCAAAGCAGTCGGCCGTTTCTTCGTCTGGCCCCCGGAACTGGTGGCCACACTCGTGCGCGAAAATCCACTGCTTCACGGGCGTCGAGACTTTATCGAGCAGGCGCGGGTTCATGATCAGGAAGCCCGGATAGGCGGCGCCGTAATCATCGAGTGTGGTGTCGATAACGGTTGGCCGCTGCCCGCAAAGCTGCTTGCGGCCGTCAAGCTTGAATTCGCCCGGATCGAGAATTTGCGCGTCGCCGCCTACTTGCGCCACATATTCTTCGGGTGTCGGAGTGCCGTCTTCAGCCCGAGCGGGTGTAGCGGCGAGGGACGCCGTGGCCGCGGCCATCAAACAAAGGCGTAACCCAAGTTGCGAAACGGCGCGCAGACTGAACACGTGTTGTCCCATTATCAAGATGCGGCTGCTGTGGTTGAGCCCCAGTTACGGCGCGAGGTTAGGAAAATCTCAGTATAGCTCTCAGTGTAACACTCAGTGTTGCCCAGTGTAACAATGGCGCGAAAGAGTTGCGTGCGCAAGCTTGTGAGAATTGTCGCACAGTCCTCGTTAAACTTTACTGACGCGTTCCGATTCTGCCCCCCGTCACGCTGCCGCCTCGTCCTCGATCGTCTCCATATCGTCGTCGGAGAAGCCGAAATGATGGCCGATTTCATGAATGAGCACGTGGGCGATGAGATGGCCTAATTCTTCCTCACCCGAAGCCCACTCGTCGAGAATAGGGCGCCGGTAGAGAAACACCATATCCGGTTCGCGTGGTATGTCGGCCACACTTTTCTGATCGAGGCTGATGCCCTGATAGAGGCCCGTGAGTTCGAACGGGTCTTCGATGCCAACGCTGTCGAGGATTTCATCGGTCGCAAAGTCTTCGACGCGGATGATGACGTCGCCGGCCATTTCGCGGAAGGTTGCAGGCAGTCTGTCCCAAGCTGTTTTTGCCATGCTCTCGAAATCGGTGAGCGTCGGCACCGTCGCATGTTGCCAGTGATTGGTGCTCGCCATGATTTTCCTCGCCGCTTCGAAAGCACTGATAGTCTGCGCGCGAGTAAATGGGAAGCGCCGGATTGTGTTACCATAATCTATAGGACGCCGCTGGGGCCACTGCTTGAAAAAGCGTAACAGATCGCGCCAATGAACTTTTTGCCCGCCGCAAGCGTTGTGCTTTAGGATGAAGCGACCGGTAGAGGGGAAGAAATATGTCAAACGCGATCGCGTTCCGGCCCTTGCAGAAGCGCGGGCTCACTCCGGCCGGCATCTTAACGGGCGCAGATTTTCCGTTTCAGATTCGTGTCGTGTCGAGCCAAGCCGAGAGGGCGGATGTATTCGCTCTGCGTTATCGCGCGTACCGGGAACTTGGCTACATCGAGGAAAGCGCCAATACTTCGTTCGCCGACAAGAACGATGCGCTCGAATCGACGGTTATCTTTGGTGCGTATCAAGACAACGTGTGCATCGGCACGTTGCGCGTGAGTTTCAGTCATGCCGGTGAGGCGCACCACGATGGGTCGACATTGCCCTGCGCGCCCTATTATCCGGAAGTCGCGGATCTGAAACGCGGCGCGCGCGGGTCACTCGTCGAGATGTCTCGTCTCGCCATCGATCCGGCTTTCACAAGCACTTCGTTTCGCACGACGTTATTCGCCGCTCTCGTGCGTGCAGGATTTCTGGCGGCACAAGCGGCGGAAGTTTCGACGATCCTGATCGCAACCAAGCCTGAGTTCTCCCGCTTCTATCAGTACATGCTCGGTTTCAAGGTTGTCGGGAAGCCGGCCGCCTATCCGCCGGGCGATCATAGGATCGTACTGCTGGCCGGAAGTTTTTCTCAAGCCGAATTGCGCCAGAGCGCGCAGAACGGTTTCTTCAAGATTGCGGCGGAAGAAATCGCCAGCATGAAGGGGGCACTGGGCGGGGCATTAGAGAAACCTCCCGTCGAGCGCCTCGATACGGTAGACATGCAACAACACGCTTCGAACGGGCACTCGCGTTAGGACATTGTTAAGCATGTTTCCCATGTGGCATGGCCGGTGCCTCCTAATTTAGATTGGCGTGCTTACCTCAATGGCATGTCGAGGGACTTATCGAACCTGCCGGTTGACTTGCGAAAGGCGCTTAACGCCGAGATCGCGCATGGCGAACGTGTGCTTTATGCGGGTCAACCAAATTGGCGCGCGGAATGGGGTGCGCTGTTCGCCATATTTGTGTTCGGGATTTTCTGGAGTGCCATCTCGTTCCTGTTTTTCGGTATGAGTCTCGGCGGTTTGCTTGGGATCGTGCCGTTCAATTCCAATGGCAAGCCCGCGGGCTTCGGCATGAACGTTTTCTTTTTTGTTTTCTCTCTGCCGTTTGTGGCAATCGGCGTCGCGATGCTGGCAGCGCCGTTTCTCGGCATTCGTAAGTCGAAGAACACAGTGCATGCGGTAACGGACGCGCGGCTCATCAATGTCTTCGTGGGGCGTGATAAAGGCGCGGACAGTTATCCGTTCGCGAATGTCAACTTTGTAAAGCGCAAGGACCGGCGCAACGGCACAGGCAATCTTCAAATCGGTTATGGCGTCGAAAGGGATTCCGACGGCGATACGAAGCCCTTGACCATGGATTGGTCCGGCATTCCGGATGCGCGGCGTGCGGAGCAAATTATCCGCGAACAGGCGAGATGGGTGCGATGAACAAGGCACGTCATCCCGGCGAAGGCCGGGACCCAGGACAAACGTTCGCGCGCCTCAAATCCTCGCCAATCCTGCTATCATTTATAAACTGCCGCTCAGCGGAAGATCTATTTCAGAGCGCGTTATCCCAATGGGAAAAGCAATTCCGGGTGGCGTCGTCCACAAGGTCCCGAAAGATTTGCGAACCGTGCTCGTCACCGACGGCGAGGCCTTGGCGGCTTGGATCGATTTGACACCGCTCGCACGCAACGAATGGCTTTGCTGGATCGAGGCCGCCAAGAAAGTGGAGACGCGGACACGCAAGATCGAGCGAATACGCAACGATCTCCTTGACGGCAAACGCCGCCCCTGCTGCTGGCCGGGCTGCAAGCATAGGGGGTAGAAGTAGCGCGCGTTGCGATCGCACACAGATCAGACTTCGTCAATCTCCGGCAACTGCCGTGCCGCGTGGCGGATGTGAAGGATCAGGATTTCACCCGCACCAACCTTATAATAAATGAGGTAGCCGTAGCGGACAACGGGAATGACCCGCAGACCGGGAATTGTGCTTTCGCGCCCAACGCGTGGATAATGTTTGAGTAGCGCCACAGTTTCGGCAATGGCCCGGCGAACGCTCTCAGCGCCTCGCGGGCTGAGTGGCACGAGATACTCACGTATGGAATCGAGATCAGAAATGGCGCGGGGACTGAGCCGCGCTCTCATGCCCAAGGGCGGTTTAATGCGCGATCAACGTCTTCGTCGCTTGCAAACTCGCCACGATCGACCTGTGCCAAGCCTTCTAGAACGGCTGCCCGATGACTGGCCGGCACATCGAACGGCGTTCCGTTTTCAGCCGCGATCTGCTTTAAGACCAGAGCGGCAAAAGCCTGCTGCTCGGGCGGTAGATGCTGAAATTGCGCAATAGCGGTCTCAAGAGCTTTGATCATGGGTATATTTTAGCACAAGTCCTGTATGACGTCGAGTTTAGGGCAGAGTGAAACTACGCCCCCCACTCCCTCACATCAACAAACCGCCCCTCGAGCGCCGCAGCGGCCGCCATGATCGGCGAGACGAGATGCGTGCGGCCTTTGTAGCCTTGGCGGCCTTCGAAGTTGCGGTTGGAGGTTGAAGCGCAGCGCTGGCCGGGCTTCAGCTGGTCCGGGTTCATGCCGAGGCACATCGAGCAGCCGGGCTCGCGCCATTCGAAGCCAGCTGCGAGGAAAATCTTATCAAGCCCTTCGGCTTCGGCTTGCTCTTTGACAAGACCAGAACCCGGCACGATCATCGCGTAGGCAAGCCGCGTCGAAATCTTCTTGCCATCGACCACTTTCGCCACGGCGCGCAAATCCTCGATGCGGCCGTTCGTGCAGCTGCCGATCCACACGACATCCAAAGGAATGTCGGTGATCTTTGTGCCGGCGCTGAGGCCCATATAGTCGAGTGCACGCACCATAGAGGCGCGCTTGTTTTCGTCAGTTACCTTCGCCGGATCGGGCACAACGCCCGCAATCGACACGACGTCTTCTGGCGACGTGCCCCACGATACGATCGGCGGAAGTTTCGAAGCGTCCAGCGTGACGACACGATCGAAATGCGCGCCCTCGTCCGTGTGCAAGCCTTCCCAATACTTCATGGCCATATCCCAGGCCGCGCCCTTCGGCGCTTTCGGGCGCCCATGAATAAATGCGTACGTCTTCTCATCCGGCGCGATCATGCCCGCGCGCGCGCCGCCTTCGATCGACATGTTGCAGACCGTCATGCGGCCTTCCATCGATAGCGCGCGGATGGCTTCGCCCGCGTACTCGATCACCGAGCCGGTGCCGCCCGCCGTGCCGATTTCGCCGATGATGGCGAGGATGATGTCTTTCGCGCCGACGCCCTTGGGGGCGACGCCATCGACGCGAACCAACATGTTCTTGGCTTTGCTTTGGATCAGCGTTTGCGTCGCCAGCACGTGTTCCACTTCCGATGTGCCGATGCCGTGCGCCAGCGCGCCGAACGCGCCGTGGGTGGAGGTGTGGCTGTCGCCGCAGACAATCGTCGTGCCCGGAAGCGTGAAACCTTGCTCGGGACCGACGACGTGAACGATGCCTTGGCGTTTGTCGCGTTCATGGAAATATTCGACGCCGAAGTCGGCCGCGTTCTTGGCCAGCGTCTCGACCTGAATGCGGCTGTCGGTGTCGGCGATGCCCTTGGAACGGTCGGTGGTCGGCACATTGTGATCGACGACGGCGAGTGTTTTTTCCGGCGCGCGCACATTGCGGCCTGCCATGCGCAAGCCTTCGAATGCTTGCGGGCTCGTCACTTCATGCACCAGATGCCGGTCGATGTAGAGCAGGCACGTGCCGTCGGGCTGGCGGTCCACGATGTGGTCGTCGAAAATCTTATCGTAGAGGGTTCTGGGAGCCGTCTTGGAAGCCGTCTGGGCCATGGGGGCTAAAGTCCTTCGCCAAATCAAGGGGGTTTGACCCCCTAAATAGCGATGCCCGAACGCATATGCAAATCAGGTTTGGTCGCAGCTCACCCAACAAAAATGCCGGATAGCGCGCCCCGTTAAGGGCGGCCACCCGGCAAGTCGATGGGAGGAACCATGGGTTCCAGACGAGGGGCGCAAAGGCGGAGGTGGCAAAACGCCCGCCCCCACGCACCTGCCATGAATACTATTACGTTTGATGCCGTTCTTGGATCACGGGATTTGGCATGGCAGGCATACCGGCCTGCAGTTTTTTTTCTGGCCCCAATTTCCAGCCCCGCGTCTTCGACTACTTCCACCCCCGTGTCTTCGTCACGAGAAAATCGCGCAGGAGCTGGACTTTTTTAGACGTCTTCAACTCTTCCGGGTAGACGAACAGGATCGGCAGGCGCGGCGGTTCGATTTCCGGCAGGATTGGCACGAGGTCGGTTTCTGACTCTGTCAGATAGTCGGGGATCATGCCGATGCCGACTCCGGCGCGGATTGCGTATTTAATGGCCACGACCGAGTTGATCTTGAGTACGGACTGGCGCGGGTCCTTGCCATTGCGCCCCTCCGTTTCGATCCAATTGACGGCGGTCAGATGCTGGGCCGGCTGGCCGGAATACGAAATAATCCGGTGGTTCTCCAAATCGTCGAGCGACTTCGGCGCGCCAAATCGGCGGATGTACTGTGCTGAGGCAAAAGCTCCAACGCGGCTCTCGAAAAGAGGCCGGCGGATGAGATCGCCCTGTTCCGGTTCGCGCGTCCAGATCGCTACGTCGGCGGCGCGCATACCAATATCGACCTGCTCGTCGTTCAAGATCAGCTCGACGCGAATATCGGGATAGAGGTCCATGAATTCGCTGAGGCGCGGCGACAGCCAAATGGTGCCAAAGCCGATTGGCGCCGTGACACGCAGATCTCCAGACGGCTTGGACGTCGAATCCGACAGCAGAGTTTCGGCCGTTTGCAGCTTGGCGAAGACTTCCATCACGGTGCGGTTCAATAGCTCGCCCTGCTCGGTCAAGACGAGGCCGCGCGCATGGCGATGGAACAGCGTCACCTTGAGGTCGGCTTCGAGCGCCGAGATCTGACGGCTAACGGCAGATTGGCTCATGTTCAACTGTTCGCCCGCGCGGGTGAAACTGCCGGCCTCCGCGGCGGCATAAAAAATACGAAGTTTGTCCCAATCCATGAAAGTGATGTCCGCTGTCGGAGGAGCTTGAATCGGCTCATGAAACTTTGAGCCTCGGCTCCAGTGCCGCGCGACTGTACCGTGGTTTAGTCCGAGAGCAAGCAGACGACGGGCGAGGCCGACGGAAGCCGGACTTCATCCCGGTGCGACACTTCGGCTCTTCCACCAAGCCCAGCTTCCCCCAGTTGGAGAGTGGTAAATCCAGCCGGGCCCACTACGTTAGCCCGAAGTTCTTGATCTGCGGCGTCCGCTGCAGCGATTTTTTTTGCCCAACAAATGAGGTGCACTATGAAGAGATTAGCTTGTGGCGCTGCGCTTGCGGCCCTTCTCCTGGCCGGTTGCGATTCGGGCTCCGCACCCGACACCAAGAAGGCGGCTGAGAAGGCCGCCGAAAAAACAGCCCAAGTTGTCGAGAAGACTGCGGAAGCAGCCGGCAAAGTTGTCGATGCGGCGAAAGAAGCTGCAGGCAAGGTCGCCGACAAGGCAGCGGACGCTGCCGGTAAAGCGGCTGACAAAGTCGCAGAAGTTGCCGAGAAGGTTGCTGAGAAAGTGGCCGGTGGACCAGCCAAGCTCTGGGAAATCGGCGGCCTGCCAGGCGCCGAGTGCGCTATCATCGACGGCGGCGCCATCTACGTCAGCAATGTCAACGGCGACCCCATGGGCAAAGATGCGAAAGGCTACATCGCCAAGGTATCCATGGACGGCAAGAAGGCCGACAAGTGGGTCGATGGGCTGAAGGCCCCAAAGGGTCTCGCGATCGCCAAGGGCAAGATGTACGTTGGCGACGTCGATGAACTCGTCGAGATCGACATGGCCACCGCAAAGATCGTTGCCAAGCATAAGGCCGAAGGGGCCGGCCTCTTGAACGACGTTGCGGCCGATGCTGCCGGAAACATCTATGTGTCCGACACGGGCGGCGGCGGTATTTACAAGCTGTCGGGCGGCAAGATCGAAAAGTGGGCCAGCGACCCGGTGCTTGCCGGTGCCAATGGGCTGCTCGTCGAAGGCGATAACTTGATCGTCAATACGTGGGGCGTCCTAACCGGCAACGGCTTTGAAACGAGCGCTCTGGGCCGCATCGTTTCGATCTCGCTCGCGGATAAGAAGATCACCGAACTCGATGGCGGCAAACCGGTCGGCAATCTCGACGGCTTCGCCTCGCTCGGCGGCGGCAACTACATCGTCTCGGACTGGATGGCCGGCAAGATTTTCAAGTTCTCGACCGGCGGTAAGACGGAGCCGATCATCGATCTCGGCAAGGGCAACGCCGACCTCACATACGACGCGGCTTCCAAGATCATGTACGTTCCGCACATGATGGAAAATAAGTTGATTGCCATCCAGCTGCAATAACCCGGCCTGACAGGGACCTAACAAACCAAAACGCCGGGCTCGCAAGGGTCCGGCGTTTTTTCCGGGCCGTGCTCCACGGCACGATGGCGGACAAACACGATTTCCCAACACTGGGTACGCCGATTGTGCCACGAGGCTCGAAGCACCCGAATGCGCAGAACTCGATACCAAAACCGGCACACTCTACGTGAGCAACAAAGGGTTTCTATCCAAGATTTCCAACGACGGAAAGAATGTGGCGCTGAAATGGGCGACCGGTTTAAACCGTCCCCAGGGCATTGCGATACTCAACGACCGCATCTTCACGGCCGATGGCGACGAGCTTGCCGAAATCGACATGAAGGACGGTAAGATTCTGGCGAAACACAAAGCGCCCGGCGCCAAGATGCTCAACGACGTGGCCGCCGATACCCAAGGTAACGCCTACGCTGCGGATACGAGGGCCGGTGGCGTCTACAAGTTCGCTGGCGGTAAAGTTGAAAAGTGGCTCGACGACAAGATCGCAGCCGGTGCCAATGGCCTCTTCGTCGAAGGCGACAATATCATCGTCAACACATGGGGCGTCCTGACAGGCAATGGCTTCGAGACGAGTTCCGATGGCCGCATGTTTTCGGTATCGCTAGCCGACAAGAAAATAAACGAACTCGATGGCGGCAAGCCGGTGGGCCACCTTGACGGCCTCAAATCCCTGGGCGGCGCTGAGTAACTCATCGCAGATTGGATGCTTGGCAAGGTGTTCAAATTCGGAGCGGACGGCAATTGAAGCCTAACAAAAATTGCTCAGGTTGATACTCGGCAAAGACTTTGCTGAACAACAGTACCGGCTCAGAGACCCGTTCAAGCGTCGAGCCGCATGGGCAAGCCCGCTTGCGCCATATGCGCCTTGGCTTGGCCAATCGTGTAGGTTCCAAAGTGGAAGATGGAAGCTGCGAGCACGGCGCTTGCGTGGCCTTCTTTCACTCCGTCTACGAGATGATCCAGCGTGCCGACGCCGCCGGACGCAATGACGGGGACGGAGACGGCGTCCGATATGGCGCGCGTGAGCGGCAAATCAAATCCAGCCTTGGTGCCGTCGCGGTCCATGGAGGTGAGCAGAATTTCGCCCGCACCCAGCGCCACAACCTCTTTGGCATACTCAATTGCGTCAATGCCGGTCGGCTTGCGCCCGCCGTGCGTGAATATCTCCCAAGCCGCTTGTTCGCCGTCTTGCGATACCTTCTTGGCGTCGATAGCGACAACGATGCATTGCGCGCCGAATTTTTCCGACGCCTCTTTAACGAACTGTCGATTGAACACCGCCGCGGTATTGATCGAAACTTTATCGGCGCCCGCTTCCAAGAGCTTTCGGATATCCTCGACCGTGCGCACGCCGCCGCCGACGGTCAACGGCATAAAGCAGCGCTCGGCCGTGCGTTCGACAATGTCGAAGATCGTGTCGCGGTTATCGACGCTCGCCGTGATGTCGAGAAAGCAAAGCTCGTCCGCGCCCGCCGCGTCATAAGCAGCGGCGGCTTCGACCGGGTCGCCGGCATCGACAAGATCGACGAAGTTGATGCCTTTAACGACACGGCCGTCTTTGACGTCGAGGCAAGGAATGATGCGGACTTTGAGGGTCATGCTTTTTCCTGGGTGTCTGACGTCAAGACTGTGTACTTGGCGGCATTAAAAGGACGAATTCCGTACCGGGCTCTCGGGAGTGAACGGCAAGCGTCGCGTTCACCTGTTTCGCGAACGTTGTGACGATGCACATGCCCAGTCCCTTTGCTTTGTGCACATCAAAGTCTGGCGGCAGGCCCCCGCCTTCGTCGCGCACGGAAACTACTATTGAATTATGGGTATCCCGACCGACTGTGATCCAAATCTTCCCACCAGCCTCATTCTTGTATGCGTGTTTGGCGGCGTTGGCGATCAACTCGTTGACGAGCAATGCGATGGATATGGCACGGTCTGTAGGGACAAGAATTCCGTCAACGGCATCGGTCATGACTTCGCAGTTAGCAACGCTTTCATCAAAATCTTTGCAGATTGCTCCGATGTACAGACCGATGTCTATCTGCTCCATGTGAGACCCATAGGCCAGTCGATCATGCGCTCGTCCAATTGCCGCAATGCGATTTGCAGCCTCATTCAAATAGCCCGTTAGTTCGGGGTTTCCGATACTGCGCGCCTGCAAGTTGAGCAAACTAGCGACAATTGCGAGGCTATTCTTGACGCGGTGGTTCATTTCCTTGAGCAAAAACTGTTGCTTCTCGAGTGCTGCATTGAGCTTTTGCTCGTGCCGCTCGCGCTCAATCGCCATCCCCAAAATGTTTGCCGCGCCTTGAAGGAACGCTAAATCATTTTCAAGAAATTCATCGTCCGAGCGGCTGTCGACCTCAAGCACACCAAACGGTTTCCCCTCCCCTTGAAGGATGACGTTCATGGCGCGCCGGATGCCGTGCTGCTCTAAGAGTTCCGAGGTTCGGAAACGTTCTTCGTTCTCAAGATGGTTCGAAATCACGGGCTTGCCGGTCCGCAATGCAAATCCGGCTGGTGATTCGAGGTCGGCGCCCACAGATGCAACGCCGACGACGTCTGCGTTCCAGCCCACGCCTGCGCGAACCAGCAGCCGGTTGCTGGATGGAATGTGTTCCAGGACTTTACAGAATTCGACGTCCAGGCCCGCGGCGGTCAACCGAGCGGTTTCGTTAAGCAACTCATGAAAGGAAGCGCCTTGCAGCGCTATAACGCCAAGTTCTGCGAGGAGTTCCTGTTGCCGGATGCGAACCTGCAATGCACGCATCCCAGTCTCTGGACTATCCCCGGACGGGTTGGGTTCGATGATTGGTTTGTCGCTGTTACTGGTAACGGCCATCGGTCAGTCCTTGATATTAGCAAGATGAGCCATGGTCAGTCTGGGCTCCCGCACGTCCTATAGAGCAACTGACACACTTGGACTTGGTGATCAAATTAAGGACATCAAAGTCACTAGCCTTCAATATCGCGTGCCCGCCAATTTTATTGGTGTATTGCAGCGCCCGGAATGCAGGCCAACTGTTTCGGGGCCGGCCATCAGGGGTGTTGATCGGTTTCCGTCTCGACATCCCCGGAGGGTGCATGTTGGCTTACCGGGGATTCACGGCGCGCTGACAAACAAAAAACCGCCCCGCACTGGTGAAGCGCGAGGCGGTGAAATATAATTGTCATCCCGGCCAGAGAAATCGCACGTGTGCGATTTCGGAGAGCCGGGACCCACCCGAAATTTGATGAGAGTCTGCGTCCCGGGTCTCCCCCGGATCAAGTCCGGGGTCGCCCGGGATGACAAACATTCCCGGGCGAGCGAATGACACCCGCTTAAAGCGTGTTCACCGGCGTCTGGAAGAAGCGGTAGGTCTCGTTGCCGGTTTTCGCGAGATTGCCAAGGCCCGGCCACGGGAAGTGGAAGGCGATGAACGGAGTCTTGTCGGCCGAAAGCATGTCCCAGACTTTGAGACGCGTCGCGACGGCTTGCTTGGAATCCGTGTCGTAGGCAAATTCAATGCGCGGGGTTTCGGTCATCAAAATGTAGTGGTGACCAACGTCGCAAGTCACAGCCAAGCTCTTGCCGCCTGAGGACAGCATGAACATTGTGTGACCCACGGTGTGGCCGGGTGCGTCGATCGCCGTGATGCCGGTGACGACTTCCTGCCCGCCCTTGATGAAGGTGAGCTTGTCCTTGTACGGCAGCAGGCTGGCACGCGCGATCTCGACGAACGCCTTCGCGTCCTTGTTTTCAAGCTTGGCTTCGTCGGTCCAGAACTTGTAGTCGGTTTCGTTGACGTGAACGCCTGCGTTCGGGAACATGGGTTTGCCCGCGGCATCGATGAGACCGGCGACGTGATCGACATGGCAATGACTGAGGATCACGGCGTCGACGGCGGCGGGATCGATGCCTGCCGCCTTGAGGTTCGCCGGCAGCCGTCCCGTCGTCTCGCCGAACATTTTACTCGGGCCCATGCCGGTGTCGATGACGACGAGCTTGGAGCCGGTGTTGACGACGGTGATGTTCTGTTCAAGCACCATGTTGTCGGCGGGCAGGAAATTGCCCTCGAGATGCTTGGCCATTTCTTCCATGGTCTGCTCTTTCATGGCCTTGCGGCCGTCGCCGAACACGAGCGGGCCGTCGGAGATGACGGAGATCTGAATGTCGCCGAGCTTGTGGTGATAGAAGCCTGCCGGTTTGGCGTCCGCAAAGGGGGCTTTCGCAAATGCTGGTACGGGGCCAAGCACGCGCGTCGAGAACGCGGCGGCGAGGCCGGTGCCCGCAACTGCGAGGGCCTGCCGTCTCGAAATATCGATCTTCGACATGGTTTTTGTTCTCCTGGATTGTGAGGGCGATTGACAAGCGGCTAAATGTGCGTGAAGCGCCGCCACTCTTGGCAACGGCGCTTCCAAAATCACGGGTTCGACTAAACCAGATTCATGACTTCCGCGCGTCAGACGGCGCATGTCAGCCATGCAGGCTCTCCGGGGTCAAAACCCAATAGTTCAATTTACCTGAAGTTTTCGCGGCGGCGCGGTATCCGGGTAATACGTGGCCTCTCGCACATTTTTGTGAGGGGTAGTGCGGCGGCTGGCGGGCTTACTACGGAAGTATTGGGTCGGCCATGAACTCACGCCACCACCTTCTTCAAATATTCCTTCGGCAGCCAGATGCGGTGTTTGTCGTCCGCTTCGCCAAAAGCGCTGCCAACGTGCAGCTCCGCGAGATCGTCATCAAAAGCGACGATTGAGAATTCCTTGCCGAGGCAACCCTTGAACAGCGTGACCAGAGCCTGATTATTCTCCGGCAGGTCTTCCGGCAATTTCACGACGCAGACTTTATCACCGATGTTCATTTGGCCTCCACTTGCAGGTTGGGTAGACGGAGGCGCGTGAGCGCCGGAGGAAACCCAACAACTTCGCGTAACCTGAATTCGAACTCGCGGTGTTGGGTTTCGGCCGCCCACTGTGGCACAATAATGCTTGTGGCAACGCGGCCTCTACCCAACCTACATTTCATCGCGCGGCCTCCAGCAATGCGAGCGCTTCTTTTGCATCAATGCGGCCATCGTAGAGCGCGCGGCCGGTGATTGCGCCTTCGAGCATTTTATACTCAGGCTGCAACAAAGCCTTGATGTCGTCGATGGACGCGAGACCGCCCGAGGCGATGACCGGAATCTTGGTTGAGCACGCGAGTTCGGCGGTCGACTCGAGGTTTAGTCCCTTCAAAACGCCGTCGCGATCGATGTCGGTGTAGATGATGGCCGAGACGCCGGCGTCTTCAAAGCGCTTAGCCAAATCGATGGCCGTCAACTCGGACGTTTCAGCCCAGCCTTCGACCGCGACCTTGCCACCCTTGGCATCGATGCCGACGGCGACGCGTCCGGGAAAGCGCTTGCAGGCCTCGCGCACGAGCTTCGGATTGCGCACGGCGATCGTTCCCAGGATGACGCGGCGGATACCGTTGATGAGCCAGGTCTCGATGGTTTCGAGATCGCGGATGCCGCCGCCAAGCTGCACCGGCATTTTGACAGCCTTGAGGATGGCCTCGACCGCATGCCCGTTGACGGGCTTGCCCGCGAACGCGCCGTTGAGATCGACGATATGCAGGTACTTGAAGCCTTGTGCTTCGAATTTGGCGGCCTGAGCGGCGGGATCGTCATTGAATACCGTCGCAGCCTCCATGTCGCCGAGTTTCAAGCGCACGCATTGGCCGTCTTTGAGGTCGATGGCTGGAAAGAGGATCAAAGTGGGTCTCGCTTTAACCCCCTCTCCCCGTGAAGAACGGGGAGAGAGTTGGGGTGAGGGGCAGCCATCAGATTGCTATCATTCGCTGCGATCAATAGCGTCTCGCGTTCCCCGTCAAGCCGAAGTGTTGAGTTCATGGCCACAGCGTTCCTCGAAGCACCGCCACCTGCAATCGCCCGCCGCCCTCTGACAGAGGACCACGCCGTGAACATCTGGATCGCGCGCTGGTTGCGCGTGCGCCCAAAAGACCTGGTCGGGCGCTACGCTTGCGACCCGCGCCGGCTTTACGAGATTTGGGAAGAGACGCGCTTTCCAGGCACGCGATCAAGAGCGTTAAAGTTACTGGCGGAGCGCTACCCGGGCGTCGAGGCGCGCATCGATCCCGGCCCGCACCGGCGGATTTCAAACGAGCCGGACTCGCGCCAGCTCATGCTGTTTCCCGAGCCTCAGACGGCCTCCTGACGGCCACATTCTAGTTTCGGCTACCCATACAACCCCCAAACAAAACGCCCGTCCTGGATCAAATTCAGGGCCTTACACGAAAAATGGAACCCAAGAAGAACATTTTTGGAACAAGCACTAGACAAGCCCGATGAGTCGTGGCATGTTCTTCCTATGTTCACGGCCGCACAGAACGGTCAAAATCGGGATCTAAGTTGGCGTCTCCCGAACTTCCCTCGCATACCACCCAGGAGAGCCCCCATGCGCACCTACCTCATTTCCTACGACCTCGCGAAGCCGAACCGCAATCAGCACGTATTGGCGCAAATCATCATGGGTCTTGGCGAAAAGTGGGCCCGTCCGCTGGCCAACACCTGGTACGTCACTTCGAACCGCGACGAGACCGAGCTTGAAGCCGACCTGCGCGACATGCTCGACGAGGAAGACGGTCTTCTGATCCAGGCCGTGAAGCGCGAAGCCGTGCTGACCCACACATCGCTGCGCTGGTTCTGTCAGCGCCGCGCCGGCCTCGATATCCCGGCCGACAGCAACATCATCGCCTTCCCGATGCCCCCGCAGCCGGAACCGATGGAGCCGGAACTGCCCTTCGCAGAAGCCTGCTGAGGCTTAGTCCGAGGTTTTTAGGCAACCCCATTTCGAGCGTATCGGGCCGGCTTAGTCGGCCCTCACCAGCCGGCCCGGTGCGTTCGAAGTTCGTTTTTGGAATTGCTTTTGGAGCTGGGGCCTTTCAGAACTGCGCCTCCCCCCGCAGCCGGTCTTGTCCCAGACCTTGTCTGATTGGTCCCAGCTCCCAATTTAAGCTGAGTGTGTCCTACGGTTGCGTTGCCCAGTCGCGTTCTGGGAAGTCGCGTTCCGAGATTTTGTTTTTAGTGGCGTCAAGCGTATCCCCTCGCTCCCCCGTCGCCCCCTCAGGAACTCCCCCGATGAAAACCTATCTGGTGCACCACACCCCGAAATCCGCCGCCCAGGACACTTGGGCCGTTTCCTTCTCGCTTCCCTACATCGCCTGCGCCTACGCCCGCGCGGGCGACGGCCTGTGGTACGTCAAGACCTGGCTCACAGCCGAACAGATCAAGAAGCGCCTCGCGGTGCTCTTCGACGATAGCGATGAACTCCGCATCCAAGAACTTGGGCGCGACGTCGTGATGTTAAACAATCGCATGTCGTGGCTCGACGGCCGGCTCGAGGTTGAAGATCCAACGATTGAGTCGCTGCTCGATGGCCCGCGCGCTGCCTGGGCGGCATTTCAAGCGCTCGTTACAGATCTCACGCAGCCGATAACGGCTATACCTACGGCCGCCACGTCAAGAAATTTGCGAGCAGCTTAAATAAAGCGCCGTCATCCAGGCCTCAGTGTTCGCGAACTTTGACGCTTGGACGGGTCCCCGCCTGTCGCCGCTTCGCTTGCGATCTGCTTCGCAGACGCGGGGATGACGGAGTTTCACACCCGCCACTTCAAAAAATTCGCAATCAGCTTGAGGCCGAGCTTTTGGCTTTTCTCCGGGTGGAACTGCGTGCCGGCCATGTTGTCATCAGCGATCATGGCCGTCACCGCGCCGCCGTAATCGGTTTCGGCAACCACGACGCTCCGCTCGGTCGCGGCCAAGTGATACGAGTGCACAAAGTAAGCGTGCAAACCGGTTGGGCCCGTGGCGATGCCGTCAAGAAGTGCGTGCGGCGTGACAACATTCAAAGTGTTCCAGCCCATGTGCGGAATTTTGAGGCTCTTGTCCTTGGGCTCAATCGCGCGCACGTCGCCTTTGATCCAACCCAAGCCTTCCGTCACCGCAAACTCGCGCCCGCGCTCGCTCATCAATTGCATGCCAACGCAAATGCCGAGAAACGGCCGGGCTTTCTTGCGCACCGCTTCTTCGAGCGCGTCCCGCATGCCGGGCACGGCGTCGAGACCGCGCTTGCAGTCGGCATAAGCGCCAACGCCCGGCAATACGATGCGATCGGCCGACCTCACATCCTCGGCGCGCGCACTGACGAGGATTTGCGCATTCGTGCCGCCCTCGCGCGCCGCTCGCTCGAACGCTTTTGCGGCCGAGTGTAGATTTCCCGATCCATAATCGATAATGACGACGCGCTGCATGGAACGGTAGACTTTCTCTCTCGACAAGGGCACCGCTCGAATCCCCCTCCCCTCGACGGGGAGGGGTTAGTGGCGGGGTGAAGAGCTAGGCGGAAGCTCGTTTATGGTGCTTTGTGTCTCTCTATCCCATCGCGCTTTGCGATGACAGCGTGACCAAGGCAGAGCAACGCCCTTTGCGTTTGCCCCACCCCCCACCCCCACCCCCCAACGGGCGG
>JANMNH010000062.1:0-19056 GCA_031373745.1 Hyphomicrobium sp. | reverse complement strand
GCAGCTTGTGCAGCGTCATGCCGGGGGCACGCTTGTTGAAAATAGTGGTGATGAAGTGGATGGCACCGAGAATGGAAGATGCGCCGGCCAAGTGGAGTGCCAGAATACCGAAATCGACGGCGGGCCCAGGATGCCCGATCTTGGACGACAGCGGCGCGACCACGATCCAACCCGTGCCAACACCGTTTGCGTCAGCGGTGCCCGGAACGAACATCGAGCAAAGCAGCAGGATGAATGCCGCCGGCAAGAGCCAGAACGAGATGTTGTTCATGCGCGGGAACGCCATATCCGGCGCGCCGATCATCAACGGCACGAACCAGTTGCCGAATCCGCCGATCATGGCGGGCATGACCATGAAGAACACCATGATCAGACCGTGTCCGGTCACGAACACGTTGTAGGCGCCTTCGTCGGCGAAGTACTGCATGCCCGGGTGCTGCAGCTCGAGTCGCATCATCACCGACAAGAAGGCGCCGATCAGACCGGCGACAATTGCAAACAGCAAGTACATCGTGCCGATATCTTTGTGGTTCGTCGAATAGAACCAGCGCTTGAAGAAAGTCGGCGCGTGATCGTGATCGTCGTGCGCCCCGTAAGCCGTGCTACCCATGTGTCGAAGCCCTTATTCCTAGAGGGTTATCCTCGGAAGATTATGTGTTTTGGCGCCGGAGTTTTGTCTCCGGCGCATGGCGTCACTTTTTAGTTTGCGACTTGCGCGACGGACTTGCTGTCCGTCTGACGCAAGGCATCTGCCTTCAGGATTTCAGCGGCTTTCTTCTTGTCCTTGGCGACGAGCGCGGCCATCCAGGCGTCATAAACGGCCGGTTCGACAACACGAATGACGATCGGCATGCCGGAATGGTTTTTGCCGCATAGCACCGAACACTGGCCATGGTAGACGCCCACCTTATCCGGCTGGAACCAAACGGCAGAAGTACGGCCGGGAACGGCTTGCATTTTGGCGCCGAACGAAGGGATCGTCCAAGAGTGGATGACGTCGTTCGAGGTGACCAGCATGTGAACGACTTTGCCGACCGGCAGCGCGATTTCCTGATCGACGGTGAGCTGGCGCAAATCCTTGCGCTCTGCCCAAACGGGCGCCGCGTCGGCTAGAAGCACCTTGTGCAGTGCGATGCCTTCAAGCTTACCGTATTTCTCGGCGAAAGGCTTCTCGCCCATTTTTGCCTTGAGCACATCTTCGTCACGCAACATGTTCGAAGTCAGCGTAATCTTCTGGTCCATGTACTCATGTTCCCAGAACCAAGCGTTTGCGGTCGCCTTGATGGTGATGTCGGGCTTGGGGAAGCGATACTGCTCATAGAGCAACTTGAACGAAGGTATCGAAATGCCGACGAGAATGAGGATTGGGATGATCGTCCAGGCAACTTCAAGCACTACATTATGCGTGGTGCGCGACGGCGTCGGATTGTTTTTCTCGCTGAAGCGGAACATCACGTAGAGCATTAATATCAGCACGAAGGCCGTGATCGCGATAATCGTCATATTCACCGCATCATAGAGCGTGTGAATTTCGGACATGATGCTGGTTGCAGGTAGTTGCAGCCCCATTTGACCGTCGGTCGGGTGCCCAAGCCCGGCAAGAGCGGGAACCGTTACGGCAAAGCTCGCGACAGCCATCAAGGTGACCGCGCCAAACAAACGTCTTAGCATTCTCTCGCTCCCAGTTCGCCAGCCCCGACAGCGGGGTCAGGCGTCTCCCTTTGTTTCAGGCTGCCGTTCGTCACAGCAGTCCCGCCCCAGTATCATTATTTAGCCCCGTACGCCGGGACATAAGGTCAAAGCACGGCTCGCGCAGAACGCGCACTCCCCCAGCGCCCACCAGAGCACAACTGGGTTCCTTGGCTCAAGTCAAGTTTTCTGCGTCATTTGTTCGCGAAGGCGTGCACGAATCGCGTGGAAGGACTAGGAATGGTCGCGCGGCCGGTGCAACAGAATTCGGCCCAATTGATATCCAAGGTAACATTTCACCCGCGCGCCTGCAGACGGCGCCAGCATTTTGACCCGCGTCGCTCATCAAAAACGATCGCCGTCCACACGACTTGCGCCCAGGAGTGCCCCTTGCCCAACGCAACGACCGCCGCGACATCGACGACAAGCAGATTTGCGGGCCCTTTTGGCGCGGTCCTGATGATCGCCGCAGCCCTCGCATTTGCCCAGAGCACACGGCGAGCCGCCGCCGTCGAAGCGCCAGAGGGAACCGTCAAAGCGCAACACGGAGATTGGCAAATCGTCTGCAAAGACCCCCCGCCGGGCTCGAAGTCAGGTGTTTGCGCTCTGGTCCAAAGCGTTACCGCCGAAGACAAGAACAACATTGGCCTGACGGTCTATTTCCAGAAATTCTCGAACGGAACCCGCGTGTTGCGCGTATTTGCTCCGCTTGGCGTTCTCCTGCCGCCGGGCCTCGGCTTGAAGATCGACGACAAAGACGTTGGCCACGCGCCGTTTTTGCGCTGTCACAACTTTGCCTGCTACGCGCAGGTCGTTGTCGAGGATCCGCTGGTCGAACAACTGAAAACCGGCAAGACGGCGATCTTTATTATTTTTCAAACCGAAGAAGCCGGCATCGGCATCCCGATTTCACTCAAGGGTTTTCCGGAAGCACTTGCGGCACTTCAGTAAATTCCGAGGGATCTGACCCCGAGTTTGCTACGGCCAAACAATGGCCAGCCGTTGCCGCTTTTTATCTCATTGTTACAGCTTGTTACGAAGCGACGCCGTTTAAGCGACCTTGCGCTCTAAATCATAACCATGCGGTCCAGTCCGTTCTTCAATCCGCAATGTATCGTGCTGGCGCTTCTTTGGAACGGGTAGGATTTCGATACCGGCCGGCCTATCTGTGGCACGCACCAAAGCTTGCGTAATGTGCTGGTTGGCATCGGAATAAACCTGACCCACCTGTTGCCAATAAAAGACCTGCGCATCGACAATATCGACCGGGTTGGTTGCATGAGCGACGCGATGGCCGAATTCAATGGTGGCCCGGCCGTGCTTTGCGCCTGCCTGCGCCAACTCAAGCTGCCAGCGGCCAATACCCTTGAAAAATGGCTGCCAAAACAGCGAAACGGCATCTGCTGTTTCAAACATCAAATGAAATGCATCATGCGCCGGCGACGTCGGCGCCTTCGTTTTATTGGCCCCAAAAGACATGAAAACTACCTCCACTCTAACCGACCACACTTCAGTGACAAATTGTCCTGCAAACCAAATTTCGGAATGCTGCCGATATCGCACAAGTCCGGGCATTAACCATGTTGGTCCAATCGATGCGCGGTCTGATAGCACGTTCAGCCTACGTTCGCACTTCACAGAAATTTGCCTTCACGCAATCATTTTCGCCAAAATTCGGTCTGTAATTTTTGCTCTGCCTCACCGCTAAGGTATCACTTCATGCAATCCAAGATTGCATCGTATTCGTTTGATATACTTATGATTTTTCTCTCCCTGGGGCATGGGTCCTTCAACCCTGCGCATGGTTGTTAACTAACGTCCGTTGCCTGCCTAGTCAGTCAAATACTCAAATGTAGTTTTAGGCGTTTTGTGGCGAGTGGCGTGATGACGGGGCATATTTCGCTTCACCCGTCTGCAATTTCAAAACACGGCCGTTCCGCAGTGGCCCTCGTGAGCTTGATGCTCGCGCTCATGGTCCTCCGATCAACAGCCGCACGAGCCAATCCAACCGAACCCGAACAGCCCAAATATGGCTGGCGCGAAGTCTGGGGCGGAGGCGACGCGATGCGCGACGTTTGGCTGCTCTATACCGGCATGACACTGGCGCCATGGAGCGAGCACATCTACGAGCCGGGCCTAAGGTTGCGTTCGCACACAGGTTACGGCGAATTCAACTACGTGCCATCCAACACCAAGGGCAAAAGCGTGCACGCCACGGTCGTCTATGCCGATGCTCTCATCGGCTACCATTGGCGCGCGGGCGATCTCACCGCGAAGGCCTTCGCCGGCATCGCGGCAATTGACCGCCAAAGCACCAATCCGGCTGCCGGCAGCCGCCACTTCGGCATGGAATACGGGCCTAAGTTGATGCTCGAGCTTTGGTACAACGTGGGCGACGCGCAATGGACCTCCCTTAATCTATCTTTTACCACCGCGCACAAGACGGCGAGTGCGCGCTGGCGATGGGGATACAAACTGCTTCCCGATTTATCGGTTGGCCCTGAGCTGCGCTTCGACACCAACGATTTCAGAGCCGAAGGCCGCAGCTCTTTCTTCGATCAATATTCGGCGCGCGGCGGCGCTTTCGTTTCTTACAAATGGCCGGGTATCGAATTGTCAGTCGCGGGCGGCATTGCGTCCCGGTTTCAAGGCGCAAAACGCGACGATGACGACACCGGCATGACGCCCTACGGCACCGTCAATCTGCTTTTCCAATACTAGTGTTCCGGTTCCGACATTTGCTTCACCTTTGCAGCACTCGCCAGAGCAAACGTCGGAACCAAAAGGAACACTAGCAACTCTATGAATCTAGTGTAGCTTTTGCATCTGACGTTTGGTTTCGAGTCCAGCCGCAAGTGGGGTCCAAACGTCAGATGCGCTACACTAGTTTCAAGCGGCTCCTTGTATTGGTCGCGCTTTTCCGGAAGATTTCACTCTTAAACTTCCGGCACAATGGAGAGGAGCAAAATCCAATGCGCCGCATTCCTTTAATGGCACTCGCGTTCGCGGTCGCCATCTTCGGCGCGGCTGCAAAGCCTGCCCAAGCCGGAAACTGTGCTTCGCAGCCTATCGAGGCGCGCGGCGAGCCATCGCGCTTTGAGTGGCTCGCGAAAACTAAGACCCGCGCCAACTGGCGCCGTAAGGTGCGCGCGACACCAGGTCTTGGCACCTCCTATGCCAATTGGGCACGGGCCGAGAACACCGAAGAACGTTGCTTAACGGGCGGCGCCGGAACCGTGTGCATATTCACGGGAACGCCCTGTTTGCCTTAACCAGATTTTCCCAAAGTTTCGGGGATTTGGTCTTCGCCGGATTTTTTTTAGCGGGCCACCCAAGGAAATCCCAAGTCCTAGCGTCTACTCACCGAAATAAGTGGCGCAACGGGTTAACCTCGCGTGACGGAAGAGCCAGATGAAACGCTGTCTAAGCGCGCCGCATTGGGCGACCGCGACGCGTTTTCAACTCTGATCTCGCGCCACCACGGCCGCATTTACCGCCTCGCCTGGCGGTGGTCGGGGAAGCGCGACGCGGCCGAAGATATTGCCCAAGACGTGTGCGTGAAACTCAGCGGAGCGATCCGCAATTATCGCGGCGACGCCTCGTTTGCCACTTGGCTGCACCGCATCGCCTACACCACGACCATCGACCACATGCGCGTGAGCCAAAGGATGGTCGCGGTTGAACCGTCCGAGATCATAAGGCTCGCAGACGGCGCAACGGAACCCTCGCCAGAAGAAAACATCGAAGGCGCGGAGTTGTGGGCGGCAGTTCGCGCACTTCCGCCACAGCAACGGGACGCGGTGTTGATGGTTTACGGAGAAGACAAAAGTCACGCGGAGACGGCAGTAATTCTCGGATGTTCCGAGAAGACCGTCTCCTGGCACATTCACGAAGCAAAAAAGAGATTACGCATTCACCTCGAGGCAGTCGGCTAACATGACCAAGCATGACCTCGAAAACCTGAAACACTTGCCCGTGCCGCCGCCGCGCGAAACGGCGAAAGCGGCCGCGATCGATGCCTCGCTCGCCGCGTTCGATAAGTCTTTCATTGGCGCATCCGACTCCTCTGCCGAGGAGCCGGCCGGATGCACCGAAGTCCCAACCAAAGGAAACGTCGTGCCTCTTCGTCAGACGGAAACGTCAACACGCAAGAGGAGTTTCATCATGCGCACGTCATCGCGCCAGAATTTGGCACTCGCCGCATCGCTCGCTGCCCTCATGATCGCGGCGCCCATGGCGTTCCGCATGACGCAGCGGGAGGTGCAGGGAACATTTGGCAACATCGCGACGAAGATTGACAGCCTGGGAGCGGGAACTGCAACGACGCCAGCGCCTGCTCAGATCGAAGTTGCGCGCGTTGAGCCTGCGCCGCGTCAAGCGGGCGAACAGAATTCAAACATCGCTCTCGCGGAGAAAGCGAAGCCAGAAGTTGACGCTCCTGTGTCGCCTCCTACGGCTTCACCAAGCGTGCCGTCCGTGGTTCAGCCGGGCATCGCAGATGCGCGCCGCGTAAATGAGGGGCTGATTGCAACGGAGAGCCAAGACCGCGAGCAACTTTCTGCGCAAACAAATCCCACCGATGGCTTAGCCGCAGCTGGCGACGCCAAAGCGAAACTATCCGTTGGCAAGCAATCGTTGGGCGCCGGCAAAGCCGCGCTTGGCACGGATCACTCTGGCACTCGGTCTCCAGGTAATGGCGGGGCATTCGACGGGGGCAGTGCGCGCGAGCCAACGGCTACTGCACCGGCGGCACCTGCAGCCATCGCTTCCCTCGAAAGCGAAGCATCGGCACGCGGGCGGATCGCCGCTTCGCCAGACGGATACAAATTGCGCAGGCTGACTGACGAACTCGAATTTAAAAAGGCTGAAGCGGCCAAACCTCATTCCTGGATGGGCGGCGACGCCGATATTCAGCCGCAGATCGCGGAGGAAGAAAACCGCGATAAGTTCGACGCCAAGGAAATCAATCCCGTCAAGCAGGTCGCGAGCGAGCCGGTCTCAACATTCTCAATCGATGTCGATACGGCGTCGTACAGCTTTGTGCGCCGCGCGTTGAACTCAGGGCACTTGCCGCCGAAGGATTCGGTGCGCATCGAGGAGTTGATCAATTATTTCCCGTATGCGTATCCAGCACCCGAGACGACCGAGACGCCGTTCAAGCCGACAGTCACGGTGATGCCGTCGCCCTGGAACGCCAACAACAAGCTCGTGCACGTCGCGATCAAAGGTTACGACCTCAAAAGCACTGAGCGACCGCGCGCCAACCTTGTGTTCCTGATGGACGTCTCGGGCTCGATGCAGCCGAGCGATCGCCTGCCGCTGGTCAAGAATGCGTTCCGCCTGCTTGTCGAACAATTGGAACCGGACGACACGGTTGGCATCGTCACTTATGCATCGGGTTCCGGTATCGCGCTTGAACCGACCAAGGTTTCGGAAAAGTACAAAATTCTCTCCGCTATCGACAGGCTGGGCGCCGGCGGTTCGACTGCGGGCGCGGCGGGCATCTCGGACGCTTATCGTTTGGCCGAAGCAGGCTTCGAGAAAAGCGCCGTCAATCGCGTCATCCTCGCGACCGACGGAGATTTCAACGTCGGCATCACGGACCAGAGCGAACTCAAGGGCTTCATCGAAAGAAAGCGCCAGTCGGGCATTTTCCTCTCCATCCTCGGCGTCGGCCAGGGCAACCACAACGACGCGCTGATGCAAACGCTTGCCCAGAATGGCAACGGCACGGCGGCTTATGCCGATACATTGAACGAAGCGCGTAAGGTATTGGTCGATGAATCGTCGTCCACACTCTTTACCATTGCCAAGGACGTGAAAGTCCAGATCGAGTGGAACCCTTCGGCTGTCTCCGAATACCGCTTGATCGGCTACGAAACCCGCGCGCTGAAACGCGAAGACTTCAACAACGACCGCGTGGATGCCGGCGACATCGGCTCGGGCCACACCGTGACCGCGATTTATGAAGTGACGCCCGTTGGTGCGCCGAAGACGGTGGAAGATCTGCGTTACTCGGCGAAGTCGCCTGCGGAAGATAATGCCGCCCCAAAGGTGCGCATTGAATCAGAGACATCCAAGGAACTCGGCTTCCTGAAACTCCGCTATAAGCGCCCGAACGAAGACACGTCACAACTTGTGTCGCTGCCCATCACAGACGGCCAACACACGGCTGCCGGTATTCCCACCAATGATGTGCGCTTCTCGACTGCCGTCGCTGCGTTCGGTCAGATCATGAAGGGCGAAAGTTACACGCAGGGCTACACTTTCGACGACGTACTAGCCCTTGCTCAAGGCGCGCGCGGCGACGACCCGTTCGGTTATCGCGCGGAGTTCTTGAACCTCGTCAGACTCGCGAAGAGTGCAAGACCGTAAATAGGTGTTTGACCCTCCGGGTCTGCCACCTCGCAACCCGGGAAACTATCCTGAAGTCCCCCAGCTATTTGCCTTCACGAAATCTCTCGGAAATGTGCGCGAGTTGTACTGTTGCAGGGGGTTCGCAGTGTGCAGGATTCCGCCTAATCTTCTTTGACGAAAAGGCCTCACCTCTACTCCCAGGGATACACTATGAAATTTACCAATTCAAATCTGCGTGCCCTTCTCGCAGGGACCGCACTGTCGCTCGCTTGTTCCACAGCCGCTCTCGCCGAAAGCGGCGTCGCCTACGTTACGAGCCAAGACGGCGATATCAGCATCGTTTCACTCGATAAGCTCGAGATTACCGAAACCATTCACGCCGACGGCAAGGGACCGCGCGGCCTCGGAGTTACCGCCGACGGCAAATTGCTGATCACGGCAAACCGCGACGGCGGCGATATTTCCATCATCGATCTAGCGACTAAGAAGGTCGTCAAGCACGTCGAAATCGGACAGAACCCCGAGTTCGTTCGCGTGCGCGGCGACTTCGCCTATATCAGCTTCGAGCCGAGCTCCAAGGGCGGGCCGCCGCCCAAGCCCGGCGAGACGCATGAGAAGGAAGAAGCAAACGAGGAGAAAGAGGACCTGGTGCCAGCCAAAATCTCTATCGTCGATCTGAAGAAACTCGAAGTCGTCGGCAACGTCACGAGCGGTCCCGAGACTGAAGGCATCGAGTTTTCTCCGGACGGCAAAAACATCGTCGTCACCAACGAAGCAGACAACACCGTCACCGTGCACGAGCTTCCGGGCGGCAAGCTAGTGAAGACCATCGACACGCATGCCCACGGCGACCGGCCGCGCGGCGTCAAGGTTTCGCCCGACGGCAGCACGTATGCGGTGACGCTGGAATTCGGCGACAAAGTCCTGGTGCTCGACAAGGATTTCAATGTCGTGAAGACATTCGGGACGGGCAAGACACCTTACGGCATTTCGTTCGATCGCAGCGGCAAACGGCTTTTCGTTGCAGCTTCGAAATCCAAGGAACTGCAAGTATTCGATGCCAAAACCTTCGAGCCGATCAAAAGCATTCCGACGGGCGGCGAGCGCTGCTGGCATTTCACTTTCACGCCCGACGACAGCAAGATTCTCCTTGCCTGCGGCCGTTCGAACAATGTGATCGTCTTCGATGCAACAACCTACGAGCGCTTGAAGGACTTGCCCATCAAAGACATGCCTTGGGGCGTTGTGGCGTTCCCTAAATCGATGGGCAGCCTTGATCAGCCTTGAGTTTGCTCCCACCAAGCTGAAACGCGCAATCGAAGATGCCCCTCCCAAACCCAGGAGGGGCATTTTCTTTTCGGCTTATCTGAACTTCGAGTGCATGCGTGTCCCGATTACCGCGATGAACGCCAGATGAACACCTTCGACAGTTTCCGTTCAGCTAAATAGGATCATTTTTCCAACGCGGCGAAAGCCGTCATGGAAATCAATGGCTTGGGAAACAAGAGGAGGACCAAATGTGGAAGGACCTTTTGCGCGCGGCCAGCGCCAGCGCAGTGTTGATTGGAGGCACTTCGGCGATGGCAGCCGATCTCGATTATCCGCCGGACGCGGCTTACGAAAACAACGGCGGCAGCGGATACGAGGGCGATTATCGAAGACCCGTGCGCCACCGGGGCTCCGTGACTCATGCCTATCGTAAACTCGAGAAGCACGGTTTCTACAACATCGTCGTCGAGCGAACAGACCTTCCCTATAGCTTCAGAGCCTGCAAACGAGACAAGCGCTATCACATTCATATGGACGAAAATGGCGAACTGGAAGAGTTGAATCCGCTCGGCGCCTGCCAGCAATACGCGGACGAATATGATGGCGGTCCGCGTTACTCCGGCGGCGGCGACGAACAATGGCGCAGGTCGGTCTACCGCCGCGCACGTCATTACTATTGATCTCGATGACTGGCGTCCCGGTGCCATCGCTCAATGCATATTGAAGTATATGGCACATTGAAACGGACTAGAAAGGCCGGGACGCCATTCAGACTTAGCCGGCTGCCAACGACGGCCGCGGCCTGCGCTTAACGTTTACCAGCAGTCTTTCGTGCCTTCGATTTTTCAGCGTTGCAGCTGACTGTGCTACCGGGCGCACCTTTGCAAGCTGGTGCCAGCGGCTTCTCATTTTTGGCACTTTGCAAACGATCGTCCGCCGGCGCACCGGCCGGAAGCCGCGCCGCCTGCACAACCTCTTCGACAGCCAATGCATCAGTTGCAAGGCGCGTTTCCGTCAACTCTTCGCGCGTCAAAACATGAATGCTTTTATGCGGCGCCGCGCGCATCAGGCTATTTATACCGCTGCCGATTCCCATCTCGGAAAAGTACGCTGCGAGCTTCTTATATTCCACTTCCGCCGTCTTAACTTGTTCCGTCTTCTCGCTGACTTTTTTAGACGAGATCAAAATCTTCTTCTTTGCGCCCGTCGGCACGCCCAAGAAGTGGCTTTGCGAGATCTTATATTTCTGAAGAATTCTAACCGTAGTCCGGTAGGATGCCACTTCGTGCACACCGACCAGCGATGCCTTACCGACGATGCGCCTCGTGCCCCCCGCCAATGTGAACGCACAGGCAGACGCGCAGACCGCGAGATACGCATTCGGCTTACCGGTGCGAATGCCACGCACTTTACGAGCGAGGCATATGGCGTCGCTCCGTGCGCAAGTGTGAAGTTCAGTCTTGCTGACTGCGATGTCGAGCCCGTTGGCGCGGATCAAACGGCCGAGCGCAAGAGATTCTTCAACCGTGCCGCCGGGCGACTCGATGAGGATGGGGAGTTTCTGCTTTCCAAGTTGCTTCAGAACCGTTTTGAGTTTGGCGGCGACACCGGGGCGAATCGTGCCTTGGGCCGCAATCCAAGCCGGGCAATTGGGCTCGCAACTGGGATCGGAACTCTTGACGATAAAGATATCCATGGGCGGCGGTGCTTTCGCGGACTTGGCCGCCACAGGCGCGTCGCGGACACGATCCGGACGAGGCGCCGCCTCAACCGAAACCGTCAGACCTGCAAGGCTCAAACCTGCAACACCAATTGCGAGACAACTCGCCAAGGCCCGATGTTTCGTCCAGAATTTTAACGCTACAATCGCCATACGAGGCCGCCTCGCTCCGCCTAGAACGCACTTCAATGTCACTGCCGGTCAAGTCCCATCGACGCCGCACACTAGTGTTCCGGTTCCGACATTTGCTTCCCTTTGCAGCACTCGCTAGAGCAAACGTCGGAACCATTAGGAACACTAGCAACTCTATGAATCTAGTGTAGCTTTTGCATCTGACGTTTGGTTTCGAGTCCAGCCGCAAGTGGGGACCAAACGTCAGATGCGCTACACTAGTGAACTTCCATTCCGAGGTCACCCTGAGAGTTGTCCTTTTCTGTGACCGGATCAAATTTCGCTCCCCCTTGGGTTTCGTCTCCCCGAGCCTCCTAATCCTTTTTGAGCGTCCCTCGGCCAAGATTGAGTTTCGACGACGCGACGTTGCCGAGTTTCTTGCAGCTATCCAGCGGCGAGGGGCAACCTTTTCGCGCTTCCATGCGTCCGATAATCTTGGCGTTGTCTTCGCCCGCCGCCGTCGAAGGCTTTTCTACGGCTGGATCGCAAGTCGCGTCGTTGCCGAAGTAGGAATAGCCAATTGGCGTAAAAAAGCAGTAGTTGGAGCGCGCATACATTTCGTTGCGCGCGACCCACAACGTCGGGCAGTCGAGTTTGCGCACTTCCTCCCACGTCATCTTGCGCTCCAGACTATCGGCTATCACGGGCGTCGCCCTGTCGTAGGCGTAAATGCATGTGGGCTGGCGCCCGAGTGCAAGCGCGTAGAGCGCGACGCAGCTGGCAACACCCATCAGCGAGAAGAAAGCGGCAAGAGCCCATTTCGGCACGAGGCTGGAATTCCAGAGCACCGCCGCCGTGCCAAGTACGACCGCGATGAGGATTTGATGAGGGTCCCCAAGCCCTGTGAAGCCTGCCAAGTTAAGGGCGAGATTGACAACGCTGTCGAGCGTATAGACCATGAGAAATACCGGTCAATAATGAGCGCAGCGCAGAGTTGCGATGCAAAGGCATTGCGTGTGGTAGCCTGAATGATCGCCTGGATCATACCAAATCGCTGCTGGCACTCTAGGGCGCCCAGGCCACGCTTCCGCACAATAAGCGAGACCACCCATGACAGGCCCAAAATTGATGCTTCCGTTGACGACGAACCCCGTGCACCCCGGAACGCGCATCGGTCACGTGCACTTGAAAGTTGCCGATCTCGAGCGCGCGCTTGGCTTTTACTGCGGGGTGCTCGGCTTCGAACTCACCCAGCGCTATGGGCGGGACGCGGCATTCATATCGGCCGGCGGCTATCATCACCACATCGGTCTGAATACCTGGGAAAGCAAAGGCGGGTCACCGCCGCCGCCCGGCACAACCGGTCTCTACCATACTGCGATCGTGTATCCGGCACGCGCGGCTTTAGCCGACGCCTTGAAGCGATTGATGGCCGCCGGCATCGAACTGACCGGCGCATCGGACCACGGTGTCAGCGAAGCGCTTTATCTCAACGACCCGGATGGGAACGGCGTTGAACTCTATTGGGACCGTGCCGAGGCGGATTGGCCGCGAGACACGAAAGGCAGTCTCGCCATGATAACGCGGCCCCTCGACCTGCAAGCCCTTTTGGCTGTTGCGTGATTTCCCACATCGCCTGCTAGCGCCCAATTGAAATAGTTGCACTTGCCACTCAATGTGACAAAGAGAACGTTCATTCGCCTTGACATCGACAAAATTGTGATCCAAAGAAAACGAGTATTCGTTTTATGCCTTGGCGAGCATATTCCTGGCTATTTTCCCAGGTGAGCGGCGCCAGCACTTTGGAGCCCCGCCGTCCATGCCCAAACTTAAGCCCGAAACGGAGCAGCTGCGCCGCCAACACATCCTGGACGCAGCCGAGCGCTGCTTCGATCGTGGCGGCTTTCACGCCACCACCATGCAGGACATCTGCAAGGAAGCCGCCGTATCGCCGGGCGCGCTCTACGTTTACTTCGGCAGCAAGGAAGACCTTATCGCGGGCTTATGCGAACGCGATCGCGCGGAACTTGCCGAGCGGCTGGAAAAAATGGCTGAAGCGCCGGACTTTCTCGCGGCGCTCGTTTCTATTGGCGAAAACTACTTCATCGACGACCCGGCTTCAAAGCAGCGGGTGGCCGTCGAAATGGGTTTGGAAGCCACCCGCAATCCGCGCGTCGCCGAGATATTCCTAAGTGCCGATAAGTTCTGCAACGACAGTTTTGCCGCGCTGTTCCAGCGCCTGAAGGATGCGGGCCGTATCAACCCAACAATCGACATCGCGACGCTCACGAAAGTTTTCCATGTTATCGGCGACGGCCTGTTCTGGCGCCGGGCAGTGGTGCCCAACTACGACGTGCGCGAGGTGCTGCCGGTTCTCAGCGCCATGATCGGCGCACTCGTCAATCCCGTAGACCCCAACACCAATTCCAGCAAATTCGCAAACGAAGGGCAGCGCCATGAGTAAGAAAAGCCTACTCGCCGCACTGCTTGTCTTGGCTGGCGCCGGCGGCGGATACGTCTATTGGGAAAAGCATAAGACCGAGTTCGCGGCAGCGGCGGTAAAGGCCGAAATGGTCAAGAAAGAAGAGACCGCAAAGGCGCCTGCCATTTCTGTCGCCAAACTGAAGCAGTCGGAGTTTGTGGAGACCGCACTTGTGACCGGCTCCCTCATTGCGCGCGAAGAAATCCTGGTCTCGCCCGAGATCGAAGGCTTTCGCGTTCTCGAACTTTTTGCCGATGAAGGCAGCACCGTGAAGAAGGGGCAGGTTTTGGCGCGCCTCGTCGCCGAGCAGCTCGAAGCCCAAGTCGCGCAAAGCGATGCCAACATGGCGCGGGCCAACGCGGCCATCGCCCAGGCGAAAAGCCGGATCACAGAAGCAGAGGCGCGCAAGAGCGAAGCGGACGCACAATTGGAACGCGCCGTGCCGTTGAAGAAGTCGGGCTACCTTTCAGGCTCAGTCTACGACCAGCGGGAAAGCGCCGCCCGCACGAGCGAAGCGCAGGTTGCCGCCGCCCGCGATGGACTGACCTCGGCCGAAGCGGAGAAAGCGCAAATCGAAGCTCAATTGCGCGAACTCAATTGGCGCCGCGGCAATACTGAGGTCAAATCTCCCGAAGACGGCATCGTCAGCCGCCGCAATGCCCGGCTCGGCGCCGTTGCAACGGCCGCCGGAGAGCCGATGTTCCGCATCATCGCCAAAGGCGAAATCGAACTCGACGCCGAAGTGGTCGAGACCGAACTTGGCAAAGTGAAAGATGGACAAAAGGCGCGCGTCTCCGTTCCCGGCGGCGCCGAAGTCGAAGGCGTTGTGCGCTTGGTTTCGCCCGAGATCGACCGCACCACGCGCATGGGCCGCGCAAAGATCTTCCTCGGTGCCAAGCCGGGTTTGCGGATCGGGGCATTCGCTAGGGGCTCCATACAAACGGCATCGAGCCGTGGCTTAGGCGCGCCTACGGCCGCACTCATGTTCGATCCGGCGGGAACCTATGTTCAGCTCATAGATGGCGACAAGGTGCATCGCCGCCTCGTCAAAACCGGGCTTGTCTCGGGCGACCTCATCGAAATCACGGAGGGCCTAAAAGAAGGCGACACAATCGTCGCCCGCGCCGGCACATTCTTGCGCGACGGCGACATCATTCGCCCGATCGTGCTTGACGACAAGATCAGCGCTTCTGCGGCGGAGGCGAAGTAATGCGTATCAACTTCTCCGCCTGGGCCATTCGCAATCCCGTTCCGCCGATCCTGCTTTTCACTGTACTTTGCGTGCTCGGCATCATGAGCTTCATGCGGCTGCCGGTCACGAAATTTCCGAATATCGACGTGCCGGTCATCTCCGTTACAATCACGCAGAGCGGGGCGGCACCGGCGGAACTTGAAAGCCAGATCACGAAGGAAGTCGAAGACGCGGTCGCTAACATCACCGGCGTCAAACACGTTGTCTCGACACTGACCGACGGCAGCTCGTTCACGGCCATCGAATTCCGGCTTGAGATCGATACCGACCGTGCACTCAACGATGTCAAAGACGCCATCGAGAAAATCCGCGCAGACCTGCCGCGCAACATCGACGAGCCCATCATCCAGCGCATCGATGTCGAGGGCCAATCTATCCTGTCCTACGCCGCGTCCAGCCCGGGCATGACGCTAGAGCAACTGTCGTGGCATGTTGACGACGTCATCAAGCGCAAGCTGCAGGCGTTGAAGGGCGTGGGCCGTGTCGAGCGCTATGGCGGCGTCGATCGCGAAATTCGCATTCTCCTAAACCCCGACCGGCAGCTCGCGTTCGGCATCACGGCCGCCGAAGTCAATCGCCAAGTGCGCGCGACCAACGTCGATCTCGGCACGGGTCGCGGCGAAGTCGGCGGTCAGGAACAGGCTATTCGCATGCTGGCCGGCGCGCGCAAGGTCGAAGATTTGGCCAAGACAAAAATCGTCCTGCCGGGCGGCCGCGAAGTGCGCCTCGGCGACCTCGGCCGGGTCATTGACGACGCCAGCGAACAACGCTTTTTTTCGACCGTCAACGGCCAGCCAGTCGTATCGCTCGGCATCTTCCGCTCCAAAGGGTCGAGCGAAATCTCGGTCTTTAATGTCGTCGATGCCAAACTGAAGGAACTCGAACAGCAATACCCAGACGTCAAAGTCACCAAGATAGACGACGCGGTGGCTTATACGGCCGGCAACTACGAAGCGGCCATGATTTCGTTGATCGAAGGCTCGGCGCTCGCCGTGCTTGTCGTGTTCATTTTCCTTGGCAACCTGCGCGCCACGATAATTTCGGCGATTGCGCTGCCGCTTGCAGCCATCCCGACATTCTGGGCCATCTCGATGATGGGCTTTTCGCTCAATCTCGTGAGCCTGCTCGCGATCACGCTGGTGACCGGCATTCTCGTTGACGACGCAATCGTCGAAATCGAGAATATCGTGCGCCATATGAATATGGGCAAGACGCCCTACCGTGCGTCACTCGAAGCGGCCGACGAAATCGGGCTTGCAGTCATCGCCATTTCGATGACCATCGTTGCCATTTTCGCGCCCGTTTCGTTCATGGGCGGCGTTGCGGGGCAATACTTCAAACAATTCGGACTGACGGTTGCGGTTGCGGTACTGTTCTCGCTGCTGTGCGCGCGGCTCATAACACCCATGATGGCCGCATACCTTATGCGGCCGATGAAAGAACACCAACCCGGCGACGGGGCGCTGATGCGCGGCTATACGGCATTGCTTCGCGGTACGCTCAGAGTGCGTTACCTGACGCTCCTGACCGGCATGGGATTGTTCGTTGGATCGATCTATGCAACGGCTTTGCTGCCGACCGGATTTCTTCCCGACGAAGACAACTCCCGTATCGTGATCTCAGCCGAACTGCCGCCCGGCACGCGGCTCGACGATACGCGCAAAGCGACAGCCCGCATGGTCGAAATTCTGCAGGCAATACCGGAGGTCAAAAGCGTTGCGGTCCTTGGCGGTACGAGCCCGACCGGCCAGACGGAATTACGCCGCGCCGCCATCACTGTAACGCTTGTCCCCAAAACCGAGCGCAAACTCAAACAAAACCGGTTGAAAGGCATCATCTCGGCAAAGCTTGCGGAGGTTCCGGACGCCCGCGCCTGGTACGTCAACGACCGCGGCGAACGCGAACTCTCTTTCACGATGCTATCGGCAGACGGCGACATGCTGGACGAGTCGGTGAGCCGGCTTGAAGGCGCACTGCGCCGCGTACCAGAGTTCCGCAACGTCGCCTCGAACGCTGCATTGGACCGGCCCGAAATCCGGGTCAATCCGAGGTTCGAGGAAGCCGCGCGTCTTGGCGTCACGCCCGACCAAATTGCCGAAACCGTGCGCGTGGCAACCATCGGCGACGCCGACTTCAATCTCGCGAAGTTCAATGCCGGCGATCGTCTGATACCGATCAGAGTTCAGATCGAAGAATCGGCCCGCGCCGACCTGCAGCGCATCAGTCAGCTGCGCGTCACGAGCACTTCGGGCAAGTCTGTGCCGCTGACCGCAGTTGCCGACGTTAAATTCGGCGAAGGCCCGAGCACGCTCACGCGCTACGACCGCGACCGAAGCGCGACGATCGGAGTCGATTTACAGCAAGGTTTGGCACTTTCGACCGCGCGCGACAAATTTCTGGCAGCGGTTGACGAATTGAAGCTCCCCAAGGAAGTCCGCTTGCAGCCGGGCGGCGACGCTGAAATCCAGGACGAGGTTGCCACCGGCTTCATCACAGCCATGGGCACCGGTTTGATGCTCGTTCTGGGCGTCCTTATACTTCTCTTCAACAGCGTCACGCAGCCGATCACCATTCTGCTGTCGCTGCCGCTCTCGTTCGGAGGTGTGGTACTGGCGCTGCTTGCCACCAATAATCCCGTCAGCATGCCGGTTTACATCGGCTTGTTGATGCTCATGGGTATCGTCACCAAGAACGCGATCATGCTCGTCGACTTTGCAGTCGAAAAAATGAAAGAGGGCATGGAGCGCAACGACGCCATCATCGATGCGGGCCGCAAGCGCGCCCGCCCCATTGTCATGACGACTCTTGCCATGGTCGCGGGCATGTTACCGAGTGCCTACGCTCTCGGCGACGGCGGCGAGTTCCGTGCACCCATGGCCATCGCCGTTATCGGCGGCTTGCTGGTATCGACAGTCCTGTCGCTCGTCTTCGTGCCGTCGTTCTTCACGGTCATGGACGACGTTGGCCGGCTTCTTTCCTGGATGTTCGGCCGCTTTATTGGCGCAACCGACGAGCCGGGCGAAGAGGCGCAAACCGGCGCACAAAAAGCCGAGGAAATAAAAGTTGGCGTCCCCGTTTTGGCAACGAACAAGAAAAGCGAAATACCCATCGCCGCCGAATAATAATAATCTTATGACGTTCATTGAGATTTGCCCGTCGTACCCCTACGTTACGGGCGCACGTTCAACTGACGTGCCTTGTGCCCATCTGGAGGTAATGCCCGTGTTCGACGCTAAATCCATTCTCGAATCTCTCGTACGCGGCGCCGCCCAGCCCGCGCCGTCGCAAGGCCAAGGCGGCGGCGGTTTTGCCGACATCTTGGGCCAAGTTCTCGGCGGCGGGCAGGTGCAAGGGTCTTCGCGCGGTCAATCGCAAGGCGGCGGAGGGCTCGGTGATCTGCTCGGCGAACTCGAACGCAGCATTCAAAACAAAGGCGGCGCCAGCAATCAGGGAGGCCAATCTGGCGGCGGCTTGAACGATATTCTCGGCCAGTTGCAGGATCAGTTCGGCAAGGGCAGCACGCAAAATGCCGACGAAGCGCCAAACGCACCATCGGGCGGCGGACTTGAAGATATTCTCGGTCAATTGAAGGATCAGCTCGGAAAAGCAGGCGGCGCTATTCAAGGCGGGGGCGGTGGTGGCGGTCTCATGGATGTGCTGGGCCAGATCTTGTCTCAGGCAACGCAAGGCGTGAAGGAAGGCGCGGGCAAGATCGGCAGCGCGACCGGCGCCAGCGACACGTTCGGCAAAGCAACGGGACAAAACCCCGCCGAGCTACTCAAACAATTGCAAGACTTGGTTCGCAACAACCCACTTGCCGCCGGTGGCGCCATGGGCGGGCTCGGCGGATTGGTGCTCGGAACAAAAACCGGACGATCGTTTGCAGGAAGCGCCGCCCGGATAGGGGCTTTGGCTCTCATCGGCGGCCTAGCTTACAAGGCCTTCCAAAATTATCAAACTGGGAAGCCTCTGGTCACCGGTGCCGTGCCCGCACAAAGCGCGCCAGAGCTGCCAAAACTGGTGTTAAGCGCCACTGATTTTCCGGGTTATTTCGCGGCGATTTCACAGCGCCGCACCTTAGCGGTGGAAGACGCGCTAAACGATCCGGTGCTGCGCGAATTTCGCCCGAGCTACCTGCCTTCAACTGGCGTGCGTGCGCTGCTCGATGTGCCCATT
>JANMNH010000051.1:0-23393 GCA_031373745.1 Hyphomicrobium sp. | reverse complement strand
TTGGTCACGAAGTTGTAAATCCCGCCCTTGCCGTTCTTGTCGCCCGGATACCAATTCTGCACCGTCGAGTATTTGATTTCGGCTTCATCCAGGGCGACGAGTTCGACGACGGCGGCATGGAGCTGGTTTTCGTCGCGCATTGGCGCCGTGCAGCCTTCGAGATACGACACATACGCACCGCGCTCGGCGATAATGAGCGTGCGCTCGAACTGGCCGGTTTCCTTTTCATTGATGCGGAAGTAGGTCGACAGTTCCATCGGGCATCTGACGCCCGGCGGGATGTAGACGAACGAGCCGTCGGAAAACACGGCCGAATTCAACGCCGCATAATAGTTGTCGGACTGCGGCACGACGCTGCCCAAATACTTCTTCACGAGTTCGGGATGCTCGCGCACGGCTTCCGAAAACGAGCAAAAAATCACGCCGGCCTTCTTGAGTTCGTCCTTGAAGGTCGTGACCACCGAGACGCTGTCGATGACGGCGTCAACCGCGATGCGCGAACCCTGAACGCCGGCAAGAATCGCCTGTTCCTTGAGCGGAACGCCGAGCTTTTCATACATCTTCAGGAGTTCGGGATCGACGTCGGCGAGGCTCTTTGGCCCTTCCGTCGATTTCGGCGCCGAGTAGTAATAGAGATCCTGGAAATCGATTTTTGGATAGTGAACCTTAGCCCAATTCGGCTCGGCCATCGCCTTCCAGCGCGTAAAGGCCTCAAGCCGCCACTCAAGAAGCCACGACGGCTCGTTCTTACGGGCCGAAATATAGCGCACGGTCGATTCGTCCAATCCCTTCGGCGCTTTCACGCTTTCGATCTTGGTTTCAAATCCGTACTTATACTGGTCGACGTCGATCGTCTTGACCTGATCGATCGTCTCCTTGACTGCGGCCATCGTCTTCTCAACTCCTTGTTGGGCTTGCGTCGCCCTATATTGGTTTACGCTGCGAGCGCGGATTGGCTCACAATTGTCTTCCACGCGGTAAGAAATGCCGCGATGTCTTGGTCTCGTGTTTCGGGGCCGAGGCTGACGCGGATCGCAGCACCTGCGATGTCGGTGCCAAATCCCATGCTCTGCAGAACGTGGCTGGTGCCAACTTTGCCAGACGAGCACGCAGCACCCGCGCTAACGGCAATGCCGGCGAGATCGAGTTTGATCACCATGCTCTCGGCATGTTTTCCGGGAAGCGCGATGGCCGAGGTATTGCCGAGGCGTGGAGCATCTGCGCCAATCAGTATAGCGTTGGGCGACAATTTGCGCACGCCCTCTTCGAGGCTGTCGCGCAGTTCGCCAATCCGGGAGCTTGCCGCGAGCGCCGCAACTGCTTCCGCGGCAGCCGCGCCAAAACCTGCAATCGCTGCAATGTTTTCCGTGCCGGCACGGCGGCGGCGCTCCTGCCCGCCTCCGCGAACGAAGGGAATAAGATCGACGTGGTCGCGAATGACAAGCGCGCCAACGCCTTTGGGCCCGCCCATCTTGTGCGCCGATATGCTGAGCGTCGTCACACCAAGTACGGCAAAATCGACCGGCAACCGGCCGGCGCCCTGCACCGCATCGACGTGCATCGCGAATCCGTGTTCACGGGCCATCGCTGCAAATTCGGCAATGGGCTGAATGACACCGGTTTCGTTATTGGCCATTTGAAGCACAACAAGCGCCCGGCCTAATTTGGCATCGGGCTTGGCGCCACTTGCAACATGATGCGCCACACTGCCGGTGCGCGCGACCCCGTCTGCACCAACTGGAATTTCGATGATTTTGGCGCCCGAGGCTTTAGCCGGCGCCAGAACGCTGTCATGCTCGATGCCCGAAACAAAGATGGTATCCCAGCCCTGCGCCATGACCCAGGCATTCGCTTCGGTTGCGCCGCTGGTGAAAACAACTTCCGACGGCTTTGCGCCAACAAGGCGGGCCACATCTTCGCGCGCCGCTTCGACGATCCCGCGTGCGCGCCGCCCTTCGCCGTGAACCGACGACGCATTGCCGGTCACATCGAGCGCCGCGTTCATAGCCTTGCGCGCTGCGGGGCGCAGTGGCGCCGTTGCGTTGTAATCGAGATAGACGCGCGGCGCCTCCTTCCGAGCCGGAGTGCTCTTCAGCGGCTGCCCTTTGCTCGTGGCAACATCGTGAAGCGAAACGGACTTCAAGTAGGACGACGTTGCATCGCTCAGGCCTTGCCACAGCCCATGCGTGATGCAGCGTTCGCCGCCCTGGCAGCCATGCGCTTCGTCCGTGCAGCGGGTAAAATGTGTTTCTTCTTCAACAGCCGACATCACATCGGCGATGGAAATTTCGGCAGCCGCCCGCGCCAAGCGATAGCCGCCGGTACGTCCGCGCGCGCTTTCGACGAGACCGGCGCGGCGCAACTGGAGGAACAACTGTTCGAGATAAGGGAGTGGCAGCTTCTGCTGTTCGGCAATGTGCGAGAGGGGGAGCGCGGCATCGCTCGCGTGGCGTGCGAGTTCCGCCATCGCCATAACCGCATAACGCCCTTTGGTATTCAGTTCCACGGCCCGAAATCTCCTGGATTGGCGCGACCCCAAATGGCCGCGAAATCCAACACACTTGCTTTTGGCACCCGGTCTCGTGCTAAGAGACGCGCGCCTCAAGCTGCACTGCAACGGTCGGCGGCGGGGCCATTCTTTCGAATAGTTCTAAACTTGCCCGTAATATGTAAATCCCGACCCGGCAAGTCAAGGATAGAATAGGCGTCGCACAAGGTCGTGAATGCCGCAGCGCCGGCTTCAGCGCCCACGGCACTGCAATCGAGATCCAGACGGGCGAAGGCCTGAAATCTACAAAATTTTTGAAAACCTGAGAAAGTTTGAGATGCCCGAACTGATTATCAATGGCCCGGCTGGCCGCATCGAAGCGCGTTACCACCACGAAACCAATGGTGACAGCCCGATTGCCCTCATCCTGCACCCCCACCCGCAATTCGGGGGTACGATGAACAACCAAGTTGTTTACTCTCTCTATCATTCATTCGCAGCGCGCGGCTTTTCGGTTCTGCGCTTCAATTTCCGCAGCGTTGGCCGAAGCCAAGGCGTTTGGGACGGCGGACCGGGCGAATTGGCCGATGCAGCCTCAGCGCTCGATTGGCTGCAGCTCGTCAAACCCGACGCCAAAACCTGCTGGATCGCGGGCGTGTCGTTCGGCACCTGGATCGCCATGCAGCTCTTGATGCGCCGGCCCGAGATCGACGGCTTCATCTGCGTCGCGCCGCCATCCAACCTTTATGACTTCTCGTTCCTAGCGCCCTGCCCCTCTTCGGGTCTCATGATCAACGGCGACAAGGACCGCGTCGTGCCAACCGCTTCGGTCGCCGAAATGTCGGTCAAGTTGAAGACCCAGAAGGGCATCAAGATTACGCACGAGATCGTGCCCGGCGCCAACCACTTCTTCGAAAACAAAACGGACGAACTTGGCAAAATCGTCGGCGCTTACGTCGATGAGCGCATGTCTCAGTTCGAAAAGGACCGGGCGCGTGAGAAGGAACGCGAGCGCGAACGCGAGTTGCAACGTGCCCGCCAGCGCGAACTCGAACGCCTGGAAGCGTCGAGCGCGCCTGTGGCGATTTCGTCTTCCGACAGCGACGACGACGAGTAAAGCGCGAAACGCACTTAACGCCGGAGCTGGCGGCTGCCCCATAGAACTGCCGCCGCGCCGAGCACGAGGGGCGCGAAACCCAGTGCCGCAACCAATTGCCAGAACCGGCTAGGGTCGCCTGCACGCGATACCGTCTCAGCCACGGCATTAGCGCCGGCGCCGTAAGTCAAGGCAATCGTGCCGCTGCCCAGCGCACTCGCCATCATGACCACGCCGAGCAACGCGGCAATGGCTCCAATGAAGACTGCCGCAGCGGCCAAGCCTGCTCTGAACATCGACATGCTTCAATCCTCGTTGGCTGGCTTGGGCGTCGCAAAAATTTGCGTCTTGGGCTTGGCCAGCACGCCCCCGCGCGTTGGCGCGAAAACGCCGGTCGTGCCTGGGAATGTGATCGGCAAACCCTTGAGGCTGCGCACGGCGAGATAGGCCCAGGCCTCTGCTTCTAAACTGTCGCCGTTCAGTCCGGCTGCTTCGGCCGGCACCACGGCACATTCAACAAGGCCAGCCAGCATGCTCATCAGTATTTTGTTTTTCCGCCCGCCGCCGGCGATGATCCAAAGCTCCGGTTCTTCCGGCATGTGCTGGCGTGCGCGCGCAATCGTCTCGGCGGTGAAGGCCGTGAGCGTTGCCGCACCATCTTCCGCGCCGAGTGCGGCAACGGGGTCGAGCGAGAACGAATTTCGATCCAGAGACTTCGGCGGGGACGCATTGAAATACGCTTGATTGAGATAGCTGTGCAGTGCTGCCGCGTTGACGGCTCCTTGCGCCGCCATTTCTCCGTCCGCATCAAAATCGAAGGCCACTTTCGCGCGCATCCAATCGTCGATGAGCGCGTTGCCGGGCCCTGTGTCGAACGCCAGCAGGCGGCCGTCGCGGCCGATCCAGGTCACATTCGCGACGCCGCCGATGTTGACGATGGCAACCGGCCGCTGCGGAAGTTTCGCGGTTAAGGCTTGATGATAGACCGGCACAAGCGGCGCGCCTTGCCCGCCGGCTGCGGCGTCTGCCGCGCGCATGTCATAGACGACGGGAATGCGCGTCAGCTCCGCGAGCATTTCGCCAAGGCCGAGTTGTATTGTGATCCCAGGTTGCGGATTCCAATGTGGCTCGCCATTAGGCTTAAGTTGAAGCTCGGCTGACGCACTTCGATGCAGCACCGTCTGCCCGTGAAAGCCGATGACATCGATTTGATCGCGCGAAATGCCCTGCTTGCGCAGAAAATGCGACACGGCGGCGCCGTGCAATTCTGTGAGTTCGCGCTCGGCGTGAGGCAAATGCGCCGGCCGGTCGCGCCGGTCCATGATGCCTTTGGAATCTTCGATCGCGGCCAGCAAAAGCGCGCGAATTTCAGGCGTGTAGGGCAGCGTCATTGACGGGCCGCGCACCACGTGACTTTCGCCGTCTGTCGCCATGAGCGCCACGTCGATGCCGTCAAGCGACGTCCCACTCATCAACCCCAGCGCTTGGAAAACCTTGCTCATCCAGACCTTGCCCCTAGCGCCTTCCCGTGCTCATGTCTGCCGCCTCGAACCCTGAAGCCGCGCTTGCCCTCAAGCGCAACCCTAGACCAAGTCCGTTGTGTCTCAAAGCACAAGGCCTCATAGCCGAGATATCGATCAGTTAACCCATGACCAAGCTCAAATCCGATTTTCTCAACATCCTCACCGAACGCGGCTTCATTCACCAGTGCTCGGATATAGAGGCGCTCGACGGGCAAGCTGCGGCCGGCAAGCTCGTAGCCTATGTCGGCTACGACTGTACGGCCCCCTCGCTGCACGTCGGCTCGCTCATATCGATCATGATGCTCGCCTGGTTGCAAAAAACCGGCGGCAAGCCGATCGTTCTCATGGGCGGCGGCACCACGCGCGTTGGCGATCCGTCCGGCAAGGACGAAACGCGCCAACTGCGCACGGTCGAGGAAATCGACGCGAACAAAGACGGCATGAAGCAGGTCTTCTCGCGCTTTCTCCAGTTCGGCAGCGGCAAGACCGACGCTATAATGGTCGATAACGCCGAATGGCTGGCATCCCTCTACTATATCGACTTCCTGCGCGACGTCGGCCGGCATTTTTCCGTCAACCGCATGCTGACCATGGACAGCGCTAAAATGCGCTTAGAGCGCGAGCAAGAACTCTCGTTCATCGAATTCAACTACATGCTGCTGCAGGCCTACGACTTCGTCGAACTCGCGCGCCGCCACAGTTGCAACCTGCAAATGGGCGGCTCGGACCAGTGGGGCAACATCGTCACCGGCATCGATCTCGGCCGCCGCATGGGCGTCAAGGAACAATTGCTCGCGTTGACATGCCCGCTTTTGACGACAGCGTCGGGCGCCAAGATGGGCAAGACCGCGTCGGGCGCAGTCTGGCTCAACGAAGCGCAGCTCTCAGGCTACGATTACTGGCAATACTGGCGCAACACGGAAGACGCCGACGTCGCACGCTTTCTGAAGCTGTTCACGATGCTGCCGATGGGCGAGGTGGCGAAGCTCGCCGCTCTACAAGGCGCGGACATCAACGAAGCGAAGAAAGTTCTGGCGACGGAAGCCACCGCGCTCATTCACGGCCGCGAAAACGCCGATGCCGCAGCCGAGACCGCCAAGAAAACCTTCGAGCAAGGCGCGCTTGCCGCAGACTTGCCAACAATCGAAATCGACAGAACCGAGTTAGACGCGGGGCTTGGCGTGCTCGCCGCTTTTGTCAAAGCCGGGCTCGTTGCGACCAACAGCGAAGCGCGCCGCCAGATTCAGGGTGGCGGGCTGAAAGTCAACGACGCGGGCGTCACGAGCGACAAGGCCGCGCTCTCCATGAAAGACGCAACAGCAAGCGGCGTCATCAAACTCTCGCTCGGCAAGAAGAAGCACGTTCTTTTGAAACCGGTGTAAGGCGCACGCAGCCTGTCACCCAACCCAACTACGGCGTGGTCGTCGAGGTCCAGCCTTGGGAGATGTCCGGGGCCGTCGCGGCGGGGCGGGCCTTGCGCGCGGGCGGCTCTGTCATTTCAACGGGCGGCGCGGACGCACGCACACGCTGCTCGACGGGCTTTGATGGCGCTTTCTCGTCGCGCGCTTGGATCTTGGGGTCGTAAGGCGTCATTTCCATCAGCCCGCGCAGAATTCCAGGCGTCACGATAGAGAGCGGATTGACGAGCACCTGCGGCTCCGACATCGCGCCTTGCACGGCAAATGTGATGCCGAAGATACCTTCGCCATGGGCGCCGGACAAAATTTGCCCCAGCAATGGAATGCCGCCGAGCGCGCCGTTCAAACCTTGTAATGGAACATAGGTTCCGCCGATGTTAATGCGCCGCGTCTTGAAATCTGCCTTGCCGCGCATGTTGGCGCCCATCACCGGGCCTTTGACATAAGACTCTTCCAGTACGAATTGCCCGTAGCCGATGGAGAACGGCGCCTTCAGCTGATCGAAGTTGAAGACTTCGCGCGTCACTTGCTTTTTGCCACTGATCGCCGGGCGGCCCTGATCGGCGCTGCCGACAACTTCGCTGACGATAGGGTCGCCCAAAACTTTAAAATTATTGACCCACAAAATGCCGGTCTTTTCCGCATTTCCTTTGCCGTCGAGATTAACTTCAAGCTGCAGCCGCCCGCCTTGAACGTTGGGATAGAAATCCAGGAGCTTCATGGTCGCGCCGGCATCCGTCGAATCGGCGAGCAAGCGCCTCGGGGTCCCTGCCTTGGTTTCAAGCACGGCCGCGAGCGGCGCGCCGCCGTCGAGTATACCTCGCGCATCGAGCTTCGTGAGTTTTTCGGCGCGCGAGGAGAGCTTGAGCTTCAGCCCGCGCAACGACACATCCGAATGACCGATGACATTCTCTATGTCGGCCGAAAGGTCGATACCCGGAGCAGGCTTGGCAGATTTCGCCTTCTGTTCGTCGCCGACGTTGAACAGCGACTTGAAGAAGTCCCGGCCGTCGAAATTCTTGCCGTTGGCTTTAATGTTCCAAACACCTTCGCCGCCGCGCGTGCCTTGGACTTCTAAGCGCGAGACGACGTTCAAGGAAAACTCGGGGAAGTAGAATTCCTTCATTTTGTTGTCGGCGCCGACGCCAACCCAGCCTTCGATGGCAACGTCGTCGCCCGACACTTTGAAATTCTGCAATTCAATCTTGTTCGTCTTGCCCGTGGCAATGTCGGTTTCCAGTACCGCCGGGCGTCCCTGCGCTTTACGCCAGGCAATCGGTTCAATCCCAAGTTCCGCATTCGTCAGATCGGCCTTGAGATGAATAACGGGTTCGGGCCGGGCGCCTTTCTGCAGCGAAATCTCGATTGGGACTACGCCGCGCACGAGATCGTTGATGTCGAGCCCGAGCTGATTGCGGTCGGTCTCGTCAAGACTTGCTGTGACCTTGACCGGCGGCTGCTGGTCCGCCTCGGCGCCGAAAATTCTTTGTCCGGCGATCTTTGCGGGAATGCCATTGACGAGCAGATCGCCTTTGGCCTCCAGCGCCGTGCCGGTGAGATCGAGCGCGAGCGTGAAGCCCTGCACGTCGAACTGACCGCCAACTTTGCCAAAGCGTCCGTCGGTAATCTTGGCCTTACCTTCGATCGCAACCTCTTCGGTCCGCAACCCGGACACGAGCGGTAGCTTGATCTTGAATTGCGCGTCGACCTTGCCGTCGGCAGCTTTGGGCAAGGGCGCTGCTTCGCGCACGGGTTTGACTGGAAGACTTTCTATAGCTTCAAGGAACGGACCCAGCGCCGATTGAACCGAGAACGACACCTCGCTGTCGGGTCGCGCGCTCATGACGTCGGGCGACGTCATGCTGCCGCCCTTGATTAAAACTTTGCGGTTGCCCGGCAGCACCGCATGGGCCTCCGGGATTGCGATCTCTAGCGCGTTGTTCTCGAGGCGGACGAGTGTGCGCGGCGCTACAATCGGTACCATGCCCTCCAGCGCAACCATGTTTGCGTCCGCGACTTCGAACGTTGCGGAAAGCCGTTCGCCGATGGCACCCAATGCGGGCGCTTCTCCATGCATGAATTCGCCACTGGCAAAACGCACCGTACCGCCTTTGAAGCCGGCCGACGTCACGCGTTCTCCGACCCAGGCTCGGGCGCCGGGCGCGAGCGCACGCGGCCACATGGCTTTCAGGGTATCGAGCGGCATCGGTGTGAACGTCACGTCCGCGCGCGAGCTCTGCCCTTGAGGACCCGCCTGCGTCATGGCCTTGAAAGCGATCTCCCCGCCGCCGCCCTTCATGCGGAAATCGCCGATCTCGACGACGCCCCGGCGCGGAATGATGGAACCGAGAACGCGCCACTGCTCGAGTGCCAATGGCGCAACCTTGAACTCGTTCGCTTCGAGCACGCCATTCATACCGTCGATTGAGTAACGCCAGACGGGCGGGCCTTTCTCGCCGGAAATATCTTTGGCGGTGCCGGAGAACTGAATATTGCCGTCGGCCCATTTGACGGGACTTGGCAAGAGCTGCCATTGCCGCTCGCGGCCGTCATAGGTCAAGCGGAAGAGCCCCGCCGTCAAGCGGAAAGGATCTGCGCTGACGCCGGGAAGCACGAGCCGGCCTGCGCCCGCTTCAAGAGCAATCTCGGCTTTCTCAATCTCGCCTTCGATCGCCAGTTCGACACTGGCGTCGCCGGCAACCGGCACATCGAACATTTTGAGAAGAGCAAGGGGAGGTGCCGCCGCCGCAAGCGTCGATGGCACGAGATCGCGGATCGCCGTCTTGACCACCAGTCGTCCGGCCTTGTCGGTTTCGTCGGTTAGAAAAGAGAAGGCCCAAGGGCCGCGCTCGGAGGCAACTGTCGCGCGGCCGGATATGACGCTGCGTTTGCGCTTGTGATTGAAATCAATGCTGGCATCCGTGATGCGCCACGAGCTGTGCCGCCCAGCGTAGTCGAGCACAACAGTCGCGTTTTGGATGCCGAATTCGCTGAGGTAGGAGGTGGCATCCATTTTCCGGCGCGCGCGCGCAGACGATTCGCTCAAAAGCTTTGCAAGATTGAGCGGCTTGGCAATGGGCTTTACATTTGCCGCCGCAACTTCGGGGGCGGGGCTCTCCGCTGTGGCGGCTGGGGAATCGGGTGACTCTTTGCCGTCCCCTCCGGCGGATTTGCCGGCACTTGCTTTTTTGGGATCGGAAAGCTTCGACAAGCTCATCGACAATCCCGCCTCCTCGCTGAATGCGAGGTTGATTTCAGGATCGATGAGCACGACCTTTTCCGGTACGATGCGCAGGCGCCACAACGCTGCCGTCGAGATACTAACGGCCGACAAGGGAGCGGCGGCAACGATAGCGCCGGTTTCGTCCGAGACGCTGATATCGACAAGTCGGAACTCAAGGCCGCCGCCGGTGCCGGTTCTCAGTTCCGCGCTTTTAATTTTGACCGTGTTGCCGTCGAGTTCGGCGTTGATGCCGCGTTCGATAGGCGGCACGAGGATGTCGAAGGAAATCGGTCCGTGTCGTAGCCGCATGGCAATCACGCCCGCCGCGATGAGCGCCAGCAGCGCAATCGGTATCACCGAGTAGACGAGGAATTTCCCGGCGTACCGCGCATAGGGTGCCGCAGCAGAGAACGCGCGGCCGATGTCGCGTGGAATGGCGGGACCAGACCGGACATCAACTTGGCGCGCAGTACCGGGCGGCCGGGCGGGCGGCAGCGGCGGCGGGCGCGGATCTGTCGGCCTTGTGTTCAACGCCTCTCCTTGCCCGGTCCCTTAATTGCAAGTTTCAAAGTTTACCCTCTCGAATCTGCCGCTGGCGTGAGCCATGGCGGCAAAGCAGATGCCCTGCGGCCCCCGCCATTTGCAGAACTTTGCAACTCAGCTACTGATCCAGTAAGCCCCTTCAGCAAGTACCCGTTGAATAACGACAAAAGAAAGGCACTCGCTGTGACAATCGACGGCGGCAAAGCCCCGGGCTTTAAGCTTCAGGACGAGAGCGGAAAAACAATCGAGCTTTCGAAACTTAAGGGGCGGCCGGTCGTGGTCTATTTCTACCCCAAGGACGATACGACCGGTTGCACGGTGGAGGCGAAAGACTTTTCCTGCCTGGCGCCTGAATTTCGGGCGGCCGGCGCCGAAATCATCGGCATTTCGCCCGACAGCTCGCTCAGTCACGCCAAATTCAAAGCCAAGCACGCGCTTGATCTCAAACTTGCCGCCGATACCGATAAGACCGCCGCCGAGGCTTACGGCGTGTGGGTGGAAAAATCCATGTATGGTAAGAAATACATGGGCGTAGAGCGTTCAACCTTCCTCATCGACAATGCCGGACGCATTGTCAAAAGCTGGCGCAAGGTCAAGGCTCCAGGACACGCCGCAGAAGTGCTCGCCGCCGTCAAGGATCTTTGAAGGGGTCCGCGCCCCTTTCAAACGGGTAAATCGTGGACCCTCTGCCACACTCGTGGCATAACATGACGGTATCAGCGACCATTCCTGGGGATTACCGGTGGATAGCCGGGCCCACCTACTGACCCGGGAGAGCGTTAGTGGTACGCGAATCAGCAGTGCTCGTCGCGGGCGGGAAGTGGTGCGTGCGGCTGATTGGCGAGTGCGGGGCAGTTGAAATAGTTGAGTTAGAGGGTTGAGTTAGAGGGGTGTCACGCATGTTGCCGAATTTCCGTAGGACGGAACCTGAAACCGCACGCATACAATCCAATACCGCCGCCAACGATCAATTGAAAGCGTTTCCAGCCCGGCCGATTTTGGCCGGCCAGCGCGCAACCGACCGCGCGTCGGTATCGGTCATAGGGCCCGATCTCGTCATCACGGGCAATCTCATGTCCAAGGGCGAAGTTCAGGTTGATGGCGTCGTTGAAGGCGATATTCACGGCAGTCACGTCGTCGTCGGTCAAAATGCCAATATCTCCGGCGGCATCGTCGCCGAAGAAATCGTGATTCGCGGCCACGTTACCGGCTCCATTCGCGGCAAGCGCGTGATGCTGCAGGCGACCAGCCAGGTGGATGGCGACATTTATCACAATGCTCTTTCCATCGAACAGGGCGCCCTGTTCGAAGGCAAGTCGCGCCGGACTACGGAAGACCCGCGCACAGGCGCCATCGCCAGTACACCGGCCACTGCCGCAAAGTTTGCCGCAGCCGAGCCGGCGATCGAGTTGGAAGAATCCGAGGCCGACGTCACCATCGTCCCGCCGCGGCTTCCTGCGTTCAACCACTAAGACTTGAAATGTTTCACCCCGGCAGCCAGCTCGTGATCGCGAGCCGGCGGCCGGTAATTTTTTCGAAGGCCTTTTCCCGGCACGTCAGCAGCACAACTTGATGTTCAAGTGCGGCATCTTCCAGCGCGCGGCACATGGCGTCTAACCGCGCGTCATCCGAATAGACGAGCGGATCGTCGAGGATGAGCGGCATGGGCGCACCGCGCTCGGCAATGAGCCTGGCAAAGCTCATGCGCACCAGCACCGCCAGCTGCTCGCGCGTTCCGTCCGACAGAGTTGAAAACTCTTCCCTTTCTCCGGCCCGGTTCAAGGCTTCGAGCGAAAACTTGTCTCTGAAATCTATGCCCGAATCCGGAAAGAGCCGTGCCAGATAGGGCGCGAGGGCGCGCGCGACCGGTTCAAAATAACGGTTTCGGACAGCGGTTTCGGCTTCGCTTAGTGTCGAGGTCAAGAGGCGCAGCGCCGCTATTTCGGCTTCAAAGCGTTTGACGTCACGCTCGGCGCGCTCGACTTCGCCAAGCGCCCGGGGAACTTCGCCGGCCCGGCCGTCTTCATCGATACCGGACTGCTCGCCCTTCATACGCTCAAGCTCTACGGCGATGCGGCGCGCTTCGCTCGCATTGCGCGACGTCGATTGCCGCGCGGCCTCGAACGCCGCAGTGGTGGAACGGATCGCCGCGTCATCCGGCGCTGCTGCTTTGGCCGCCTCATAATCGCGCCCCGCGGACCGCGCGGCCGCCTCACGCGCGAGCGCCTCCCGTTCAAGTTCCGCCGCGCGCCCAGGCGAACCGGCCGAACCGGCCGAACCGCCCGAACCCGATTGAGAGCTTGAATGAGAGAGGCCGGCCAGTTCTTGCGCGAGGCCCGCGACGCCTTTTGGCGCGAGCCCCGAGAGCCGCGCCCGGTCTTGATCGAGTTCCGCGGCGTTTTGTGCCCGCGCCTCGCCGCGCATGCGCGCTTCAACAAAAGTGCTGACGCCGATCTCGGCGAGACAAGCGTTAATTCCGGCTTCTGCCGCTTGATAGCGCGCTTTGGCAGCAGCGGCCTGCGCGGGATCGGCCGTCATGACGCCAATCGCGCCGACTCCGGCAATCTCGATATCGAGACGGCCGTCAACGTCGATCCGGGCGGGCATGCGGATTGCCGCGCCGTTAGCCGTGATACGATCTTCGGCTCCCGGCATCGGCGAAATTTCAACCGTTGCCGAACGGCTTGAGAGTTCGCCGCGCGCGAGTGCCGCATCGCGCTCAAGCTCGAACAGGCGCTGCAGCCGTGCCGGAGTCGCCTTGCAGGCGTTCAGGTTCGCGGCACGCGATCGAATTTCGCTTTCAAGCGCCTCGGCCGCCGCAATCGCGTCTTCGAGGCTCGCGCGCCGCGCGCCGGATGCGGCGTGGAGATCAAGAGCCTGGCGCGCACTTTCCGCTTCCAAGCCGCGCGACTTGAATTCGGCCGCCAGCACGTCGCGGCTCGAACGCAGCCTAACCGCTTCGGTCAGATTTTTTTCTATTGCCGCAAGGCGCTGCCGTTCTCCCGTCCGCGCTTCGGGGGATTCCAAAGCCGCCAGTGCAACGGTCAACTCGGCAATGCGCGCGAAGCGCTGCTCGCTCGCGTCCGCCGTCTGCCGCGCGCGCGCCAAGTGACGGCCCGCTTCATCGCGCGCCTTGAGAGCGGCATCGTAATTGCCGCCCTTTTTTACGCCGTCGCGGCCCGGCGTGATCAGTTCGCCAAGCGCCGCTTTGACCCGCTGATTAATGCGCGCGGCAGCTCCCGCCCCCGCCGCCGCCTCGACTTCGCGGCCCAGCAGTTCAATGAGCGCGGACGCTTCGCCGCGCGGCTTGGCTTTGCCGCTCACGGGATCGATGTCGGGATCGGGCGGCAAAAGTGCGCGCTGCTGGCGCACCCACACTAGGCCCATACGGCCGGGCGCTGCTTGTCCAGGGCCATCGTGTGCAACACCCGTCAGCGAAGCGAGACGATCCTCGGCGTCGCCGGCGCGTGCTACGGGCTTCATGGCTTTGAGGTCCGTCAGTAGGGCAGCCTTGCCGCGCCCGAATTGTTTGCGGATACGCCAGCGCCCTTCGGACGTCTCGAAATCCACTTCCACCAGCGGCTCCCCGCCGTTGCGCGGACGTAAGGCATCGAGGATTGCGCCGGACGTTCCGTGGCGCAGAAGAAACGCCGCTTCGAGCGCTTGAAAAATCGTCGACTTGCCGAATTCGTTCGGCCCGGCGAGCACATTGAGACCCGCGTCAAAGTTCTCGATCGCGACGGGCGCGCCAAAGCGCCGGAATGCAGCAAGCCGGAGAGCCAGTATTCTCATGCGCCCGCCTCGCGTTCTTCGGCAGCAAACGCGAAGAGGCGGCGCAGCGCGAGGCCGGCCGCCTCTTTCTGAGGGTGCGACGGATCTTGCGCAATCGAAGCAAGATAGGTTGCAGCGGCGGTCAAAACGCCGTTTTGCGCTCCATCGGCGCCCGCAACGCGATCGAGACTTTCGAGATCTTCGCGCGTCGCGGCAAGCGCCAGGGCAGATTGATCCAACTCGAGATGGCGCACGCGTCCTTCAAACAAGTGCTTCCAAGTCTCGAGCTCGGCGTATTCCGAAAGCGTCAATGCGCCGGTAAATTTCAAATCCACCAGCACGCGAGAGGCGGCGTCCGAAAGCGCGGCGACTTGGCTATCGATCGATCGCACATCCGCAATCGACCGGACCGCGCGGCCGATGTGCAGCCAATTGAAGTGCGCGCTGGCGATTTTCTTCACATGAGGCGGTGCCGTTCCATCGATCGATACAGAGAGTACATTCCCAGCATCGTTATCTTTGAAACGGTCGGGTTCCGGGGTTCCCGAATACCAGGTTCTGGCGTCGATTTCTTTGGCACCATGCCAATCGCCAAGTGCGAGATAAGCCAATCCGGCCTTCGCGGCCCGGTCGCGCGCCAGCGGCACGCTGCTCTCGCCCTCGCTGCCAAATCCGTGAACGGACCCATGCGCGAGTCCGATGCGCAGGACGCCCGGCGGCGTTTCCGCGTGATCCATCCATGCCGTTGGATCGCGGCCGGGATTTTTGGAGGTCAATGGCGCAGGCAGGATCGTTGCGTCCGGCGACAGAGCGAACGGCTTCTGATCTGCCAAAAGCACAACATTGTCCGGCACGCCGAGACGCCCGATGCGCTCCCACAGCCCCCCGGCACGCGCCGGATCGTGATTCCCCGGCAGCAGGACCCAAGTGACCGCCGTCTCTTGGCGCAATTGTTCAAGCGCGCGCCGGATGGTGACGGATTCGATCAAATCGCTGTCGAACACATCGCCCGCAACGAGAACATGCGCGGCACCTTCCGCGTGCGCAATCGCCGCTATGCGCGCGATAACGCTAAGCCTAGCCGCCGCGAGTTCTCCCGCGAGCAGGGGCGGCATATTGGCGAACGGTTTGGCGAGCTGCCAATCGGCAGTGTGTATGAATCGGACCGGCATGATGCGGAACCATTCCCTCTCGGCCCCCCAACTGCAAGCCTGCACTTTGGCGCGCCGTGATTGGTGTGGAAAAGGCGGTGTTATCCGCTGCTACTTTTCTGCTGTACCAAGTGTACGGGCAAGAAACACGACTTCGCGGCCGCCTGTGCCGTGCGCTCCGGCTTCTTTGAAACCGTTCCGGTTGTAGAAGGCTATGTTGCGCGCGCCCCGGCTTGTCACGACGTGAACGCCAGGCGCCCCCGCACGTCGCGCGTCAACCGCGAAGCGCTCGATCAAAGCCCCGCCGATGCCGCGATTGCGGAATGCGGCAGCGAGATTGACATGGAGGTGCGCCGGATACGCCTTGGTCAAATTCGCAAAGTGCGCGAAGTAGGCAATATCGGCGAAGCGCGGCGCCGTTGCCGGATCGTCAAGGCTCGCGACGAGATACCCGGCAACAGTCATGTCACTATCGAGCGCAACATAAGCCCAAGAGGGATCGTGTGTCAGATAGCGCCCCAGCCAGCGCTCGCGAAAGACCGCGCGCGCCGCATCGTCCGCAAACTCTTTCGTATTGCTGGCTTCGAAAAAGACCCGGTCTATCCCGCGCGCAAGCGCTGGATCTTTCCCTAAATCCCGATAGCGGTGGATTTGATTTATGTTGGCCGTGTCGCTCATGCGAGTCCAGTCTAGCGCGGCAACCGCTTCCGGCACAAAGCAATTTGATCGAATAAATGGGGACGGACTTTCGCCCATCCCCATCTCATGCAAGCGAATTACCAACGCCTACCAGTCGCGGCGGCAGTGCTGGTAGCGGCGCCACCAATAGTGGCTGCCGGTATAGAGTGCCTTGCGCTTCAGCCAGCGGCAGTTGGAATTGTAGCTATACACAGGCGCGACGTAGAACCGGGGACGATAGTGATGACGGCGATAGCCACCGCCGTAAAGCCCGTGACGGCGGAAGCCGCCGCCGTAAATCCCATGGCGGCCGCCACCACTAAAATGGCGAACGCCGCCGTGTCGATAACCAACCTGCGTCACGCCGCTTTTTTCTGCCATCGCCGGTTTTTGAACATTCAAGGCCGAAGCGGATTGCACAGCCACGCCTTGGAACATGAAGCCCGCTGCAATCGCGAGCAATGCGGTTTTAAGTTTCCTCATATCAGTCTCTCCTCTTCACGCTAGGCTGCGTGAGCTCTCACCGAATTCCGAGTGGGTGAAAACAAAGTTTCACTCTCTCTGAAACGTAAACGGATAGTGCGCGGATCTTCCGTCGCACTATCCGTGACTGTGAGAAGCGATAGTTTCACATCGCGCGCACGATGCGGCACGAAGCTGAATATCTATTCATCTTGCGCGAGAGCGGAGACGAGTTTTCTGCGAAAGTCCGGCGGCAAATCGTGCGGCACCGCGGGACGCGTTTCGGGACTTTTTCCCGATGGCTTTAAATAATCTTGCTCGTCTGCACGAACCGATGATGGATTAACGCCCCCATAGTTGCGGCTAAACGGTTCGTTTGGATCATCGGGCAGCTGGCGGATGCGCTCCGATGGCGGCGTTTGCGCCGGCAGCCCATCGTCTTCAACATCGACGGCAGCAGTTTGCGCGACGGCCTGAACCGGAGTTGGAGCAACCGCAACATTGTCTGACGTGTAGGAGCTGGTCTGGGCTGAAGAGCAGCCTGCAAGACCGAGAAGTGCGGCAAGCGCACAGATCGTGAGAACCGGCTTGGTACCGGCTTGAAACGCAAACATGGGATACGCCTTTGACTAAACGCTACGAGGCCGCAACTGGGACGCAACTGACTGTCCCGGATTGAAACATCCCCAGGTTAAAGAGCCCCTAACGGCTGCAAGATTTAGAGATTTGGCTTGAATTCAGGCGTTAGGCCGCGCGCGCCACAAGGCCCGACGCAAGAATGCCGTTGAACACCGCCTGCACCGCTATCGCTGCCAGCAGCAAGCCGAACACGCGCACGAGAACGCGCTGCGCCGTCAAACTCATCATGCGGTTGAGTTCATGCGCGGCAATGAGCAGCGCCAGCGTGACCAGCATGACGGCCAGCAGCGCGCACGTCACGATTGCGAGCTGGAGCGGTTCGCCGTGCGCATTCGCCGACAACAAGATGCCGGCACTCATGGCGCCGGGCCCGGCGAGCAAAGGTGTCGCGAGAGGAAACACGGCGACATCCTCGCGCGTCTGCGCTTCCTCGCCTTCAATCGGCGTCATCTTGAGCGCGCCGCCGGGCCGCGCAAAAATCATGTCGATGGCGATCATGAGCAGAATAATGCCGCCCGCCGTTTGCAGCGCCGCAATCGATACGCCGAGCTGACGCAGAATAGGACCGCCGAGCAGAGTGAAGAACCCTAGGATCAGCGTCGCGATAATCGTCGCGCGCTGCGCGATGCGGCGACGCGCGCCCCTTTCCATTTTCGGCGTCAGCGTGGCGAACAGTACCGCCGCTTCCACGGGGCCGATGGTGGCGAAAAAGGTCGTGAAGCTTTTCAGCGCCGTCTCGAGCACGTATCTTCTCTTCGGTTGGGTGCAGTCCGCAACACGTCTTAGCGCACGTTCGCCCGCGCGCGGCAAGACGATCGGCACTCGCCCACAAAGACTGCTAGCAAGACCTTGTTCATCATACTTTTTTGTTGATGTGAAACGATTCTCGCATACCATTGGCGTTGGGGGTGCGCGTTCGACCAATCGAGGGAGAACATCCGTGGCCGTGAAAGCATCTGACGCAATCGACACCGGCGTTACCGGCACAAGCTCTACGGACCGGGACTTCAAAGCCCAGCTCGCCGGCTTTAGCCTGACGACGGCGGAGATTATCTACCGCCTGCCCGATCATCCGGTCCTGCTGCAAAGCTACATCTGGCAGGACTACGATCTCGCCCCGCGCTTTCCCAAGCTCAAGGAGTTCCTCGATTTCTGGTCGGCCAAACTCGAGGGCAAGCTCTTCAAAGTGATCGTGGCGCACAGCAAGCTGATCCGGCCGGCGGAACTTCGCCTACTCGACGCCGAGTTTAAGCTGCACTGAAGCCACCCAATTGGCTCGGATTGCCAAAATGACCGCTTGAGCGGTGCCATACCCGGCCGCCCTGAAGCAATTTATTGTGTACGCTGCGTTATTGAGCAAAACGGCATTAGCCACGCTGCTTCAACACTTTGCGGCGCAGATCGCACGCGGCGCTTCACCAATTGGATCGATTTTTATCGATCACAGGTTCGTGATGAGCGAAACTTTGCCGCCCTTTGAGTCGAACCTGTTTCGTGGGCCATAGCGCAGTAGTTGTTGCGCCTGTCCCGCCGCGGCATGCGCTAGTCGGAAAAGCGGGGCGAATGCCGACGATCTCTCGATCAAAGAAACATCAAAGCAACTTTGAAACAATGGGCCACCGGCCTTCAGGAGGAATTTCATGAAACTCAACGCCAAATCGGGTGCCGCTCTGGCAGCGACTGCCGCCGCTCTTCTCATGTCGGGCGCCGTATCTGTTTCGAATGCTCAGGCTGCAGACGCCAAAGGCCATTGCGTGGGCGCCAACGCCTGCGGCGGCAAGAGCGCTTGCAAGACGGCCAAGAACGAATGCGGTGGCAAGAACAAGTGCAAGGGCCAGGGTTTCCTTGAAATGACCAAGGCTGAGTGCGACGCAGCAGCCGGCGCCAACAAGGACGAGAAGGTTCAAATCCTATTTGAAGCCGCGGCCATGCCTGAGAAGAAGTAAACTGACTACACCCCCGTGTCAGTGAAGGAGGTCCGGCAGCGCAGCCCACGAGGCGCGGCCGGGCCTCTACTTTTGTCAGGGCGGTTGTGGTTTAATGATATGATGGCGAGTTACGTGATGGCGAGCCAGAGATGCCTGAGGTGAATGTGGCGGCGAAACGAGAGAAAATCGGCAAAGGCGGCCCCGCTGCAGCGCCCGTTGCCGGCGCCAAGCCCGCGCCCCTCGGCTTTGGTCTCGGCCTGCGCCCCCAGCACTACGTTGACATACTCGACGGCAATCCGCCTATCGACTGGTTCGAATTCATCTCCGAAAATTACATGATACCGGGCGGCCAGCCGCTTAAGATGCTGGATGCAATTGCCGAGCGCTATCCGCTCGTGCAGCACGGCGTGTCGTTATCGATCGCCTCGACGCAACCTTTCGACGAAGGCTATCTCGACGGCCTCGTGAAGCTCGCTAAGCGCGTCAAGCCCAAATGGGTGTCCGATCACCTGTGCTGGACCGGCGTTCACGGCGTCAACTTACACGACCTGTTGCCTTTTCCTTATACGCGCGAAGCTCTCGACCACGTCGTCGCGCGCGTTGCCTACGTGCAGGAGCGCCTCGGCCGCCCGCTCTGCCTCGAAAACGTTTCGACCTACGTGTCGTTCAACGAAAGCGAGATGACGGAATGGGACTTCATCTCCGAAATGACCAAACGCACGGGCTGCTGGCTGTTGTTCGACGTCAACAACGTGTTCGTCAGCGCGCACAATCACGGCTACGACGCCAAGACCTTTCTCGACGGTATTCCAGCGGATCGCGTCATTCAATTCCATCTCGCCGGCCATAGCGACATGGGCACCTATATCATCGACACGCATGACGCTCCTGTACGCAGCGAAGTGTGGGACTTGTACGAGATCGCCTTGAAGCGCTTCGGTCCGGTGTCGACCATGATCGAGCGCGACGACAACATCCCCCCGCTCGCCGAGCTCGTCGACGAACTCGCGACCGCGCGGGAAATAGCCGAGCGTGCGCTTGGCCAGAAATTCCCGGCAAGAGTTACAACGATCCCAGCCTTCGCAGCTGCGGAGTAAATAAAAAACATGAAACTCGCCGACCTCCAGGCCCAGTTTCAAAGCGCCATTCTCGATGGCGGCGACGGCGTGCTTGCACACATTCCCAACAGTCCGCTGGAAACGAAAGAGACCCTCTTTGGCGTCTACCGCAATGCCTACGTGCTGCGCCTTATCGGTATTTTGCAACACGACTTCGAGCGCTTGCATACCTACGCGGGCGACGAGAGGTTCGATAAACTTGCCAGGGCGTTCATTGCCGCCAACCCATCGCACACGCCGAACGCGCGCTGGTACGGCCAGGAGCTGCCGGACTTCATCGCTACCCATCCTGACACGGCTGGTTTTGCTGCCCTGATCGCCATTGCAAAGCTCGAGGGCACGTTGAACGACGTCTTTGATATCGAAGATGCTCCCGTCTTGTCGCTCCCAGACCTCTCGGCCTTTGCGCCGGAAGACTGGGCGCGGCTGACTTTTATCCCGCATTCTTCAGTGCGGCGCATGAACGCCGATTTCAATCTCACGGACATCTGGACCGCGCTGGCGGAGGAAAAAACGCCGCCCGCTGTCCGCACGCTGGACGCGTCCGAGAATATTATACTATGGCGCCAAGACGTGATGCCGAAACTGCGCGTGCTTGCACCCGAAGAAACCATGATGTGGGACGAAGCCGCAAAGGGCGTGCCGTTCGGCGTCTTGTGCGAAATGCTCGCGACCTTCGACAATCCCGAAGAAGCTTCCTTGCGCGCGGCCCAATATCTCAAGGGCTGGATCGAGATGGGGCTGCTGCAGAGCGCTTGCCTCGCCAAGAAGAGCGCCAAGAAAAAATAGCGCTCGGCGCCTGTTACATTCGATTGGCGCTGCCGCGCTATCGTATCGATGCACAGACGATATTTCAAATCGCTCCGGCGAACGGGTACTTCTTTGGTCAAGACGCAGCGAACGGGAGATTGGCTCTCAACGCGGCGGTCGAAATTTTAAACCCAAAGGAGATTGCCCCATGAACAAGTTTATTATCGCTGCACTCGCTCTCGTTGCCGTTTCGGCTACAGCTCCCGCATTCGCCGGCACGACCCCTGGCGAGTTGATGCACTACTCTTGGATCGGCCGCTAATTCAGACGGCTCCGACCTAATTGAAGTTCTGTTGAGTACGGCTCCCTGGCATTCCTCCTGCCGGGGAGCCGATTTTTTCAATCTCACCCCATCTCCCACCACGTGCCGCCGCTCCAAACACCAAGCGCTCCATCATCTCCGATGCGCGTCACTCCAAGCGCGACGAGATCGGCGTACACCGCGCGCGTGACCAGCGCTTCGAGCCGTCCTCGCACGAGAATATAAGGCTTTAATCCGCCACCCCTTCCGCCGCCCAAATCCTGACGGCAAAAGCGCAGCGGATGTTCCGCGCCTACGGCAACGACATCATCGACGTTCGTTCTGAAAGTCAGCGCCTGCCCAGCGCCGCAACCCGAGACCGCCATCTCGACGGCGAGGAACGGCGCGTCTTCGACAAGGACGTCGATCTTTTCGTCCGGTGTCACGAGATAGGTCCGCCCGTCGGCGTCTTTTCTCAAAATGGCGGCGAACAGCTTGACGAGTGCGGTGCGTCCGATCGGGCTATTTTGGTAAAGCCAAGTCCCGTCCTTGCGGATGGCCATGCCGATATCGCCGCAATAGGGCGGGTCCCAGGATTCGACTGGGCGCGCACCGGCTACTTTTCCGGCTGCCCTGAGCAGCGCTTCCAACCCATGCGACTTAGGCCGTTCCATCGGACATGCGCCAATTTCAATCGTGTCGAGGCTTCAAGCCACGCCAAACGTAGTAGAAGCCTAGCAAACCCGGCAAACTAACGTAACATTCACTTGACCCGGCAAGGGGCAGGCCGGATCGTTGCCCGATGTCGCGCATTTCGGCGATGACATACGCGTGATAAGGCGGCACCAGAACTTGATTTATGCCGCTTGAGGTGGTTGACGCTAGCAAACACAGTTTCTTGAACGAAAGGCGCCGGTCGGTAATGAGCACAGTCGTCGAAACCAACGCAGATATCGTTCCCCGGCTCGAGGCCGCAGCCGAACGCATCCAGCGCGCGCACAAGATGGCGGCCAACGTCATTTTCGGCCAGGACGTCGTCATCGAACGAACGATCCTGACAATCCTGTCGGGCGGTCATGCGCTGCTTATCGGCGTTCCGGGTCTTGCCAAAACGTTGCTGGTCGATACGCTCGGCAAGGTGCTCGGTCTCGACGCCAAGCACATCCAGTTCACCCCCGACCTCATGCCCTCCGACATCATCGGCTCGGAAGTTCTCGAAGACGAGCCCGGCCGCGCGCGCTCGTTCCGCTTCATTAAGGGACCGATTTTCACGCAGCTTTTGATGGCCGACGAAATCAACCGCGCATCGCCCAAAACGCAGTCGGCACTTCTGCAGGCCATGCAGGAGCATCACGTTACGGTGGCCGGTCAGCGCCATGACACGCCGTCGCCGTTCCATGTGCTCGCGACCCAAAACCCGCTTGAGCAGGAAGGCACGTATCCCCTGCCCGAAGCCCAGCTCGACCGGTTCCTTTTGCAGATCGACGTCGATTATCCCGATCTCATCGCCGAGCGCAAAATGCTCTACGCGACGACCGGCACCGACAACGCTAAAGTCGAGGCTGTGCTGTCAGCTCAAGACCTGATGGCAACGCAACGCCTCGTGCGCCAAATCCCCGTGCCCGACAAAGTCGTCGAAGCCATTTTGAAACTCGTGCGCTCGGCACGGCCCGGCACCGGCGCCAACCCCGAAACCGATAAGTACGTCGCCTGGGGCCCCGGCCCGCGCGCAAGCCAAGCCTTGATGCTGGCCGTGCGCGCCAAGGCGCTCATTGACGGACGCCTTGCGCCGTCGGTCGACGACGTTATCAATCTCGCAGAGCCTATTCTAAAGCATCGCATGGCGCTGTCGTTCGCCGCGCGCGCCGAAGGCCAAGACCTCGCCAAAATCATCGCCCGTCTCGCCGCAGCGGTGGAGTAAGGCGAATGGCAGCACCAGCTGGCCAAAAATCAGGTGGCCAGAGCAGCGGCCAAATAAGCGGCCAGGGCGCCAATGCCGCGCCGGACCGGCGCCGCGTGCTGTCGCTTGAGCGCGAAGCGGTAAGTCTCATCGATCTGATGCCGGAACTTCTCATGGAAGCCGACCGCATCGCCTCGACCGTCGCGCACGGCATTCACGGCCGCCGCCGCGCAGGACCCGGCGAAACGTTCTGGCAATTCCGCCCTTATCAATCGGGCGAAGGCGCACAACTCATTGACTGGCGCCGTTCGGCGGGTTCCGATCATCTCTACGTGCGCGAGCGCGAATGGGAGGCGGCACACACCATTTACCTGTGGCCGAACCTGTCGTCGTCCATGCAGTTC
>JANMNH010000027.1:0-21609 GCA_031373745.1 Hyphomicrobium sp. | reverse complement strand
TATCAAGGGACGCAGAGGCGGCAGATGCAGTATGACCTAGAGACGGGGCGTCGTGAAATTCGAGAGCCACAGCGTCGATTGGCCGAGGCGTATTTGTCAGGGTATAAACCGGCCGATTGGCCCAGCAACACTTAAGGCCGCTAGAATTGACCGTGCTAGGCGACACCGTAAAATACAGACGCGAGCACGAAAAGATCGGCGTTCGAGAAGCTGGTAAACTCTGCGGCGTGTCGCCTGCTACGCTCTCCCGTGTTGAGAACGGCGAAGACCCGGACATCAAAACATTCTCGCGGCTATGTCGCTGGCTGCGCTAGATCGAATTCAGATGCGACGCCGGATGATGACGAGCGCAGCGCGCCGCTCTTGAAAGTGGTGAAGTGATGCTTGCTCCCTCACCGCAGTATTTGAAATGCAAAGCGCCCCGCTGCGAAAGCAGCGAGGCGCTTGAGAATTCGCCACAGGGTGAAGTTTGGCTACCCACCCCTGTGTCGGACGTTCAACCCCTCAAAGAGAAGAGGAGTATCCCTATGCGGCAAGCCGCCTTAATAGCCGTTGCCGTGCGGAACTAGGCCCGCACGGCGATTTTTAGCACATCATAGAGAATCGGTCCAGTCGCTCAGTCTTCAAGTCTGAGCGACTGGCAACCTATGACCGAAAGACACTGTAAAAAGAACGCCGCCGTGAACCCGCCCCTACTGATTTTGTTGGCTATGTTGCGCTCGCTTTCGGGCGTCCCGTCGGCCGTCAGCTTATCGGCCAATTCCCGATAACCGACGTTCCGGCGCTTAAGCTCCGCCTTCAATAGGCCCTTGGCCTTCTCCGCCCAATCGTCGTCTCGCATCTAAAACCCCGCCTATGGTGATGAAAATCATCATATCCGATGTTTTTACCCTTGACAACGATGTATTATATCATCATATATGGTGTAGTTCACATCGGATATGATGATAATGGCCACCCACTTCCTTCTCAGCGCAAAGGCTCGGAGCATCTCGCTCTCCGAAGTCTTTCGCATGGGCGAGGATCGGGCCTGGGGGCTGTTCAAGGAAATGCGTTGGCCGGAGACGAACGGCAAGCCGGTCTGCCCCAAGTGCGGCTGCACCGAAGCCTACGAGATTGCCACCCGCCGCAAGCACAAGTGCAAGGCTTGCTATCACCAATTCTCGGTCACGTCCGGCACGGTGCTCGCCAGCCGCAAAATGAGCTTCACCGATCTGTTGGCGGCTGTCATCATCATCATCAACGGCGCCAAGGGTGTCTCGGCTCTCCAACTCGCACGCAACCTCGACTGCCAACACAAAACGGCATTCGTTCTCTGCCACAAGCTCCGCGAAGCGATGGCCTCTGAGATCAAAGGCCTCGACGTTGGCGGCACCGTTGAAGTAGACGGCGCGTACTTCGGCGGGCACATTCGCCCCACAAACCTCAAGGAAAACCGAGTAGATCGCAGGCTTGCTCAGAACCAAACCGGCAAGCGACGCGTGGTCGTCATCGCTCGCGAACGTTCGGGCCGGACAATGACAACGGTCACACGCCAAGAGGCGGACGGCGTTGAATTCGTCGCAAAGGTTGTTCGTCCGGGTTCGGTTGTTCATGCCGACGAAGCAAGCCATTGGGATGCTCTGCACGCCAAATTCCAAACCATGCGGATCAATCACTCTGAGGCCTACAGCCTCAATGGTGCCTGCACAAACCAAGCCGAGAGCTTTTTAGCTCGCCTTCGCCGAATGGTGGACGGACAGCACCATCATGTGAGCCCGCAGTACTTGCATCAGTACGCGGCGCACGCGGCTTGGATGGAAGATCACCGCCGCACCGACAACGGAACGCTGGCGCGCAACGTTGTTTCGCTGGCTATGGCGCATCCGGTTTCACGGCAATGGAAGGGGTATTGGCAGCGGCAACTTAGAAACCAGTTGACAACCTAACGATGCTATGCTAATTCTAGCATGTCCGGGACTGCCCCTCTTCCTGCGACTTGTGTGCGTTCACGGCCCGACACAAGCACGCGCAGGAGAGATGGTGCATGAAACCTTTGCACTTTGTGGGTTCTAGTCAGAAGGACATAAGGAACTTTCCGCCACCGGTTCGGCGGGAAGCTGGGTTTGCAATTCATGTTGCTCAAGATGGCGGCAAGGCGATCAACGCCGTGCCGCTTGTTGGATTCAGTGGAGCACATGTACTGGAAGTAGTGATCAACGAGGACGGAAACACGTATCGGGCGGTTTACACTGTAAAGTTCGAAGACGCAGTTTACGTGCTTCACGCATTTCAGAAGAAGTCAAAAAAGGGATGCGAAACTCCTCGGCCAGACATTGCGTTGATAAGAAAACGTTTCGTCAAAGCTCGCGAGCACTACATTAAGCACTACGAAAATAAAGGACGAAGGGATAAATCGGCATGAGCATGGATCGGACAAAGGACGACATGGTGACCGATGGTTCGGGCGATGTATTTGCCGATATTGGTCTAGACTATTCCGAACAAGACCTTCTGAAAGTCAGCATCGCAAGCGCCATAACGAAAGTTATCCAACGCAAGGGGCTTTCACAGTTAGAGGCTGGGAGACTGATCGGCATTGATCAGCCGAAAGTTTCGGCCCTTGTTCGCGGCCATCTCGATCAATTCTCGGTCGATAGGCTGTTTCTGTTTCTTGCTCTACTTGGATTGGATGTTGATATTCGCATTAGTAGAGAGCCCAAGAACAAACGGGGGCGCGTTACCGTAGCAGCATAACCGTGCCCTCCGGCTACGAAAAATCCCCTGACTACGGCGGCCCTCCCAATGACTGGAAAGGCTGGCTACTAGCTATAGCCTTGTTCCTGGCGGTTGTGGCGGTCTAAGTCCTGTTAGTCCGCTAGGCCGTACAGGCACCGAATGCCTTTGGTTCTAGACTGCACGACCGCCTTCCGGTCCACCAGCCCCGTCATGCACTTGGACACCCGAGCTGTGATGTCCTTCATAAGCGTTCGATCCCCGCTGTCCTTGCCTTCGATTGCGGCCAACCGCTCGGCTATTGTTCGGGTCGTATGAGGGCCGTCCTTTCGGAGTTCGTCCAGAACGAACCGGCTAAGCTGCCGTCTGATGTCCTTGAGCACCCGGCGCCGGGGCTGATCTAGCTCCCCCGTGTGCCCAAGAGACGCCAACACCCGTTCAATGGCCACGATGTCGTTCTGTGCCGCTGCCATCTCGTCTCGTTTGATTTCGAGGGCCTGCAACAACTCAGAGCGTTTGCGAAGTAGGCCGTGGATGGCGATGTCGTATCCGTCATTGGGCATGACGGCAGAATCGCAAATCAGGTAGGATCAAGCCAGCGGGTACTTGGTGCGTTTGCTACGCAATGCCGGGCAAGATCACTGGTACGTACTTGAGGGCACGCAAGATGGGGGATTATTCAACGCTACCCTCGGCGTGCAGGGAAACGAATTTTACACCCCCCTTGCAGCTGCCAATGGCGCCAGCGGCGACGCACTCGTCGATAAAATCGGAACGCCGGAAAGCCGCGGATCGAGAGTTATCGCGGCGAGTCCCCAGGCACTCACCCTCTGGGACGCGATGTCGAATTACGGTACCGAATTAGACCTGCAGCAGCATCCCTACACGGGCATCTCATGGCCGTTCGGTCCGTCGCCCACAATCAACTCGTCATCTGCCGTTGCGTCGATGCTCTGGAGCGTCGGCATCGATATCAATCTCATGATGCCCTTCGGCATCCGCCTTTCGCCTGGCACTTCGACGCTACTTGGGACAACGCAGGTCGATGAAATCGAACTCGGAGGCAGCTTCAATCAAGTGGTCGGCGGGTTTGGCGAAGATGTCCTGCGCGGCTCGCAGACGTCGTCTGGAATCGAGAAATTCTACGGCGGGCACGACGAAGACAGGATTTACTGGTCGAACGGCGAAAACATCATTCATGGCGGCGAGCCGCGCCTAAGTTACGTGCTGGACGGCCTCGACACCATCGATTATTCGGGCGTAGGTCACGTCACTTTTTACAATGGCCGTCACATCGTCGAGCATAAAACGCCGAATTTCATTACGGTCTTTGAAGGCGGTTCAGACCAGCTCTTTTCGATTGAGAAAGTCAGCTGGCTCCGGGGGAAAGACATCGTCACGGTGCGTGAAGGCATCGACATTCTCGAAGTCCCCATCGAGTTTAATCTCGACGACTCGCCCCAAGGCGGCGCCGGCGACGAACTGATATTTACCGATAGCAACGAGCCGCTCATTTTCAACGTCGTCGACGGTTCGATCATTTCGGTCCAAACGATCCAAAATGCCGGGCAAGACGCCGGGATCTGGGCGCACTCGGTCGAAACGCTCGTGGGATCGGGCGGCGACGACCTCATTTACGCAGGCTCCACGGTTACCGTTGCCGGCGGCGGGCGGGGCGACGACATTCTCGACGGCCGCCTTGCCGATGCATTTTCCGGGGCAAGTCCGCTCAACTACGACATCGAGCTTTACGGCAATGATGGAAACGACACGATTATCAGCGGGTCGGGCTGGACGATCGCTCACGGCGGCGAAGGCAGCGACCTGTTCGTGCTTTCGGCCATGGGTGCTGGTGACGAAATTCCGGAGTTCGTGATTCTCGACGCCTCATCGGACGACAAACTCTATGTGCCCTATAATTTTTTCTTGCTGGACCGCGGCGGCTACGAAGGATCGGAACTATTTCAAATCGCCGGCGCGCCCTTTAAAATGGACATTCCTGACGGTATCTCGCTGTTCGAGTGGGGATCCCAAGACTCAAACCCGGTAGAAGGCTTCATTGAGTTTATCGGGCGCATCACCTTTGAAATGGACGGCGCAGATCTTTTGATAAGACTTCTCCAAGGGCATACCGAAACGTACACAATCGACTATGGCCCGGGAGAACCGCCAGGACCCGAAATTACGGACATCGTCGCGGAGATCGAAACCGTTACATTTGTCAGGGTCGTCGATTGGCAAGAAGGCGACCTGGGTATTACCTTTCCGATCGAATTTGATTTCAATACTCTAATTGAAAGTGATGGGGCATTCGAAAACTACCCAGGCTGGTCATCGGCCGTTCACGACGTAACGGGTGCGTCGCGCTTTATCGATCCGCTGGCTGAGCGGCCAGACGCGCATCTCCCGGAGGAGCTGAGAGACACGGCTGTGTCCGCGCGAGCCTTTGCGTTCTCCGGAGCGGCGGCGACCGACGGCGACGATATCATTTCGAAAGCTGTTTGGAGCCGGGATGAGATTGCCGGCCTTGGCGGCAACGATGACATCACGGGCAGCGCAGGGGGCGATCGCATCGATGGAGGCGCGGGCGACGATATCATGGCCGGCGGCCGGGGCAACGATACATATTATGTCGATTCTGCGGGCGACCAAGTCGTCGAAGCCGTTCGCGAGGGCTTCGATAAGGTCTACAGCTCGATCAGCTACAGTCTTGGCGACAATGTCGAACACCTCACCTTGACTGGCAGTGCGCTAAGCGGCCAAGGCAACGGCTTGCGCAATACCATCGTCGGCAATCAACTCAACAATACGCTCATGGGCGGCGACGGCGATGATACGCTCGCCGGAAACGAGGGCGACGACGAGCTCTTCGGCGGCGATGGCAGCGATGGCTACGTCTACGAGAACGGCGATGGCAAAGACGTCATCATCGATGCACCCGGCAGCGCCGGCGAAGATGTCATCGTGCTGGCGGGGAACTACCGGCCGTATGACGTGCGATTCTTCCGTGATCCAACCGCGATGAACGATTTGATCCTGCGGTTTGCGGGCGGTGGCAGCATTACCGTGCGGGATCACTTCAACGGTTCGGCTATCGAATCTATCGAGTTCCTGACCGGCGAGACCTGGAATGCGGCGGACGTTCAGCAGCGCGCGGCCGCTGCTATCGAAACCACCAATGACGTACCCGATGCCCTTCCCGACAGCTACGTTTATGCGGGTAGCGGAAGTTTCACGATCGAAAGTGCGGCTTTTCTGGACAATGACAGCGATAGCGACGGGGATACCCTCCAGATTGTCTCCGTCACAGATGTTAGCGAGGGTCTCGTTACCGTCGATGCCGGCGGCAACATTCAGATCACGCCAAGCAACGGCGCCTCTTCCGTTAACTTCAGATACTGGGTGTCGGATGGGCGCGGCGGTACGAGCTCGGCACTAGCTGAAATTGCATTGTTCCCTAACCGGCCGCCCCAAATCACGTCAACCCAGCTCGCACCCGTTGTGGAAGACCTGGCATCGGCAGGGCGCGTCTTTGCCTCCGATCCGGACGGGGACAGCCTCGTCTATCGCTTAAAGGACGGGGCGGGACCGCAACACGGCACCGTTGTTTTTGGTCAGGACGGCAACTTCGTCTACCAGCCGGATGCAAATGCCAACGGCGCGGATTCGTTCACGATCGAGGTCACAGACGCACTCTCCGGCACAGCCGAATACACGTTTAATCCGCTCATCGCGGCGCGCAACGATGCCCCGATTGCACAATCGGATGTGCTCGGCAGCGTTCTTGGCGGCAGCACGCAAATCACCGCCGCAGCCGCGCTCCTTGGCAATGATAGCGACATTGACGGCGACCAGCTGCAGGTCAGCGCGGTTTCCGGCGCTGTAGGTGGTACTGTCAGTCTCTTTGCGAACGGCCAAATTCACTTTGTTGCCGACAACAACTACGCAGGCATAGGTTCGTTCAACTATGTGGTTTCAGACGGCCATGGTGGAACCGCGCAAGCATCCGCATCCATGACAATTCTCAAGAACACAACAACGAACCCGCATGTATTCATCGGCACCGATCGCAACGACACGCTGACGGGCACCGGCGAAGCAGACACCTTCTTCGGCAAGAAGGGAGATGACGTCTTAAACGGCCTCGGCGGTAACGACGTGTTTGAGGTGCGCGGGCAGGCTGGACTAGATAGATACAACGGCGGATCCGGGTACGACACGATTAAAGGGGGTGCCACAGACGACACGATCCGCGTGACGTGGAACCAATCGAATTTGAACAGTATCGAGAAAATAGACGGCGGCGCCGGCCTGCGCGATTTCATCGTTGCAACGGCCGGTAACGACGTGCTCGATTTCTCGAAAATAACTGTCTCTGGAATCGAACAGATCCAACTTGGTGCCGGAAACGATAGTGTTCGGGGGTCGAAAGGTAACGATTGGTACTCGGGCGGCGCCGGACAGGACACGTTCCGGTTCCAAGGGGGCAGCGGCCACGACGTAATCCTCGACTTCGAGATTGGACGTTTTGGCTCCGGCGGCGACAGAATAGATTTAAGGGGCAGTGGAATAACGAACTTCCTGACCCTCATCCAGAACACACACCAGACCGGAACCGATACAGCCATTACGCTCGATGCTCAAAGCAGCATCACGCTGAAAAACATCACGGCATGGCATTTGACGTTAGACCACTTCCTCGTTTGATCGCCAGATGTGTAGAGCAATATCCGATCAGACAGGATTGCTTCAGCGATCAATTGATCGGATGAAATTTCTCTAGCATTATGATTCTAGAGCATCTTTATCGGACAGGTGTATCGCAAAAGCGATTCCGTCCGGTCCGATGATGCTCTAGGCTCTGGCGCCGAACCGTAACTTGTGCTGACGTGTGCCGCTGACGGGCGGAACACAATGCTTTGAGTAAATATCCCGCAAATTGCCGAATGAGATGCGGCTTGTGGCTGTTGAGCTTCGCGGTCGCGCCGCTGCTGTTGCTCAAACCGGTGTTTGCGGCCGACCAATCCTGCGCGCTGAAGCGGGGACCGGTCAGAACCGTTGTACGCGTCAACGACGCCGAGAGTGTCACTCTCGAAGACGGAAGCGAACTCAAACTTGCAGGTACGCTTGCCCCGCGCGCGCGCGATGGCAATGCCCAGCCGGGCACGTGGCCGGCCGAAACCGGCGCAACGGCCACTTTGTCCGCGATGCTTCTTGGGCAATCCGTCGAATTAGCGTTTGGCGCTAAGCGCACGGACCGGTATGGGCGGCACGTTGCACACCTCTTCGTGGGCAAGGGCCAAAGCCGTATTTGGGTCCAGGGCGCGTTGCTATCCAGCGGACATGTCAGGGCCCACGCAGCGCCCGGCATGACGGAATGTTTCCTCGAACTATTGGCTCATGAGCGCGTCGCGCGTCGGAGCCGCCTCGGACTTTGGGGAATCGGGCTTTACCGGCCGAAACGCGCTACCCGCAGCGCACTCTTGATGTACTTGCGGAGCTCTTATCAGTTAGTCGCGGGCCGCATCGTATCCGTTTCGCGAACGAAAAGCGGCACCTACCTGAACTTCGGCGAGAATTGGCGCCAGGACTTTACAATTCATATTTCAAAACCCGTTCTCTCGGCTAATCCCGAATGGGCTGCAAGTCTCGACGGTTTCAAAGACAAGAACGTCGAAGTGCGCGGCTGGATAGAACGGCGCAACGGGCCATCAATCGCCATCACGCATCCGTCCGAAATCGAAGTCTTGCAAGAGGGTCTTACTCAGCGCGATGGCTGGCCGCGCTCGGGCGCGCACTCGACGCACGTGTCGCCGGACACAAATCCGGCAACGCCCGGCCCAGACGAAACGCCAGTCCCAAACGAAGAGCGCCCGGAGCCAAAGGCTCCGGGCGCTGTCGATCTTTAGCCGTTTCCCGGCAAATCGTCTTAGGCGGCTTCGCCGACGGCTTCGCCATCGGCTGCAAGCCGGCGGCTTTTGGCGCTTTTTGACAGAACTTCTGTAATGCGCTGAACCGCACCGCGGTCGTCGAGCTTTTCAACGGCCGCAATTTCGCGTGCCATACGATCAAGCGCATCTTCATAGAGCTGACGTTCGGAGTAAGACTGCTCCGGCTGCGCTTCGGACCGATATAAATCGCGCACCACTTCCGCGATCGAGACGAGATCGCCGGAGTTAATCTTCGCGACGTATTCCTGTGCGCGGCGGCTCCACATGGTACGCTTGATGCGCGCCCGGCCCTTCAAGATTTCCATAGCCTTCTTAACGATGCCGTCATCGGCGAGTTTGCGCATGCCGACGCTTGCGAGCTTGCCGGTTGGCACGCGCAACGTGAGCTTTTCCTTCTCGAAGTTGATCACGAACAACTCGAGTGCCATGCCGGCAATTTCCTGCTCTTCGATGCCGACGATGCGGCCGACGCCGTGTGCGGGGTAAACGATGAACTCGTTGGCCTTGAAGCCGTGGCGCTGGCTGACCGGTTTCTTCTGCGTCGAATGAATCTGTCGCGCGGCAGCCGTTTTTTCGGCGATCGCTTTTGGCGTCGCGACTATGGCGGCAACGGGAGCGGTAATCTTCTGGCCCGCAATTTTCTGCACGGATGCCGGCAATGCGCGCGCCGCTGCAACAGGGGCAACAACGGGCTTCGCGGCCGCATGGATCGCAGCCTTAAGCATACCAACGGCCGGCTTCTTGAGCATAATCGGCTGGGACATGGGTTTCGCACCGGCTTTTACCGCTACGGGCGCCTTTTTCACGGCCTTCGGGGCAGCCTTGGCAATTACTGCGATGGGGGCAGATTTTGTCTTGCTGACAGGCACCTTTTGGGCTACCTCGATCTTAACCTTCGCGACTTTCACCAAGGCTGGGGCAGCCTTGACGGGAGTAGCTTTGCGCGACACAGGCTTTGCCGCAGACTTGGCAGCTACCTGAACCTTTTTCTTCTGAGCCATTTCGTTCATCTCACTCTAACGCACAAATCCAACTAGGCACTCCGCCCAAAAGGATCTCGGTACCCCTGTCAAGGGAACCGGCTGATTGACCGATGTGCCGGGGGGCCGTCACACCGCGTTCTACACACACACATAGTCGCCCGCCCTCCTTGATCGAGAGGCCGTGCCTTATGTGCCCGTTTTTGGCCTAGTACTGCAAATCCAGACCGGCTCTGATTTGGCCCAGTTGACGCCCCATGTCGTCTCATTGAGCACTAGCCTCTTCAGCTTGGCGCTCTTTTGTTCTCGGCCGTTCAGGATCTGTACTCACTTTTTGCCATCACGCAGTGCACACTAACACAATCTTCACGGCAAATGAAGGGCTGGACGGTGGGACACAACAGTCGGCCTTAACCGTTAGCCTTAAGTTGCGTGCGCATGATGTTTAATTTGAGCAATGCACGCCCCGTATGCGCGGGTATCATTGGACAATTATTCTAACTTAGTCTCCAGAACCGGGCTCGGGAGAAAAATACTTTTCAAATTTTGCTTTTTCATCTTTGAAGGCGTCGGCGTCCGAAGGTGCCGCCTTCTTGGCCGTAATATTTGGCCAAGCTTCCGCGAATTTCCTGTTTATTTCCAGCCACTTCTCGGTTCCAGGTTCCGTGTCTGGCTTGATCGCATCGACCGGGCACTCCGGCTCGCACACGCCGCAATCGATGCACTCGTCGGGATGGATGACGAGCATATTCTCGCCTTCATAGAAGCAGTCGACCGGACAGACCTCAACGCAATCGGTGTATTTGCACTTTATGCAGTTCTCATTGACGATGTAGGTCATGCATCTTTCCAGTCCTAGCGCCGTCCTCCGCCAAAGAGCGCGGTAGCCTTCTATCAAAGACCGTGAACCATGGCCGTGGGACTGATGCAAGTGCCAAGCGTTCCGACAGCGATCAAATCGGCCGGCCTTTCAGTCGCACGAGCGCGCGCCTATCGCGTTTAGTCGGCCGGCCGGCCCCCGCGTCTCGAATTGCCTGCGGGGTATCGCTGAATGCAAACCCGGTCGAGTCTGTATAACTCCCGCTCTTTGCTTTGGTCCGATCTGGCTCGGGAGTCAAATCGAGATAAAGGGTTGCCGCCTCTGTAGCGGGGCCTCTTCGTGCAGCAAATGCCTCGACTTTGAGAATGCGCACTTTTGGCCCAAGCGAGACGGTGACGACATCGGCTGGTTTCAACGTGTGAGCGGATTTAATGATGCGCTCCCGATTGACCCGGACTTTGCCCTTTTCAATGAGCGCCTGAGCGAGTGTGCGCGATTTGGTGACCCGCGCATGCCACAGCCACAAATCGAGCCGCTGACTTGAGCTGCCGCCGTTGGCTGCTGCCATTAGGAGCCTGCTCCCTCGCCTCTCTTATCCAGCGAAGCCTTAAGTGCCGCCAGTTTGGCAAAGGGACTGTCCGGATCGACGCCAGACCGCTTTGGCGGCGACGAGGTGATGACTTCAGGCTGACGGCGGACTTCATCGCGGCGGCCTTTGTCGAAGCGGGGGCCCTTGTCGAAGCGGGCACCTCCGCCGGGCCGATCCCGCTTGTCGCCGCCGCCTTGATGATCTCGCGTTCGGTCGCCTGCTTGAGGTTTCGGCCGCCGGTCGCGATCTCCATCGCGATGGCGTTCGCCTCTGCCGGCTTCGCGCTTGTTTTCGTCATGCTTGCCGGTTTCCGGGCGCTGTTCGCCCGATTGCGGTTTTGCTTGCGCCTGCAATTGGCCGTCGGCTGGAACAGCACCGGAAACAACAGTTCCAACTTCCGGCGCAGCAAGCAATGGGCCGGCGTGGCGGCTGTCCCCGCGTGCGCCCGAATGCTTGTGGGAAGAGCGGCGATGATGTTCCCGGCGCGGCTCAGTGCGCTCGGGCTTTTCTGCCCGCTGATGACGGCGCGGGCGCCAGATGTCTTCAAATTTTTGCTCTTCCGGAACGGCATCCGTCCCGGCCGGCACTGGCGCTTCATCTGGTGCCGCAGCTACCTCTATCGACGGCACAATACCGGCGGCGGCCTGCGTCTCATTGCACGGCGGCGCGGCCTCAGCCTCAACCGCTACAGCAGCACTCGGGCTGGCTGCCGTCGCCGCAACTGGGGCGGCCGCCATTACTTGCGCAGGGCGCCGCTCCAACTTGAAGCCCAGCGCCTTCAAAACATTTCCGAGTTCGTCAGCCGACGTGCCGAGTATCGACATCATTTCTTCTGTGGCTTTGAAGCCGCCGTCACCCGTTGCGCCCTTGGGCGGCGTATCGGTCGTTCCGGCTTTTTGCCGCCATGCAAGAAGAGGGCGGATGATATCGGCCAAACGCTCCAAGATATCGAGGCGAACGGCGCGAGGACCGCAGAGATGGAAGCCATAGGCGCGGTAATAGACTTCGGGCACGCTGGCGTCCGCCGCTGCCGAAGTAAGTCCGGGGCGCGGCAATTCGGGCAGCTTTTCCAGATCCATACCGTTTGCCTGCGCATATTTCAGGGCAAACAGCGTGACCGTCAGCTCGGCCGCCGCCGGCTTCATCATGACGGGGAAGTAGATGTTGAATGCGCCGAAACGCAAACCGTACTTGCGAAGACCGGCGCGGGCGGGCTGATCGAGCGCGCCGATCTCGTCGGCAACCGTTTCGCGCTTCAAGACGCCCAAGTTTTCTTTCAGACGGAAGGCAATACCGCGTGCAAGGCCTTGCAAGTCGCCAGCGTTAGAAAGCTCGACGAGCGGCTTTAGCTTATCTGCGATCAATTCCTTGATCCAGGTTTGCAGCCGCAACAGCACCTTTTCTTTGTCGGCTTCGGCAATGTGCTCGTCTGTCAGAAGCGCAACCGATGGCAACAATGGATCGTCAGCTGCTTCGAGTTTGGCGATTTCCTCATCGCGCCACATGATGCGGCCGTTGCGCGTCAGCTTGAACGCATCGTTCTGCGCAGCCGCCACCCGGCGCACGCGCATGCCAAGCTCGCGCGCCAGCACATGAGTAGCGGCGGCCCGCGTCGCTTTTTCTTGGATGCCATCGGTTGATGAATCAAGCGTGAAGCGAAATCCCTTGAGCCGCCCTACAAAATGGTTCTCGACTGTGATCGATCCATCGTCGGCGATCTCGGCGTTCAGTTCGTCTTTATCTCTCATGCCCTTCATCAATGCACTGGTCCGGCGATCCACGAAGCGTTGGGTCAAACACTCGTGCAGCGCGTCGGAAAGCCTGTCTTCAATAGCCCGTGTCCGCTCCTGCCAATGAACCGGATCCTTGAGCCAGTCGGGCCGGTTCGACACAAACGTCCAAGTTCGTATGTGAGCGATGCGGTTGGCGAGGGTATCTATATCCCCATCGGTGCGATCTGCAAAAGCTACTTGCTTGGCGAACCAATCTTCTGGAATGCGGCCCGTGCCCGTTTGCAGGAACTTATAGAGAATACCGGCCATTTCCGCGTGGCTTTGACCCGAAATCTTGCGGTAGTCCGGGATTTGGCAAACATCCCACAGTTTTTCGACCGCTGTCGGCGTCGTGCACAACGCCACAAGCTCGCGGTCCAGACTGACCGCTTCCAGCGCCGCTACGTCGTCCGCCGTGCGCGCCCGGACCAACCGGCCCTCTTTCGGCATTTCGCGCAGCGACTCGTGCAAACGCTCAAGCGTGCGGAAATCGAGCTTGCGGTTGCGCCATTGAAGCATCCGAACGCTATCAAACGAATGGGTCTCGAGCCGTTCAACCAGATCGCTATCGAGGCCGTCGGCGCCGCCTGTAACGCCAAAAGTCCCGTCATTCATGTGCCGGCCGGCGCGCCCCGCAATCTGACCAATCTCGCTTGGCGTTAAATTGCGATGGCTGTGGCCGTCGAACTTGCGCACGGCCGAGAAGGCGACGTGATCGACATCGAGATTGAGACCCATACCGATGGCGTCCGTCGCAACCAGAAACTCAACGTCGCCCGATTGATAGAGGGCAACTTGCGCGTTGCGCGTGCGCGGCGAAAGCGCGCCAAGCACAACTGCCGCGCCGCCCCTCTGGCGCCGTATGAGTTCGGCAATCGAGTAAACGTCCTGGGTTGAGAACGCGACGATTGCCGTCCGTGCCGGCAGCCGCGTGATTTTCTTCTCACCCGCATAGGACAATTTCGACAAGCGCGGCCTGGATATGAAATTGGCGCCCGGGATGAGGTCGCTAATCGCCTCGCGCATCGTTTGCGCGCCAAGCAGGAGCGTTTCCGAGCGACCGCGCGCATGCAGCATACGATCGGTAAAAACGTGGCCGCGCTCGGGATCGCCCGCCAGCTGCACTTCGTCGATCGCCAGAAAATCGACGTCGACGTCGCGCGGCATGGCTTCGACCGTCGATACCCAGTAACGGGCATTCTCAGGCTTGATCTTCTCTTCGCCCGTGATGAGTGCAACGGCCCCCGCGCCGACGCGAGCCTTGATCTTGTCGTAGACTTCGCGCGCGAGAAGACGCAGCGGAAGGCCAATCATGCCGCTCTCGTGGCCCAGCATGCGCTCGATAGCGAGATGCGTTTTGCCGGTATTTGTCGGTCCAAGAACCGCCGTCACATTGCGAATGCGGGCTTCCAGCGCGCTGCCCATAAACTCTGGCCTCCTGAACGGACCTTAGCACCGTGCATTGCAGAGTGAAGAGACGAGATCAAGAGTTTATTGATGATCGGCCGGCCTCAGGGCGCGTGACGCCGTGTGTGCGGAGCCGCGATCCCAGACAGCCGCCACGTGCCGCGCCAAATGCCCGCCGTCATTGCGTGAGTGCGATCACGGTATTGTTGGGTGCTGTGATGTCGATGCGATCCGCCACCATGACGGCTGCGCCAAGCGTCGTTGGCACTGTTATTCTGTAAGGCACATAGACTCCCGCGCTCGGCACCGGCCGCAGCGCAATCTCAATTGCCCCATAATCGACCCAAGGATTTTCGAAGTCCTTCGGCTTGTGACCGGAAACCGGATCATACTTGACTTTGCAGATGTGCAATTCTTTAGGCTGCCCAGACGGCGTTGTCTCTGTTAGCCGTTCGTGGCCTTTGGGCGAGAGCGTCAGATTGAATCGCACTTTGCCGTCGAACACGGCGATCTTCTTGCTGCACGGATTGCCGGTGCCGGCGTGTGTCAGCGCCATGATCGCGCTCATCGGATCGAAAACGCTCTTCATATGCTCGGGTTTAACCGGGACCGCTTCGGGCGAGGGATCTTTCTTCGGTTCAATAGCCAATGACTTGACGCCGCCGTTGTCGAAGCCAAGGCGGACAAGTCCCGCCTTCGATTTGGTCCGGTATGTCAACTCGTAGCTAGCGGGCCGCGGCTTTTCGGGCGAAACAGCCCCGCTCGCAGTAATGTTGCCTTTCCATTTGAAGGCCCCGAACAATGCCGAGACGTTCGCCGAACTTGTCGCGGAGTAGGTTTTGCCATTCGATTTCGAATCGAACGAATAGGCCCCAACCTCAAAGCCGTTGAAAGAAAGCTTATAGCGGCTCGAAACGCTGGACGGCCATTTGGCATCCTCTGCGAGGACGGGTGCGGCGAAGAGACCGGCGAACGCGATGACCGAACTTAGACGCTTGGAAAGCGCGCAGAAGACCAGAGTTGTCCGGACTTTCATAAACTTGCAAACCCCCGTCGTCTTATCCCATAATCTTTGGCGGTAGCGGCTTAATGCGTCGTTTCTGCGGCTGATACGCTAGCCCGGTGCACCATCAAGAAGCGCTCATTCGGCCCATAATTGCATAATTGACTGCCCACCTTGACGTTTGTGACAATCCTGCCTTATACACCCCCATCCTCCCCGTTGGCTCCGGCCTGTGGGGCGAAGTTTTTTGGCCCAAACGGGCGGCTTAGTCCGGAGATCATTCCGCGCCCCCGTGGCCCGCATCTGCGGACACGAAGCGGGCTCGCGGATAAGGAGAGAGTAGAATGACAAGGCGCTGTGAGCTGATGGGAACGTTGCCGCTGTCCGGACAACGCAAGAGCCACGCTGAAAACAAAACCAAACGCAAGTTCCGTCCAAACCTGTGCAACGTGACCTTGATGAGCGAGTCGCTTGGCAAGAAGTTGCGTCTGCGCGTTTCGGCACGCGCGCTCAAAACGGTTGAGCACCGCGGCGGCCTCGACGCTTATCTCTTGAAAGCCAAGAACGAGCAGCTGTCGCCCGATTGCTTGAAGCTGAAGCGCGAGTTGCAGAAGGCCGCTGTAAAAGCCAAAGCCGCTTAAGCCGCCTCGACTCGCGATCTGAGATATTTCCAAAAGCCCGGCCGGGCCATGCTCAAGGTCGGGCTTTTGCTGTTTTCGGCTCGCCAAGCGCAAACTGCAAAATGATCGTGCGCTGGAGGACCGTGTTGAAGTTGTTGTCCGAGATAAGCGTGAGGAGTGTTTCTCCGCCCCGGCCTCGCGTCACCGCAAGACCTTCCATGTTGTCGATTTCCTGCTCGAGGTCGGCTTCGAGAAGCACGTCGCCCGACAGCGTCGCGCCGGCTTTGAGCGCGTTGGCGGGAACTTGCCGTAAGCGCATGCGCACGCCTTCAAGCCAGCGGAAGCGCCGTTCCAGAATAATGATCGACCCGTCGTCCAAGCTCCCAACGTCGGTGACGTCGAAATCGCCGATGTTCGTCAGTTGGAAACGCTGCGCCTTGCCGCCAATCCAGATCCACCCCGTATGATTGCGCGCGCTATCGTAGAGATGCTCGGCCATTGCAATGACGGAGCCTTTATGGGTGCCGCCCTGCAAAACTGTCATGGCTTCAAGGCCGCTGTTACGGCGCATTTTCCGCGAATCTGCCGGCAGCGCCAGAAAACCGCGCGCGGGCGATACACCAGCTTCCGTTACGTCGTATCGGGCAATGCGGGCATTTTGCTCGAACGAAACGAGCAGCGAGCCTTTTGACGTGCCGCCGCTGACGATTGCTACTGCTTCCGCGTCGCGGTCGCGATTGCGCTTGAGGGGCTGGCCTTCGGCTATCAACAGAGGCCCGATGCGCGGGTTCTTCAGTCCTGCAAGCTTGGCGCCGTCGTATGTCAACTCGCCGGTCATCCAAGCGCCGCCGTCCGACACCGCAATGAGACGCCGGTTGTCCGCCTCAAGTGCTAGTCCCGACCAGCCGCCGAAATTGGGGTGCGTTGAGGAGATCTGCAGCCCCCCACGCCACTCAAGACTACCGAAGTGCGTATCGCTTGCCGTGCGCGAAAAACTTTTGATCTGCGTCGCCGTAATGTCCAGGCTGCCGGTAACGAGGTTCGCGATTTCAGGCTTTTGGTCTGCGGATGCCAAACCTGCCGATAGCACCATGACGCTGGACAGCGCAAGAATACGCCGCTTGCGCCCAACATTAACGCGTAGCCAAGACAACACACGGGAGTGCGAGTTCGCTGCCGGCAAGGATTGGCTCCGGTCCTAATGTACGCGGCGGCTTGATGCGCCCGTCCGCTTGCCAACGTCTTTAGCTTTTTCCTCGAAAAGCTCAACCAGCTTTTCCGTCATGGCGCCGGCAAGTTCGGATGGGTCGGTGATCGTCACCGCGCGCGCATAATAGCGCGTCACATCGTGACCGATGCCGATGGCGATCAGCTCGACGGACGAACGCGATTCAATTTCATGAATGACCTGGCGCAAATGCTGCTCAAGATAGTTGCCGGAGTTGACGGACAGCGTCGAGTCGTCGACCGGCGCTCCGTCCGATATCATCATAAGAATGCGGCGTTGCTCGGGCCGCGCAAGCAATCGAGCGTGCGCCCACGCTAACGCTTCCCCGTCGATGTTTTCCTTGAGAAGACCTTCTCGCATCATTAAAGCCAAGGCATTCTTGGCCCGGCGCCATGGCGCGTCCGCCGTCTTGTAGATGATATGGCGTAAATCATTGAGGCGGCCGGGTGACGATGGTTTACCGGCCGAGAGCCATTCCTCACGCGCCTGCCCGCCCTTCCAGGCGCGCGTCGTGAAGCCCAAGATCTCGACCTTGACGCCGCAGCGCTCGAGCGTGCGCGCCAAGATGTCGGCACAACATGCGGCGACCATAATGGGCCGGCCGCGCATTGAGCCTGAGTTGTCGAGCAGCAACGTCACAACGGTGTCGCGGAAATCGGTGTCGCGTTCGCGCTTGAAGGACAGCGCGTGCATGGGATCGGTGATGATGCGCGTCAGCCGCGCGGCGTCGAGAACGCCTTCGTCGAGATCGAAATCCCAGCCGCGATTTTGCTGGGCCAGAAGCCGGCGTTGGAGCTTGTTGGCGAGGCGGGCGACGGCAGCGGCAAGCGTTTTCAGTTCCTTGTCGAGAAACGACCTTAATCGCTCGAGTTCTTCCGGGCTTGAGAGCTCGTCGGCGCCTACCTCTTCGTCGAAGGCGCGCGTGAATACTTTGTAGCCAAAGGCCTCCGGGTTATCGAGCACATTGGTATTCGGGCGCCAGGGAGCAGGCGCCTCTTCCTCGTCGAACGAGTCCTCGTCATTGTCGGACTGATTTTCGTTGGAGGCATCCGCCATGTCTTCGGTTTCGGATATTTTTCCTTCCGAATTTTCGTCGTCGCTCGCCTGATCCTGACCCTCGGCACCTTGGTCTTGCGTTTGCTCGGAATTCTCAGCGCCGCCTTCCTGAACGTTGTCGTCGTCCTGGTCTTCGCTCTCGTCCGGCTCGTGCGCGTCCATGTCTTCGGCCAATTCGAGAGTTTTGAGCAAATCGCGGATTTGGCGGCCGAACTGCTCTTGGCTCTCGAAATTCTCTTCGAGACGTTTCAGAACTTTGCCGCACTTGCCCTCGATCAGCGGGCGCCACGCTTCAACCACGCCATGTGTCGATTTGGGCGGCACCTGCCCCGTCAAACGCTCGCGGATGATGAGTGCGAGGGCGTCTTCAAGCGGCGCTTCAGCGCGCTCCATCGGGTTCGTAAAGCGGCCGTGACTGTATTGGTCTTCCAGACGCGCTGTCAGGTTCTTGGCCATACCAGCCATGCGTGTGGAACCCAGCGCCTCGACACGCGCCTTTTCAGCCGCTTCGAACACGGTGCGCGCAGGCCCCGGAGGCGGCACAATGCGTTTGTGGATCTTGTTGTTGTGACAGCCGATGTTGAGGGCGATGCTATCGGCCCAGCCGCGCACGATTGCTACGTCCTTAGGCGCGGGCGCGCGCGGCGGTTCGGGCAGCTGAACGGAGTTGGCCGTCACTTCTGCTTTGCCCGGCCCGAAGCCAACTTCGAGTTCGGCGTTGCCGGCGATAGCGCGCATGGCGGGTCCGAGCACGCGCTTTAAGGGCTCGCTCGGGGCTTCTTTGCGCTTGTTGGGAAGGAGGGCCATTAGAGTCTTTCCGCAGCGTGTTCGGAATGCACCGGCCTACCTCAGCTCAACGCCACGTTCGCCGTGCTTTCGGGCAGCTCTTCGCCGAAGCAGCGCTGATAGAACTCGGCTACCAGCGGCTTTTCGAGTTCATCGCACTTGTTGACGAAGGTGACGCGGAAGGCAAAGCCGATGTCGCCGAAGATCTCGGCATTTTCTGCCCATGTCATGACCGTACGTGGGCTCATGACGGTCGAGAGGTCGCCGTTGATGAAGGCCGAGCGCGTCAAATCCGCGACGCGGACCATGCTGGACACCTGCTTGCGCTTGGCGTCGGTCTTGGCGAAGGCTTTGACCTTCGACAACACAATCTTGGCTTCGTCGTCGTGTGCTAAATAGTTGAGTGTCGCCACGATCTGCCAGCGGTCCATCTGCCCCTGATTGATTTGCTGCGTACCGTGATAGAGGCCTGACGTGTCGCCCAAACCAATCGTGTTTGTCGTTGAGAAAAGCCGGAACGCGGGATGCGGGCGGATGACCTTGGATTGATCGAGCAATGTCAGCTTGCCCGAAACTTCGAGAACGCGCTGAATGACGAACATAACGTCGGGACGGCCTGCATCGTACTCGTCGAAGCAGAGCGCAATGTTGTTTTGCAGCGCCCACGGCAAAATGCCTTCCTTGAACTCGGTGACCTGCTTGCCGTCCTTGACCACGATGGCGTCCTTGCCGACGAGATCAATTCGCGACACGTGACTGTCGAGGTTCACGCGCACGCACGGCCAGTTGAGGCGGGCCGCCACCTGCTCGATGTGGGTCGATTTACCGGTGCCGTGATAGCCCTGCACCATGACGCGGCGATTGTGTTTGAAGCCGGCCAGAATGGCGAGCGTCACGTCCCGGTTAAAAAGATAATCGGGATCGAGATCGGGAACGTGATCGTCGCCTTTGGAATAGGCTGGTACTTCAAGATCGCTATCGATCCCGAATACCTGACGCACCGACAACTTCATGTCGGGCATGCTCGCCGTTGGGGCAGCGGCCCCTGCGCTCGTTTGCGTTCGCATGTCGTGGATACGTTCCCGGCTCAAACTGAGACTTGTTTGCAAAGAAGCTTGGGCGGGATGCCGGGCTCAGCGCAACGTGCGATGACCCTTGGTGGCCTTCAGACCATTCCTGCCTGCCTGAGATAATTATAGGCTTGAATGATCTCGCGCAACTTGTCCTCCGACCGGCTGTCTCCGCCGTTGGCATCTGGGTGGTGAACCTTCACAAGTGCCTTGAATCTGGCTTTGATGTCCTCGCGCGTGGCACCATCTGGCAAATCCAGCGTGCGCAGGGACTTACGCTCGAGCGGCTTCAGCTCGCGGTGGTAATCTGGCCCCGTTTTGGAGCGCGAGGATCTCTTCGGGGCGGATTGTCGCGAGCTGGTCCGAATATGGGCGGCAGCCTCCCCCGAACGCTCAGGAGCGCTCATACCGTGCGCCCAGGCATTGGCGCCCACCTTCCAAGTCGGACGGTGGCCGGTCAATGCGTCCTTGCGGAATTCATCGACTTCAGCGTCGTTCATGCCGTCGAAGTAATTGTAACCCGCGTTGTAGTGGCGGACGTGATCGAGACAGAAATTGTAGTACTGCCCTTCTTTGCCGCGCCCGGCGGGAGCCTTGTGGGGCCCGGGCTTTTCGCAACCCTTCCATTGACACGGCGAGACGCTATCGGCGCGCTTGGGGCTATTACGTTTGCCCGAGACACGGATGCTGTCGAAGATTTTTGAGTCGAGTTTCATGGGGGCCGGAGTATGGTCTTTGCTGATGGCTTACACAAGACCGCCGTGCGGCGGAACTGCGTTGCCTGTCCTTGACAAGACGAGGCGCTGTGGACACCCACTCTGCGGACTAGGGCTTAATGCCGCGTTCACGTCAGCAAGCCATTTGCGCTTATGCGGGAATTCGGGAGACTTTAAGGATAATCCATGCCGGCGGAAGCACGCATAAAAGAAAAATTGATTGTGGCACTGCGGCCAACGCGGCTGGATGTCGTCAATGAGTCCGAGATGCATGCCGGCCACCACTCGTCTCCGGGCACGGGCGAAAGCCACTTCCGCGTTCTCATCGTGTCGGAAGCGTTCGCCGGCAAATCGCGCGTCGAGCGCCACCGCATGGTCAACGAGGTTTTGAAAGGCGATGTAGGTGTTGCCATTCATGCGCTTGCTTTGGCAACATATGCGCCGGGCGAAGCGATACGCTAGGCAGAGCTTATCCCGAGTTTGCGATGTCTCCTTCATTGGCGCTACCGCTTTCCCCCGCAGGCTTGGGCAGCGGCGTGATGCGCAGCGCAGTGATCTTGTTGCGGGTCTTGCGCAGGATTTCAAAGCGGTAGCCGTGGAACTTGAAAACCTGGCCCGGTTCGGGAATGGTTTGCGCTTCGTGAATGACGAGACCGGCAATCGTCGTCGCCTCCTCGTCGGGCAGGTCCCAGTCCATCTGCCGGTTGAGGTCGCGGATGGCGGTCGAGCCCTCGACGACGACGGCGCCGTCGGCCTGCACGCGCACGCCGGGGCCGTCGCTGTCGGTCTCGTCGGCGATCTGGCCGACGATTTCTTCCAGAATATCTTCGAGCGTAATGAGCCCTTGCACTTCGCCGTACTCGTCGACGACGAGCGCCATCTGAGCCTTGCGCTTC
>JANMNH010000125.1:0-4949 GCA_031373745.1 Hyphomicrobium sp. | reverse complement strand
TGACGCGTGTGGCGAAGCGCGCAGCAAACGAGAGATCATGGAGCGCTGTCAAGATACCGTGACCATCGCGCGCAAGTCGCGCCAGTTCTTCAAATAGCGCGAGACTATGTGCGGGATCAAGCCCGGACGCCGGTTCATCGGTGATGAGATATTCGGCTTCCTGCGCTAGAGCGCGCGCAACGAGAACGCGAGCACGTTCTCCACCCGATAGTTTTGAGATGGGCCGCTCAGCTAATTCTTCAACATCCATGCGCACCATGGCAGAGGAAATCGCGGCACGATCATTGTCGTTCTCGCCTGCTGCAAAACTGCGATGCGGCAAACGGCCGAGTGCCACTACGCGCTCGGACTTAAGAGACCAGTGAACCGTGCGATCCTGTGGAAGGAACGCGATGCGCCGCCCGAGTTCGGGACCGCTGGAATCAGCGAGCGGCTTGCCGTCGAGTACGACGCTGCCCGATTCGGGTTTGATAAGACCTGCGAGGAGCTTGAGCGTCGTCGATTTGCCCGCGCCGTTAGCGCCGGCGACGGCAATCAATTCGCCGGGCTTCACTTCAAGGCTGAGATTATCGACAACTATCCGCTTACCGAGCCGGACGGATACATTTTCGGCGCGCAGGCTCATGGCTGCATCTCCAACCGCCTTTTCAGCACAAGCCAGAGAAAAAATGGCGCGCCGATCAGAGCCGTTAAAACGCCGAGGCGCAAGTCGCTGTAGGGCGCGACGAGGCGCAGCGCGACATCCGCGAACAGCACGAGCGCCGCGCCGCCGAACAGGCTCGGCACCAGCAATCCGCCGGGACTATCTCCAACAAAAGGCCGTAAGACATGCGGAACAATCAGCCCCACAAATCCTATTGAACCTGCGACTGCCGTTGCCGCACCGACCGCACATGCGGCACCGGCGATGACTTTGAAGCGCAAGCCGCCCGGATCAACGCCTAGATTTTGTGCCGCCTCTTCCCCAAGGCTGAGCGCTTCGAGATCCCGCCCCGTTGTCAATAGCATTGCGATGCCGACGAGAATGAGCGGGGCCGCCAGCCACACATGCACGAGACTGCGATCCGTCAATGACCCCATCAGCCAGACCATGATCTCGACGGAGGCAAATGGATTTGGCGACAAGTTGAGCGCGAGCGTCGTCAACGCAGCCGCTATTGCCGAAACGGCAACGCCGGCAAGAATAAGCGTCGTCGTTGCGCCACTGAGGCCGGCTAGAGAGACAATCGCAATCGCAGCCGCTGCGGCACCGGTAAGGCCGCCAATCGGAAGCGCCAAAGCAAATCGCGCAGCGATGCCAGAGTGGATCGCAATTACGGCTCCAAGCGCTGCCCCGCCCGAGATTCCGAGCAAGCCAGGCTCGGCAAGCGGGTTGCGCAAGTAACCTTGCAACACAGCGCCCGATAGTCCGAGTGCAGCCCCGACCAGAAGTCCCAGCAGCGCGCGCGGCAAACGGATTTCCGTGAACACGAGCCGCGCCGCGTCGCTATTTGGCGGAAGACCAATCCCGTCTGGCCCGATTGCGAGAGAAGCGGCAAAACCGATAACCGCCAGCAGCCCGGCATAAAGCGTTGCGCGCGAAATCATCGCAAGCCATCCGCAACTGCGACGCCCGTGCGCTTCATGGATGCCAAAATCTCCACAGCTTCGGCGATCTTTGGCGTCGCGCACATCCACAGCGGCATCGGCAGATGCACGCTCGGGCGGCGGCGCAACAAATCCGCGAAAGCAGGATGGCGCAAGTTATCGCCCAGCACGGTTTTGAAATCGTCCGGTGCATTAGCCAGCACAACGAGATCGGGCGGCGACGCGACCAGCGCTTCAAGCGGCAACCGCCCGGCGGGCCCGAGCTTCAAGTCTCGCGCGATATTGCGATATCCTGCGGCGTCCAGCGCTGCATCGAGTAGGCTCCCCGGTCCCGATGTCAAGCTGTTGACTTGGTAGGCAACGGCCGTTGGCTGACCGGGGACCGTTGACCGCGCGCCGCGCACGCGTTCGTCGAACTCAGTGATGACCGCCTCACCGCGTTCTTTTTCGCCAACCGCCTCCGCGATCAAACGCAAGCTCGAACGCATGCCCTCAAAATCCGACGCCAAAGGCACGACAAGAAGCTTGACGCCCAAGCGGCGCAACAGATCGACCGTTGGTCCGGTCGTATATTCGCCCGCGATAACAAGATCGGGCGCAAGGGTCAGCACTTCTTCGGCCGTTCCGCGCACTTGTGTCAAACCTTGAAGCCGCGAAGCATATGCCGAGAGCGTGCGATCCGTTGCCAAGAAACTCACAGCCTCAATGCGCTCGCGCGGCACAAGGTCAATGAGTAGCTGATCGGTACACAAGTTGAGCGAAACGATGCGGCGCGGCGGTTCGGCAAGCGCCTCCCCGGTGCCCGCAAGAGCTGCGAGCGCAGCTGAGAAGACAAGTACCGTGAAACCGCCGCGCAATCGCATCTCCTATTTGTACTGCGACCAGTTCAAAGTCGACGGCTCTTCGTAGTTGATACGCACACCCGCATAAGCTGCAACGCCTGCCGTCTCAAAACCGAAGATTTCCTGGTAATCCTCGTCGAGTACGTTCTCCACGCGCCCGTAAAGCTCGACTCCGGGTGCAATCTTGTAGGACGCAGCCGCCGTCACGAGCCAGTATTCGTCCAGCGTTACGCGTTGCGATGAAAACGTCAGCGCGCTGAAGGCAAGGTCTTGCATCTCGCCATTATACACGGCCGCAATATTAAAGTTTCCTTTGCCACCGGCGAACGCATAGTTGATATCGGCGCGGCCCGAGTGCGGTGCTCGGCGGACTTCTTCCGCGCCATTGAATTCGGTCGCTTTGAGGTACGTGTAAGCTACACCCACGCTCAAGCCGTCCATCAGCAGCGCACGGCCCGCAACTTCGATCCCTTCGCGCTGGCTCTCGCCGGTTCTATTGAACGGAACGAAGCAGAACGGAACCCCGCCGCACGCTGCAGCCGGGGGCACGAAATCAAAGTCGATTTCGTTTTCGAGGTTGGCATTGAAATACGTCACATCGACGATTGCCTTGCCGCCGAAGAACGTGGCTTCCACGCCAGCGTCCCAGCCGAGGCTGGTTTCGGGCGTTAAGTTGGGATTGGCGACAAACCCGCTGAAGACGCCAAACTGCTCGGAAAAGCTCGGATATTTTATCCCCGTCCCGACGCTCGCGTGGAGGCGGAAGGGCGAGCCCTCAGGCCGCAACGAACCTGCCGCACGCCACGTCGTTGCGTCCTCAAATCCGTCGTTCTTATCATGACGCACGTTGCCGGTGAGCGTCAGCGCGTTAAAATACTCGCCCCGAATTTCGCCGGCAATGCTGTCGCGGTCGCGCTCGAAAGCCTCGGCCGAAAGCAACGGCTGTTCAAACTGCTCGCGCTGATGCTCGACAAGACCGGTCAGGAAATGCCGGACAGCCATGCCCGACGGGCCGTCCAGCCGGTAGGTCGATAGATATCCGTATTTGCTTGCCGTGCTGACGTTGCGCGAGCGCGCGCCGTCAGGCGGCGAGAACGGTCCAAGATCGAAGTCGCTATTGTCCGTCTCGGTGCCGCTCACAAAAACTTTGTGAATCCAAGCGCTGTCGAACGTATCGAGCGTTGCTTCGACACGGCCGAGCCACACGTCGGACGCGAACGTAGATCGCTCTTCGGAGGCAACGAACAGTCCTTTGAGGACATCGCTGGTACCGTCGCGGTCGCCCTCGCGATGGGCGCGGCGGAGCGTTGCATCCAGTTTCAAGTTGTCGAAGATCATAACGCCGCCGGTGAAGCTCAGCGTCGAGAACTCGGCGCCATCGTCTTCGATCCCCTTTTCTGAAATGTCGAAACCGTTGGTTCTTCGGCCAGAGAGACTGAGACTCATGTGTGCGCGGTCCGTGCCGCCCGAAATTCCAACCATACCGTCGCGAGTGTCGAACGATCCGCCTTCAGCGCGCGCGCGGAACGTCAACGGGCCTTTGCCGCCCCGCGTGACGATATTGATGACGCCGCCGAGCGCACCCGAACTGTAGAGACCGCTTTGCGGACCGCGCAACACTTCGATTTGCGCGATATCGTCGACGAGCATCGTTGAAAAATCGAAGAAACCGTCGGTGCCTGCGGCATTGACCTCAACGCCATCGACCAGCACGAGCGTGTGGTTGCTCTCGGCGCCGCGCAACCGCACGACAGTTACGCCCTGCGGACCGCCCTGCTGGCTGACGCTCACGCCCGGTAAACTGCGCAGTGCTTCGGCGGCTGTGCGTACCTGCTGGTTTTTCAATTGCTCGGCCGTGACGACAGAAACGGAGCTGCCAACCTTCTCGGCGGGAATTCCGGAGACAACTCCAGATTCGCTGGCAGCCGCGGCAACATTATCAATCGAGGGTGCGACGGCCTCAGGCGACGCTTCTGCTGGAGGTACTTCGGCGGCCTGACTTGCCTTCTTGGCCGCGCTTGCCTTCGCAACGCTCTTTTTCTTTTTGGCTACGGGCTGCGGCGCGGGTTCTGGTTCCTCGGCAACAACAGGTGCCGGCTTTGATTTGGGCTTGGCAACAGGCTTTGCCTCAATCGTTGCGCCTTCGATAACGACCGGCGGCAGTTCGTTCGCCGCGATGGCCGCTTCGGCGTCTTGAACGGGTACCGCCTCTTGCGCGAAGGCACTCGCTGATATGGCTATAAATGCAGCGACCGAGATCGCGGCTGTTGTGGCTTTAGTATTCATAGTCTTGTCCCCCGTCAGGTTGGCAACTGACAGGAAGCGGCACTGTTGTGCAGGTTTGGATACCACTTCAGAAACGAATGCAGCAGGCGCAACGCCTGGATCTCGCAATTGAAACGGCTATTGAAAAAACTCCAACCCTAGCATCACTGATGCGGCTCCCTTGCCGGTCTTGCATCAGTCGCCACAACGGGTGTCCGCTCTTCCGCACGCCCCGCGCGAGAGATGGGCGACATG
>JANMNH010000117.1:0-2192 GCA_031373745.1 Hyphomicrobium sp. | reverse complement strand
TTTCCGCTATCCGCTCACGAAGAAAGTACCGGGCTACGCGCACGACTACATCGTCGTCGCGACGACGCGGCCCGAGACGATGCTGGGCGATACGGGCGTTGCCGTGCATCCCGAGGACGAGCGCTATGCGGCGCTGATTGCGGCCAAGGCAACGGTGAAGCTGCCGCTGGTTGGCCGAGAAATTCCAATCGTGGCCGACGAGTATTCGGACCCCGAGAAGGGCACGGGCGCAGTGAAGATCACCCCGGCACATGACTTCAACGATTTTGAGGTGGGCAAGCGGCAGAACCTCGCGCAGATCAACGTGCTTGACGCGTTCGGCAAGTTGAACAGCGAAGCGCCTGAAGCCTATCGCGGCATGGATCGCTTTGAAGCCCGCAAGAAAGTTATCGCCGAAATCAATGCGCTCGGCCTTCTTGAAAAGATCGAGCCGACCACGCATACGGTGCCGCATGGCGACCGCTCGGGCGTGGTGATCGAGCCGTGGCTGACGGACCAGTGGTACGTGAACGCCGCCGAGATGGCGAAAGAGGCGATCAAAGCTGTCGACTCGGGCGAGACCGAATTCATTCCAGCGAATTGGAAAAAAACCTACGATGAGTGGATGCACAACATCCTGCCGTGGTGCATCTCGCGCCAATTGTGGTGGGGGCATCAAATCCCGGCTTGGTATGGACCTGAGAGAGCTGGCGAGATAACGGGCTATGGTCAGTCGCAGCTAAAAATCTTCGTAGCCGTATCGGAAGAAGCCGCTATTGCGCAAGCTCGCGAGCACTATGGTCGAGAAGTGAAAATTTCTAACGAGGCATTTCAGTTTGAAGGTCAAGCTAGGCCAAATCCAGGGGCTGAATTTACGCCTGGACAACCGGGGCCTGTACTAATCTCACGCGACCCCGACGTCCTCGACACTTGGTTCTCATCCGCCTTGTGGCCGTTTTCGACGATGGGCTGGCCGGACGAAACAGCAGAACTCAAAAAATATTATCCGACTTCGGTCCTCGTCACCGGCTTCGACATCATCTTCTTCTGGGTCGCGCGCATGATGATGATGGGCATGCACTTCATGAAAGAAGTGCCGTTCCGTCAAGTCTACATCCATGCCCTCGTGCGCGACGAGAAGGGGCAGAAGATGAGTAAGTCCAAGGGCAACGTCATGGACCCCTTGGTGCTGATCGACGAGTTTGGCGCCGACGCTTTGCGCTTCACGCTTGCCGCGATGGCGGCGCAGGGCCGCGATATCAAGCTCGCGAAATCGCGCGTCGAAGGCTATCGCAATTTCGCGACCAAACTCTGGAATGCGGCGCGCTTTGCCGAAATGAACGAGTGCGTGCGCCAGCAGGATTTCAATCCCGCCAAAGTCGAGCAGACGGTCAACAAATGGATCATCGGCGAAACCGAACTCGCGGCCAAAGCCGTTACCGAAGCGCTCGAAGTCTATAAATTTAACGAAGCTGCGAACTCGGCCTATGAGTTCGTGTGGGGCCAGTTTTGCGATTGGTACGTGGAGCTTATCAAGCCGCTGTTAGCTGGCGACGATGAAGAGGCCAAGGCTGAGACCCGGGCAGCGACCGCCTGGGTGCTCGATCAGATCTTGAAGATGCTGCACCCTTTCATGCCGTTCATCACGGAAGAATTGTGGGCGCATATGGTCGAGCATGGCGTGGCGCGGCGCAATCTGTTGTGCCACAGCGAATGGCCGCGCCTTGATGGGCTCGTCGACAGTCAAGCCATTGATGAGATCAATTGGATTGTGCGTCTCGTCTCCGAAATTCGTTCGGTCAGAACCGAAATGAGCGTGCCGGCGGGCGCGAAAATCCCGCTCGTCATTGTTGGCGCGGATGCCGCTTTGAAAGTGCGCACGCAAAGAAACGAGGATACGATCAAGCGCCTCGCGCGTCTTGATGACATTTCGTTTGCGAAGACCGCGCCAAAGCAGGCGGCGTTGATCGTGACCGGCGAAACGACGGCCGCTTTGCCGCTTGCTGGCATCATCGATATGGCGGCTGAGAAAAAGCGCCTCGAAAAGGCAATCGAGAGTGCGAATAGCGATTTGGCCAAAATGGACGCCAAGCTTTCGAACCAAAGCTTCATGGAGCGCGCCAAGGAAGAGGCGATCGAGGAAGCCAAGGAACGCAAGGCGGAGTTGGAAGCGGAGATTAAGCGGTTCTCGGCGGCGCTGAAGCGGCTTGGGG